>NZ_CP062948.1:2223827-2965103 GCF_014898175.1 Bifidobacterium lemurum
CATCGCCGCCGATCAGCGCGCCGATCATGTTCAACGCGGCCGCGCACTTGGAACGGATCGGGTCACCCTCGGAATCGTCCAGCAGTTCGATGTCCAAAGCGTTGATATGGGACGGGCTTGACTCGCCTATTTCGATGCGCTCACCGCCAAGCTGCATGCACAACGGAGTGAACTCGTGTTCGGGATCGATGACGACCAGATCATCGTCGGGACGGGTCAGAAAGATCTGCGTGATCTCGTTCTTCGCCGCCTGGCTCTTGCCGCTACCGGCCGTGCCAAGGATGAAGCCGTTGGCGTTCATGTTTTGTGCGCGATCATAGACGACCGCATTGCCGCTCCGCGCGTTCGTGCCGGCCATCACGCCACCCGCCTGGAACAGCTCCTGCGTGGTGAACGGCAATAGGATGGCCGCGCCGCTCGTCGTCAGGGTCCGCCGCATCGGCAGCGGGTTGACCCCGAGCGGCAGCACCGCGTTGAGAGCGTCGCCCTGCATGTAGGTGAGCGTGTCCGCGACGCACGATTGCGCGTCGATCACGGCGATCACATCACGCACCAGACGATCCAACCGCTCCTCGGTCTCGGCGCACACATCGATCACGACCAAAGAGGACACCAGACGCTCGCCCTGATGTTTGAGATCGTCGCGCATCTCGGCCGCCTCATCCATCGACTCGGACAAATCATGAGGCAGATAATCGTCCGGCTGATGCCTTTTCCTATTCTTCGACCGCTCGTCGGCCGCCTGCATCTCCATCTCCGCGATCTTGCGGTTCACCAGCTTCAACCCCTCGGCCTTGCCCTCGGGAGTCAGATGCACCGACACGGTGATATCCGCCTTGATATCGGTCAGATCCGCGATCAGCTGGTCGGACAGATAATCGGGAAAATCGCTCACATACAACACCTGATGCAGCATCGACACATCGCCGTCATCAATGGTCAGACGACGCTTGTCCCGCATATCCACCGCCCACGGACACGCGTAATCCTTCGTGCTCGCATGCCGCCGTGCGGCGAAATCATCCTCATCAAACGTGAAGCGGGTGCCCCGGCGCAGCAGCGAATGCAGCACGCGCAGCCGTTCCCGACGGTTCAGCTTCACAGCCTCGCAGCCATACAGGCTGCGCAGTTGCGATTGAACGGACAACGCCTGACGATTCAGCAAATTAATGGCCCGCTCGTGATCGGAATTGGACAGGCTGAACGTCAGGTATTTGTCCGTCACCGTGCTCTTTGACGAACCGGACAGCTGACGGCGCACGTTGCGGTTGAAATCCTCACGCAAATCATCATGCCCGTCACCGGCCGGAGCCATCGTGATCTGGGCGCTCACCCGCTCGGGATCGAGCGTGCGGGTCATGATCGTCTCCTCGACGCTCACCCCGTTGCCCACGGAATTAAGGATCTGACCCCAACGGTCCACGATATCCAACTGCTGATCCTGCGTCGCGATTGCGTAATTGATATCGCCAAGACGCAGCGACACACTCCAGACATCACCGCCGAGATACATCTGACCGCCCGGCAGGAGCGCGTCATAGGCCACAAGCTCCTTGACGGACCTGGGCGCGCCCTGACGGGATGCTTCTTTCTCTGACTTTTCCTTCTTACGCATGTCGCCTCCTTGATTGTGATTGGTGCTCATTAACTGATGGTTTGGCCGATGAGTGATGGCTGGCCGGACCGTCGCGAAACAGCAGATTCGACCCGAACTTGTGCCGCAGCACATAGACGGCGTATTTTTCAGGCATCAGACCTTTCGGCCTCCACCAGCCCCACGCCGCAAGAGGCGCGCACACCACGAACAACAAGGCCGCGCCCAAATTCGTCTGATGCAGGAGCCAGAAGAACACGAACGTCTCCCCGCCACCAACAACGAGCATCAACGCGCCGGCCAGCATCTGCCTCCAGCTCATGCCCCACTGGACCTTCGCCTCGACCCCGTGGATCTCCTTATAGACCCTCATCTGCAAAGCCATAAAACCTCCTCACTCGCCGGCCACCGCGCGGCTCACACGCTGGGAAAGCTGGATAACGAAGAACAACAGCACCGAAGCCATCAACAGTTGGGCGAAATGCCCGGTCACCCAACCGACCATGTCTCCCTCCGCAGCGGACAAACCAACAGCGTCCGCAACGATCGCCTGATAGATCGCCAGACAGATCAACAACGTGACCGCATTAATGCAGGTCCGCGCATACGCCTTGAAATAACCAATCGCGATTGGTTTGGTGTCGTCATGGATCAGCAATGCGAACGGCAGCGACTGGAAGGCCGTCAGCGCGTAGATCTCGATGAAGCGCACGTACATGACCACGGTCGCGATCACACTCGCCAACTGCGACAACAGGAACGGAATAAGCAGCAGAATCAGCAACGCCGCCTGGCCCATGACACCCGCATCCGATATCTGGTCACGCATCTGATCGCCAAGCTCATTGCCGGTCGCGGTGGTGTCGGCGCTCATCTGGTCCGAAACGCCGGTGACAAGCCAGCTGGAAATCGAATTGAAGGCCCGGAGGAACAGATCGGCGTTTTGAGCGGCCAAAAGCACCAATGCCACCTTGAACAACGTTCCGGCCACGATCTTCACTCCAAGTTCGCGATCGGACTCGATACGGGTCGAGTTACGAGAAAGCTCCAGAGTGAACATGATTGCGAGGATCACGCTCGTCAACGGCTTGACCACCACCGAATGCACGCTCAAAGCCAACTGATACAGCGTCGGATTCCATGAGTCCGGCGACGCGGTGAGCAGATTGGTCACGTTCGATCCCAGCCCACCGCCGCCGATCATGTTCAGCATGTTGACGCACCAGTCCTCAAGCACAATGATGCCCTACTAGCTAAGAGCGATGCTGGAGAACAAAGTGCCAGCGGCCAGAATCAGGCCGCCGCCGACAATCTGCCACATGCCGGATTTCATGTCGGGACCATTCTGGTCCTTGAGCGCGCCGCCGAACGACACCACGCCCCACACAAGCCACAGACCACCGCCGATCTGCACGAACCGCACGAACAATTCGAGCACCTGGTTAAGGAAATCCATCCCAACTCCTTGCATATCATCAGGGTCACGCCCGATGCGCGAACCTCATACAACAATGTTCAGGCCAAACCCGCGCGGTTTTGGGCGGACAATTACAAAACAGTCCCTCACAGCTATAAGGCCGTGAGGGACTTGTCATTTATCCGTCAAACCGTCGGATCAGCCCGCGTGACGCGCGGAGTGCGCGCGCTGGCGGCGGACCAGGATCAGGCTGACGCCCGCGCCCGCGATGGCGACGGCGGCGACGATCATGCCGCCGATGGCGACGCCGGTCGAAGCCAGGGGCTTGTCTCGGTAGCCGGACCAGTCGTCGGTGTTGGACGTGACCTGGGTGTCGGCGCACAGCTGCCTGCCGTCGATCTCGACCCTTTCGCCGGTGACGGTGAAGCCGGGATCGACCTCGTCGCCGAACGGGTCGGACGTGTCGGCCGCACATTCGACCAGCGGGGTGCCGGTGACGATCGCGCGGTCGGTGTGATTCGACCCCTCCGAGACGCCCTTGAGCGTGCCCCTGACATCGACGCTCTCACCCGGCTTGAGCACCAGATCATCCCAGCCGTCCGGGTAGACCAAGGAGTCCATATCGATCTGGGCGTCGCCCACGATCGTGGAATCACTCAAATCAAGGTCACTGGCCTTGAACCACGCGCCGTCGCCCGTGTCCGGATCGACACCGCTCGTGTTTGTGATGGTGAAGGTGATCTCCGTGGAGTCGCCGTCCATCTTGAGGGCCTGGTCGGTGGAGTCGCGGTCGCCGGTCTCGATGCCGCTGGCCGTGTCCCACTTCTCGATCGACAGGCTCGGGGTCATGTCGGGCGTGCGGGTCCACACGGTGTTGGACTCGCGCGGCTGGCCGTTGAGCGTTTCGGTCCACACGTTCTCGACCTTGTCCACGACGTTGAGGCGCTTGCACTGGATGTACAGGGTCCAGCCGGCCTCGTGCTCGTTGTCGGCGCTCACCAGATCCAGGTAGGCCTGGGTCGCGTTGACGGTCACCAGGCCGTTGTCGTCGGTCTCGACGGTGAACAGCGCGCCGCCGAACTTCGAGGAGTCGAAGTTGCTTCCGGCGATGCGTTCGCCCGCCTGGGCGATCACCTCACCGTCACGGTAGAGGTCGCGGCTGGCGTAGATGGCCCATTGGCCGGTGTACTCGTCGTTGGCGGTGTCGAGCTGGTCCGTGCCGCCCCAGTCCGTGATGACCGGGTAGGCGCGATCCGTGGGCAGAATCGAGCTGTCGAGCTTGTACAAAAACAGACGATCCTTGTAGACCGAGTGGCCGTTCACGCTGTCGCCGCCCACGCTCACGGTCACGTCCTTGGAGGGGTTGATCTCCTTCAGCGGATTGGTGACGGTGTTCGTCTCGACGCGCGTGTCGTTGGCGATCTGCGTGGCGGTGTTGGAGACCACGTAGCCGTCGGTGACCTTGATGACCGTCATCGGCAGGACCACGGTGTAGGTGTGGCCCAGCAGCGACTGGTCGATCGCGGGATCCGCGAGCGGGTCATAGTCCGCGTCGGTCAACTCGCTGTAGGCCTTGAGGTCCGTGGGCTGGGGGTCGCCCGGCACGGTCTCGCCCGTCGCGTCGATGTACGTGTCCACGAGCTTTGCGAAGGCATAGACCACGCCGTCCTGCACCTGGATGTTGAAATCGGCGGTGTGGTCCACACCGGACTCGTCCAGCACCTCGATGCCGGTCTCGTCCAGGCTCAGATACTCCTCGTCCCAGTCATCGACCATGCCCAAGCGCCACACCTTGTATGCGGCGTTGGAAAGGTCGGTGGCGTCGATGCTGACGCGGTAGTAGACCTTGTCGCCCAGGAGCGCGGTCTTGCCGTCGATGCTGATCGTCGGATCCTTCTGGGTGTCCTGCTTCTTCGGCGTGATGACCGGCGGGTTGTTCGTCACCTCGTTGGACTCGGTGACGCCGTTGTTGACCGTCAAAGCCGCCTTGTTGTCGATGGTCTTGTCGGTCGGGGCGTCGTCGTGCACCTTGGCCTCGAAGCGCAGCAGGAGGCGCGGATTCGAGCCGGCCTGCCAGTTCGCGGCCACCCAATCCTTGCTGAAGGTCACCACGAAGCTGTGAGCATCGTCATCCCACGAGACGGTGTAGCCGGTCTTCTTCGGAATCACCGAGCCGGTGTTGAGGTCCGTGATCTCAAGCGTCTGCTTGTTCGCGGTGGTGTACTCCGAATACGTGTCCGAGAGCTTCAACACAGTCACCTCGTAGGCCTGGTCGGCCGGGATCTGGGGATCGACCCTCACCGTGTACTCCACGGTCTGGCCGGGGAACACGACCTGCTCGTCGATGTCGGACTGGTCGCCGCCCTGGGAGGACTCGGCGATGACCTGCTTGTGGATCGGGGGCACGGTCACGCAGATCTTCGGGCTGTTGGTGTCCACGGTGGAGCCGCCCACGGTCTGGGAGCCGACATTGTCGAGATCCGCGCCGCTCGGGTCAACGCAGGTATTCAGCTCGTCACCCTGCTCCTTGCCGTAGCTTTCGAGCAGTTCGGTGGTGTCGAACTGCACGTCGAAGGTCACCAGCACGGTGATCTGCTTCGCAACCGCGAGATCCTTCTGTTCGGCCTCGTAGTCGTCGTGCGCGTTGACGGTCACCTTGGTACCATCCGTCGTGATGTCGAAGCGGTCGGTGACATCCGTGCCGGTCTTGTTGATGCCGTCGATGCTGGAGGTCTCCGAGGTGGAGGCGTCCTGCTCATAGACACGGATGTTGTCGGCGTCCAGATCGAGGATCGAATCGACGGCCGAATAGTCGTCCGAGAAGCTGATCTCGGGGACACGGCCCAAGCCGGTCGGCAGCGTGCCGTTGATGACCGCCGCCACTCGGTCGCCCAAGCGGAAGTAGTCGTTATCGGCACCAACCATGTCGCTCTTCGTCGGATCGGTCACCGTCACCCAGTCGCCGTCGGAGTCGAGCTTGACCCACGCCTTGTCCGGGTTCGGCGTCCACACGAACACGGGAGGTTCGTTGGTCTCGATGGTTTCGTTGTTCCAGGTCTCGGAGGCGACGTTCGTGAGCTGGATCTTCTTGCCCGCCGTCGCGCCGGCCTTGATGACGCCCTCAAGATAGAACTTCACCTCGGATTCCGAGGTCTTGAACATCGTCGCGGCGATGTAGGAGGCCTTCGCCGTGGCGGTAGCGGTCCTCGCGCCCTGATCGATCACGATGTCGAACTGATCGGTCACGTCCTCGCCGTCCACGAACACCTTGCCGGACTGCCAATCGATCCACTCGGTCGAACCCGTCAGATCATCCGTGATGGAATAGGAAGCGAGAGGATTGAGCAGGTGCGCGGGCAACGTGCCGTTGACCACGACCGCGATCTTGTCACCCACAAGGAACGTCTTCGTATCGACGCCCTCCTGGTTGGTGTGGTCTGGGTCGGCGGCCTCAAGCGCGCCTTCCTCGTCCAGAACCCACACCTTGTCGGGCTGAGGGGTGACCTTGCCCACCTCGTCGCTGTTGCCGGTCTGGCAATCGGCCAGCGAACCCATGCCATTGTCACCCGTCCAGCACGCGATCGAACCATCGGAGATGGTGTAGTCCGAACCGGTCGGCTTCGCGCTCTGAGGAATATTCAACGTGTAGACGCCGGAATGCGGGTTGGTGACGTGGGCCTTGACCACACGCTTGCCCTCCTGGCTGTCATCGATGCTGATGTCGGCGGCGACCACATTGCCGGAGGCGTCGGTCACGGTGACCTTGCTCAGATCATCCGCATCGATGCCGCCGATCACCACGTCCTTGGTCTCGATGGTGTCGTAAATCCAGAACTGCGACGAAGCAGAGGAATGCGCGCTGATGTGCGCGGTGTACAACGAGCCGGACACAATCGAATCATTATCGTCGGTCACGGTCTCGCCCGCAGCGTTCGTCAGAGTCTTGGTCGGCGGCTCGTTCGACGCGCTCCAGGACTCCTTTGCGTCCTGCTCGCCCGCATGGCTCGCAGCGGCGGCCATGTTGCCCTGCTTCGGCACATCGACATCGAACCAGAACGATCCCGCCGGCCACGATTCCCACGACGAATCCACATCACGATAACCGAAAGACACTTGGGTACTGCCGGTGTTCGACGCGGTGAAGCTCTTCGACGCGGTGCGTGTGGACCCGTCGACGCCACGCCAATGCAGCGTCGCGGTGCCGCTCACGTTCTCCACGGTGTTGGCCCCGCCGTTGGAAAGGCTGATCGTGTCCGACACATCACCGGTGTCACCGGCCTTAGTCGTCGTCCCCGACGCCTGCGTCGAAATGCTCAAATCATAGGACGGATCCGCAGGCTCGTACTGATTCAGGGCAATGACGACAAGGGAACCAGTTGATGCGCCGTTGACAAAGTCAGGTGCATATTGGTCTGCAATGATATCAACGCTCATGCCTGGCTGATCGGTAAAGATGTCACTCGTGCTGTACGATTTCCCATTGTTGTAGTAGGGGCCGCCCTGCACGGTCTGATTCCAAGCGTCCATCCAGATGCTATGAGATGCGCCAGCCACATATCCGAACTGGCGAGATGACGTGCCAATCGCTCCGACTGCCACGACACGACAGTTCGCTGTTTCTCCTGGATGGGCTTCATTGAAACGGGCGACACAATTAGAGTTCGCTTCGTTCAGGGCTTCGTTGATCCAAGCGTCGGCACTGCCTTCGATGCGAGTCCAGTCCATTTCGAGGGCTTTGCGCACACTGTTGGTGTCCGTAGCTGATCCGAATCCGCCGTCGTTATTGTCTTGATATCGCCATGACAGGAAAAAACCGCCACCGCCGGTCGGGATTCCTCCGCCTGCGTTGCCGCCGCCTCCTGATGCATAGGCTGTCGCGGTGCCTGCTGCCAGTCCGCCAGCCAGGACCGCAATGGATGCGATCGTAGCGCACGCCTTACGGCACTTGTTCAAAAAAGTCATATCAACCTTTTTCGCTAATTCCAGCCTCCTCGCTTCATCTGTACAGGACTGGCCGGAATCGAGATGAAACCGGCCGTCCCATACATGGTATGAGCGAAAAGGCGCGAGTCGTTTTTTCCCCGAAGGCGTCCCACGGGCGACCCGCAATATCCAGTCTCAGTGATAGGTCAGCTGTTTTTGGGCGGACATGTGCAAAAAATAATGCTCACGTCAAGGTGACATGAGCATTATTCGTTGAGTCAGCCGGCCACGTCAGGAGAGACGGTGCCGGTGCCTTGCCAGCCGGGAACTCTGGTGCTGGAACCACCACCGAAAGAACTTCCTGATGATGATCCGCTGCTCGAACTGGAACTGGATCCTCCGCTGGAGCCGGTACCGGTGTATCCGTAAGTGCCGGTACCGCCTGAATACGAATACGAGGGCGTGTAGGACTGTTGCGCTTGAGCGGCGGCCGCTGCTTCGGCGGCGGCTTGGGCGTCGGCCTCGCTCTTTGCCGTGACGGAATCGTTCACCGTCTGCATCGCGGCCTCCAGCTTCGCGCGCGACTCGTCGTATATGGTCGGATCGTCGCCGTCGATGGCGGATGCCTCGTCGATGGCCGTGGTCAACGATTCGCGGGTCGCATTGTCGGCCACGTTGCCGTCACTCGACGTGAGCAGCGCCCGCGCCTCATTGATTTTTGAATTGAGCGCGTCCTTCGCGGTCTGGAGCGTCTTCGTATCTCGTGAATCGGTGACGGACTTTATGACGGCGGTCAGACTCTTGGTATGCGTCCGATACCAGGTCGTCGCCTCGTCCATATCGTCGGTTGCGGCGGTCAGACCCGCCGTGTCTTCGGCCTCGCATTCCGCGTGGTCGGGAGCCTGTTCGTCCATCGCTTCGGTCAGTGCGTCCAGCGTGTCCGGGTCAGCCACCATGTCAGTGGTGATCGCGGCCGCGTCCGCCGCGTCGCCTTCCAGCAAAGCGGCATATGACTGTTTCGCCTCGCTCACGGTTTCGCTCGCGGTCGCACACGCGGTTTTGGCCGCGTCCAATCGTGCGTTCGACCACGCCAGCCATCCGATCGCGCCGCCGACGGCGAGGACGATGACCGCCACAATCACAGCGAACGCGATCATCCTTTTGCGCTTCCGCTTCGAGTGTTCCGATTTGTCCGCGTCAGCGTTGGCCAACGCCTCGGCCTCGGCTGTGACCTCATCAACCTGATCGTGCGCGATGAGGCCGGCGGTCATATCCTCAACCGTCGATTCGGGCCTATCGTTCGTGCTCTTGTTCGTGTTCTCCGACATGATTCACTCCTTATATATATGCACCTTATCCATATGGACGGAGATGCGGGCTTCGACTTCCTGATTTCTTGAAATAATGACCGCTGGATTTCAAGCATTCATTAATGACTGCCTGCGTCCTCTATGCGTGGATCTCATACCTGCTCCTTTCCGCTTCCGTTTCGGCCAAACCGATACTGGTCATATCGGCATCCTCGCGTCCCGCGCGCACCCCGTCATGGCTGACCGTCAACGCCGGGCACTGCATGGTTTTGAGATCATGGCCGGCCATATAGTCCGAGATGGCGTTGCGGTGGGAAAGCATGAGATCGCTGCCCACGGATTCCATATCTCGGCCGAGCGCGGCGAAACGGGCTTCGATGCGCTGGCAGAAACCGAGGTAGAAGCCGTTGCGGAACGGGGCTTCGGCGCAGCGCTCCCGAGCGTAACGTGCGGGAGACGCCCCCATGCGTTCCATAAGCGCCAAATGGGATGGAGACAGCTCCTTCTCGATGTTCGCCGCGATGCGCGCGCGTTCCCGGCTGAGCGCGATACGCCAATGCGCCGCACGGCGCAGCTCCATGCTCTGCCAGAGCAGCACGGACTTCTCGATGTTCCCGGGCGTCCCGACGAACGTGACGCTCGTGATCACATCGCGATGATTACGCGACGTGTAGGCCGAACAGAACGCATCGCATTGGTTCGCCTCCGCGATGATCTTCGCCAAAGCGGCCTTGTACCGATTGACCGGACTCGCATCGACCGGCACGCACTTCTCGCTGATCCGCTCCACCGGCTCACCGACATGCCGCAGACGCCACGACTCGATGGCATGCTCCTGCATCAGCTTCTGAGCGCGCTCGTAGGCCACTTCGGCCTCGCTGTCACTGCTGGCGGGATCCTCCGCCAAAGCAAGCAAACGACGCACGCGCTCCAGCATCCGCTCGAAACGATCATCACTCATGATCGCCTCCCAACCACTGTTCGAGGGCATCCACCAGGCATTCCTCCATACTCCTGCCTCGTGAGACGGCTTCGGTCTTAAACCGCATCTTGAGGTCGGACGGGACCCTGAGACTCAACATGACCTTGTCTCCATGCGACTGCTGGCCGGAGCCTCCGAAGGCGGCCCCGATGGACGCGCGGTCACGTCGCAAAGGCGAGTAATTGCCCTTCATCGCAACTCCTTATCAATCTCGGTGAGCAGGTCGCGGTACTCGTAGAGCTTGTCGCCGGGATTCGAGCCGAGTCCCTTCTTGATCTCCTGGCGGAAACGGATGACGGTCTCGAAACGGGGCGAGTCCGATTCCTCCAACGCGTCCATCGTGTCCCGGAAGGCGCGGGTGTTGCATTGCGCGCGCACGACCAGCACGGATGCCGGAGTGTTCTTCAACACCTCATCCAATGTCGCCCACGCCTGCTGCAAGTCCATCGGACTGTCCGATGTCGGCACGATCACGAAATCGACTGACCTCACCGCAGCCTCCAGCAACTTGCCCTGGGGAGGGCAATCGATGATGGACCACCGGCCGTCATCGACCGACGCCGAAGCGAGACGACGCATGGTGCTCAGATTCGCGGGCAGCACCTGATACGGCAGCGGGTCGCCCGCGTCGGCCGCTGCGTCCGCCCACAGACTCGCCGACGATTGCGGATCCGCGTCCCACACCTCGACAAGACCGCCCCGATGGGCGATCGTGGAAGCCAGATAAATCGCGGTCGTGGTCTTCGCCACACCGCCCTTCGCGTTCGCGATAGCGATTCTCATGTTCTCCTGCTTTCTTGAAAGTCTGAATGTCTGCATTCCTGCTTGCTTGATTGCCTGCTGTCAGTCGAACAGCGCGGATTGTCCGACGCCGGGGGAGACCCTGGGAAGCGTCTTGATCCGTGGCCGCGATGTTCTACGCCGCCGATTGGTCCGCTGCTCGTTCTCCTGACGGCGCGCCTGATCTTCGGCATGAGGATGCGAGGCGAGCCATCGCATCAGCAGCACGTATCGTTGCTTGGCCGGCAGGTCATTATCCTGCAAGGGCACGCCGGCCTTCTCGGCCAGATGCGCGATACGCTTGCGCGTCGTCCAGGACAATCCGCCCTTGAGTGTGGACCTTTCCCGCTGCACGATTGCCGAAGCCAGGCACTCGATGCGGACCGGGCACTCGCGGCAGACCATAGCGCCGAAGCGCATGGCCTCGCGCCGGGCCTGCTGATCCGCCTCGTCGTCCAATCCCCAAACCAAATCGGCCCAATTCGCCGGGAAGCCCTCGCATTCCGGCCGCCGGTTCCGACCACCCAACAGCGGAGCCGTCCGCACGAACCGCATGGTGTCATCAATCGTCTCGCTCATGACATCACCCCCACTCGTTCGCGCGCGCCGGCGAACATATGCCCACCGTTCAGCTTGCGTTGGCGGGCGAGTTCCGTCATGTCCCGCTCGTGTCGTTCGCGCTCCTCACGCAGCAGGTCGGCGAGACGGGCCACGATCGCCGCGTCGTCGTCGCCCGCGTCCAGCCATGCGAGGACCTGATCAGCGTGGGCGTGGCGTCGGGTCGAGTCAGGGTCGGCATCGACGGCGCGACCGCAGTCAAGCAGCCGGCGCACATGCACGCAGCCGGTGGCGTGGAGGTGCTGGGCGTCCGGCTCCTCGGCGGGCCTGACCGATGTGTGGCGTGCGACGGCGCGCTGCTCGATGGCACGGTCGTCCTCAAGCTCGTCCCACAATCGAGCCAATTGACGGCCGGTGCGGATCCGCCTGGCCCACCAATCACGGCCGATGGCCCATTCCAATGTGGCGACGATCAGGCCGAAAGCATCCAGCGGAGCGTGCAGGGCTTGCAAGCGACGGTGCAGGGCGAGGACGGCCTTGCGGTCGCGGCCGGTCGGCTCGGGCGTGGTCAGTCCCGCGTCGGCGCGGATACCGCGCAGCTTGCGCAGCAGGTCGTCGGCGACGACACCGGACTCGGCAAGACCACTGGTTGCGTCCGGTCCGTCCTCGATTTCGGCGAGGTATTCCTGCCATCCATCGTCATCATCACCGTCGGTCTCCCCGTCGGGGAGATGCCACGTAGTGGCAGAGGGGAGAGGTTTACTTGGAGGGTTAGCCTGTTGGGTTTCTTCCTTTATATACAGCACTGTACGTGGTGCAGAGCTGGCACTGTACGTGGTACAGGACTGGGTCTGTACCTCATGCAGTGCTGGAGTATGGGTGTCCTCCTCTTCTTTTTCCAGCACTGTACGTGGTGTAGAGCTGGGGAATGGCTTATTTTCGCGGTTCTCCGACTTTGCGTCGGGATCAAGCTCCCTGGCTTCGTCGTTATCGGGCAGTCGAGCAGCATCCGGGTCAGGCTGGACACTCATTGTGGTGGAATCGTACTCGCTGGCATGGGTGTTTTCGATCCATGCCAGGGTGGTCGGATCGGAGCCAACATTAAGGTCCCACACGACCTGACAGTACTGGGGCAGTCGGTCGCGTCCGCCTTTGCCGATGCGCGCGTATCGTTGGTCGCCTTTGCGGATGAATCCACGCTCCTGGAGGAGGCGTAGGCTTTTCCGCACGCTCGACTCGGAAAACTCAGTCACCTTCGCGATCGTGTCAATCTTGGGAAACGCGCCGGTCCCGTCGTCAGAGGCGCGGTCGGCCAGATAGATGAGTACGGCCTTGGCGGCCGCGTTGCCCACATGGCACTTGTACGCCCAGCTCAACGCAATATTGCTCATGATCGCCTCCTCTTGGCGGCAATCATGACGGAGGCACGCAACCGGTCCCGTTCGAGTGGCACACGAGGCAAAGGCATGCCAATCATTGTGGACACGTACAGATCCTGCGAGCCGTCCGACGGACTACGCAATATCAACAGTCGGTCGGCCCTCTTCAACGTCAGCGGTTTCACTTCGCCACCTCCGCTAGCTGCTTCTGCAAATCATCGACGCAATGCTCAAGCCGGTTCACACGGCTAAGATGCGCCTCGAACACATGCATCGGCACGAAACCATCATCGGAATGAGCCGGCAGCGGCTCGCCATCGTCCAGACGCATGTCGCAATCGGATTCGAGATCGGCGCTATCGCCGGCGCGAACCGATGTCATGATGTCGGGGTCCTGACGCCATCGGGCGATGCAGCGTTCGATGCGCTTGTAGCCGATAATCGAAGGATCCAAACCGGCATCACGGAAAATGGCGGTGGGATGATCGCCGAGGATATAACGACGCATGCAGTCAAGCTGGAAAGCGCGAGAATACCTGATTTTGGTGGCGGTCACCGATTCCACAGCCGACAGCCTCCGCAGGTACCGCAGCTGCCGCGCATCGAATTCTTTCCTGCTCATTGACGGTCCTCCTCGTCTTCATGACGAAAAACAGCGCGGTCGATTTCATCGCCCCTCTTCGCTGATTGACATAAGGCGAGATTGAAAAGCTGGCCGATGACGATGATCGTGACCCCTGTTAAAATCCAAACCATCTCACGCCTCCACCGGATGCGACGACACCACGCGGGGTTCGCGATGCGTCATGGCCTCGAACTCCTCATCCGAGGGCAGCAACAGCACCTGGACGAAAGCCAGGACGGTAGCGGCAGCCAGCCACCAGAACGATTCGGACAGACAGATCGTAAGACACACGATCAAAGCGGGAACCGTGAACGCGACGCACTTCGTTTTCATCGCCGACCTCCGTTCGCTGGATGCGAGAACATGCAGGCCGCCCGATCGGGGAACGCATCGCGACCATGGCGAGAAAAAACAATTGTCCGCCCAAAACGGAAAACAGTGCTTTTAAAATGGAAAACAGCAGATAGCGCAGGACAAGCGCATGGGCGGTTGGTAAAGTCGAACATGTGTGATGACACTCCTTCGCAATGCAGAGCCGTAAAGGTCATCGAATCTGGCAGGATGGGAGACCTCAAGGCTCGGATTGTTATTACACAGCCGGTTCCGGTGCTCCAACACCGGGCCGGCATTCTTATTAATAGGTAAACAGAGGAATTCGTTAGTGGTTGGTCAGGCACCTCTCAATCTCGTTATGTGAGGCCGAAGCCAACACCCGTTCAACATCATCGGCATCGACCTCCTGGATGAAGTCGTATGTCAAACCCAGTTCCTTACGCAGCAGCACGTAATCGCGGTTCTGCCACTCGACGCGACGATTGACCTTGTCGCAGACAGTGGAAGTCGCCTGACCAAGCAACGCAGCCAGCTCACGATAGGAGGTGCCTGTTGTAAGACACCACCTCTTCATGGGGGACAGGGGCGATTTACTTTGCGTTTGTAAAGTCATACCTGACAGAATAGCATTCGATTTGACCGAACGCAAATTGAATGAGTACTATTGCATCATTCTTCTTGACAAACGGAATGAGGCGCGATGAGTACTCCATATGAACTGCTGCTGCAAACAGACGAAAACGATGACTCATATTTGGATCTGGTCATTGCTTACAACGCTTCCTTGTTTCTAGGTGGGAAGCCTAAAAGCTCACTAGGGGAGCCGTTAAAACTGACTCGTCAGTCCATACAGGGCAAGATGTCTGGGGTAATTCCGTGGCGGGCAATCGATATACAACGACTAGCCAATTACTTTGGCACTACTCCAGCTGCGATGGTGGATGACGGCACGTTTAAGAGGATGAGGGAACTTAGAAGTCATGAAGATGCATCTTTGGTTGCATCCAGCACGGTGAGGTTTCTTGTCGAGCCGACTGATCCGCAGGATGATGGACGACGGAAGCGTGGAATCAAAAACGTCCGGCCACGATGCTTCGTGATGCCGGACGATTGGGTGGTGCCCCCGGTGGGACTCGAACCCACACTGCGCAGATTTTGAGGCTGCTTCCTCTACCAATTGGGATACAGGGGCGTATCACACGAATGGAAAGCATACACCATATCGCCGGATGACAAAACCGGAGGCGCCGTCACGCGCGTCGCGAATCGCTTGATTGAAAGCCGCGCGGGTCCCACGGCCACGAACTACAATGGAGCGCAGGTATGCGAGCCAGAAGGAGGCAACATGAGTAACGATACCTATCGCAGATTCGATCCGTGGCGTCCGTCGCCGGTCAAGGAGATTTCGCGCAAGCAGATCATCGAGACCCATTATTTCGACGTGGACCATGTCACCTACGAATCCAATCAGATAGGCTCCTTCGAGCGTTATTTCATCCGCGAGAACAACGGCGAGACCGTGGCGGTGATCGCGCTGACGGAGGAGGGGATGATTCCGCTGGTGGAGCAGTACCGTCTCGCGAACCACCGCTGGACTTTGGAGATCCCCGCCGGACACGCCAATCTGCCCAGCGAGCGTCCGATGGAGGTCGCCGCGCGCAAACTGGCGGAGGAGGCCGGATACGAGGCCGGCAAACTCACGCAGTTCGCCCGCTTTATGAACACGCCCGGCTATTCCACGCAGCATACGTCGGTGTTCTTCGCAACCGACCTCAAGCCGGTGTCCCGCACGCAGATCGGCCCGGAGACGCCCCGCTCGGACGTGCGTCTGGTCAGCATCGACGACGCCTACCAGATGGCGATCAACGGCACCATCGTCGACGCCAAGTCCGTGGTCGCGATCATGAGGCTGAAGCTGGGCATCATCGACCATCTGGACGACTAATCCGACTTCGTGCGCGACACAGCGGCGGCGAGTACAGCACAGTTGGTATCATCATGCAAGTACTGATTTGGAAAGGGTAAGGTATGACTGCAAGGAAGAAGTCTGACGAAGCGGATATGGCGCTGGACGAGGTGCTCACAAGCGAGGAGCTTCAGGAGGCCGCCCGTCAGGACAGCGAACCCGCCGTCGTCTCCGGCAGCGGCGCTCATACCGTGGTCGTGGCCGAAGACGAGGCCGTGAACCGTATGGATCTGGTCGCCATGCTCGAGGACAACGGCTATGAGGTCGTCGGACAAGCCGCCAACGGTGAGGAGGCCGTCGAGCTGACGCGCAAATTCCGCCCGGATGTGGTCTGCATGGATGTGAAGATGCCCCGTATGGACGGCATCGCCGCGGCCGGCGTGATCTGCGACGAGAACATCGCCCCCGTGGTGATGCTGACCGCCTTCTCCCAGACCGATCTGGTGAAGAAGGCCACCGGCGCCGGCGCCATGGCCTATGTGACCAAGCCGTATGAGGAATCCAAGCTGCTTCCCGCCATGGAGGTCGCCATCGGCCGTTTCGCCGAGATCAACGACCTGCTCGACAACGTCGAACGTGGCGAGCGTCAGCTCAGGAAGCCGAGCAGCAGCTGCGCGAGGTCGAAGAGAAGCTCAAGAAGGCCGAGGACACGCTGGAGGAGCGCAAGCTCGTCGACCGCGCCAAGGGCCTGCTGATGGACAAGGCCGACTTCTCCGAGCAGGGTGCCTTCCGCTGGATCCAGAAGACCTCCATGGACCAGCGCATCCCGAAGAAGCGTCTCGCCCAGGCCATCATCGCCAAGTACGGCGATCCCAAGCCGGCAGACGAGGATGAGCGCTGATTTGACGATCCCCGACGGCGAATACCGGGGCACGCTGCTTGTCGTAGACGGCCACTCCCTGGCGTTCCGCGCCTTCTACGGTCTGCCGGCGGAGAATTTCACCACCGACGCGGGCCAACCGACCAATGCGGTGTGGGGTTTCGCAACCATGCTCTCCCAGGTGGTCGAGGCCGAGAAGCCCGACCACCTGGCCGTCGCCTTCGATGTGAAGGGCGGCACATTCCGCAACGACATGCTGCCCCAATACAAGGGCACGCGTGAGGCAGCTCCTGAGGAGCTGCTCAGTCAGCTTCCGCTGATCCAACGCATGCTCACCGCGTTGGGCGTCACCTACATCGAGTGTCCCGGTTATGAGGGCGACGATGTGATCGGCACGCTGGCCACCATGGGCGAACGATCCGGATACCGCACTTTGGTGCTTTCCGGAGACCGCGACGCCTTCCAGCTGGTCGACGAGCACATCACCGTGCTGTATCCCGGTCATCATTTCAAAGACCTCAAGCGCATGACGCCTGAGGCCGTGATGGAGAAGTACAAGGTCGCGCCGCAACAGTATCCCGATCTGGCGGCGTTGCGCGGCGAAACCGCCGACAACATCCCCGGGGTGCCGGGCGTGGGCGACGGGTTCGCGGCCAAATGGATCAACCAGTACGGCTCGCTGGATGAGATCGTCGCGCACGCCGACGAAATCGGCGGCAAGAAAGGCGAGGCCCTGCGCGGCCACATCGACCAAGTGCTGCTCAACCGCAAGGTGAACGCGCTGGTGCGGGACATCGATCTGGGACTGACCATCGATGACCTGTCTTTCGGTTCCGTCGACGCCGGTCAGGTGGAATCGCTGTTCAAGGAGATGCAGTTCGGCGTCCGCACCAAGAACAAGGTGCTGAGAACCTTCAACGGGGGAGTCGTCCCGAACCACGCCTCCGCCGCCGCAGCCGAACCCGACGACGCTCCGAAGCTGCCGCAGGGCACGCGCGTGTCCACGGCCGCGGAATTCGACGCATGGGCAAGCGCCCGCGGCGTCGACGCGACGGCTCCGGTCGGCCCCGAAGCCGTCGAATCCGTGGATATCGCCCGTCTGGGAATTCCTGACCTGTCCGCCCGCTGCAATGGCGCGCTGGAGAACTCATGGACGCTGTACGTCGAGGGCACGTCGAAACCCGGCGATGTCACGGCCGAAACATTGCTGCTGATGCGCGGCGACCAGGCCGCGATCATCGACCTGCCGTGCGATGGCGAGCTGCGCGTCCATATCCAGAACCTGCTCGACGCGGCGCATGCCTCCACGGTGGTGCACGGCTTCAAAGAGCAGCTGCACCTGCTGCATGCCGCGGGACTGAACCTTCGCGACCCGCTGATGGACACCAAGCTGGCCGGATACCTCATCGTTCCCGACTTCCACGCCGACACGCTGGAACACGCCGCCGCGCGCTTCCTCGACATCACCGTGGAACGGCACGAGGAGGCCACACAAGGCGAGTTGGACTTCGGAGACGATCCCGGCACGGACGAGTCCCGCTCCGACGACCGTCTGCTCACCCACCTCGCGCTGGTGCGCGATCTGGCGGCGACCCTGGCCCCGCGTCTGGACGAGCGCGAGCAGTATGGACTGATGGAGGCGTTGGAGATCCCCGTCTCCCGGGTTCTGCAGCGTATGGAGGAACTCGGCGCCACCGTGGACATCGCCAGACTGACCGGCATGCACGAGCAGTTCTCGGCCGAAGCGAACCAGGCGCAGGAGATCGCCTGGGACTGCGCCGGTACGCGGGTGAATCTGCAAAGCCCCAAACAGCTGGCGAAGGTGCTGTATGAGGATCTGGAACTCAAACCCACCAAACGCACCAAATCCGGCTCGTACACGACCAACGCGGCCGTGCTGCAGGAACTGTACGTCAAATCCGCAAGCGAAGGCAACGAGCGGGCCAGCGGATTCCTCGGCGCGCTGCTGCGGCATCGCGAAACCAACAAGCTCAAGCAGATCGTCGCCACGCTGATCGACGCGACGAACCGCAGGGACGGACGCATCCACACCACCTTCGAACAGACCGTGGCCGCGACGGGCCGGTTGAGCTCCGTGGACCCGAACCTGCAGAACATCCCCAACCGCAACGCCGCAGGCCGTGAGATCCGCTCCGCCTTCGTGCCCGGCGAAGGTTACGAATCGCTGATGAGCTGCGACTATTCGCAGGTCGAGCTGCGCATCATGGCGCATCTTTCCGGCGACGAGGCGCTGATCGAGGCGTTCAGATCCGGCGCGGACTTCCACAAGTACGTGGCCAGCCTCGTCTACGCGGTGCCGATGGAGTCGATCACCGCCGACCAGCGCAGCCACGTGAAGGCGATGAGCTACGGTCTGGCGTACGGTCTGAGCACCTACGGCCTCTCCCAGCAGCTGCACATCCGTCCCAGCGAGGCGGACGTGCTGAAGGAGAAGTATTTCGCGACCTTCGGCAAAGTGCACGACTATCTGGAATCCCTGGTGGAGACCGCACGCGACAAAGGCTATACGGAGACGATGTTCGGCCGCAGGCGCTATTTCCCCGCGCTGACCGCCCTGAACCGCACCGCCCGCGAGGCCGCGGAGCGCGCAGCCCTGAACGCGCCCATCCAAGGCTCCGCCGCGGACATCATGAAAATCGCGATGATCCGCGCCGACCACGCCTTGCATGAGCATGGCCTCGCCAGCCGCGTCATCCTGCAGATCCACGACGAACTCGTGGTGGAGATCGCCCCCGGGGAAAGCGAACAGGTCTCCCGCCTGATCAGCGAAGCCATGGAACACGCTGTGGAGCTGGCGGTGCCGTTGGACGTTTCGACGGGCGTCGGCGCCGACTGGCAGCTCGCCGCGCACTGACGATCGTCGCCTATGGCGGACGAGCCTAAGGATGGGCCCGCCTGTCACAGGCGACATACGCACACTCGAGAAGGAGGACATATGCCGAATCTCAAGCAAGTCGTCGACGTGCTGGAAACGCTCTACCCATTGCGCTACGCCGAGGAGTGGGACGAGCCCGGCCTGATCGTGGGCGATCTGACACGCGAGGTGCGTCGCGTCGCGTTCGCTGCCGACCCCACCTGGGCCATCGTCGAACAGGCCGTCGACTGGCGGGCCGACCTGCTGATCACCCATCACCCGCTGTTCTTCCGCTCTGTGCATGAGGTGTCGGGACTGGGATTCCGCGGCGAAATCGTGCGCACGCTGAACACCAACGGCTGCGCGCTGTGGGTGGGGCACACCAACGCCGACGCCGCCCATCGCGGCGTGGGACAGGCGGCCGCCGACCTGTTCGGTCTGGTCGACCAGCGTCCGCTGACGCCCATCGACGATCCCTCATCCGAGCATCCCGTCGGATTGGGACGCATAGGCCGTCTGCCTGAAACCATGCGATTGCGCGACTTCGCGCAACGGGTGTTCGACGCGCTGCCCATGCGCACCGCCTACGGCATCCAGATCTGCGGTGATGACGACGCGCCAGTGAACACCGTGGCCGTGCTGCCCGGCTCCGGAGACTCGCTGTTCGACGAGGTGCGCGCTTCGGGCGTGGACGTGTACGTGACCAGCGACCTTCGCCACCATCCGGTCACCGACGCCATCGAACAGGCGCGCTACGAGGCCCGCATGCGAGGGCGGGGCATCGCCTTGGGACAGGGCGACGAGGGCGACGTGCAGGTGCGCCCGATGTTCATCAACACCCCGCACGCGGCCATCGAATCGATGTGGTTCCATTACGCGATCGAAGACGTGCCCGCCGCCGTCGCACGGGCGACGGGGGAGCGGGTCGAAACCAACTGGCTGCGGGACAACACCGACCCGTGGACCCGCGTCATCACCGCCGGCGAGACGCGCTGAGCACGACCGGAAAGAGACGACCATGACGCTACGGACGAACGGCGACCACCATAACGAAACGCCATCCCGCATCGCCATGCCAAGCGGCCGCGACGGGGCTGCGGAATCGGAGCGGACGGCCGATGAAGGAGGCCTTGGCGTCATCGACATGACGGTCCCTGCAGTGGTGGAATCCAGCGAAACCGTCTACCGCGGCGCCGTGTTCCGCATCGACGATATGACCATCGCGCTGACCGACCGGCGCGGCGGGCGTCATACGATCCGCCGCCAGGTGATGCGGCACGCGCCCTGCGTGGTCCTGCTGGTGCATGACACGGCCACCGACCGATACCTGCTCGAACGCGAATACCGCGCGGGCAGCGACCTGTTCGCCTACGGACTGCCCGCGGGACTGATGGACGGCGGCGAGGAACCGATGGCCGCGGCGATGCGCGAACTCGCCGAAGAGACCGGCGTGGTGCCGGACGAGCGCGAACTGAAGGTCGACCGCGTGGGCGCGTTCTACTCGTCCGAAGGCATGGCCGACGAACTGGCCCACATCATGGTGCTCCATCTGGGCGCGTGGCGTCAGGAGGAACGGCGGTTCGACGGCGACGAATACGTGGAATCGTCCTGGGTGAGCTGGCGTGATCTGCTCGCCACACGCGTCACCTCATCCAACGGCATGATCGCCATCCAACACGAAGCCCTACGCCGGCTACGCGACGCCTCCGCGCGCGCCGACGCCTCATACGACACCCACAACATTCCCGAACGGCCACGCCCGGCCGAGGAAGGTGCGATACTGGAATAATGCAAATCAGACCCGGCTCCATGTATCCGCTCGGCGCCAGCTACGACGGCGCCGGAGTGAACTTCGCCCTGTTCTCCCAGGTCGCGCAGAAAGTCGAACTCTGCCTGTTCGACGAGCACGACAACGAGACCCGCATCGAGATGACCGAGCAGAACTCGTACGTCTGGCACAACTATCTTCCCGGCATCCAGCCTGGCCAGCGCTACGGCTACCGCGTCTACGGCCCCTACGACCCCGCCCACGGACACCGGTGCAACCCGAACAAGCTGCTGCTCGACCCTTACGCGAAAGCCATCGAAGGCAACATCGACGGCGACGAAAGCCTGTTCTCCTACGACTTCTCCGACCCGGACAACGACGGTCTGATGAACGACATGGACTCCACCGCGCATACGATGAAGTCCGTGGTCGTCAACCCCTACTTCGATTGGGGCAACGACCAGCATCCCGGCATCCCCTACCACGATTCCGTGATCTACGAGGCGCATGTGCGCGGCCTGACCAACCTCAACCGCGACGTGCCGCCGGACATCCGCGGCACCTACGCCGGCCTCGCCTACCCGTCCGTCATCGAATACTTCAAACGACTGGGCGTCACCACCATCGAACTCATGCCCATCCACCAGTTCGTCAACGATTCCTTCCTGCAGGAGAAGGGCCTGAGCAACTACTGGGGATACAACACCATCGGATTCTTCGCCCCGCACAACACCTACTCCAGCTCCGGGCAGCGCGGCGAACAGGTCAACGAGTTCAAATCCATGGTCAAGGCCTACCATCGCGCCGGCATGGAGGTCATCCTCGACGTGGTGTACAACCACACCGCCGAAGGCAACCATATGGGGCCCACGCTGAGCTTCCGCGGCATCGACAACTCGGCCTACTACCGTCTCGTCGAAGGCGACCAGCGCCACTACTTCGACACGACCGGCACCGGCAACTCGCTGCTCATGCGCTCGCCGCACGCCCTGCAGCTCATCACCGACTCCCTGCGCTACTGGGTGACGGAGATGCATGTGGACGGCTTCCGCTTCGATCTGGCCGCCACGCTCGCCCGCCAGTTCCAGGAGGTCGACAAGCTCTCCGCATTCTTCGACATCGTCGAGCAGGATCCGGTCCTGAGCCGCGTCAAACTCATCGCCGAACCGTGGGATCTGGGATCCGGCGGCTATCAGGTGGGTGGCTTCCCTTCCAGCTGGTCGGAATGGAACGGACGCTACCGCGACACCGTGCGCGATTTCTGGCGCTCGCAGCCCTCCACCCTGCCCGAGTTCGCCAGCCGTCTGATGGGCAGCTCCGACCTGTACCAGATGAACGGACGCCGCCCGGTCGCGTCGGTGAACTTCATCACCGCGCACGACGGATTCACCATGAACGATCTGGTGAGCTACAACGACAAGCACAACATGGCCAACGGCGAGGGCAACCGCGACGGCGAAAGCAACAACCGCTCATGGAACTGCGGCGTCGAGGGACCCACCAACATCCATGACGTGAACGAACTGCGCGCCCGCCAGATGCGCAACATGTTCTCCACCCTGCTGTTCAGCCAAGGCATCCCCATGATCTGCGGCGGCGACGAGGTGGCGCGCACCCAGCAGGGCAACAACAACGCCTACTGCCAGGACAACGAGATCTCGTGGACCGACTGGAACGCCACGGAGGACAAGAAGGATCTGTTCGACTTCGTCTCGAAACTCATCCATCTTCGTCTCGACCATCCCGTGCTGCACCGCCGTCGCTTCTTCTCTGGGCGCGAACCCGGCGACGACTCCAACATGATCCCGCAGGTCGAATGGTTCGACCACACCGGCTCCATCATGGACCTGGAGGACTGGCAGAACACGCACGCGCTGTCGATGATGATCTACCTCAACGGTTCGGACATCCCCGAAACCGACTGGTACGGCAACCGGATGATCGACAACGACTTCATCCTCATCTTCAACGCGCACTACGAGCCGATCCAGTTCACCCTGCCGGAGGAACGCTACGGGCGCAAATGGAAGCTCATCATCGACACGAACAACCCCAAGGGGCCGGAACTCAACTATGAGGCCGGGTTCGCGATCACCGCGCAGTCGCGCAGCTTCATGATGCTCATGGGCAGCAAAAAGCCCGAGCAGAAGCAGGACTACTAGGCGACGACGCGGCGGCGGTTGTGGTGCTCGCCGCGTTTGCCGTGTTTTGTCGTGTTTGTCATGTTTGTCGTGTTCGTCACGTTCGGGATTGGGCACCCGACGTGTCGGACGATTCGTGAGGGCCGAACCGTAAGAGACGTTCTTGTGGTTCGGCCCTCACATGACTCGACATTGATTGATTATGCGGATGAGGCTACGGGCAAGGAGACTTGCCGCTTGTTTCGGGCGGTCGCGAACGGATCTCGTGCGGTTCCAAACGGTTTCGGGCGGTTCTATATCGTCTTGGGCGGTTACCAGTGTCCTCGGGCGGTTTTAAATAGCTTCGGGCGGTCTCAAACGGTTTGGGGCGGTTGCGGATCATTACGGGCGGTTACGCTACAGTGAAATCCGCCGTTATGGGACGGGCGAGAGCGAACCGGATTCGAAGAAAATGGCGGAATTTCAACGTTTTTGTCATGTGTGCAACATGAACGAGTCGTCTCCATCTCAGATGCCCAGCCGCCCGAAGCGATTTAAAACCGCCCGAGAACACTGAAAACCGCCCGAATCCATTGGGTGTGGCTCCGTTTAAAACGTGTTTCTTTCCGTAGCGGGAATTGCCGACGTGGGATGTCGTGTGGCGAGTCGTGTGTTGCCGGAGCTGAGGATGAAGGGAATCGGGCAACTGACAACCTCATCGAGGTGTGAACGCCCCGAACAATATGCCCGATGTGTGCCCGATGACGGAAACCCGAAGAAACAGAAAGCCAGAAACGTTGGAATTCCAACGGTTTCGGTCGGGCTGACAGGATTTGAACCTGCGACATCCTGCTCCCAAAGCAGGCGCGCTACCAAACTGCGCCACAGCCCGTTCGTGCCGCACCACGTACGGCACAAGGAACCATTGTAGCGGATGTTTGGACGAGGACACGGGTACAATGGACGACCGTCACCACCCGTATGCGGAAAGGAGAGGAAGCATGGGCCGTCATCAGCGCGTCGAAACCGCGGGCCTCATCTCCTTTCTGATCTGCGCGGTGGCCTCCTACGCGGCGATGAACATCTATCTCTCCTATGCGCCGGCCATCTGGCAGGTCACGCAACGCCGGTTCATGGTGTGTTCGGGCATCGTCGCGGCCTGCGGCGTCATCTCCTTCTGCGTCGGATACGCGCGCCAATCGCATTCCTGGAGTCTGAAGAACGGCTGGTTCACGCCGATCCGCCGGGTGTTCGAGATCCTCGCGCTGTCCGTCGTGTACGCGGCGACGATTTTCCTCTCGTCCTTCGCGCTGATCAACGCGGTGAACGAGATGATGGGAGTCACGATGTTCGCCGGCTACCTGCCCGCCGCATGCGCGGGATTCTCCGGCGTGGTCGGCTACATGACCTTCGTGCAGGCGGAGCTGATGAACGCGAAAACCATCGCCTCGCTGCTGCCGTTCTTCGTGATCTCCGGCGTATGCACGGCCGGACTGACCACCGACGATCCGGAATGGTACTACTGGAATTTCTCCCGGCTGGGGGACAGCACCACCTTCGCCGCGCGCATGTTCAACTCCACATTGATGCTCGCCGGCACCTGCGTGATCATCGTCAGCTACTTCGCCGTCTCCGAACTCATCACCACCGAACGTCTGCAACGCATGTGGCACCAGCGCCACCACCGCGACGCGGACGGCAAACCCGTCTGGGAGATCAAGCATTTCCGCGTGCGCATCGTCATCCTGTCGGTGCTGCTCACGCTCTCCGGACTGGCGTTCATCGGCATCGGCGTGTTTCGCTACACACCGCATAAAACGATTCATAACTTCTTCGCCAAAGGTCTGCCCGTGCTGATGCTGGTGCTGTTCCTGCTGCTGCCATGGCTGGCGCCACGCCTGTCGAAGGCGATGGCCGTGGTCTCCGACCTGAGTCTGCTCGTATGCGCGGGACTGTGGGCCAACATGATCATGGGGCACGACACGCTCACCAACGTCGAAGCCGTGGCGGGCATGCTGTTCCTCGGCTGGTTCATCGTGTTCTCGCGGCAGATCGCCGCCATCGAGGCCGACCGCGTCCAAGCGCAGCTGTTGCACGCGCAGGCCTTGGATGGCGGACTCAACGAGCCGGACGGCGTCGACGCCATCGAAGCCGTCGAGTCGCGCATCGCCTCCGACCGATGACTTTCCGCCATCCACATACCGCGACACCCCAGTGGATTCATGGAGGATGCGTTATAGTGAATAACGGCGTGTTTTCAAGGAAAACAGCCTAAAGATTACGTATGCGAGTGTCGAATCAGGGAGGGTGATGTGCGATACGGCAAGCAGGACGAGCTGATCAGCGAGGCGGATATCGAGGAGTTGTTCGCCAATCCGGTCATGCCCGCGTCTTTTGACCGACTCGTCGCGCCGAGACCCCTGCCGAAGCGACCATTGAAATGGCCGGTTTTCGTCGTGCCCGCGGCCATCGTGGTGATCGCGGCGCTGGTGTTCGTCATGGTGGTGCGGCCGTTCAGCTCCGTGCGTGCGGCGCATTACGCGCAGGCGTCGCAACTGACGTCAACGATGAGCGAAAGCTACGTGGAGACCTCGACCGCGTTCACCAACGCGTATTCGTTCCTGTACAGCAACGAGATCGATCCGACCACGGTCGACGCCACTGAGCTGACCTCGACGGTGAAGACCTTCGACGAGCAGGTGGACGACTTCGCCGACGCCCGCGCGATGAGCGATCAGGACGTGGCCAGCGCCTACGCCAATTTCCAACGCCAGGCCAAGCAATACGTCAAGCTGATGAACGCGCTCGCCGATTCCGCCGGCACGCTGGCGCAGTCCTCCGCGGTATGCGTGGAGACGCCGACGGTCGCCGAGGGGGATTCGGATTATTACGAGCAGTATGAGACCTATATCGCGAACTGCCGGTCGAATGTGGAGGCTCTGACGCAATCCGAAGCGTCCGTTCTTCAGGAATACGCGTCCACCACCGTGCAGAATCTGGATCAGATGACCTCGATCATCAACCAGATGCGAACGATCGGCGATTTCTCCACGGCGACCAGCGCCGAATATCAGGAACTTTCCGCGCTGGCGGACCAACTGATCGACCTTGACACCGGATACGGCGCGTTGAACGATTTCCAGGTCGATCTGCAACAGGCCGTGGAGAATGTGAACCCCATGGAGATGCTGCAGGAGCTGAACACCCTGCTGGGCGACAAATATCAGGAAAAGAGCGCATGACGGCGGGTCGACCGCCCGACCGACGACACAAACCGCGATCCCACGACGGAGGACCATATCGAGATGACGAGCAACGAGACTTCCCCTCATATCGCCGCAGACCTGTGGCCCGCGCCGCATCCCACGCGAGCATTGCAGGCCACCGTCACCATTCCCGGCAGCAAATCCCTGTCGAACCGCTACCTCATCCTCGCGGCGTTGGGAACGCGCCCTGTGACCCTGCGCGGGCTGCTGCGTTCACGCGACACCGATCTGATGATCGCCGCTCTGGAAACGCTGGGCGTGCGTTGCGAGGCCGACGCGGATGATCCGACCACCGTGCGCGTGGCCCCGCCCGATACGGGACTTTTCCACGGCGACGTCGACGTGTTCTGCGGATTGGCCGGCACTGTGATGCGTTTCGTGCCCGGTCTGGCGCTGTTCGCGGATGGTCTGGTGCGTTTCGACGGCGACGGGCAGGCGTATGCGCGTCCCATGCAGCCGGTGTTGGATGGTTTGGAGCAGTTGGGTGCGAAAGTGACCTACCATGGCGAGCATGGCCGTCTGCCGTTCACCATCACTCCGCCCGATTCTTCGGAGATGGAAGTAGCGGACGCAACGACGGCCCGGACCGTGTCCATCGACTCGTCCGGTTCCTCGCAGTTCATCTCCGGTCTGCTGCTGGTCGGCTCGCGTGTGCCGGGCGGGTTGGAGCTGCATCATACGGGGGAGAAGACGCCAAGCCTGCCGCATATCCGCATGACGGTGGCCGATTTGGCCGCGTCCGGCGTGGATGTCTCGGCCGACGAGACCGCACGCGTATGGAAGGTCGCTCCCGGAACCGTGCAGCTGCCGGATACGGTGGTGGTGGAACCCGACCTATCGAATGCGGTGCCTTTCCTCGGTGCGGCGCTGATCGCCGGGGGCACGGTGCGGGTGCCGAACTGGCCTGAGGAAACCACCCAGCCGGGCGGCCTGCTGCCGGGATATCTCGAACGCATGGGCGCTCAGGTGTCGTTCCCCGAGGAAGATGGCGTGCGGTACTGCGAAGTGACCTCCACCGGTACGATCCATGGTCTGGGAGATTTCGATCTGACCGCGGCGGGGGAGATCGCGCCTTCGCTGGCCGCGATTCTCGTGTTCGCCGACGCTCCGACGCGCATGCTCGGCATCGCGCATCTGCGCGGTCATGAGACCAACCGTTTGGAGGCTCTGGTCAACGAGATCACCCGCGTGGGCGGCACAGCGCGCGAGCTGGAGCAAGGATTGGAGATCACGCCGGTCTCGCCCGACGAGATGCACGCGGCGGTTATGGAAACCTACGCCGATCATCGCATGGCCACCTTCGCCGCGATGCTGGGCCTGCGTATCCCCGGCATCGAAGTGCGGGATGTGGCCACCACGCGCAAAACACTGCCCGATTTCGTGGGTATGTGGAACGCGCTGCTGGGCTGAAAACCACTGCCGACCTCAAGGAAATGAGTTTGGTGTGCCTGGCTGTCAGGTCTTACGCAGATAAAACGATTGATTCCTGAATTTGGTGTGCGAAATCGCCTTGACTGGGCGAAGCCGACACACCAAACTCGTTTTCACCCGATAGGGGTATGAAATCAATACAGGGAGGCCTCCCGCACTCGTGAGAGTGGGAGGCCTCCCTGTATTGCTAACGATCAGCGTGCGTCAGCGCGGACCGATCAGGCGGTCTTGTTGCCGTAGGTGTCCTCGCCGGCTTCCGCGATGGCGGCGGACTTGCGGGCGATGGCCAGCTCCTCGTTGGTCGGGATCACGGCGATGACGATGGAGGAATCCGGAGTGGAGATGATGCGCGGCTCCTTGGAACGGGTCGCGTTCTTCTCCAGATCCAGCTTCACGCCGAACGGGGCGAGCTTCTCGCACACGCGGGCGCGTACGATGTCGTCGTTCTCGCCGACGCCGGCGGTGAAGGTGATCACGTCCACGCCGCCCATCTGGGCGGTGTAGTTGCCGATGTAGCCGACGATGCGGTGCACGTAGACGTCGAGGGCCAGCTTGGCGTCCTCGTTGCCCTCTTCGATCTCGCGATGCACTTCGCGCAGATCGCCGTAGCCGGTCATGCCCATCATGCCGGAGCGCTTGTTGAACAGGGCGTCGAGCTCGTCCACGTTCATGTGGGCGTTGCGGATCAGGTGGAACACCACGGCCGGGTCGATGTCGCCGGTGCGGCCGCCCATCATCAGGCCCTCGAGCGGGGTCAGACCCATGGAGGTCTCGACCGGCTTGCCGGAGACCTCGGCGGAGGCGGAGGCGCCGTTGCCGATGTGCAGCACGATCTGCTTGAGACCCTCGGCCGGCTTGCCGACGATGTCGGGCACCACGGAGGAGATGAACTCGTGGGAGGTGCCGTGGGCGCCGTAGCGGCGGATGTGGTAGCGGTCGGCGATCTCCTTGTTCAGCGCGTAGGTGCTGGCGGCCTTGGGCAGCTGGAAGAAGAAGGAGGAATCGAACACGAAGACCTGCGGAACCTCGGGCAGGAGGGCGCGCATGACCTCGGCGCCCTTGGCCTCGGGGCCGTTGTGCAGCGGGGCCAGCACGGCCAGATCCTTGACCTGGTTGATGGTCTTGTCGGTCACGAGGGCCGGATCCGGGAAGATGGAACCGCCCTGCACCACACGGTGGCCGACGGCGACGATGCCGGCCTCGCCCAGGTTTGGGCCATACTCGTCGAAGAAGCCGAGCACGCGCTTGAGACCCTGCTCGTGATCGTGGATCGGCTCCTCGAGCTCGTGCTTCTCGCCGTTGTACTCGTGCTTGTAGTGGCCGTCGACCGGTTCGCCGATCTTCTCGACGAGGCCGGAAGCGAGACCTTCGCCGGTCTCGAGGTCAACCAGCTGGTACTTGATCGAGCTGGAGCCGGAATTGATGACAAGGACGGTTTTCGCCATTGTGGGCATCCTCCAAATTGTGATGTGTGATTTCCGCTGGAACACGGATTACCATGTCCCAGACTACTCTTTGCTTACTACATTTCTTTCTTTTTCATACGTTTCGAGTGGGTGGCGGAGCGTGTCTTTCGCCCGACCGTAAAGACTTGGCCAAGATGCTTCGCATCTTCGTCGCAGCACAGCTGCTCCCCTCGCCTACCGGCAGTCCACCGGACTGCCGGCTTAACGGCTCAGCCCGGAGCGTGTCGGGCGAAAGACACGCTCCGCCACCCACGGTCAACGTATTACTGCGCTTCGATGGCGGTCAGGGCGACGGTGTTGATGATGTCCTGGACGAGGGCGCCACGCGACAGATCGTTCACCGGGCGATTGAGACCCTGCAGCACCGGTCCGACGGCGACGGCGCCGGAGGAGCGCTGCACGGCCTTGTATCCGATGTTGCCCGCGCACAGGTCGGGGAACACGAACACGTTCACATGACCGGCCACGTCGTTGCCCTTGGCCTTGGATGCGGCGACGGTGGGGGACCAGGCGGCGTCGAACTGGATGGAGCCGACGACGGCGAGTTCGGGCGCCTTCTGCTTGACGATGGCGGTGGCCTCCTCGACGATGTCCACATCCGGACCCTTGCCGGAGCCGAGCGTGGAGTAGGAGAGCATGCCGACCTTCGGCTCGATGCCGAACGCGGCGGCCGTCTCGGCGGACTGGATGGCGATGTCGGCCAGCTGTTCGGCGTTCGGGTTGAGGTTGATCGCGCAGTCGGCGAACACGGCCACATGGTCCTTGAAGCACATGAGGAACGCGCCGGAGACGAGCGACTGGCCGGGCTTGGTCTTGATGACCTGCAGGGCGGGACGCACGGTGTTGGCGGTGGAGTTGATCGAGCCGGAGACCAGACCGTCGGCCTTGCCGAGCACCACCAGCATGGTGCCGAAGTAGCTGGCGTCGGTCAGGGTCTTGCGGGCCTGCTCCTCGGTCATGCCCTTCTTGGCGCGCAGCTCGCACAGTTTGGCGACCATCGGCTGCAGCACCTCCTCGTCGTCCATGGCCTGGAAGACGGCCTTGTCGAGGCTGCTCAGCCCGAGTTCGGCGCCGCGGGCGAGGATGGAGTCCTTGTCTCCCACGATGATCAGGTCCACGATATCGCGTTCGAGCAGATAATCGGCGGCCTTGATGATGCGGTCCTCTTCGCCTTCGGGCAGCACGATGGTCTTCTTGTCGGCCTTGGCTTTGCCCAGCAGGCTGTACTGGAAGGCGTACGGGGTGAGGGGAGCGTCGAAGTCGGCGTCGAGGGCGGCGAGCACCTCGGCGGCGGGCGCGTTCTCTGCGAACGCGGCGGAGGCCTTTTCGGCCGCGCCTTCCTCGTCGAAATCGACCTTCGGCATCACCCACACCGGAACATCGCCGGCGAGGGCCTCCTTGAGCGGCGCGACCTGGTCGGATTCGGCACCGGTGATGAACAGACCGAGCACCTTGGTGCCGGCCTTCTCGACGGTGGCGACGCAGGCGTCGACGGTGGCCTTGACCTGCTCGGGCGTGCGGTTGATGGTGCACACGGCGAGGAACACGGGAGACTTGAGATCGGCGGCCACGTCGGCGTTGAACGCGAACAGATCGGGATCGTTGATGGGGGACTTGTCGGTGCCGACGATCACCATCGCCTCGGCGTCGGACCCGGCCACGGCGGTCTCGTACGCGGCGACGATGTCGGCACGGGAACCATCCTTGTCGGCGCGGGCGCGCTTCGGGCACACGCCGACGGCCTGCTCACGGGACTGCCCCGCGTTGGCGGCGGCGAGCAGCGTGTCGGTGAAGGTCTCCTTCTTGCACACGGCCGGGCGGAACACGCCGGTCTTCTTGGCCGAGGCCAGGGCGTTGACGACGCCGAGGGCGACGACGTTGCGGCCGTTGGCGGCTTCGGGGCTGATGATGGTGACGCTGGTAAGACTCACGTTTTGTCTCCTCTGTTGCGAACTTCTGTGTGACCGCTTTGCTCACACCACTTGTCATTGTAGACCGCGCGTGTTCGCGCGCGCTGGGTGTCGCCATGAGTTGCGGTGTGTGCTGCGTCACAGTTCATAGGAAAAGGCCTTCCGGAAATATTTCCGGAAGGCCTTTTCCTATCGCTTAACCGAAGTCAGCTGGAGCGGATCACTCGTTGTCGCCGGCGGTGGCGGCGGTGGCGGTGACGGCGCCCTGCTTGTCGGTCTTCACGTCGGAGTACACCCAGTCGGTGTAATCCGGGTGGTCGTAGCCCTTCTCGACCGCGAACTCGAAGGCTTCCTGACGGAAGGCCTCAAGCTCGTCGATCTTGGCGGCGTACTTCTCGGCGTCGATCATGCGCAGAGCCTCGGCGACCAGTTCGTAACGATCGATGTTGTTCACGCGAACCATGTCGTACGGCGTGGTGGTGGAGCCCTGCTCCTCGTAGCCGTGGACATTGAAGTTGTCGTGGTTCGGACGATCGTAGATCAGGCCGCGCACGTCGCGGGCGTAGGAGTGGTACGCGAACAGGACCGGCTTGTCGGCGGTGAAGATCTCGGCGAACTCCTCGTCGGACAGGGCCTCGTCGTTCTCCTTGGCGGACTGCAGCTTGATGAGGTCCACCACGTTGACGACCTTGAACTTGACGCCCAGCTCGTTGAGCTTGTCGGCGGCGGCCATGATCTCCTGAGCGGGGACATCGCCGGCGGAGGCAAGAACGATCTCGGCTTCGTCGTTGGAGGCGACGGTGGAGGCCCACTTCCACTCGGCGGCACCCTTGGCGAGCTCCTCACGGGCCTCGTCCAGGGTCAGCCAGGTGGCGGCCGGCTGCTTGCCGGCGATGATCGCGTTGATCATGTTGGTGGACTTGTAGCACTTCTCGGCGACGGCCAGCAGCATGTTGGAATCCACCGGGAAGTAGATGCCGATGACGTGGTCGTTGTTGAAGCACTTGTTCAGCAGCACGGAGGTCACGCCCGGATCCTGGTGCGAGAAGCCGTTGTGATCCTGACGCCACACGTGCGAGGAGACCAGCAGGTTCATCGAGGAGATCGGCTTGCGCCACGGGATCTCGCGGACGGTGGCCTCGAGCCACTTGGCGTGCTGGTTGAGCATGGAGTCGATCACGTGCACGAAGGACTCGTAGGAGCTCCAGATGCCGTGACGGCCGGTGAGCAGGTAGGCCTCGAGGAAGCCTTCCATCTGATGCTCGGACAGCTGCTCGGTGACCTGGCCGGTGACGGCCATGTGCTCGTCGACCAGCTCGGAGAGGTAGCCGGCGTCCCACTGCTTGTTGGTCACCTCATAGGCGGCCTGCAGACGGTTGGAAGCGGTCTCGTCCGGTCCGAAGATGCGGAAGTCGTCCGGGTTGTTCTTGATGATGTCGCGGGTGTAGGTGCCCAGACGACGGGTGGCCTCGAGCTGGCCCCAGCCGTGGCCGAACTCCTTGACTTCCTTGACCTCGTAGGCGTCGAGCTCAGGCAGGACCAGATCCTTGCGGATCACGCCGCCGTTGGCGTTCGGGTTGGCACCGATACGCAGCTCGCCCTCCGGCATGAAGGCGGTCACGTCGGCCTTCACGGCGCCGTTGGCGTCGAACAGCTCTTCCGGCTTGTAGGACTCGAGCCAGTTCTTGAGGACCTCGAAGTGGGCCTCGGTATCGCGGGCGGAAGCCAGCGGCACCTGGTGCGAACGCCAGGAGCCCTCGGTCTTCTTGCCGTCGATGTACTTCGGGCAGGTCCAGCCCTTCGGGGTGCGGAAGATGATCATCGGGTAGAACGGACGATGCATGTCGTCGGTCTGGGCCGCGGCCTTGATGTCGCAGATCTCGTCGAAGACGGTCTCGAACAGCTCGGCGAAGCGACGGTGGATCGACATGTGATCCTCATCGTCGAAGCCGGCGACGAACTCGTAGGGCTCGTAACCCATGCCGTGGAAGAACTCGTGGAGCTCCTCGTCGGAGATGCGGGCCAGCAGGGTCGGGTTGGCGATCTTGTAGCCGTTGAGGTGCAGGATCGGCAGCACGATACCGTCGGTGCGCGGGTTCACGAGCTTGTTGGACTGCCAGCCGGTGGCCAGCGGGCCGGTCTCGGCCTCGCCGTCGCCGACGATGGCGGGCACGAAGAGGGACGGGTTGTTCATCACGGCGCCGTAGGCGTGGGACAGGGCGTAGCCCAGCTCGCCACCCTCGTGGATGGAGCCCGGGGTCTCCGGAGCGTAGTGGGAGGGGATGCCGCCCGGGTAGGAGAACTGGCGGAAGAACTTCTGCAGGCCAGCCTCATCCTTGGTGATCTTCGGGAAGGTCTCCGTGTAGGTGCCGTCGAGGTAGGACTGCGACGTACCCGCCGGGCCGCCGTGGCCCGGGCCCATGATGATCACGGTGTTCTGGCCGTGGTCGGCGATGAGGCGGTTGATGTGGCCGATGAGGAAGTTCAGACCCGGGGTGGTGCCCCAGTGGCCGACGAGACGGTGCTTGACGTCTTCGCGGGTGAAGGGCTCCTTCATCAGCGGGTTGCTGCGAAGGTAGATCTGGCCGATGGACAGATAGTTCGAGGCGCGCCAGTACTTGTCAACGCCTTCCAGGGCTTCCTCGGAAACCGGGGTGTCCAGCTTCTTCCAGGGGGTGCCAATAACAGGATTCGTCATGTGTACTCCTGTACTCCTGCACTGTGTAGTGCTGTTGGTTATTATGGTTCGGTTGCGAGCCCTGAAACCGTGTGGTTTCGCGGATTCTCACTCCCAATCGCTCCCAATCGTACGGGGACAACACGACTTTTGGCAGTTTTTTTGCGTGTGTGTTCGAAAATGTTGCGCTTTCTGCGCATTTTGTGCGATTCGAGCGGATGATTGTCCATATTGGTTTTTGCCCTGAAGAGTGGAGAAATGGCTCTATAGCAACGAAAACAAGCTGTCGAACGCGTTTGTTCACGTTCGTTTCGAGATGTGAAGATTCGGCGTGTTGTGGTGCGGCTCGTATGGGTATTGTTCGTTTTGCGAACACGCGCGTCGCCTTTTATCGCCTTGTCGTGTTGGCCGACGATAATCGTTGGGTTACACCTTAAGAACCATCCCGATGAACGTTAGGGGAATACCAATGGCAAACGGTCCTGTGCTCGTCGTCGACTTCGGCGCCCAGTACGCCCAGCTCATCGCCCGCCGCGTGCGCGAGGCGAACGTCTACTCTGAGCTGGTGCCACACTCCATGCCCGTCGACGAGATGCTGGCCAAGGATCCGAAGGCGATCATCCTGTCCGGCGGCCCGGCCTCCGTGTTCGAGCCCGGCGCGCCGACCATCGACAGGAAGGTGTTCGACGCCGGCGTTCCCGTGCTCGGCATCTGCTACGGCTTCCAGGTCATGGCCCACGAGCTCGGCGGCGACGTCGACAAGGCCGCCCTCGGCGAATACGGCAAGACCCCGACCGCCATCGACAAGGCCGACGGTCTGCTCGCCGGGTCCCCGGCCGACCAGAACACGTGGATGAGCCACGGCGTGGCCGTCAAGCAGGCCCCCGAAGGCTTCGAGGTGCTCGCCCACACCGAGGGCGCGCCCGTCGCCGCCATGCAGGACCCCGCCCGCAAACTCTACGGCGTGCAATGGCATCCGGAGGTCAAGCACACCCCGCTCGGCCAGAAGCTCATCGAGACCTTCCTGCACGAATGTGCCGGATTGGGCGACGATTGGGACGCCTCCAGCATCATCGAGGACCAGGTCGCCAAGATCCGCGCCCAGGTCGGCGATGCCCAGGTCATCTGCGGCCTGAGCGGCGGCGTCGACTCCGCCGTGGCCGCCGCCCTCGTGCACAAGGCCATCGGCGACCAGCTCACCTGCGTGTTCGTGGACCATGGCCTGCTGCGCAAGGGCGAGGTCGAGCAGGTCAAGCACGACTTCGTCGAGGCCACCGGCATCAAGCTCATCGCCGTCGACGCGGCCGACGACTTCCTCGAGGCGTTGAAGGGCGTCTCCGAGCCCGAGCGCAAGCGCAAGATCATCGGCGAGAAGTTCATCCGCACCTTCGAGAAGGCGCAGCGTCAGGTCATCGCCGAGGCGGGGGAGAGCGGCAAAGAGGTCAAGTTCCTCGTGCAGGGCACCCTCTACCCGGACGTCGTCGAATCCGGCGGCGGCGACGGCGCGGCCAACATCAAAAGCCACCACAACGTCGGCGGCCTGCCCGACGATCTCAAGTTCGAACTCGTCGAGCCGCTGCGCACCCTCTTCAAGGACGAGGTGCGCGCCATCGGCACCGAACTCGGCCTGCCCGACGAGATGGTCTGGCGTCAGCCGTTCCCCGGCCCGGGCCTGGGCATCCGCATCATCGGCGAGGTCACCAAGGAACGTCTCGACCTGTTGCGCGAGGCCGACGCCATCGCCCGCGAGGAGCTTTCCAAGGCCGGTCTCGACCGCGACATCTGGCAGTGCCCGGTCGTGCTGCTGGCGGACGTCCACTCCGTCGGCGTGCAGGGCGACGAACGCACCTACGGCTCGCCGATCGTGCTGCGCCCCGTCAGCTCCGAGGACGCGATGACCGCCGACTGGTCGCGTCTGCCCTACGACGTGCTCGCCGCGATCTCCACGCGCATCACCAACGAATGCCGCCAGATCAACCGCGTCGTGCTGGACTGCACCTCCAAGCCCCCGGCAACCATCGAGTGGGAGTGACGAACATACGTTCGTGCTTCCGTATATTGGCGGATTGTCATTCAAAAGGACTGCGCTAACAGTTTTGCGCAGTCCTTTTGTTCGATGAAGATTCGGATTCTTGTGATTCGTTCATACTCGGTATGCCATTCCGCTTGCAGACGTGGGGCACTGCTTAAGAAAGGTTGGGACTTGCCGGTGTGCTATCGAGGCCAGAGGATAGGCAGTCCATCATGGTAGTCAAGCGTTCAATTATTCGCGCGATATCTTTTGGGTAATTACCTGTCAGGAGAGTTCCTTTGATTCTTTCGTACTTTTTCCCTTTGGCATGAGCCATGCAAGCTGATCGGATCTCTTGCAGATCTCGGAGAGGTTTGATATCGGCGTGGAGCCCCGATTCGAGTAACGTCGCCTCGAGCTTGTTGATTCCACCCGGTTTTCCCGAGCTGACTAAGACAGACTCGTCAATGTAGTCGATGCAATACTTGGTTAGGTTGAGGATAACGGTGTCGAATTCCTGTCTGCTGTTGCCTGCTGGGATCCGAATGAGTTTCTCCATGTCATCTTCGTCGTCATGAAATGGGCGGTATAGCGGGTGATTGAATCTTGCTGCCCAAGCATCGTTCAGTTTGCAGCGTGCGTCGAGGAATGCGGTGATGGGGCCCATGGGGGCATTGAATGAGCCGAGGATGTCTTGTGCCAATGCCGTCTCAGACGCATGTTGCCCGGCCGGCGAGATCTCGTGAGCCAAGAAGTACGCTCTCTCTTTTGCGGGCAGGTCCCTCCCAAGGTCTCCGAGGTAGACCATGACGCGCTCGGGAATGACGTTGTCTATCTCAACTCCCCACTGTGTTCCGCATGAGAGACGACGCTCTGTCACCTTATAATGTGGATCGTCTCGATAACGATTGAGCACGTCGGGGCTAAAGTACACTGGTGTCAGGTACTGCGGTGCATCGGGATTTGCACCGAAATAGTTTGCAAGCTTGCTGGGGTCGCAGGAGAATCGCTCGAGGGTCCCATCGGGAAGCTCCCTAATCGCAAACTCAGGGAAATGCTCGGTGATTTCCTTATCATAAGGCCAAATCTTACAAGTACTGACATCCCCAGGGCGCACGACGCTGCGGGCATATAGCATTGAAAACAGGTAGTCGCGCTCTTTTGTGCTTTGATAGCTTATTTCATAATGGGTTGAGTCGCATTGACGGCTTTCGCTGCAAATATGTTCAGCGTTCATGGGGTAGCTTGGCTTTGAGGAACGCCTGGAGTCGACGAATTGCACATAAAGCACCTGTCTCGCCGCTATGTAGCGCATGAGATAGCTTGTTTTGAATCTGACTGTATCTCCATCGACGTCGACGACCTTCTCTTTGCGCCCACTTTCATCGAGTGCATAATAGCAACCATCTTCTTCGCGAAACAGATTGAACAGAAAAACGAACTCTTGACTTATATGAAGTTGTTTGCTTTCCAGAACGTGGAAGTAGATTTCTTTGACGAGGAAATCATAGTCGTCTTCCATACCGTTTTCGTAGTAGGTGTTGTTGCCCGTTATGTAAAATCCGGGGCTGAAGTCGCTGGCATGACGAAGCCAGTCGGTTCCTTCGAGAATTGTATTCTCAAGCTCAGTGTTTGCCAGACACGAGAATATGGCTGGGTTGGAATATAAATCCTTCTTGATCTGATACACGGTCGTCCATGTATCGCAAAAGGGGTTCATCACAAGTTGAACGACATCAATTTGTCTGAAATACGACTCATCGAGTTCGAGATTGTTGATTATCTGGATAACCTTGCCTTGACTGCCTGCCATGGGATTCCTTCGCGTAGCCGTTGCGACTAGCTTACCCAGCTTCATTGTCATTATTCTCTGATCGTTGATTTTGTATACGTGGGGCTTGTGAGAAGGAATCGTTGTCTCGTCTTGACGAAACGTCTCTTTCAGAGCCTTTCTTGTGATTTCTCTCGTTCCTTTGACTTACGATCCTTGGTGAATCGGACGTATCCAGAAGCTATTCTGGCCATAATCTGGACAGGGTGATAGCGCGGCCAGATAGTGTCCAGAATAAAACGGAACGTCCGTTGGAAGGTACGCTTGAAAATATATCCGAGTAGATGAGGGTTTAAATGTCGAGTTCAAGTGGCGCGGTTCCCATCCCGGCAGAGCATGTTTGAGATGAGGGAGCTCCCGCTTTATATGATTTCAAACCTTGGGATAGAGGGCGAGGCTGACGTGACAACCAGAGCGAAAATCAAGATTTCGGACGATATTGAGCTCCGTGAAATGTTGGACGATGAATACGAGGGATCCTCTCAAGTGAAACTATGTAAATACGCCCTTGCACTGGCAACGCATATATTGGTGACCGTCGACTACAACGACATAAATAATCCGGTTATTAAAACGGGTACTCCGCTAATGAGAACTGGCGAACGGTAAGGCTCATATGCATGATGTGAGGCAGGTAGGATTTCAAATACACCTGTTGGCGAAGAACGGTCAGGATGTGGTTGTTCGGACGGCATTGCGGGTGGTGGGATACGCTGTCGCTACTGGGCATATGCCAGAACATGCATTGGCGGCTTCGGATTACGCAATAAAAGTAATCAATCTTCTGTTCCCAGGTAATGTCAATGCCGTCAGGCAGGAAAGGCTGTGGCAAATAGAAAGATTAAGAGGCGTGGAGTGATGCGCCTTATTCGGGGAAGACGGGAACGGTCCTTCTTTTATGATCAGAATCGTCCGCCTGCGTTCGTGTCTTCTGTTAAGCGAGACTTCTCTTTAAAAAAGCTGCCCATTCGCTCTAGATTTCCCGATGGGGAAGCGGACACCCCTATACTATTGTCCGTCGAGTATATCTGTGCCGTAACAGCGGGTGCCTCTGACATGTTGCGGTACAAGTAGAGAAGAAAGGGCAACCACGGCCGAGGTGATTTCCGTCATTGAACGACAATGAACTCCGCCTGAAAAATGTGGAGAAATACAAAAATACGTCCTTATTAATGTGATTTATTCCTATAATAAGGACGTGTTTTCATATTGAGAGGAGTGCGGTATGGAGCGATCCCTTATGCAGGAGCTTGTCGGTTGGAAGGACAGTCCGCGCCGGAAACCCCTTATCCTGAATGGCGCGCGTCAGGTGGGCAAGACGTGGCTGCTCAAGCGCTTCGGATCGGAGTGTTTCGAGAACGTCGCCTACGTGAGTCTCGATAACGACGCGCTTGCCCGAAGCTATTTTGATCCCGATTTCGACGTGCGTCGCATCATCTCGTCGCTTTCACTCCAGCTTAATGTCGACATTCAGCCGAATAAGACGCTTATCGTCCTCGATGAGATCCAGTCGTGCCCCAAGGCCATAACATCGCTCAAGTACTTCTGCGAGGATGCGTCGGAATATGCCGTGGCGGCTGCTGGGTCACTTTTGGGCATTTCCGCGAACGAGGGTACCGGCTTTCCTGTGGGTAAGGTGGATACGTTCGATCTTGGCCCCATGACGCTTCTCGAATTCATGGAAGCGACGGGGGAGGGGCGTTTCGTTGACCTTGTGCGCTCGGGGGATACCATCCTCATGAACCCCTTCAAGGACCGAATCTCCGAGATTCTCAAACGCTACTATGTCGTCGGTGGAATGCCCGGCGTGGTCTCGGTGTTCGCGGAAAACGGTGACTACCGTGAAGTGCGTATTCTGCAGAGCCAGATCCTTGCCGATTATGAACGTGACTTCGCGAAGCACGTCCCTGCGAGGCTCCTACCGCGTATGATGCTCGTCTGGGAGTCAATCCCGCGTCACCTTTCTCAAGAGAACAAGAAGTTCGTCTTCGGACAAGTGCGCAAAGGGGCCCGCGCGAGCGACTTCGAGGAGGTGCTTGTCTGGCTCGCCCAAGCGGGGCTCATCACCAAGGCTCCTCGTGTCGACAAGCCGGGGCTCCCGCTTTCCGCGTATACCGACAGTAAGGCGTTTAAGGTGTTTCTTGTCGATGTGGGACTTCTGGGAGCGATGAGTGGTCTTGCGCCCGAGACGGTGCTCGAAGGTGATCGGGTCTACACGGAGTTCAAAGGCGCCTTGACGGAGCAGTACGTGTGCCAGCAGCTCGTGGCGTTGGGCCTCAGAGTGTTTTACTGGTCGGCAGAAAACTCGAGCGGTGAGATTGACTTCCTGACTCAGTCCGATGGTGCCGTGTATCCCATCGAGGTCAAGGCCGAGGAAAACCTCCATTCCAAGAGCCTTCGCGCTTTTGCCAAAAAGTACGAGGATATGCGATGCCGCAGGTTTAGCCTCGCTGGTTTCCGTGACGAGGGCTGGATGAGGAACGTTCCGCTGTGGGCGATCGGATGTGCGGACAACTGGCTGTAGTGGGGTTGTCTTAATCGGAACAAACGCGCGGTCGGGAACAGGAATCAGGGCGGGAGAAAACGCCGCTGACGTTTCATATACGTTTCATATTGCCGGGATAGCCTGCGTGCAGTGTGTGCGGATATCAGGTTGAGATATGCCGCAGAAGGACGCGTATAAGGAGTGCGGCAATGGTGAAACGAGCGTGGCTGTATATCACAAGGAAGAGGATCAAGACGTTGGTTTTGCTTCTGGTGCTGTTCGTGATGGGAACGTCGCTGATCAGCGCGCTGGCCATTCAAAAGGCGGCGGCGGTCTCGGAGGAGCAGATGCTGGAACGGATCGGCTCGGGATTCACGATTTCCAACAATCTGCAATACAACTTGGGCACAAGCCGGGGCGAGGGCACCGTGCCGGCGCAGGCGATTGACGCGATCTGCGAGGTGGAGGGCGTCACGAAGTGCCTGAAGCGGATGAACGGCATCGCCGACATGGAGAACGCGAAGCTGGTCCCGCTTTCCGGGGCGACGGGCTGGTCGGAGTCACAGGAATACGAACGGGTGCTGGCCTTCACCGGGGAAAACGATTCCTCCCTGGACAAGAATTTCACAGGAGGCGTTCTCAAGCTGGAACAGGGGCGGCATCTGCGCGAAGGGGACCGCAATAAGATGCTGGTGCACGAAACCTTCGCCAAGCAAAACGGGTTGAATATCGGCGACGTGCTGACCTTGTCGCCCAGCGCATATGATCAGGAGAACGACAACCAGTCCGGACGGTCGGTGGACGTGGAGATCGTCGGACTGTTCTCGGGAACCAACCCGATAGCTCCGACCATGCGGGAGGAGATGTGCGAGAACACCGTATTCAGCGATCTCGATACGGTCAAGCAGCTGTATGCATATGAGGAGGGCGAGGAGATCTATCAGGACGCGACCTTCTACACATCGAGCGTCTCCGCTACACCGGAGATCATGAACAAAGCGAAGAAGCTGGACGTGGATTGGAAATCCTATGAATTGACGCAAAACGGAAGCGATTATGTGGCGCTCGGCGAGTCCGTCGAGACGCTGGGCAGGATGATCCGCCTGATGCTGGGCGGGAGCATTATCGTCGGAATCGTCGTATTGTCCTTCTTCCTCGTCATGTGGGTGCAGGGACGGAAAAAGGAGATGGGAATCCTGATCTCCATAGGCGTCTCGAAGGGGAAAATCGCAGGACAGCTGTTGTGCGAGACGTTGCTCATCGGAGTGGTGGGACTGGGACTGTCCTACTTCGGCGGGCAGGCGATCGCAAAGTCGGTCGGAGCGTTTTTCCTGGAACGGGTATCCCAGGAAAGTGTGGCCAACTTGAATAACGGACTTGGCGGTATGCTGGGAGCGGATCTGGAATCGGCCGCCACTGCGCAGACGATAGACCATCTTGACGTTATGATCGGAAACGAGGAGGTTATCGCTCTCTTCGTGATCGGTTTGGTCGTGATTATGGTGGCGGTCGCCGTCTCCGTCATACCGATTCTAAGAAAGCAGCCGAAAGAGATTCTGACGCAGATGAGTTGAGAGAGGGGCAGCGCGGAATGAGAATTTTGATCGTGGAAGACGAGGCGCCGATCAGAGAGGGAATCAGCGAATTTCTGCAAAGCCAGGACTATGAGGTGGCGGAAGCCTCGGACGGCATGGAAGGACTGGAGGTTTTTCGCAAATTCCAGCCGGATCTCGTGATCCTCGACATTATGATGCCGAGGATGGGCGGGCTCGCCATGCTGAAGGAGATTCGAAAAACAAGCCGCTTGCCGGTGCTGGTCCTGACGGCGATGAGTGATGAGAAAACCCAGGTGGTGAGCTTCGACGCCCTGGCGGATGACTTTATCAGCAAGCCGTTCTCCCTGCTCATTTTGAAGAAACGAGTGGAGGCGCTGCTGCGCAGAAGCGGTAAATCCGAATCCGTGTGGACATGCGGAGAGGCGAAAGTCGATTTCGATGGATTCCAAGCCTGGTATCAGGGTGAGGAGGCGGATCTGAAACCGAAGGAGATCCGCCTGCTGAAATATCTGGTGGAGCATAAAGGACAGGTGCTGAGCAGACAGCAGATGTTGGATCAGCTGTGGGATGTGGAGGAGGCGCCGTTCGACAGAGTGATCGATGTCTATATTAAAAATTTGAGGAAAAAACTGCATCTGGAATGCATCACGACAGTGAAGGGAGTCGGATATAAAGTCCAGTGAGAAAAAGTACAAGGATCTGTTTCGAAAAACATTTCTTTGGGTTCTGCTTCTGTTCGGATGCATCATCGCGGTGGTGCATCTGGCTTTTTACGTCCTGTTTCCGGTCTTTTACACGCAGCAGATACGGACGGGACTGGACCGCGATGTGGCGGTCATAGGGGAGATGCTGCGGACAAGCGACCGGGAGACGGGCGAGGAATTTCTCCGGACCTATGCGAAGAGGAACCAGCTGGGCGTGCTTGCGGAATTCGATGGTGAGACGGTGTCCTTTCAGGAGGGGACGATCGCCGTTCTGGATTTTCTGGACTCCGGAGAAGAGCTGTCCGTGCAGGGGAGCGGAGAGGTCGAGACGATCCTGACCGCGCATGGGGAGGAAGAACTGACGGACGGAACGGCCGTGCGGTTCCAGGTTATGGAAAGCACGGCGCCGGTGAAGGAGGCGGGACGGATCACGCGTCTTGTGCTTCCTGTGACGGTTCTGCTGTCGCTGGCGATATCGTTCGCGTTCTCATGGCTGTATTCCAGAAAGGTGACCCGACCGGTGCTCGCCATGATGGAGGAAACAAGGGAGATGAAGGTGAATTTCCTCCGCAGCGCATCCCATGATCTGAAGACGCCGCTGGCGGCGCAGCGGATTCTTCTGGAAAACATGCTTTTGGGCGTGGGGAAATACCAGGATCGGGATAAGTACTTGGAAGAGGCGATCAAGCAGGTGGATCAGCTTACCGACATGGTGAAGGAGATTCTTGATACCTCCAGAATGTCGGAGATCTATCAGGAGACGAGCCGCGTTTCCATTACGGGAAAGCTCCATTCCATGGTGAAGGATCAGGAAATGCGGATCCAGCGGAAAGGGCTTGAGGTGGAACTTAAGCTTCCGGAACGCTATAACGTCACCATGAACGAGACGCTCGCCGACTGCATACTTGGAAATCTCATCGACAATGCGGTGAAATACTGCGACGATGGCGGACGCGTGGAGATCTCGTTGGAGGGGGACGACCTGCGGATCTACAATTCCTGCGTGCCGCTTCAGGAGGAGGAGCTGGAACAGATCTTTGAGGCCTTTTACCGACCGGAATATTCGAGGCATACGCATGCGGAGGGGAACGGTCTCGGACTCTATATGGTAAGGGAAGGATTGAGGCTCTCGGAGATCCCCTATACCTTCCAAGCGGAAGAGGACGGCATGTGTTTTCGGATGAATTTAAAAACGGTTCGGAATTCATATAGGTTTCATATACGCAAGTTAGCGTTCATATCGGAATACAGCAAGGAGACAAGTGTATGACGGTATGGAGGCAAGCCTGGTGCTATGTTGCCAGGAAACGGGAGAAAACCGTGGTCGTGGCGGCGATACTGGTCACGATCATGGTTTTGCTCAGCGCGGTTCTGACCATGCGACATGAGGAGTCCAGCAGTCGTTTGGAATCCGGGCAAGGCGTGCAGCGTTTTTCGACTCAAGTGGACATGACGCAAGTCGAGACGGTCAAGGCCGTGGAAGAGGCGAGCAGTACGATGCAGTCCCTCCTCCAGATCATGGTGCTGGTCCTGGTCGTCATGAGCGTCGTCGTCGTGTCGTGTCTGTTGTTTTTCCGAATTCGAGAGAGAAAGTATGAGATCGGCATTCTCATTTCGATAGGAAGAGGAAAAGGCCGAATCGTGGCGCAGCTTGCGGTGGAGATGCTCTATCTGATGGGGATGGCGATTCTCCCGGCATTGATTGTGAGCGTGGGCCTGTTGAAACTGTTGGGCTATGGAATTCACCCGATATGTTTTCTGGAAGCGATCGGCATTTGGCTCGGGACGGTATTGGTGTCCCTCGTCGTGTCCGCTCTGGGAATCATGACCAAAAACGCGAAAACGATTTTGACGCAAATCGATTAGGAGGATGACGATATGTTGAAGTTGCAGCAGGTAGGGTACAGCTATCACAACGAAGGCGGGAAACAGGTTCTGAACAATGTGACGCAGACCTTTGAGCCGGGGAAATTCTATGCGATCGTCGGAAAGTCCGGCGCGGGAAAGTCGACGCTTCTGTCGCTTCTGGCGGGACTTGATGAACCGACCACCGGAAAGGTGCTGTTCCGCGGAGAGGACATCGCACAGGGCGGATTCGAGCGGCATCGCAGAGAGCACGTGTCGTTGGTTTTCCAAAGCTACAATCTGATCGATTATCTGACGGCGTTGGAGAACGTGCGTCTGGTGCAGCCCAAAGCCGGAGTCGAGGTTCTGGAAAAGCTGGGAATCAGCGCGGAAGAGGCCAAACGGAACGTGCTGCAATTATCCGGCGGCCAACAGCAGCGAGTGGCCATCGCGCGGGCGATGGCGGCCGATACGCCGGTGATCCTGGGGGACGAACCGACCGGAAATCTGGACGAGCAGATGGCGGCGGAGATCATCTCCATCCTTCAGAAGCGCGCGCACGAGGAGAACAAATGCGTGATCGTCGTCACGCATAGCAGTCAGGTCGTCAAAGGCGCGGATGTGGTGCTGGAGCTTGCGAAGAAAACGCTGGTTCCCCGTTCCTGATTCGCCCCAAACACCGCGGCGGGAGATCCTACAATGCCTCATTGTTCGGAGGTGTGGGATGTCGTTCCATCATTTGGTGGGATAGCATGGGACGGTGCACGTTTCGTACGGTTGATTCATGACCGTCGTCAAGGCAAGGAGTGGTGATGCAGCGCCCGATTATGACCTCCCGTTCGTTCCTGCGCATGCCGTGCGCCGAGGCCGGCCCCGGCGATGAGTCCGTGGCGCGGGATCTGGTGGATACGCTGGAGGCCAACCGGTCGCGCTGCGTCGGCATGGCGGCGAATATGATCGGCGTGGATAAGCGGATCATCGCGTTTGTGGACGAGGAGATGGACGGGCGCGTCAGCGTGATGTTCAATCCGGTGATCACCGCCTGCGACGGCGCGTTCGACACCGAGGAAGGCTGCCTGTCTCTGGACGGCGAACGCCGCACACTACGCTACCGCCGCATCGAAGTCGACTATCAGGACCGTCGCCTGCGTGCGCGCCACGCCACCTTCACCGGTTGGACCGCGCAGATCATCCAACACGAGGTCGACCACTGCAACGGCATCGTCATCTGAATCCGCCTAAGGCGGCGAAGCGGGCCGTCAGCCGGCCAGTGAGCGCAGAAGGAATTTGATCTCGGCGAAGAACTCGCGCACCATGTTGTTGACCAGCATGTCGGGAGGGGAACCGGCCGGCAATCCCTGCGCCTGCGGCAGTCCTTGGGCGTGCGCGATCTGCAGCGCGCGGAACATATGGAAATTATTGGTGACCAGCCCCACGGAGGCGTCCGCCGGGCCTGGGGCCCCGTCAGCCGACGCCTCATCGATCAGTTCGAGGCTGTATCGGATGTTCTCCTCGGTGGTGGTGGATTCGCTCTCCTCAAGGATGCGCTCGCCGCTGATGCCGTGTTCCTCGAGATATTCCGCCATGCCCTGCGCTTCGGGGAACGGTTCGTTGGCGCCCTGCCCACCGGAGACGACGCATATGGTCTGAGGATTGTCGTTCAGATAGTCGATCGCCGTGTTCAGTCGGTACTTGAGCACACGGCTGGGTCCGCTTTCACGCACCTGCGCGCCCAACACAATCACATAGTCGAGTCCGTCAGCGGCGGTGGTGTTCATCGCGGCGATGATGCGCGCCTCCACCACACCGAAGCACAACGCGCCCAACACCAAAACCGCGACGATCGCATTGCGCGCGAACTTCGGCATCATCGCCCACCAATGGAACAGAAAACTGAACCCCAACAGCGCGAAGAACACGGCGAACGCCAGCCAAGCCATCCAGAAACCGGTGCCGGAATTCGTGCCGAGCACGGCCATGGCGTAGACGACACACGCCACCGCCAACACCATGCACCCAATGAATACGATACGGCTGACGATCTGCCCCATAACACCAGACCTCCTTGCGTCCCGAGCCCAAGCCTAGCATCGGAGGCATTGCGCAGCAGCGCTGCTCCATACACTCTTTACGACCATCATCGGGGCAATGGCGACGATGCGGCACCCGATTTGGTCTCCCATGTGCCCCTACTCGATGATACGCGTCGTCTCCGTCCGTTCGGATGATGTTCCGCTACGCATGTTCTCCGAAAGCGACGCTTTCGTCCGCCGAAGGGATGATAAGGTGGCGGCGGTGGTGTAGGCTCTGCATGGTTTGGGCGAGAATAGGAAGAACGAGGATTGTGGACGTGAGCAGTCAGAGATTCGTCGGGCTTGACGGCATCAAGGGATTCGCCCTGATCGCCATCGTGCTGTACCACTGCAAGCAAAGCGTGCTGCCCGGTGGATTCTACGGCGTGGACGTGTTCTTCACCGTATCCGGATTCCTTACGGCGTTGGGACTGGTGCGCGCCCTCAATCGGGGGAGAGGTCTCGACCTCGCCAGATACCTGCCCCGCCGCGCCACACGCATCTACCCGGCTCTGCTGTTCATGCTGCCCGCCGTCGTCACCCTCGCCTGGCTCGTCGACCGCGATCTGCTCGTCGGCATCCGCGACCAGATCATCACCGCGGCCCTGGGCTGCTACAACTGGTACGCCATCGCCAACGGACAAAGCTACTTCGAACAAATGAGCCCGCAGATCATGCGCCACCTATGGTATGTGGGCGTGCTCATGCAGTTCATGCTCGTCCTGCCGCTGATCGTCGGCGTGATGTGGAAGATCCGCCGCACGCGGCTGTCGTTGCTGATCCCCCTCGGACTCGCCGCGGCCAGCGCGACGGCCATGTGGCTGCTCTACACTCCCGGCGGCGATCCCACCCGCGTGTACTTCGGCACCGACACCCACGCCTGCGGACTGATGCTCGGCGTCGCGCTCGCATGGATCATCGCATACGACGGCGAACCTTCCGCGACAGACGGCGAACCCTCCGAAACGGACGGCGAGCCCCGTCCCGGTCTTGGCGCACGGATATGGCGCGCTCTCGCCCCCATGCTGGCGTTCCTCAGTCTGATCGCGCTGATCGCGCTCGCCGTCACCGGCGACCAGAACGAATTCGCCTTCCGCGGCGGCATCATCATCGCCAGCCTGCTCGCGGTGCTGCTGATCGCCGGCACCATATCCACGGACTCGTGGATGCAGGATCTTATGGTGTTCAAGCCATTGGCCGCATGCGGACGCTACTCGTACGGCATCTACCTGTGGCATTGGCCGATGTGGCTGCTCAGCCTCGCCGTCGTCCCCCGACTCATCCCCACTCCCGGACCTTGGGTGTGGGCCGTCGCCGCGATCCTCACCGCCGTGGCCGTGGCCGCGTCATGGAAGCTGATTGAGCAGCCGGCCGGCGCATATGGCGCGGCGTTCGTGCTATGGCCGGGCAAACGGTTCACGAACCGGCAGATCGCCCGTGCCGTCATCGTGGCGCTGCTGATGGCGGGATCGATCGCGGGATGCGTGCAAGGCGTCAAGGACGCGCCCGCCAAAACCTCGATCGAGATCCAGCTCGAACAGCAGGCGGCGGAGCTCGAACGCATGCGGGAACTGAACGGCACCATGACGAAAACGGCCGTGCCTCAGCCGCGCAAACCCAAGCACACCATGCCATCCGGCGGTGAGATCACCGCCATAGGCGACTCCGTCATGCTCGCCAGCAGCAACGGACTGAACGCCGCGTTCCCCGGCATCCAAGTCGACGCCGAGGTCTCCCGCAACATGGGCAACGGGCTCGAACTGGTGCGCGAACGGCTTGGCGAAGGGATGCTTCGCCAATGGGTGGTGCTGGGAATCGGCACGAACGGTCCGGCGGACGTCGGGCAACTCGATCAGATCAGCGCGGCGCTCGGCTCCGACCGTGTGATGGTGCTGGTGAACGCGCACGGCGACCGCTCGTGGATCCCGCCGAACAACCAGCTGTTCTCCGACTACGCCGCCGCGCATTCCGACTCCGTGGTGCTCGTCGACTGGAACGCCGCGGCCGAAGGGCATCGCGACGATCTGGCCTCGGACGGCATCCACCCCGGCATGACCAACGACTACTACGCGCAGGCCGTGCGTCAGGCCATCGAGCAATGGATCGCCGCCGGCCACTGACGGATGCGGGAGGGGCATCGCGTCCGGTCCGCGTCCGCGCTCGGCAGGGCGGGAGCGGGATATCCGGTCCGGCATGGGGACGCGCCGACGAAACAGGATGATGGCGGGACGCGACGCGGGAGTCGGGCTTTCCCGTCTCACGCCGTGGTTAAACTGGGGGCTGCACTTCAACGAGACCACACGTTGGGAGACATGGTGAGCGCAATCCTCGAAGGAAAGCCCGATAAGAACCTGATTCTCGTCACTGGACGAATCCACCCGAAGCTGGCCCAAGACGTCGCCGAGCAGCTCGGCATCGATGTGTTGGAGACCACCGCCTACGATTTCGCGAACGGCGAGATGTACGTGCGATACACCGAATCGGTGCGCGGCGCCGACGTGTTCGTGCTGCAAAGCCACTACCAGCCGATCAACAAGGCCATTATGGAGCAGCTCATCATGATCGATGCGCTCAAGCGCGCCTCGGCCCGCTCCATCACCGCCGTGTGCCCGCTGGTCGGCTATTCCCGCCAGGACAAGAAGCATCGCGGACGCGAGCCCATCTCCTGCCGTCTGGTGTTCGACCTGCTGAAAACAGCAGGCGCCGACCGCATCATGTCGGTGGATTTGCACGCCTCGCAGTCGCAGGGCTTCTTCGACGGCCCGGTCGACCATCTCATCGCCATGCCGGTGCTGGTCGACTATATGCGCGACCGTTTCCAAGGCCAGCTCGACAACGTCGCCGTCGTCTCCCCGGACGCCGGCCGCATCCGCGTGGCCGAACAGTGGGCGCAGCGTCTTAACGGCGGCCCCCTCGCCTTCGTGCATAAAACGCGCGACATCACCCGCCCCAACCAGGCCGTGGCCAACCGTGTGGTCGGCGATGTGGAGGGCAAGGACTGCGTGCTCGTCGATGATCTCATCGACACCGCCGGCACCATCGCCGGCGCGTGCAACGTGCTGAAGGACGCCGGTGCCAAGTCGGTGACCGTGGTCGCCACGCACGGCGTGCTGTCCGGCCCGGCCGTCGACCGTCTGAAGGCGTGCGGCGCGCGCGAGGTGGTGCTCACCGACACCGTGCCGATTCCCGAAGAGAAGCGCTGGGACGGGCTCACCGTACTCTCCATCGCCCCGCTGCTGGCCGCCGCCATCCGCGCCGTGTTCGACGACGGCTCCGTGGCGGAGCTGTTCGACACGTATCCCGAGCATCATGGACAGGGTTTCCTGTTCGCCTGACGCCTTGGAATGACTGGCTTTGGGTGCCGTTCGCGACATAGCGGCGACACCACTGCCGCCATCCGGTCAAGAGGTATGGCATAATGAACACTTGGCGGGATCACCTCCCGCCGATTCCCCCATGGTGTAATGGCAGCACACGGGTCTTTGGAACCCTTTGTCTTGGTTCGAGTCCAGGTGGGGGAGCGAGCCTGACGGCCGACCGCATGCGACGCAAACGGTCGGCCGTCACTTGTTTATCCCGCGGAAGATCTCCACGGTTGTGATGTTAAGAACTGGAGCAGGCCCCATGGCACTATCCGCCGCAATCATCCTCGCCGCCGGTGAGGGCACCCGCATGCGTTCGTCCAAGCCGAAGGTGCTGCACACCTTCTGCGGAAAGACCTTCCTCAACCGCGTGATGGCCGCCGTCCGCGAGCAGAATCCGGAAACCCTCGCCGTGGTGGTGCATTTCCAGGCCGAACGCGTGGCCGAAGCCGCGCGTTCCTATGATGCGGACGTGACCATCGTCAACCAGGACGACGTGCCCGGCACCGGCCGCGCCGTGCAGTGCGCCATGGCCCAGCTGGGGCGGACGCGCGAACTCGACGGCCCCGTGCTCGTTGCCGCCTCCGACATGCCCCTGCTCGACGCGGACACCCTCCGCCGGCTGCTGGCCTACCATACCGACAGCGGCAACGGGGCCACCGTGCTCACCACCATCCTCGACGACCCGACCGGATACGGCCGCATCATCCGCGACCGCGACGGCAACGTGCTGCGCATCGTCGAGCAGAAGGACGCCAACAGCAGCGAACTGGCCGTTCACGAGGTGAACACGTCCGTATACGTGTTCGACGCCAAGGTGCTGGTCGAAGCCATCGCGGGGCTGAAATCCAACAACGCGCAGGGCGAGTTCTACCTCACCGACGCGTTGGAGACCGCCAAGGCCGCCGGTGCCGTCGGCGCGTTCGCCGCGCCCGACCCCTTAAGCGTGGAAGGCGTGAACGACCGCGTGCAGCTGGCCGCGCTCACCAAGGCGCACAACCGCCGCATCTGCGAGCGTTGGATGCGCGAGGGGGTGACCATCCTCGATCCGGACAGCACTTGGATCGAGGATGACGTGCGTATCGCACGCGACGCCACCATTCTGCCGGGCTGCTTCCTGCAGGGCGAGACGGTGGTCGGCGAGGACGCGCTGATCGGCCCCGACACCACGCTGATCGACGCCGTGGTGGACGCAGAAGCCGTGGTCGAGCGCTCACGCGTGCAGGAATCGCATATCGGACGCGCCGCGAACATCGGCCCGTGGACCTATCTGCGCGCCGGCAACGAGTTCGGCGAGGGATCCAAAGCCGGCGCGTTCGTCGAAATGAAGAAGGCGCATATCGGCAACGGCACCAAAGTGCCGCATCTGAGCTATGTGGGCGACGCCGAAGTGGGCGACGGCACCAACATCGGCGGCGGCACCATCACCGCGAACTACGACGGCGTGCACAAGAACCGCACGCGCATCGGCGCCGGCGCCCATGTGGGCGCCGGCAACCTGCTCGTCGCGCCGGTCGAAGTGGGAGACAACGTGACCACCGGCGCCGGTTCCGTGGTACGCCATGACGTGCCGGACGACGCCATGGTGTATTCCGAGAACACGCAACATATCGTGGAGGGCTGGAAGCCCGCCTGGGAGAGGAAGTGAACATGCCCGCAGTGCAGGAATCCATCGACGAGATCCGCATCGCCGCCGAAGCGGCCGACCGGCTGAAGGCCACCGACATCGTGGCCTTCGACGTGACCGAGCCGCTGGCCATCACCGACATCATGATGATCGCCGGCGCCTCCAACGAACGCCAGGTGCTCGCCGTGGCCGAAGAGGTGGAGAAGGATCTGTACCTCAAATGCGGCAAGCGCCAGCCGCGTTCGCGCGAAGGCCTGACCGAGGGCCAGTGGGTGCTGCTCGACTACGGCGATTTCGTAATCCACATCATGCATGACGAATCGCGCGAGTTCTACAATCTGGAACGCCTCTGGCGCGACTGCCCGCAGATCGAACTCGAGCTGGAACATCCGGAAAGCTCGCTCGAAGCGGGCGACGAGACGGACGCCTGATCCGTTCCCAAGAACCGACCCTCGCGACCTCAAGGAGCTGATCGACCGATGCCGCAGCATGTCCGTTCCATCACGCTGGTGCGCCACGGACGCACCGCGTACAACGCCGAACGCCGCCTGCAGGGGCAGATCGACATCCCCCTCGACGAAGTGGGCCGGTGGCAGGCCGGGCAGACCGCCGCGGCGCTGAAGGAACTCTACGTCGACCGCAGACCGGATGTGACGAACCATCTGGTCGTCTGCTCCGATCTGGGGCGCGCGGTCGACACGGCGAGGGCCTTCGCCGACCTCATCGGCGTCGAAACGCATCCCGACGCGCGCGTGCGCGAACGCAACTTCGGCGAATGGGAGGGAATGAGCGGCGAGGAGCTGGCCGAACGCTATCCGGAGGACTTCCGCCTGTGGCAGGAGCACCGCGACGGCGAGCTCAGGCACGGCGCCGAACCGAAAAGCGAAGTCGGACACCGGGGCGTCGACGCGCTGCTCGACTGGTCCGCGCGCGGCGGCGACGACACCGACCTGTATGTGTTCTCGCATGGAGCGTGGATCTCCGAAACCCTGCAGACGCTGATGGGATTGGACATCACCTACCCGGATTTCGCCAGCATCCTGTCGATGCGCAACGCCCATTGGAGCCGTCTGATTCCTCTGGACTTCGCGGACGGCGGCGTGCGCTGGCGGCTCGCCGACTACAACCACGGCCCCCAGGCCGCACGCACCGACCAGTGGGAGCATCCCGCGCTCTGACGGACGGAAACCACGCGCGGGCCGGTCTGAAACGCGCGCGGACGTAGAGATTTTGCGCACGCAAGGTAAAAACATGGTGACGTTCACCGTCGGCGCAGCGCGTTTCTAGCGTTTGCCGGTACGGTGTCATGGTGTGATGAAATTTCTCAAAGGTATCTCATTCGCGCAGCTCGCGGCCGGCGCGCTCGCCGCGGTGACCTCGTTCCTGTTGTCGAGCAAAATCGGCATCGCGGGATCGGTGATCGGCGTGGCCGTCGGTTCGGTGGTGTCCGCGATCTCGTCGCAGGTCTACCAGAACGTGCTCAAAGCGTCGGGGGAGAAACTGCAATCGGCGCTGCCGATCCCAGATGGGAATGACGGCGATGCTGGAAGCGATGACGGGGCCGACTCAGACGAGGCCAACTCCGGTGAGGCCGAAGCCGGCGATGACACCGTCGCCCGCGATGGCGCCGATGTCGTCGATGGCTCAGAAACCGCCGTCGTGGACGCGCGCGAGGACGATGCGGAATCAACGGACGATACGACGGTCGTCGCCGATGCGACGGCGGTGATGGACGCGACGACGGTCGCGGAAACGTCCGTCGGGCGTTCCATCAGAGGGCGGGCCGGCTCCGGCGAACACGGAACGACCGCGACCAGCGGCAAATCCGACATGCGACTCATTCCCAGCCGCCGCGCCAAACGCAACGCCATCATCGTGGCCGTCGTGAGCGCATTGGTGGCCGTGGGGCTGACCGCGGCGGTGATCATGCTGATCACCCGCGGCGAAGGCACCGACAGCGTGGTGCGAGACCTCGTGCATCAACCAAGCATCCAGCAGACGCCGCAGACCACGCAGGAACCCTCCCAGGAACAGAAGGGCGGCCAGGGGACGACCGACTCGTCCACCGACAAAAAGGGCACTTCGTCGACGGACGATACGACAAACGGCACCGACTCGGATGAATCGAGCGGTTCCGGCGATTCCAGCGGCTCGAGCGGTTCCAGCGGAACCAGCGGATCGACCGGAGGCTCCACCGGCGACTCGTCCAGCGGCTCCGGCTCAAGCTCCACGGATTCCAGCGGATCCGGAAGCACATCCGGAACCGATTCGGGAACGACCACCGGAGGCTCGACCGGAAGCGGAACGAGTGGATCGACCAGTGGTTCGACCGGCTCGGGAAGTGGGACGGAGAGCGGAACGGGCAGTGGCTCGTCGTCCTCCGGCACCTCCAGCGGGTCCAGTGGTTCGGGCTCGTCGACGGGCGGATCGTCCTCAAGCTCAAACGGATAGCGCGCGTGAGGATTCCCGCAACCAGCCGCCGTGAACCGCGGTCTGGCACGGTCGCGGGGCAGTCGCGACAGGCATGCTGCGTGTCGTCAAATCACATCGATGGCATTTGGCGACACGCCGGTCTTGCCGAGATGGCAAGTCCGTCGTAGACTATCCAAGGTTCAAAACGAACGACAACTGAATACGGGGCTATGGCGCAGCTGGTAGCGCATCTCCATGGCATGGAGAGGGTCAGGGGTTCGAATCCCCTTAGCTCCACTTCGAGGTGTTCCTTGCGGAATATCTCACCACTGGCTTCGTTGGGCGGCATGCTCTGCTCGCGAAGTCCAGATAATTGCATACGGGGCTATGGCGCAGCTGGTAGCGCATCTCCATGGCATGGAGAGGGTCAGGGGTTCGAATCCCCTTAGCTCCACAGATTGAGAGGCTTGGAAAACGTAAGATTCCAAGCCTCTTCTCATATTCACACCGCCTCCGACAAGGTCCGCGCGACTCCGGTTTGACCACTCATCATGTCATTCGTCTGTTTCCGGGTTTGCGAAGTCGTGGTCGTCTTCGTCTCCCATCAGCTCGAGGCAGGCGGAGGCTAGAAATAGAACACATCCTCGAATTTTTGGTCGAGCGCGACGCATAGGACAAGCGCGAGCTTGGCGGTGGGGGTGTATTGGCCGGTTTCGATCGAGCTGATTGTATTGCGGGAGACTCCGACAAGTTCCGCCAGCGCGGCTTGGGAAAGGCCTCGCTCGGCGCGAAGTCGCTTGAGGTTGTTGTGCAGGACGAGTTCGTCCTCTCCGCTCGGTCTCATCCGGCCACCAGATGAACCATGAACAGCACGAGGAAGACGACGGAAAGCAGCAATCCTCCCACCGTGCGCGCCAACCAGTTGCGCTGCCGGCCGTGCCCTTGGTATAGCGCCAGGTTCCTGCCTGAGATCATGGCCAAGGACAGCGCGAAGAACGGGGCGAGCACGCCGAGAAAATCCATGTAACTGTGATCCCCGGTCCAATACCAGATGATGGCGAACAGTATGGCCGCGAGGATTTCGATGGCCGTGAACAACGCCCCGTAATAGTTGGAACGGCTCGCGATATGAAGCTCCCCCTCGTCTGATGCCTCATGCCGGCTGCGTGCGAGGATTTCCGCGCGGTCGAGCTTGGCGGCGGATGTGGTGCCGAAGCTGTGATGCCCAGTCATAATGCCCTCCCTTGGGTATGACAAGTATATTTGGCAATATTAGTATGCGACTTGCATAGTGTACTTGTCAATATTGCTGGCACCTCCACGAAGAGATCACTGGGTGGGTGGTTCGGCAAATGCGGATCGTCGCCGTGAGCTGGAGGCGTAACCGGCTTGGGGCGTGCGGTAGTGTGGGGCGTGAATGAACGACGGAACGACGACGGGCGGGTGCCATGATGGAGGAAAGAAACACGGTCGAAGGGCGCGGGACGGTTGACGCGCTGATCATCGGATCGGGACCCGCCGGGTACACGGCGGCCATCTATCTGGGACGTGCCGGATTCGCGCCGCTGGTGGTCGCCGGCGCGCTGACGCCGGGCGGCCAGCTGGTCAACACCACCGAGGTCGAGAACTATCCAGGCTTCCCGGACGGGGTGATGGGGCCGGAACTGATGGAGTCCATGCGCAGGCAGGCCGAACGGTTCGGCTCGGAGTTCGTCTATGACGATGTGGTTTCGGTGGACTTCGGCGGCGCCTTCAAAACCGTCACGTTGGCATCGGGCCGGACAATCCGCGCGCGTGCCGTGATCGTGGCGACCGGCTCGCAGGTGCGCAAGCTGGGCGTGCCCGGCGAAGAGGAGTATTCCGGCCGGGGCGTCTCCTATTGCGCGACCTGCGACGGCTTCTTCTTCAAAGACAAGCCGATCGTGGTGGTCGGCGGCGGCGACTCCGCGATGGAGGAGGCCGATTTCCTCTCACGCTTCGGCTCATCGGTGACCCTGATCCACCGGCGTGACGAATTCCGCGCATCGAAGATCATGCTCGACCGCGTGCGAGACAATCCGAAGATCACCATACTTACCAACACCGTGGTCACCGCGGTGCGGGGAAGCGGCGTCGCGCCGGCCGGCATGCCGAGCGTCTCCGCGCCCTCGCTCGAATTGCGGACGGGACTGAAGGCGGCATCATCGGGTCGGAGCATCGGGCTGGCCTCGAACGCGAACGCGGGCGGTCCGGCGATCGGTCTCGGCCTCGCCTTGTCGAAACCGACCGATTCGGTGGCCTCGATCGACATCCGCGACACGGTGAGCGGGCGGGCCGGCACGATGCCGGTCAACGGCCTGTTCGTGGCCATCGGACACACGCCGGCCACCGGATTCCTCACCGGACAGGTCGCCATGGACGATGACGGCTATGTGCTGGTCGAAGGCGCGGGCACCCGCACCTCGACGCCGGGAGTGTTCGCCGCGGGCGACTGCGTGGACCGCGTCTACCGGCAGGCCATCAGCGCCGCCGGCATGGGATGCCGTGCCGCCCTCGACGCGCAGGCCTACCTCACCGCATAGCCGCACGCCCCGCGCGGTCGATGATTGTTCGACTCAAAGCGAGATATGTCGCCGTCTGATAATCTTGCTGATCGTGCTGTTAGACTGTGCTGAGGAGGTGGCGAAATGACTGTGGACGAAGCGAGACGCAGAGCGGAGAATCTCTCTCTTGCGGTGCATTCTTCTGAGATGGAAGGCGGCATGGTGTCTTCCGAGTTCCTACGCGACGCGAAGGACTACGTCAACGGTCTTATCGACGAAGATGGTTTGGTGGCCCGTACTCGCGCCCGTTACGGGCTGACCTCGGTGTGACGACGGTGGAAGCGGTCTTCGATCCATATCTTATTGCTGGCACGCAGGTGCTACGCAATCTGGTCGGTGCTACGACGATGGAGGACCTGCGTCGGGCGGAAAGTGAATTGTGCGTCAGTCGTGCCATGCAGCTGCACGCGCATCTGCCAAAGGCACAAGGCACCATCAGTCAGCTCCAGTGGATTCACCACGTGCTGTTCCAGGATATTTATGACTGGGCAGGTGCAATACGTACGGTGGATATCGCTAAAGGTGAGGGACTGCCTTTCCAGCCATTGGCATTTTTCAATACGGGAGTTGCCTATTGTGAGCAAATGTTACGTGAGGATAATCTGCTGCAGAGGTTGAGTCGAGACATTTTCGTCAAGCGATTAAGCGTCCATTACAACAACTTCAACATTCTGCATCCATTTCGTGAGGGGAATGGTCGCACGCAGCGTGTGTTTTGGGATATCGTGGCTCGCGATGCCGGTTGGCATCTGGACTGGGGATTGGTAACGGGAGAGAGAAACGACCAAGCGTCCATCGCCGGCATGCAGGCGGATGATTTGCGTGATTTGGAGAGCATGTTCGATGATATCGTCAAACCCTTGACCATCCCGTTGGAAGCGGACGTGCCATACACCCATTTAGCGGACGAGTTGCTTTCTGTGGGAGATTCGCCGAATATCGGGTATACGTTCACTGATGAGGACTATCGGCAGTGGCAATCCAGACATGAATCCCATGCATCAGAAGCTGATGTAACGTGACGAAATAATGGATCGAGGGGATATGGCGCAGCATGTCGGTATGAGTGGGGGAGTTCCGCGCACGCGCCGCTGGCTTGTGGCGGTGTCCGTTATAGCCGTGGTCGTGATGATCGTCGTGGTGGCGGGAACGCTGGTGTGGCGGCATTTCGGCGGCGTGCCGCCGGTGGACGGCATGGTCGCCGCGCCGCAGAGCGAGACGGACTCCCGATATCCCAAACTCACGTCGGGCGTCGACTATGACGGCGACGGCATCGATGACTACACCGACATCCGTCAGGGCGCGCAGGCCGATTCGGTCGCCAAACCCACCTACGATTCCGGCTACTACGACGGCGGCTATCCTCCGGACGACCGCGGCGCGTGCACCGACGTGGTATGGCGCGCGTTCGCCAACGCAGGCTACGACCTCAAAGCCATGGTCGACGCCGATATCGCGGCCGACCCCACGGCTTACGCCGAGGTGGTTTCCACGCCGGATCCCAATATCGATTTCCGACGCACCGGCGTGCTCGATGTGTTCTTCGGCAAATACGCGCAAAACCTGACCACGGACACCACGGACCATGCGCAATGGCAGCAGGGCGACATCGTCGTGTTCCAAAACGTCAAACACATCGGCGTCATCTCCGACAAACGCGACCGGTCCGGCATCGCGTTCGTCAACCACAACATGGGACAGGAACAGCGCGAGAACGACTATCTCGCGTTCAAAACGCATATGGCCGTCACCGGACACTACCGGTGGGATGCGAGCCAGGTTCCCCAATCCGTGCTGCGGGCGTGGCGGGAATGAGGAACCGCGGACGGCGGCGGAGCGAACCTAGGTCCGGAGAGCGGTGAGGTTCGTCACACTCGTCGTGAAACCCGCGCGATCCTTGGTGATGTTCGCTAGTCTGGAGGGACGAGCTTTTGAAAGGAGCCTGTTATGGCAACACTCACCGCCGAGATGAAAACCTTCATCGAGAACAATCTGGGCTGGGTCGCCACCGTCTCCAAGGACGGCGAGGTCGATCTGGGACCGAAGATGAGCATGTACGTGCTCGACGACAACCACATCGCCTACCACGAGCGCACCGCCGGCCAGATGTACCGCAACCTGTTGGACGGCTCCCAGCTGGTCATCGCTGTCGCGAATCTTGAGACGAAGACGGGCTACCGCTTCCGCGGCAACGTCGCGCTGCACGTCGACGACGACATCTACGACGCCCAGGTCAAGGTGGCCGAGGAGAACGGCACCAAGAAGCCGGCCGTCATCCCCGTGCTGGAGGTCACCGAGATCCAAGACCTCACCGCCGGCGCCAACGCCGGAAAGACCATCGTCAAGGACTGACCGGACGGTTCCATTCCATTCGATGACGACCCGTGGGCGGCAAGCCTGCGGGTCGTTTCGTTTCCGCGGACGGGTGGAGTGTGGAGAGTGTTCCGCTTATGTGGATGGCGGTGGATAGCGCGAAGTTGTCCACCGCCATCCACAGGTTTTTCGGGGCGCTTGCGCGCGGCGGAACGACTATGCGATGCTGTCTGCGATCGGGCAAGGACGCCCGGTTCCCGGCCCTGCGCCGGGGAAGTCAAGGAAAGGCAGGCGGTGAACATGGACGAGACGAATGCGATGGAGGACAACCCGTGGGTGAGGCGCTTCCTCGATGATGTGGACACTCAACGCGTGTCCGAGGAACAGGTGCCGCGTGTGGAGAAACTGCTCCGGTTGATCGCCGACGAGGGCATACGCCGCGGATACGCCGTGTTGCGTCCGGACGACGCCGAGATGATGGACAAGCATCAGGATGATCTGGCTTGGGCGCATATCGCGATACGCAAGGAGGATGTGACGTATTTCATGCAGGTCAGCGAATCCTCCCAGCCCGGCATGCCCGCACGGGAGCCGTTCTCGCATAAACCCGGGCAGACGGGCGAATGCCCGGCATGGATGGACGCGCGTAACTATGAATTCGCCGGCACCGGCGTACTGACGTTGGCGATACGCAGCGAAGTCTCCCAATGGCATCAGCGCACATGCAAGGATTCCGACCGCACCCACATCGAGGATCGGCTCGGCAAGGTGTTCGACTCCTTGGATCTCGGCAGCAAACGCCGAGAGCAGGAACGCCGGTATCGCGAGGAACGCGAACGGCGCAAGCAGGAGATGTATGCGGCGTACCGGCTGGAAAAACTCGTCGAAACGTTGAAGCAGCGTTCCGGCGACTACCAGGAATGGTTGCAGCAGGGAGAATATCTGAACTTGCTCGAACGTGCGGTTCTTCGTCAGGATGGCGGCATCTCGACACCCTTCCAAAAGGACCTCGATACGTTGCGCGAGCATCTGCGTGCCTCCAATCCATGGAACGACACGGACAATCTCCCCTTCGAGATTCCCAAGCCCTCGGACTACGAGCTGGAACTGTTCGAACGCCATCGCGACGGCGCTCGCCACCCGTACGGATTCGATTCGTTCGCCACGAACAACACGGCCTCATCGTATAGGGATGACGCCTGGTCGTATTCGTCGAATGCCGCGGACCGATACGAATACGGCGGCGCCATGTCGGCGCAGCGGCGCGCCGAGCGCGGATACTCGCCGGTGCCGGTCACGGTGAACCCTATCGAGCCGGAATACGACGAGGTTCCCTTCTGACGCTTCTGACGGTCAGACGAGTTTATGGGTGCGGATGATTCGGTGAGCGCCGGCGGAGTCGGCGGTGGCGAACAGATAGACGTCGCCGCCGTCTTTGAGCTTGAGTTTGGCGCGCAACTGCGGGGCGCTGAGCGGAAAGTTGCGTGCGGCGATATTCGCGTGCGTGAGTCCGCCGAGCGTCCGCTTGAGTTCGCGCTTGTTCATGGTGCAGACGTCGTCGACGACGAACGCGCGGCCGGGGAATCCGTCCTGCGGTTCGGCCGCGACGAAAAGGTGGCTGTTCGGCGCGATCTGGCATACGGCGAACCGCGCCGACAGCTGCGCGAAACAGCCCGCCTTCATAATCGAGGCGTTCGGCTCGTACAGATACCGCCACGAAGCGGGATCCGCGGGGTCGGGAAGCTCACGGTCGCGCGATGCGGAGCGTTGCCGGGCGGCGTCCTCGCCGTCCGGCATGTCAGATATGGGCGGCATGGGCTCGAACACCTCGTCGTCGTTGACGCAGACCATGCGCGGGGTGGCGTGGCGTTCGCGCGACAGCACAAGCAGCAGCTCCTTGCATTCGTTGGCCGTGGAGACGATATGCGTTTCGGCCACGAGGCCAGCGAAATCCTCAACGGTTTTATGCCAGTCCAGCATGGGGGAGAGCTTGACCATCACATGCGGCGCTTTGCCGAGCAGCGCGTCGCACAGGCCGAGCACATCCGGCGCGCAATCCTGGATGGCGTAGGTGCGCGCGCCATGCGCGTCGCGTCGCGCGGGATCGAGGAAGATGAGGTCGACCGGCTCCATCCCGCGCAGGAAATCCTCGGCGTCGGCGTTGACGACGCGCACATGGTCCAAACCGAGCGCGGCCATATTGTGTTCGGCCAACGCGCACAGATTCGCCTGACGTTCGACGTATACGGCATCGTCGAATTCGCGCGCCAGATACGAGCAGTCCACGCCGAACCCGCCGGTCAGATCAGCCATGGATGTTCGTCGCGACCCGTCGGAGGCGACGAGCCGATGCGCGACCCGCCGCTTGTATTCGGCCGTGGCCTGCGACGAGCACTGCTCCATCGACAGATGCGGCGGATACAACACCCCATCGCATGCCGCCCATGCGGGAAGTTTGGCGCGCGCGGTCTGCCATCCGGCGATCTGGTCGAGCGCGAACGGCAGATCCAACCCTTCGCCGCGTTTGGCGCGCAACGCCAGATCGCGCACGTTCTCGGTGCGGTGCCGGCGGATGAACGCCAGCGTCTCGTCGGAAATAATCACCCCATCATTGTATGGGACGCCATACGCGGCCGATGGGCCGGCCTCGCGAAGGGCGTGCGCGTGGGTCGGAGGCCGGGCGGGAACGCCCATCGACGACGTGATATTCCGTTCGCGTTACAGTGGAGAGCATGGGCACCATACTTGATTACGCGCGCGTGGAGTTCCGCAGCTTCGCCGAACTGCCGTTCAGCGCGGTCGACTCGCTGATATTGTCCGAACTCGCCTACATCCGCATGCCTCGGGTGGTGCCGGCGTTCGCCGCGCACGCCGGCGGATCCGCGCCATCCGACGACATCGCCGGACGGGACGCCACCCCGTCGGATCGCGGGGAGCGGGGCGCGTCCGAGCGGGGGACGGGCATCATGCCGGGCGTTCCCATCACGGCGTTGCTGCGCGCCGAGGACTATCCGGACATGTTCGTGACCGGATCCAAAGACGTGAACGACTACCGCCGCCAGCTGCTGGTCGCGGTGGCGGAAAGCCCGCGATGGCGGAACCTGCGCGTGGGCGGCTATAGCGAACGCACGGACACGGACAGCGAGACCCAGTTCGCGGCCATGACCTTCGACCTGTCCGATTGCGCGGGATCGCGCGACGAGGACGATCCCATGCTGTACGTCGCTTTCCGCGGCACCGACGGCACGCTGGTCGGATGGAAGGAGGACTTCAATATGGCCGTGCGCTGCCCGGTGCCCTCGCAGATCGCGGCCGCCGACTATCTCGCCGCGCTCGCCGGCGGGGCGGACGAGGGCGCGCGATCGCGCCTCATGGTCGGAGGCCACTCCAAAGGCGGCAATCTGGCCGTCTACTCCGCGCTGATGCTGGCGCGGGATGACGAGGCCGCCTTCGGCCGCATCGAACGCGTGTTCACCCATGACGGTCCGGGACTGCCCTCGGAACTCATGCAAGGAGAGACCTTCGCCGCCGTGAGACGGCTGATCGACAGCACCGTGCCCGAATCCTCGGTGATCGGCATGCTGCTCGAAACCACGGACGACTACACGGTGGTCGCCGCCGACGCCGTGGGCATCATGCAGCATATGGGACGCAACTGGAGGGTCACGGACGACGGCGGATTCGACACCGTGCCCGAACTCAATGCGAGCGCGCGTTTCCTCGACCAGACCATCGACATCTGGTTGGACCGTTTCAGCAAGGAGCAGCGCGAACGCGCCATCGACCAGATCTACGGCATCTTCGCCGCCGCGGGCTACGAGACCTTCGCGGAGCTCGCCGCGCACTGGAGCGAGGCTCTGCCGAAAATCGCCAAAGCCGCCAGACGCACCGACCCGTCTACGCGTGCCCTGCTCGCCGACGTCGTCAAGGCGTTCCCCGCCACCGCGGTGCGTTCGCTGGGCGAACGGGTCGGCGACGGCGTGAAGACGCAGCAATCCGACGCGGCGCAGGTGAACGGAGACTGAATTCCTCCGCGGGCGCGGGCAAAGTCGGCACGCAGGGGCTATTCTTAAGGATGGCCTGTGTGACAGAAGACGCGGCCGCGGCGGAACGGCCGCCGGGCGTGCGTCGCGCATAAGGGCGATAGCGAAAAGAAGACGAGACGGTACGCGTATCGGAAGGCGGTGAGAGACGATGTTGAGGATGTTCAGCACCATGAACGGTCAGGTGGAGCAGATCGAGAAACCGGAGAATGGTGCGTGGTTGTGTTTAAGCGACCCCACCGACGTGGAGCTCGCCACCGTCGCCTCCCAGACCGGCATCGACCTGGCCGACCTGCGCGCCCCCCTGGATGACGAGGAACGCTCGCGCGTCGACGTGGAGGACGACTACACGATGATCATCGTGGACATCCCCACCGTCGAGGAACGCAACGGACGCGACTGGTACGAGACCATCCCGTTGTCGATCATCATCACGCAGAAGCTCATCATCACCGTCTGCATGCAGGACACCCCGGTGCTGCACCCCTTCATGGAAGGCACGATCCGCGGCTTCAACACGTATATGCGCTCGCGGTTCATCCTGCAGATCCTCTACCGCAACGCGACCATGTACCTGCGCTATCTGCGCATCATCGACCGTGAAAGCGACAAGCTGGAATTGAAGCTGCGCCATTCCATGCAGAACCGCGAGATCCTCATGCTGCTCGAACTGAGCAAAACTTTGGTCTACTTCACCACCTCGCTCAAATCGAACGAGATCGTGATGGAGAAGCTGACCACGCTTTCGCGCATCAAGCAGTATCCGGAGGACGAGGATCTGCTCGAGGACGTCATCACCGAGAACAAGCAGGCCATCGAGATGGCGAACATCTACAGCGGCGTTCTCGCGAACATGACCGACGCGTTCGCCTCCGTGGTGTCGAACAACCTGAACAACGTGATGCGCATCTTCACCATCATCTCGATCACCCTGTCGATTCCGACGCTGATCTTCTCGATGTACGGCATGAACTTCGACGGCAATATGCTCGGCATGCCCTTCACCGACAAGCCGTGGGGATTCGCGCTCGTCATCGTGCTGTCCATGGCGATATCGGCCGTGGTGACGTGGTTCCTCACCCGTTCGCGCCTGTTCAAGTAGGTCTCCGCCGTGCGCTCCGTGCGGGGTGCGTCTCGGATGCCGGCTGGCGGTTTGTCTCGTGTCCAGTTGCGCGGCTAGTTTGCTGAGTTATGAGTGAGAACGCAACCGACGAACCGATGTACCGCTACAACGCGCGTCTGGCGCAGGACATCGAGACCAAATGGCAGAAGATCTGGGATGACGAGGGCACCTTCTGGGCCGCGAACGTGAACGGCGACCTGAAGGACGGCAAGGGCCGCAACGCCGAGGGACGCCCCTCGTATTTCGCGATGGACATGTTCCCGTACCCCTCCGGCAAGGGCCTGCACGTCGGCCATCCGCTGGGCTATCTGGCCTCCGACGTGGTGAGCCGCTACCACCGCATGAAGGGCGAGAACGTGCTGCACGCCATGGGCTACGACGCCTTCGGCCTACCCGCCGAACAGTACGCCGTGCAGACCGGCCAGCATCCGCGCGTGACCACCGAGGCGAACATCGCCAACATGAGCCGCCAGCTGCACCGCATGGGCCTGAGCTTCGACAACCGCCGCAGCTTCGCCACCATCGATCCGGGCTATGTGCGTTGGACGCAGTGGATCTTCTCGCGCATCTACGACTCCTGGTACGACGAGACCGCCGACAACCGCGACGGCGGCAAGGGCGCGGCACGCCCGATCGCCGAACTCGTCGAACAGTTCGAGAACGGCTCCCGCCCGATTCCCGGCTTCGAAGGCAAGACCTGGGGCGAGCTGAGCCAGGCCGAACAGGCCGACGTGCTCAACGACTTCCGCATCGCCTACATCTCCAAGTCGCCGGTCAACTGGTGTCCGGGCTTGGGCACCGTGCTCGCCAACGAGGAGGTCACCGCCGAAGGCAAGTCCGAGCGCGGCAACTTCCCCGTGTTCCAGCGCGAGCTGCGCCAGTGGTCCATGCGCATCACCGCCTATGGCCACCGTCTGATCGCCGGCCTCGACGGCATCGACTGGCCGGAGAAGGTCAAGCTCATGCAGCGCAACTGGATCGGCGAATCCCACGGCGCCTCCGTGCACTTCGACGTGGACACCCCGGCCGGCGTCAAGGATATGGAGATCTACACCACCCGTCCCGACACCCTGTTCGGCACCACCTTCGCCGTCGTCTCCCCGGAGCATCGTCTGCTGGCCGACGTGCCCGCCGAGTGGCCGGCCGAAACTCCCGAAATGTGGAAGGGCGGCTATGCCACGCCGCTCGAGGCCGTCGCCGCCTACCGCAAGGCCGCCGAGGCGAAAACCGCGAAGGACCGCGTGGACGCGGCCGGCGAGAAGACCGGCCTGTTCACCGGCCTGTACGCCGTCAACCCCATCACCGGCGCCAAGCTGCCGCTGTTCACCGCCGACTACGTGCTGATGGACTACGGCACCGGCGCGATCATGGCCGTGCCGGGCGGCGACCAGCGAGACTACGATTTCGCCGTCAAATTCGGACTGCCGGTGATCTACACCGTCCAGCCGCTGCCCGAATCCGGCGACGACCTGGCCGACTACGAGGGCAAGGCCCCGTTCGTGAGCCACGACGGCATCGTGATCAACTCCGCCGTCGAGGCCACCAAGGCCAACGGCGAGCCGCTGAGCATCAACGGGCTGCGCGTCGACGACGCCATCGACAAGGTGAACGCGTGGCTGGAGTCCGCGGGCGTCGGCAAGGGAACCGTGTCCTACCGCCTGCGCGACTGGCTGTTCTCCCGCCAGCGCTACTGGGGCGAGCCCTTCCCGATCGTCTACGGCGAGGACGGCACCCCGCACCTGCTGCCCGACGACCAGCTGCCCATCAACCTGCCGGACGTGCCGGACTATTCGCCGCGCACCTTCGACCCGATGGACGCCGAATCCAACCCCGAGGCGCCGCTGAGCCGCAACGAGGACTGGGTTAAGGTCGAACTCGACCTGGGCGACGGCGTGAAGACCTACTACCGCGACACCAACACCATGCCGAACTGGGCCGGCTCCTGCTGGTACTACATGCGCTACATCGACCCGACCGACGCCGAACATATGGTGGAGGGCGCGGAATACGACTACTGGATGGGGCCGAACCACAACCGGTATTCGGGCGTCGAAGGCGGCGTGGACCTGTACATCGGCGGCGTCGAGCACGCCGTGCTCCACCTGCTGTACTCGCGCTTCTGGCACAAGGTGCTCTACGATCTGGGCTATGTGAACTCGTCCGAGCCGTTCCACAAGCTGTTCAACCAGGGCATGATCCAGGCCTACGCCTACACCGACGACCGCGGACAGTACGTGCCCGCCGCCGAAGTGGTGGAGGGACCGGCCGACGAGAACGGCGAGCCGACGTTCACCTGGAACGGCGAGCATGCGAACCGCGAGTTCGGCAAGATGGGCAAGAGCCTGAAGAACATCATCACGCCGGACGACATGTACGACAACTACGGCGCCGACACCTTCCGTCTGTACGAGATGAGCATGGGCCCGCTCGACGAGTCCCGCCCGTGGAACACGCGCAACGTGGTCGGCGGCATGCGCTTCCTGCAGCGCCTGTGGCGCAACGTGGTCGACGAGACCACCGGCGAGGTGCGTGTGAGCGAAGACGAGCCGGACATGAAGACGCTGAAGCTGCTCAACAACACGATCGCCGACGTGACCGTGGAGATGGAGGCCATGCGTCCGAACACGGCCATCGCCAAGCTCATCGTGCTCAACAACCATCTGACCTCACTGGACGCCGTGCCGCGCGCCGCCGTCGAGCCGCTGATCCTGATGCTCGCGCCGATCGCGCCGCATATCTGCGAGGAGATGTGGAACAAGCTCGGCCACGGCGAATCCCTGTCCGCCGAACCGTGGCCCGTCGCCGACGAACGGTACGTGGGCCAGGACACCGTCACCGCGGTGGTGCAGATCAAGGGCAAGGTGCGCGCCAAGCTCGAGGTCGCGCCCGACATCGACCCGGCCGAGCTGGAACGGCTCGCGCTCGAGGCCGTCGCCGACCGTCTGGGCGGCAAGGCCCCGCGCAAGGTGATCGTCAAGGCGCCGAAGATCGTTTCGATCGTGCCCGCCGAATAAGCGCGATTTCCTCCGTTGACCGGCGTGCCCCTATGACCTTTCCGAGGTCATAGGGGCACGCCGGTCATGATTTCGGTTGTCTTATCGCACGGCTCGGTCAAGCGAGAGCGAAGCGATCTCCTCCGGCGCCACCCGCCGTTCGATCATGCCGTTGCTCATGAGCAGGGCATCGTCCACGATACCGCCCAACTCATCGTTATGATGCGACGCGATGATGATGGTATGCCCCTGCTCGCGCTGATGATTCACTTCCTCCATGAACCGTTCCACGGAACGCCAGTCGAGGCCGTTGGTCGGCTCGTCCAACAGCACCAGTCGCTGATGCTCCATGAACGCCTGCACGATGGCGAGTTTCTGCCGCATGCCCAGGGAATACGATCTGACCTTGTCGTCGCGATGATCCCAAAGGCCGAACGCCCGCATCAGCCGTTCAACTTCCGTCGGATCGAACGCATGGTTGATATCCGCCAGATATCGCAGGTTGTCCATTGCGCTCCGTGACGGGGTGAATCCCGGCGTTTCGATGATGATGCCGATATTCTCGGGCAGCTTGCGGTTAAACGTCACTGGCGTTCCGTTGATGGTTATGGAGCCGCCGGTTGGTTTGATGAACCCGCAGAGGGCTCTGAGCAGCATGGTTTTGCCCGAACCATTCGGCCCGAGAATGCCGTATACCTTGCCGCGTTCGAATTGTGCGCTTACGGCGTTGAGCACTGTTTTGCGCCGAATGGTTTTCGATACGTTGTCGACGTTCACATACATGGGATACCTCCTTATAGGTCTTATAGGTGTGATGTGAGTAATTCCGTATGCTGGTATGCGATGGTGATGGCGATGACCAATGCCGCTATCGCCAAAGGGAACAGCAGCACCCAATTGGGTATGGCGAGAGGATTTGCGTCCATACACGCATGCTGTATGGCGGGCAGGATGGCGCACAAGGCCACAATCGCCAAAATCCACAGCCAGCCTTGCTCACGGTGGCCAACCAGTGTGGCGAATACGTCGCTGAGCAGCAGAATGAGCAGCATCAAGGCGGACCAGATCGCACCCGATGCCAGGGAAGCGAAAGAGAAGCCGCGCGCGTGGTAGGGGAAGGCCTCGGCGGGCAGCACGGCGAACAGCATCACGGTGATGACAAGCTGCGCGCCGGCGAATGTCACACAGTAGCCGCCGGTCGCGGCGCGGCATCGCGCCAATCTTCCCCAGCTTCGTCCACGGCGTATGAATACGAATGGATTCGGCCTCATAAGATATTCGGCAGGCTGGCCAAGCGAGAGCAGCGTGCCGAACAGCATGAATACGATAAATCCAAGATTGTCTTCCATACCAGTGACGCCGGCGTATTCGTCGATATGCGGCGCGCCCACGAATACTGCGGGATCCGGCGGCAGGACGAATCGTGCCATCAGCGCGCAATACAGTATGCCGAGCAGCGTGCGGTAAACGGTTCGTCCTCTGATGGCAAGCGTATGGTGCGGCATATCATCGTCTCGCTATTCCTTGAGATGATCGCATCGAGCATGTGCGATCGCGTTGGCGGCGATGAGCATCGCGGCGAGGACGAGAAACGGCAGCACTCGTTCCTGTAGCAGTTGCGATGCGGTGTGAACGGGAAGCGTAAACAGAAAAAGCCAGTCCAATACACGGGGAGCGGCTGCGCTGAATACCCAATCCGCCAAAGCAAACACAATGATGAATGGAGGCGCGACGAACCCCCATGATACGCCGGCACTGATGGGCAGAAACGCTGCCAAACCTATCGCTGTCAATTCCATGAACACTTGTGCGATGATCAATGGCAGTGGCGCGAGCGAAGATGAAAGGAAAGCGGACGGGATCTGCGGCGTTATCGCCCACGCGATGATGGCGGCCAGCGCGGGCAATAGTGAGGCAAGCAGCGCCGCAACCAGCATCCATATCAGGTTGAGCCTCAACTCTGAGCGGGGATCGGTTCGCACCCGCTCGAAACTGGAGAATCGCGTCGAACCAAAGCAGAGCAACAGCAGAAACAGCGGTATGAGATTGTATCCCAGTATGTTGGTGTTCAGCATGACCTGTTGCCATCGGCCCTCGAGATCAGGGCGCGCATAAGACAGCGTATAGGTCGTGATCGCCAGTGCCGCGCAGGCGAGCATGGCCAACTTCGCCAAAGGAACGGCTCTGGCAAGCGGCAAGAGAACATTACCATGCTTCACGACGCACCTCCAACGGATAGCACGCCGCTATCAGAATCATCAGCGCAGGTAACGTGACGGTTGCCCCTAGAAGGCTGCACGCTTGATTCGCCGCACGGACACTCAGAAAATCAATAAAGCTCAAACCGGCCAGAGACGTTCCGTTGGTGGCCATCCACACGGTATACGACAGCACCAGAGGAACGATGACTTCCACATACCGATGCCGTGTCCAGAATGATACGCATATGGACAGGCATGCCAGCAATCCCGAGAGCGCGAATACGTAAAGCAATATGGCCGCCAGCAGCGCGACCTGATTCCGCTCGTAGAATCCGTACACCCACGAGTCGAATGTGATCAACGGATATGATCCGTCGTCGGTGAAATGCCCGTCCACAAACCGCATATGGGGCTCTCTGACGACCGCGACCAGCAAGTTGAGCATCAATGGTGCGGATCCTCCCAGACCGCCCAACAGAAAACCGGAAACCAGCGACGAGCGTACGATCAGCGGTCTTGGAATACGTGCCTTCAGCAGGGACAAACGATTGTTATGACGTTCATTCGCATAGATGCTGCCGCCTGTCAGAGCAGCCAGAAACGGAAGGAGGAACAGATACAGATGGGTTCCCGAGCCGAAATAGTTGAAGAGCAGCATGTAATTGAGAAAGGTCGGTCCGATATCGGGCAGCCGCCAGACACTGGGGAAAGACGTGACCTGCTGCACGACCAGCAATGCGATGGAAACGATGAGCACCGCAATCCAGCGCACGCTGCGGCAACCATCGCGGAATTGCTCTCTCCACAATCGTGTGATCATGTCCCCTCCTTGGTGAAGCGTCATCGCTACTTGGCTTCACTCTAGGGAGCGTTTGCGGGGGAAACCATCATGGGCATACGCGAAACGTGTACATGACTGCTTCCCATCCGTGCGCGGATCGTTCTACGGTGGAAGCGCCGGCGAACGGTTCCAGACGTAGTATTGATGGTCGTGGGGTTGAATACGACGGACACATCCGACGGCATCTTGTCCTTGGATACTGCGATGGTCCGCGGGCGAATCGGAGAGAATGGTGAGTATGGGAGACAAGGCGGACGATAATCCGCCGCAAGGCCGAAAAGCGCTGATCGTCGTCGCCGCGCTTGCCGCGGCATTGACTTTATATACCGTCGCTTGGCTGGAGACGTTGAGCGTATTGTCCTCCATCGTCTGCGCTGCGTATATTGTTCTGCTGCTTGTTATTCCTTGGTGGCCTAAGACTGCCAGCGTGGTGTTGCTCATGTCCGATCCGTTGCTGTATTTTTTGTTCACGGATGTTGCGTCGATTTCTTATTTCGGTAATCTGGTGGCTATTGCGGTTCTTGCATATGAAATCACCAACCGTTCGGCTGCCCTCATGCTCGTAGTATGCAGTTGCGTGCAACTCTTGGAGAATCTGCTGCCCAACACCTATGGAATGGATATCCGAACATATCCGTCGTTTGTGATCATGGACATATTGGCCGCTCTTATGGGGTGTTCGCTTCGATGGCATAAACAATATTTCGAGATGCAACGGCGAATGGAGAATAATGCGGCGCAGATCGAGCGCATGCGCAATAACGAACGAATCGCGCAAAACATCCATGATTCGGTGACGGGAGACCTGTCGTTTATCGTGCGTAAGGCACATCAACGGTCGGAGAATGACGATTGGAGACAAGTGGGGGACGCGGCGTTGACGGCGTTGTCTTCGATGCATCAAATCATCGACAATCTGGACGAAGGATCCTCCGCGCCGCCCATCGATTCAGATTGGGAATCCTTCGTCACAAGGCTTACCGACGCGTTGCGCGTTCATGATCGTCGCATGTGTCAGATCGGCCTTCAAGGGGTCAGCAATGTTCATGTCGTCCGGCATCCCGCCGTGTTGGATAATGCGAGGCAGAAGGCCATCGTCGATTGTCTCAACGAGGTGTTCTCCAATATCATGCGACATTCGCAGCCGGAAGGCGGCTATCAGGTGTCGGTGGAACTGGGGCGTGAGGGCGCGGCGATAATGGCGGTCAACGATTGCCCAGACACGGGCACGGCGATGGACCTTCCCGGTGGCACCGGGTTGGAACATTGGCGGCGCATGATATGCGAGGAGTATCATGGCGCGATGGATGTTGGGGAAACCGATGGACAATGGCGGTTGCGTGTGTTCATTCCGGGGAAAACGGCTTCGATGATCGCAGAAGGGGGCGAATGATATGAATGACCGGAATGCTGGGACAGGCGATTCGGTTGAAGGCCGCGACGGCCGGTTCCATCGGTATCCGGTCAGTTATCGTATCGCCCTGTTGGACAATGACAGGCGAGCGTTGCTTTCCCTGCAGGAACTGGTCGAACAGCATCTGGCGCCATCGCAGGTGATATGGACGGCCGAGCGAGGCGAGGACGCCATCGGACGATGCTGCGACGCTCGGCAGACGCCGGATCTGCTGGTTGTGGATATGTCATTGGAAGGACTGCAGGGGAGTAGCGTATGCCGACGGATACGCGCCCAATCCACGCGGCCGGCCATACTGGGAATCACCAGTTTCTCATTGAACTGGTATCGGCAAAAAGCCTCGGTCTGCGGCATGCAGGGACTGATAGGGAAAAGCGATGACCAGGAAATCGCGCAGGCAATGCGGGTGGTGGCCGCCGGAGGCGCGCTTCCCGGATTCGACACGGCCCAGATGGCGCATCTGCGACTGAAAAACGACCATTCCCTCAATCTGCTGCTCACCATGCGCGAGGAGGAAATCATCTCGTTGTCGGCGGAACGAGGCATGAGCAATCAGGAGATCGGTGATCTGCTGGGAATCGCTGATGCCACGGTCAGAAAGCATATGCAGCATATCGTCGCCAAACTCAACGCGAACAGCGTGCGTCATGCATCGGCCATCTGGCTCAATCAGGCGGAATAACGTCCGCAGGCTGTGTGGCTGTGTTCCTACTGGATGCATGCGTCGCCAAGCGGCATCGCCGATGTGGATAACCGCATAGGCTGGAACCACATCGCCCCGTTCGACTGGACAACGCGCCCATGACTCCCCCACAGTGGGAGCATGGGCGCTTCGCATATCCAACGGGACGCGCATACGCGGCTGCGCGACCTGACGCAACAGCGGAGAGGCGGTGACGTTCCTCCTCCGCCGCCTCCGCCTGCCCGCGCATCGAGATCCGCCGCCAATCGGGTGGCGTTGGAAGATCTGGTCGGTGTCCGTCCGGATGAAGGGCGAACGGAACAAGCCCGCCGCAAGCGCACCCAGCCTCAGATGCGATTCACCTTCCGGCATATGCTGACCGCCGTTCTCATACTGACGGCCTCGTTATGCGCCAGTCTGACCCTGCTGGTGCAGCAGGGCGCGAATATGGCCGCATTGCAGGATTCCGCGGCCTCGCAGACAATCGCGCGACTCCCGGACGCATCCACGGATGCGCAAGACAGTCAAGCGGGCGAATCATCCGACGGCTCCGAAGACGAAGCGACCGACTCCAGTCCGAACGGCACCAGTGGGACGAACCCCACGGATGAACCCCCGACGGAGAACCAAACTCCATCCGAGTCCGAAACATCGGACTCGAATCCCGCGGATGATGGTCTGATCGACCTCAACACCGCCGATGCGCAGGAACTGGACACCCTGCCAGGCGTGGGGCCGGCGATCGCGCAACGCATCCTCGACCACCGCGCCAGCATCGGACGGTTCACCAGCGTGGACCAACTGCTCGACGTCAAAGGCATCGGCATGAAAACACTGGACAAGATGCGGGCGCGGGTGACGGTGCGATGAACGGAACCACACGACCTACGGAACGCGCGCGGCGGCGCGGCATGCCGGCATTCCATCGGGAGCAAGGCAGTCGCGACTGGCGGATGCTGCCGGTCGCCATCGCCATGTGGACGGCAAGCCTCGGCGTGCATGCGGCATTCGAATGGGCGGTCGCGCAGCCGATTCCGCCGACGTTTACGGTCGGCGTCGCGGGATGCGCGATGGCGGTAGTCACGGCAGGCGTGATGGCGGTTCCCGCCATCCCACTGAAACCGCATGTGCGCGCGATGGCGACGATGCTGATATGCGCCGCGATCACCGCGGGCATCGCCACGCTCGCCTTCGACCTGCACGCATGGCATGACCCTGCCTCCATACAGGCGCGCGGGACACCGGCCACCGTCGCCGTGCACGCCCACATCGACGAACCCGTCACCGCCGCCGACCGGCGCGGCTACGACTGCCAGGCCACGGCCCAAACCCGCATCCTCGACGACGGCATCGTACGCCGCGCATCCACCGCATCGATACGCGTATACGCCACCGAACAGGACTGCGCGGGCCTGACACGTGGCGCCGTCATCGCATTCACCGGCACCATCACCCCGGCCGACTGGGGAAACGTGGCGCTCTGGCTCAACGTGCAGGGAACCGATCCCGTACGCCGCATCCGCGACCCAAGCATGGCCGATACAACGGCCACCGCCATGCAGGAGGCCTTTTTCGCCGTCACCGACCGGCTGGACGACCAAGGACGCGTGCTCGTGCCCGGCCTCACCCTGGGACTGCTCGGCCAAGACCACATCGACGACGGCGCAGGACCCGCCATCGACGGCACTTACGCCGCCACACTGGAGGACCAATTCCGACGGGCCGGCATCATGCACCTCATGGCCGTATCCGGCGGACATTTCGCCCTCATCGCCGAACTCACGCGCCGACTGGGCGCATGGCTGCTGCTCGACCGACGCATACGCGCGGCCCTGCTCGCCGCCACCTATATCGCGCTCGCCGCCTTGGTCTTCCCCTCGGCCTCGGTCACACGCGCCCTCATCATGGGACTGATCGCCTCGGCCGGCGTGGCATTGGGCAGGCGCTCGCAACCCATCAGCGCATTGAGCTGGACGGTGGTCATCGTGCTCGTGGCCGACCCCGCCATGTCCCGCAGCTACGGATTCGCGTTGTCCAGCGCGGCCGTGCTGGGCATCGTCATCTGCTCGCCGGCGTTGGAGAAAGCGCTGCGCACGGCCATGCCGAAACCCCTGGCTCAGATGGTCGCGATGACCACGGCCGCGCAACTGTTCACCATGCCGATACAAATCCTTATGGAACCCGAACTGCCCATACTGTCGGTGGCGGCGAACCTGCTGGTCGCACCCGTCGTGGGATGGTCGACCATCACGGGATTGATGGCGTTGCTGGCCGCCTGGGCGAGCCCGGAACTGGCTTACGGATGCGCGTGGCTGTCCTCATGCGGCACCATAGTGATGGAACGCGCCGCGGTCTGGCTCGGCGGCGCCGACATGGCGACCCTGCCATGGAGCTCCGGCGTCGCCGGCGTGGTCTCCATGATCATCGTGGAAGCCGCAGTCGCATCGGGCATGGTCGTGTGCGCCCGCTGGTGGAAACGCCGACGGGTCGCGCAGCCGGGACTGCCCGGAGAGCGTATCGGCGCCACATGGCGCAATCGGCTGGCGATCTGGTTCGATGAGACGGAACGCGTGCTTGTCCAGCGATACGGCGAGATTGGAGACTATGGCCAAAACAGCAGCGGCGAACGCCCCGGTGCGCATCGTATCGGGAGGCGACGCCTATCTCAACGAGCAGACCGTGCGGGACCTGTGCCAGCGGGCTCTGAACGCGCGTCCGGACAGCGAACTCATCGAACTGGACGCCACGCACGCCGGCCGGTACGCCTTCGACGAGGCGGTGAGCCCTTCGCTGCTGTCCGACGTGTCCGTGGTGAAACTGCTCAACGTGCAGAACGCCGATGAGAAACTCGCCGACGCGTTGGTCGACTACTGCAAGCAGGCCTGCGCCGATCCGGCCGGCTCCAGCGTGGTCATCTGCCAGCATGAGGGCGGGGTCAAAGGCAAACGTCTGATCGACCAGCTGGTGAAGGCCGGCGCCGGCAAAGAGGAGGTCCCCGACCTCAAGCGCGCCGACGCGCAGCTGAACTTCGTGCTGCAACGGTTCGACCGCCACGGCCGGCGCGTCGACCCGATGGCCGCCCAGCAGCTGGTTTCCGTGCTGGCGGGCAAAACCGGCGAACTGGCCGCCATGTGCGACCAATTATGCTTCGACTTCGACGACAATCCCATGGGATTGAACCGCGTCAACCAGTATCTGACCGCCAACCCTCAGGTCACCGGGTTCAATGTGGCCGACAAGGCCATGGAGGGGCGCGCCGCGGACGCGATCGTGATGATGCGTTCGGCCGTGGAGCAGGGCATCGACCCCATCGCGCTGATCGGCGCGCTGGCCATGAAACTGCGCACCATGGCCAAAGCGTCGGCCGTGAAGGCGGGCACGATCTCGCAGGCGGAGGCCAAAACGAACCCGTGGGTGCTGAAGAACGCCATGCGCCAACTCTCCGGATGGACCTCCGAAGGGCTCGGGCGTTGCATCCGGACGTTGGCCTGGGCCGATGAGCAAAGCAAAACCAACGGCGGCGACCCCGTCTACGCTCTGGAACAGTCCATCATGCTGATCGCCGGAAAAGGACGGTCTGCCTGATGAACGAGTTCTCCCACTCCATTCCCACCGACGAGGCGATGCGCGGATTCGGTAAACGAATCGCACATATGGTCCGCGGTGGCGACGTGCTGCTGCTGTCCGGCCCTCTGGGCGCGGGCAAAACCACCTTCGCGCAAGGATTCGGCGCGGGGTTGGGCATCGACGGGCCTATCGTGTCGCCGACCTTCACCATCGCCCGCGAACTGGACGGACGGTTCGCGGACGGCACCGCCGCACATCTGGTGCATGTGGACGCGTACCGTCTCGGCGGCAACGCCTACGCGCCCGGACAGAACAGCGCAGAACGGCTGCTCGACGAACTCGAATCCTTGGGGCTTGACGAAGAGCTCGAGGATCCCAGCGACGACACCGTGGTTCTGATGGAATGGGGTGAGCAGATGGCCGCGGCCTTGGCTCCCGAACGTCTCGAAATCCACATCGAGCGTCCGTTGGATATGACTCGGGAGGCGGACGACGCGCCGACCAGCGAGGGGACTAGAATCGTGACGTTGGTTCCGGTCGGCAGCGACTGGCAATCGCGTATCGCATCACTCGACGACATCGGCAAGGAGCGGCAATGACCGAACGGGGAGATCAGTCCAACACCAATACGTTGGTCATCGACACCTCCTATGGCTCCACCGTCGGCATCGTGGGTCGCGAGCCGATCACGGAAACCGATTCGCGCACGCATGTGGAACGTCTGCAGGCCAATATCGCCCGCGTCGTCGCTGAAGCGGGACTGAAGCCCGCCGATTTGGACGAGATCATCGTGGGCACCGGTCCTGCGCCGTTCACCGGCCTCAGGGCGGGCATCGTAGCGGCCAAGGCGCTGGCCTTCGCCACAGGAGCGACGCTGATCGGCTATGACGTATTGTCGGCCCAAGCGCAATGGAACCTGATTCGCCGTTCCAAGGCCGGCACACTGGGCGACGCCGTTGACGGCGACCGTCATGTGCTGACTTTGGCCGTGAACGACGCGCGGCGCAAACAACTGTATTTCCAATTGGAACAGGCTTCGCTGACTGCGAAGCGGCCCGTCCAGGCGCTGATCGCCATGGACATCGACTATCCGGAGAGCGTCGTGGAACGGGTGAACGCCGCCGTGCGGACGTTCGCCGAGGAACATCCCGGCGCGCAGGTCGTGGTGGATGTGATCGGCCATGGCGCGGCGAAATACGCCTCCGTGTTCGAGCGGATGGAGCATCTGGGCGATATCAGCGACGAATCCGTGCTCGACCAAGGAGCTCGGGGACTGTCGATCTTCTGGGAGGATGCCGTGCTCGCGCATGACCTCCAGCCCGACGCCCCCGTGGAGCCGTTGTATCTGCGCCGCCCGGACGCGGAGGTTCCGAACCCGCTCAAGCATGTGCTCGGCCACGCCGGCGCGGACAGGGCCTGAGGGATTCGTATGATCGCCGAATTGGAAACGATCGACCGCGATACGGCGGTGCGCGCCATCGCCGCGATGGAGGCCGAACTGTTCGGACGCGGCGCATGGAGCGAGCGCATGGTGCGCGAGGAGCTGGACGCGCCAGCCCGCACCTATGTCGTGGATATCGAGCCCGACGCCCCGACCGGATCGCCCTCAGCCATCCGTGGATACGCCGGATTCTGGTACGACGGCGAGGACGCCGAACTCATGACCATCGGCGTCGGCAAGGCCCACCAGCGCCAGGGCATCGCCGCCGCGTTGCTGCGGCGTCTGCTGGACGAGGCGTCACGGCAGGGCGCGCGGCGTATGCTGCTTGAGGTGCGCGTGGACAACGAACCCGCGTTGACCCTCTACCATCGCTTCGGATTCGAACGCATGGGGTTGCGCAAACGGTACTATCAGCCCGAAGGCATCGACGCGTACACCATGAGCGTGGAATTGGCTCCGCGCATGGTAGGGTTCGCGCGTGAGGAACACAGGAACGAAGGAGCGGCGCAATGAGCGAAGCGATCGTGCTCGGCATCGAATCCACATGCGACGAAACCGCCGCCGCCGTCGTGCGCGGACGCGAGCTCGTCTCGAACGTCGTGGCCTCATCCATGGAGGAACATGCGCGCTACGGCGGCGTGATCCCCGAAATCGCCTCGCGCGCGCACGCCGAGGCCTTCGTGCCCTGCGTGTCCAAGGCGTTGGCCGACGCGAACATGACCTTGGCCGACGTGGACGCGATCGCGGTCTCCGCGGGACCGGGCTTGGCCGGATGCCTCGCCGTGGGCGTCTCCGGCGCCAAAGCGCTGGCCTGGGCCGCGAACAAGCCGTTGTACGGCGTGAACCACGTCATCGGGCATATCGCCGTCACCCAGCTGCAATTCGGCGCGTTCCCGCCGGATACGATGGCGCTGATCGTCTCCGGCGGGCACACCTCCCTGCTGCATGTGGAGGATGTGGCGCGCAAAATCGACGTGGTCGGCACCACCTTGGACGACGCGGCGGGGGAGTGCTTCGACAAAGTGGCGCGTCTGCTCGGCTTCCCCTACCCGGGAGGTCCGCATATCGACCGCCACGCGCAGGCCGGCGACCCGCACGCCATCCGCGTGCCGCAGGGGCTGACGCAGGGCAAGGCCGGCGCGGCGCATCCGTATGATTTCAGCTTCTCCGGAGTGAAAACCGCCGTGGCCCGCTGGATCGAAACCGAACAGGCTTCGGGTCATGACATCCCCGTGGACGACGTGTGCGCCTCGCTGGCCGACTCCGTGGCCGACGTGCTGGCGAAGAAGGCCATGCGCGGCTGCGAACAATACGGTTCCGACACGCTTATCGTGGGCGGTGGATTCTCCGCCAACTCGCAGCTGCGGGCCAAACTGCTCGAATACGGCGAGAAACATGGCGTCGAGGTGCGGATTCCTCAACTCAAACTCTGCACCGACAACGGCGCGATGGTCGCCATGCTCGGCGTGAACCTCGTGGAGGCGGGCATCGCCCCCAGCGGACCGGAATTCCCCATCGACTCGTCCATGCCGCTGACCACGGTTTCGCTGTAGCGGCGCGCATCGAACCGTTAATCGTCCGATAGATGGTTCGAGGTACCGGGGAGCGGAACGAATCGCATCGGATGCTGCGACATGCCGAGGTGTGTTGATTTGCATTTGAAGGCAAATCATGTAAGCTATGTGACTTGTGCGCGAGAGAAATCAACCGCACGGGAACATATTCCTGCGTAGCTCAGTTGGCAGAGCATCCGACTGTTAATCGGACGGTCGCTGGTTCAAGCCCAGCCGCAGGAGCTCGAGATCGGAGATTTCGGTTTCCGGTCGAGAAAACTGAATATTCCTGCGTAGCTCAGTTGGCAGAGCATCCGACTGTTAATCGGACGGTCGCTGGTTCAAGCCCAGCCGCAGGAGCTTGTTGGGAGCCTCCACTTCGGTGGAGGCTTTTTCTGTATCTGCTCCCATCTGATACATCAGCGCATCGTCGAGCAGTTGCTCCGTGCTCGCTTCTAGGAAACGAGAAGCGTTTACTAGGTCAACCACTGACCAGCTTGTCCTTCCGGACATTTTCTGAGACATGGCAGAGCGGCCTATGCCCATTGCTTCAGCCAATGATGATTGGGAATATCCTCGCGCCGCCAAAAGAAGTCTGACATTAAAGACGATTGTGGATTCGAGTTTTTTCTCCGAAGCCTTGGTCATTGGCGATGCAAGAACGGTGGTCATGTCTAATCCTTTAGCGATAGCGTCATTTGTCAAGTAATTTCATACTTAATTATAGACACGCAAACTATGTTTGACAATTCTAAACAGAGGCATTATGTTTAGAAATATCAAACAAGGAGTAGAAATGGTAAACACACCGGTTAAGGAATGGCTGACCAGTCAGGGTATTTCGTATCGCGACTTAGCGACTCGGATGAACCAGTCTCCTTCCTCCATCTCTCAAAAACTGAATCGTAAGACCAAGTGGCAGGAAGATGATTTGGCGTGGCTTGCTGACAATTTAGGCCTAAGCGCAGATTTTGTGATTGGGAAAGCTGACTATCCCTATCGAAACCAGGCGGAGGCATTGGCATAGTGCTTAAGCCTTGATCGTTTTTGTAAAAGTAGCTCGTTCTTCGGATGGGTGAGTTCAAAGCAAATACAAAATGGCCCTGTTCCGCCGCGTCGTCGAAAAATGTAGCGGAGCAGGGCCGGGATGGTGCGAACCATTGACCGCCGGTATCTGCCAAGACGAAGCGGTCTGCATTGTCCATTGAGTGAATCAAGGAGGTTCACACGCAATGACCATGTTATCGGAACAACCGGTGTGCGTCGTTCACGAGTCCGACTTTACCCGGCGACACGCCGTGGCGCGGGACACGATGTCACCAACTTCACGAGTTCCTTCCAATCCCGAGGCCGCGTATTGGCGTACTCAGGCCGATCTGTACGCACGTCGCGCGGAACGGCTGCTGATCGTCGCGATGGTGTCCTGCTGCCTGTGTCTGGGGTGGGTGTTGTTCGAGCCGTTCATGGCGGTGTCGTGGCTGCCGCTGCCCGTCGCGGGATTGTTGGCTGGCGCGGGCGCGTGGTGCCGGCGTAACGCCTCGGACGCTTTGGATCTGGCCGACTGGTCGATGGAGGTGAAGTGAGCATGGGATTCGCATTCGATAAAGGTTTGGTGGGCGGTCGCGTCGACCCGCTGGACTCAGTGATTCCAGTGGACGCGATGACGTATGCGGGTTCTATCGACGTGCTGGCGGCGCGGGTGACCGGTGATATGACGGTCCGCGAGATCGTGGCGCTGGCGTACCTGGCTGGTCGGCGTGATCTCGCGTCGGAGGTGCGCGATGTGTCGGAGGGCCTGTCCTCGGCGGTCCGCGACTCGATGGAACCAGACAAATTCTCGCTCGGACTGAGAGTCGGAGCCGGGATCGTCGGTGCCGTTGCGGATCGCGAACGCGCCGGCATGTCGATGTGTCTGCATCCCGCCGGATCGGAGGTGGCGCGATGATGGTCGTCGCGATCCTGCTCGGCGTGCTCTTGTGGGCCGGTCTGATGCTGTGGGTGCTTGCCATGTGCCGCGCCGCCCGCGTCGCCGATGACGGTGCCGAACATCAGAACGCCGTCGACCACGGAAGGCCGGCGCGACCATGATCCCGATCTCCCTCACGCCCGCCCAGGCCAGACTGGTGGCGCTCAGCCCCATCGATGGCGCGCAGGATCTGTACGTGTCCACGATGGTCGGCATTCCCCAGGCAAGGGTCAGAGGGGAATGTCTCAGACTGCGCCGCGAGGCGTGGAAGCAATCGATTGCCCGTGCCGGGCATCCCTCTCTTGGCGAAAGGACGCGAAGATGACCGCCGGAACCATGGAGAAGGTCTATCGTCTGCATGACGATCGCGTGACGCCGGCCGCCGGCGCGGTGCTGGCGTATCTCGCTTACCGCGCCTACTACGCCAACGGGCGCGCCTCGTGGCCCGCCATCGACACGATCTCCGACGCGTGCTTCATCCACCGGAAGACCGTGCTGCGCGCGATCGACCTGCTGATCGAACTGAAGTATCTCGAGGTCGCCGAGAACCAGCAGTGGAACGCGGTCGACTCCGAGACCGGCATGCCGAAGCGCAAGAACTACCGCACCAAGGTCTACAACGTCCTTGTCGAGAACTTCGTACATGTCGAGGACGAGGGCAAGGAGGAGGCCGACGACCGGACCGACGCGAAGGCTCTCGCGGCCGGGGAAAACACCGTGGGACAGAATGTCACCCCTGCAAAAACGGCGGAATCAAGCAAAAAACATGACGGGACAGAATGTCACCCCTGCATGCCGGACGATCACGCCGAGGAGGACAGAATGTCTCCGGAAAGTGGACAGAATGTCACCCAACTAACTAATACACCAACTAATAATTACCCCTCTGCCCCTACGGGGCATCTCCCCGCAAGCGGGGCGACCTCCGCCGAGGGCGACCGCTTCTGGACGAGGTTCGTCTCCCTGCGATCCGGGCTCGGCCTGTCCACTCCGAAGCCCCGCAAAGCCGACAACCGCGCCTTGGCGAAACTGTTCTGGGGGCTGGTCACGGCCGGCGTGGCCCGTCCATCGGACCTGATGATCGAAACCGCCGAATGGGCCATGCGCACCGACTGGTGGCCCAAACGAGTCCGCACGGGACGCCAGTTCGCCGAACGTTTTGGCGAGATCCGCGACGACATGAAACTCTCCATGCGAAGCGCGACGGCTGGGAACGCTGCCTGTCCGGACGTTCCGCACGTCCACACGGCCGACTGCGAGCACGTCCGCCGGCTGCTCAACTGCGGGAAATCCGTCGACACGGAGCCGGATCCGCAACGCCGGCGCGAGCATGCCACCCAAGTGTGCGCGTGGCTTGAATCCGGCGCGGGCGAGGACACGGTCGTCGACCAGCTTGTCGCCCTCCTGAAACGCGAAAGAGAACGCTACGAAAGCCAGATGGCCGAACTCTCCCGTCTGCGCGCCGAAAACGGTGGCCGAATGTTCGCTGGCGCGCGTTTGGAGGTGGCGTCATGAGCGGCATCGAGGGAGGCGTGTGCTCGGGACTGCCCTTGCAGATCCAGGACCTCATGTGGGGGCCCGACTCCATCAGGGACGTCGGCGGCCAACGCGCCATGAAGAAGACGGCGGTCCTGTTGTGCGACATGTGCCCGATGCAGTACGAGTGCCTCGCCACTGGCATCCTGAGCCGCGAACAGCACGGCGTCGCCGGCGGAATGCCCCTGAAAGGACGCCGCCAGCTTCGACGCTGCGCCGAGGCGGACGGCGCGAGGATCGGCGACGACGATCCCGCGCCCCGCTCCGCGCTCGTGGTGTGGCTGCGCGAGCATCCCGAACTCGTGCGCGAGATCCGAGCGAGGATGAACAGCCGTCGGGGCCGCCAGAACCGCGCCGAGGACCAGGCCGCGTGGCGTGCCAGGCACGAAGCCGCCGGTGGCGACTGACGCCGGATCCGACGGTCTCGCGGCCGTCCCGCATCACGGGGATACGGTTTCGCGGGAAGTCGCCATCCAGCGGATACGGCACCACGCAGACACAGAAAACAGCGAATACGCGGATACGTATATAAGGAAAGCCTCATTTAAGGAGAACTGGAAATGAACGACAAGCAGAACCGTCCGGCGAGGATCATCGCTATGGCGAACATGAAGGGAGGCGTCGGCAAGACGACCAGCACGATCTGCACCGCCATGGCCCTAAGCAAGCTGGGACACAAGGTCGAGGTGCGCGACATCGACCCCCAAGGGTCCGCGACGATGTGGGCCGCTAGGGCCGAACGGGCCGGTCGTCCCCTCCCGTTCCAAGTGGCGGTCGCCAACCGCTTCACCGTCGGCGCTCCCGCCGCTGATCCCGACACTTGGGTGCTGATCGACACACCGCCCAGCCAATCCGACCTGATCGCGGCCGCCGTGGACGCGGCCAGCCTCGTGGTCCTGGTGTCCACTCCTGGCATGCTCGACCTCGACCGCATGCGCGAGACCGCAAGGGCGATCGACCGGCCCAGCAGCGTCCTGCTCACCCAGACCCGCGAGCACACCGTCGCCCTGAAATCCGCGCGACGCTATCTCAAGGAGCACCATCTGGCGCGCTTCGACACCGAGATCCCCTTCAAAGAGGGATTGAGGCGTGCGAGCGAGACCGGGATCATGCCGTCCGCCACGGGCTACGGACTCGTCGCCAGCGAGATTCTGGAAGCCTTCGCCGAACCCGGCGAATAAGCCATTCCGCGAACACGGAAAACCGTGAAACAGCGCAACCGCAAATACGTACATAAGCGCATACACGCATACACGCATACACGCATAAAGAAAACAGCATTCAAGGAGCGAAACAATGGAGATCAACAGGCCAACGAGCACCGCGAACCGTCTCGCGTCCACCCTCACCGCCGCCCAACAACCCAAGACCAGACTCGTGCATGCGACGTTCAGCCTCGACCCCGCGACCCACAAACGATTGAAGATCGCGTCCGTCAGGTCCGGCGTGCCCATGAGCCAGATGCTCACCCAATGGATCGAAGACAACTGCCCGCCCCTCGAAATATGAAAGGAATGTCGGATGGATGTTTTGACCGTGTGTTTTCTGGCGGCCGCCGCGCTGGTGGTCGTGGCGGCGGTCGTCCATATCGGCTGCCGCTGGTGCCGGGTCCTGTGTCGGGCCGAGGCGGACGCGGAGCCGTGCTGGCCGTTCCTCGCGGGCTGTCTGGCCGTCGAGAACGTGTTGTTCGTCGCGGCCGGCGTCCACTCCGGCGAATTGTGGGGATTCTTCTCCCGCATCGCCGATGGGATCGACTGGATGGCGCGTCCGTTGTGCGAGTTTTTCGGATGTTGAAGGAGATGGGCGATGAGTGATGATCGTTTCGATCGGATGGTCGAGCGTGTGCGTCGGCTGCTCGCGTTGGCGGAGGATCCCGCCAGCAGCGAGAACGAGGCCGAACTGGCCTACGCGCAGGCGCAGAGAATCATGCAGGAGCACGCGATCGAGTCGTGGCGGCTGAAAAGGGCGGACGAACCCCTGCGTCCCGTCGTGGAGCGTCGCGTCGGTCTCGACCGCGATCCCGCCAACCGGTACAGGGCCGACCTGGCCCGGACCGTGGCGCGCGCGAACCAGTGCGACGCGTACGCCTCGTTCGAGACGTCTCGCAACCACCGCGACGTGATCGTGGAGGTCGTGTTCGTCGGGGCGGAGCGTGACATCGAGAAGGCGGTCATGCTCTGGCAGAGCATGGAATTGTACCGGGCGGGCCGGTGGAGGCCCGCCCTCAGACAGGCCCGCTCCCGCCGGCGGGTCGGCCGGGACTCGTTCCGCAACGGCTTCTACAAGGGCTTCGGCGCGCGTATCCAGGAACGGTTCGACGAGCTGAACCGGGACCTCGAACGGGACGCGGCGGGCAGGGACCTCGTGCTCGCCAGCCGTCAGGCCGTCGCCCGTTACATGGGCGGGTTGGACTTCGTCGATGCCAACTTCCCGGCCCTCTCCTCGGACCGCGACGGCGTGCGCGCGGGACGCCAGGCCGCCAATCACGTCGGCATCGGCCTGGCCACGTTCGAGGCCGACGGCATCGTCAAAGCCCTCGCCGCGTGAACGGCTCTGATCGGGAGGGAAATCCAATGGCGTATATCACGATGGTCGCCTGTCTGATGTTCGCGGCGGCTTGTTTCCTCCTGGCCGTCGCCTCCGCGATCGAGGGCGAGATCGGACGACGGCGCTTCGGCCGGCGCGGACGGTTCCGCCGATTCCGGCTGCGGAACCCGTATGGCGAACAACATGACGGCTTCCCCGCCGCCCTGTTGGGCTTGGGCTGCGTGGCCCTCTTGATGGGCATGGCGGTCGGTCTGGCGTCGGGCGACCTGTGGAGGCTCGCGGGCCTGGTCTGGCGTGTGTTCGGCGTCTGAGACCGGAGGGTCGGACGGGGATGTTTCGTGGGGCGTGCGTGACGTTCGCGTCCGGCGTCCTTGAATAAAAGGAGAAAGCATATGTATGCGGACGGGTTGGTTCTTCGGGTCCTTTTCCATGACCATGGTGCCTCGTACGAGGGGCTGGCGTCCTGGTGGGGGCTCGACGTGTGGGTCGGGGATCCGTGGGACTGCGCCTATGTGGATTGGCGGGTCGAGACGGCGCGCAGGCATCTCGCCGCCGGCTCGTGGGACCGGCGCGTGGTCGACGGGTGGACGGTCTGTCTCGATCAGGGGCTGCCGGTCGCGCTCTGGCCGTCGTCGCCGGACCGGTTTCCACGTTTGTCCGGGAGCGCGTCCATGCCGTTCGAGTCGTTCGAGTCGGAGGCCGCCCGCGTGCTGCGGCGCTGCTGCGCGTACGCGGGGCCCGAGTCCTTCGGTGATCCCCTCGCGCCCTCGCGCCGCGAGAGGGTCGCGGGGCTGATGTGCGTGTCGGGGATCGAGTACGAGCCGTTCCGTCATTTCCCGTTGTGCGACGCGCAGTCCGGGTCGCGCGGCTGGGATTGGACGAGCCGCCTGCAGACGCCCGACGGGAAGGTCCTGTCGGGCGAGCTCCAGACCGGATCCGACACGGTCTTCCTTGTCGGATCGTTCATGGACCGGTGGGAGCGCGTGTTGGTCGATGGTTGGGCGAGCCTGCCCGGCTGCCACGATACGCGGCTCAACGAGCATATCCGTTTGCTGATGGTCCGGGAGGGCCCGTCCCTCGATCTGTCTTTTGTCAAGTTCGTGTCGGCTGGATGGTCGTGTTGTTTTCCGCAGGATGTGCAGCGGGTTTTCCGCAGGATGATCGTCCTGTGGGTTCGCCCGCTGCCTTGGTTTGTTTTGGTTATTTGGTCATGAGGGCGTTGCGGCTGCGGTAGCTTTCGCCCTTGAAGCGGATGAGCCTGCCGTGGTGGACGGTGCGGTCCACGACCGCGGCGGCCATGTTCGGGTCGCCGAACACCCTGGCCCATCCGGAGAATTCGATGTTGGTGGTGTAGACGACGCTCCTTGTCTCGTAGGAGTCGGATATGACCTGGAAGAGGAGGCGGCTGCCCTCCTCGTCGATGGGGATGTATCCGAGCTCGTCGATGATGATGAGGCGGGCCTTGGCGATGGCGGCGAGCTCCCTGTCGAGCCGGTTGTCCGCCTTGGCGCGTCTCAGGCGCATGACCAGGCTGGAGGCGGTGAAGAACCTCACCGGTATCCCGGCCCGGCACGCGGCCCTGCCGAGCGCGATGGCGAGATGGCTTTTGCCGGTGCCGACCGGCCCGTAGAGCACGAGGTCCTCGGCTTTCCCGACGAATTCGAGGCCTTCGAGCTGGCTCCGTCCCCAGTCGGCGGGCATGTCCAGGTTGGTCCAGTCGTATCCGTCGAGCTCCTTGTCGGACGGGAACCCCGCCGTCTTCATCAGCCGGGCGCGTTTGGCCCGGTCGCGCGATTCGAGTTCGGCTTGGAACCATCGTTCGATGAAGTCGAGCTGGGCGGGCGTGGCCTCGGCCAGCGTGTTGGCGAGCACGCTGCGGGTCAGGGTCAGTTGCTTGCTCATCGCCATGATGCGCTGGCTTGTGGCGATGGTGTCGGCCCTGCGCCTGCGGGTCTCGGGGATCTGTGGTTCGGGTCTGGTGCTCATGCGGTCTCCTTTCCGGGCCGGTTGAACCTGTCGTAGGCGCCGAGGTCGGGCAGGTCGCCGCCGTAGTCGATGTCGCCTTCCGCGATGCGTCTGGCCAGGATCGTCATATCGGCCTCGGAGAAATCGCATCCGTGTCGGATGAGATGGCCGGCGGCCCGCATCGCCGGTTCGAAGCCCGCGGCCTCGCAGGCCCTGGCGATGGCACTGAGACTGGCCTTGAGGGTCTTGTCGTCGGCCTGGTCGAGCCGTTCCCTCACGTCGTCGGGCACGTCGGGGCGGATCGAGCAGTCGCGCCACGCGCCGGGTTTGCGCGCGAGCAGAGGGAACACCGTGGCGGGATCCTGGATCGTGCGCGACGATCTGCCGTAGACGCGGGAGAGCTCCGCGATTGTGCGCCCGTCCGGATCCTTGACGGTGACGCTTGTGGCGCGGATGGCGACGTCGACCCTTCTGCCGTGCAGCGCGGGGCCGATCTGGTAGCGGTTGGAGTCGATCTCGACGCACCCGTACTTGTCGGCCTTGCGGGTCTCCCATCTGACCGCGTCGAACCGGCACGAGGGCAGCGGGCGCAACGCCTTCAAATCGTCGGCGAACAGCACGTCGATCGGCTCCAGGGCGCGGTAATGGACCTGTTCGCCGAGTTCGTCGCATTTGGCGAGCATGAGCCGGGTGAGCTGTTCGTGGGTCTCGGCCGCCATGGGCGGGACCATGAGGTTGCGCCGCAGGAACCCGACCGCGTTCTCCACGCTGCCCTTCTCGTTGCCCGAGTACGGGTTGCAGAAGCGCACGTCGAGGCGATGGTGGCTGACGAACGCCTCGAACACGCGCGACAAGGTCACGTTCCCCCTAGAGTCGCGATGGCCCGCGCCGGACGCGTTGTCGATCACGAGCGTGTGCGGGACGCCGCCGATGTGCTCGAATATCGAGGTCAGGCCCTCGCAGATGCATTCCGCGTTCTCGGCGGGCAGGCTCGCCGCGTACCGCTTGTTCGAATGCGGGAACGTGACGACCAGGCAATGGTCGTCCACCCATTCGCCCGCCAGCCGCGCCTTGGCCAGGCCGAAGTCCATCTGCACGCTCCCCGGCATCCACTCCAGCTCCACGTAGCCGTCGGACGGCTCGCGGTTCGCCGCGCGCCACTCGTCCACGTAGCGCAGCACGGTGGAGTACGAGCCCGTGAACCCGTGCTCGTCCCTGAGCCGGTCGTGCACGCGCTTGGCGGTGTGGCGCTGCTTGCGTGGCATGAGACGGTCGGCCTCCAGCCACGAATCAATCAACGGCTTGTAGCCGTCGAGCACCGACTTCACCCTGCGCCTGGCGGGCGGTTTCGGCGAGCAGTCCTCCATGCCCGCCCACTTCGCGACCGTGCCCCGGTCCACACCGAGCCTTCTGGCGATCTCCGTATGCGGCAGGCCCTTCGCGTCGAGCCTCCTGATATCTTGCTGTTTGGACATGGGTATCGTCACTGTCCTTTCCTTCCCCGGGCCGGCGGCAACCGGCCCCTGGCTGCTATTGGTTTGCAACCCGGGAATCTAACAGGCAGGACGAACCCATGGCCGCTCATATCATCACGAAGATGACGACACTGCGGAAAAACAGCTGCACATCAAGCGGAAAACACCATGCCACTCCTGCCCAAAGAACATTGAACATAAACACCTCGATCTCGCCGTGATCGTGAGGGACGAGCCCGCCCCGCTGTCCGTCGTCGAGCGGGAGATCTCCGACGTGGTCAAGGTGCGGGACATGGTGGAAAGGAAGCTCGGCTGCCCCGACGGCACCTTCCCCGAGGAAGGAGGGGAGGACCCCGTCGAGGGCCGGACGCCGGACCCGGACGGGTGCCGCGTCGAGGACGGGCGAACCGGTCGGACGCTCCTGCGGACCGTCCTCCCCACGGCGGGCCGCGTCGCCACCGGCATGGCGGCCCTCCTTATGTTCGGCGGTCTGGTCGTGGCGGTCGTCGCGCTCGTGCTGGCGTTCCTGCCGGCTCCCCCGGTGCGTCTCGACGCCCTTGCGGTGGCGGGCGGCGGTCTCGCGGCGTTCGCCATCGGGTTTGTCCTTGATTTCCTGGCCTGTCCCGGACGGGATCTCGGCGACGCCGATGCCGGTGAATGCTGAAATCAAGAAAGGGATAAAGGATGCTGGCTGAACTTACCTGCACGCCGACCGTCGTGGACGAGCGGGACCGGGCCGTCGACGGCTGCGGCCTCGAGTTCGCGCTGCGCCTGACCGTCCGGCAAGACGACGACGGCTGGATGGAGGTGTCGGACGGTGATGGCGCGACGTGCGCGGACCTCGCCTTCGATCCGCCGGCTCTGCGCGAGTTGGCCGGTTTCCTGGCTCGCCACGCCGCCCTCGCGGACGAGTATCTGCGACGGTACGGGCGGGCGGACGAGGACCCGGAACTCCAAGAGATCGGCCAGTTCCACTTCGAGACCCATTTGGCGACGCGACTTGAGCCATACTTCGGGACTTATGTGCCGTCGCGATTAGGGCCGCCGCTGGATGAATAAGGAATAGAATCAACGGATATAAGGAAGGAAACATATCATGACTGACGAGAAGGACATGAAGGGCGCGGAACCCGAGAAGACTTCGAGCGTGGACGCCGGGGCGGAGGGGACGGGAAGCGCGCCCGATTCCAAGCGTCCGAAGTGGCTGATTCCCGCGATCGCCGCCGCTTGCGTCGTCGTCGTTGCGGCGGCGGGGATCGGAGGATGGACCGCATGGCATCACGCCCAGCTCTCCGAGGCGAAAAGCGCCTGCGCCGAAGCGTCCGACACCGTGCGAGTCGCGATGAACAAGTACAACACCCTGCTTAATGGTGACGCGGCCGATGCCGCCGAGACATCCGAGGATGTGGTGGCGGATGCGGCGGTGTTGGAAGACCTCGCCACGGCGATCGATGCCGAGGCCCCGTCCTATGCGGGCTGCACCGCCGCAAGCGCGTCGGGATTGGACGAGGCGGCGGCGAGCCTGGCCGAGGCGTCCGAATGGTATGAGACGCACACGAAGAGCCTCCAGGCGGCGGTGGACGCCGTGGACGCGAGCGTGTTGGACAAGACCGTCTCCGACGCCCGGACGCTGCTGGACTCCACGGACGGCAAGGTCCAGGACAAGTCCACCCGCGAGGCGTTGGAGAAGGCCATCGGGGAGCGGGACGCGGACGCCATCGCCCAAGCGGTCAAGGCCGTGAACGCCAGCGTGAAAGCCAAGGAGGAAGCGGATCGAAAAGCCCAAGAGGAAGCGGAGGCCGAAGCTGCCGCCCAAGCCCAAGCGGAGGCCGAAGCTGCCGCCCAAGCCCAAGCTCAGGCGCAACAGTACTCCTACGGCCAGTCCTATACGCCTTCCTATAGCTATGGGACCGGTGGCTATTCCGGCGGCACCTCCTCAGGCGGATCCACAAGCAGCGGATCCACCAGTGGTGGAAGCAGTGGATGGAATGGGTACCAAGGTGATGGCACCGGTAATCAAGGAGGAGCCCCCGGTGGTGTAATTCCTCCCAATGTTGCTGGCTGACCGCTGACTCAAAACCCCGCCTCGGCGGGGTTTTCGTTTATTGCAGCCCCGTTTTCCCCAAAAATCAAAATCCGTAACATCGTGTCCCGCCGGCCTTCCGGAACGGAGTTTTCATGGTTTCTGGTCGGTGGTTTTCCGGCCGCCGACCACCAGCCGAACGGCTGGTCGGAAACAGAACACAAGAGGAAGGAAAACCCCATGAGTATGGGTTTCACATCCAATGGGCATGGAATGCGGAGTCATGACCCGCAACCCACCCGAGGAAAAAAGAAAGGGATAGTCCGCTCGTTTGTGGCCGCATTGGTCGCCGCGACAATATTGGCCGGCGGGATTACCTCTACAGCGAATGCAGAGGGTGGCGGCGGTTTCGCGCCCGGTGGCGGCGGCGACCAGCCCGCCGAGATCGGTTTGGCCTATCATGACCATAACGACGGCGGCTGGGGCGGCATGAATCTCGCCTCGTTCAAAAAGGCCGTTGCTGCGATGGGCGCGACCTACAACATCGGCAAGCTGCCCGACGCGGACGCGAAGGCGAACACGGCCATCACGATGGCAAACGACGAGTGCGTCGCGCGCTTTAACAAGCTGCATCCCGGTGAGACTGCGGATTGCCGTATGGTGGCCGTGGGTGTGGTCGTGACCGCCACTACCCACAACTATTCCGGTATCGGCTCCGCGACTTCCAGCTACTGGAAGAACGCTTGGGACGGCAACGCCTCAGTGCAGGAAACGCATTTCAATGATGGCGAGCAGTACCTTGTCTCCGATTCTTTCTCGGATTCTAGCCGTACGGTGAACGACATCGCAGCGGAGCAGTGGAAGGATCCGAACAACCCGGTCGTGATTGTGATCGCGCTGAACCAGTACGAGCCGGTCGATCCCGAGACCCCGCCGACCCCGCCGTCGAAGACGGTGACGTCGGGCGTGAGCGCGGATTCGATGACCAATACCACCGTGATCACGACCGGTACGGGCGTGGGCGGCACGAGCATGGTAATCCGCGACACGATCAACGCGAACGGCATGGCGTACACGGTCACGGGCCAGAAGGTCACGGACACGACCACCGGCGAGGACGTGAGCTCGAAGTTCACGTTCAACACGGCGGACGGTTCCGCCGCCCCCGATAATGTGGCGACCGCCACGTGGAACGGCGGCGACCTGCCCGACGAGCACGAGTTCGCGTGGGAGTTGACGATCACGGTGAGTCTGCCGGAGGTCTCGAAGGTCGAGGACACGCCGAGCGTGGTGTGGAACGACGAGGGCACCGGCGACGTGGAGGGCAAGAGCTTCGACACGTGGAGGCCGGCCCCGGACAAGAGCTGGATCCTGTGGGACTCGGCCGCCAGCCAGTGGAAGGCGGTGGTCGATTCCGACCACACCAACTCCACCGGTGCCGACGGCATGACGTTCCTGGACGGCGACCGTGTGGGTTCCGTGGTCAACGGCGTGGTCGCCGCGGATCTGGCCCAGGCCCCCGAGACGTTCGTGTTGGAGGACGATTGGACGGACGCGGACTACATCTTCGACGCGGACGACGTGTCGAAGCTGCGCGTGTACGAGTCCGACGCGTCGGACGGCGAGAGGTCCAGCGTCGCTGACATCGCCAACACCGGCCGCGACGTGACCGACCAGTTCGATATCGAGATCCGGGACACGAAGGCGGTCGCGACCGCGAAGAAGGAGTACCGCGAGGGTCTCAAGGGCATGGATACGGCCAAGCAGGTCACGCTGCTCGTGCCCGGCACGGTGAACTTCGCCAACGGCGGGGGCGCGGCCCAGGTCCGTTCTGATTTCGGCAAGGAGGCGGGCGACGAGATCACGTTCTGCTCCGACCCGAGCGTCGACCAGGATCCGTCCTCGCCGACTTTGACGAACGCGGGCAGCCAGACCGTCAACAAGCAGACCGTGGAGACCAACGAGCCGTACATCTGCGGCTACGTGCCCCCGGTCAAGAAGGACGTGATCGCGGAGGCGTCGCAGGGCGGCGGCCAGGAGAGCGTCGACGGCAAGATCGTCTACCCCGGCCAGCGCGTGGAGTACCAGTTGACGACCGAGCCTCAGCTGCCCTCCGACCTGGCGTACGGCGTGTCCCAGATCGTGTTCACCGACACCTTCGACGAGTACCTCACTCCGGACAAGCAGACCGTCGAGATGATGGACCTGTCCACCGGCAAGGTCGTGCCCAAGTCGAAGTACGAGACGAAGTGGGACGACGAGGAGCATCTGTTCCAGCTGGCCGTGACGGACGCGGACCTGATCGCCCAGTGGCGCGCGGGCTCCACGCCGCGTGTGCAGATCCGTTTCGAGGGCACCGTGGACGAGGACGCGCCCACGGACCACCAGGTCGGCAACGAGTGGATGCTGATCATCAACAACTCGTTGACCCCGAGCAACAGGGTGTTCAACCTGCCGCCGGACTTCGAGCCCTCGAAGAAGGTCACCCAGTCCGCCTCCCAGGGCGACCCGAGCGTGTCGATCGACGGCAAGACCATGCTGCTGGGCGACACCGGCAACTACGTGATCGACCTTGATCTCACGCAGAAGGACACCGCCTACCGCGTGTGGAAGGCCGGCATCGTCGACGACTACGACCAGGAGTACGTGACCGTCAACGAGCAGGACATCGAGGTGCTCTCCGCCTCGGGCGAGGACGTGACCGACAAGTTCAACGTCGCGATCATCGACGGCGTGGCCTACGTCTTCGCGCGCACGGTGGACACCCCGATCCCGGCCACGGGCGAGACCGTCAAGGGCGACCCCCAGCCGACCGATCTGAAGGCCTACGCCGTGTCCGACGAGCATGATCCGCTTGCGGATCCGTCCATCGACCAAGCGTTGCTGGGGCAGACCTACCAGGTCGTGCTGCCCTATGTGGTCTCGAAGGTCGATGACGGCTACACCGTGGTCAACGAGGCCACCCAGGTTCTCAACGACCAGCGCAAGACCACCAACCAGGTGAGCAACCCCTTGAAGCCGATCAACCCGTCCAAGGACGTGGTCGTGTCGGTGGACGGCGACTCGGTCGACGGACACTCGATCTGGCTCGACCGCCTCTTCCTCTACCGCCTCGACTCGAGCGTATTGCCCGTGGACCGCGCCTATCCCGAGGTCACGGACTGGAGCATCACCGATCCGTTCGACGTCGAGCATGACGAGTACCAGGGCGCATGGGCGGCCTATCTCGCCCGTGACCTGTACAAGGACGGCGAGGTGATCGCCAAGGCGGGCGAGAAGGTCGCCGGCACCGGCTTCGACTCTTCGAAGTTCGGCGGCGACCTGTTCGAGGCCGTTTGGGACGAGGAGAGCGGCACGTTCACCGTCAGCGCCACCCAGCTCTATCTCGGTCTGGTGAGCGCCGACACCGAGCACGAAGCCGCCTGGTACGCCTTCCCGCTCATGCGCCGCATCGCCCTCGGCACCGACATCGAAAACTCCTTCACGGAGACGATCAACGGGGTCGAGCGTCCGTCGAACGTCGTGCGCACCAACACGCCCGACACCGCGCCGAGCATCCATGTTGAGAAGTTCGACGAGGGGTCCGGCTGGCCCGATGGTGACCGCGATGACACCAAGGACGCGCTCGAACTCGGCTCGAAGGGCGAGGAGAAGACGATTGTGTTCCGCATCACGAACACGTCGAAGACCGACCCCGAGACCGGTGAGGGCGCGTGGTTCCAGGCCAAGGATCTCGACCTGACGGACGAGACCGTCGCGGGCGACGGCGAGGTCGTCGATCTCGAATATCCCGCCGATTGGGACACCCTCGTGCTCAAGCCGGGCGACTCGGTCGACGTCAAGGGCACCCTCAAGGGCGTGACCGACCATCACACCGATCGCGCCCAGGTCACCGGTACTCCGCTGTTCGAGTGCCCCGCCACCATCGACCCGCTCAACCCCGATTCGGACGACACCACGTCCGAACCCGGCGACAACGACGGCGAGGATGACGCCACGACCGACGATGCCGACTCCGTCGAACCGGTCGAGATTGAAGGCCGGCTCATGTGCGCCGACACGAGCGTCACGTCCAACACGGACGATTGGAACGCCAAGGTCAAACCGCCCCTGGCGGACACGGGCCTCGCGATCGGCGGCGTGGTCGTCGCCGCGATCCTGATCGCCGGCGCGGGCCTCGGCCTGCTGGCCGTCCGCCGCAAGGGCACCGGCAGCCAGGCGCGCCATTCGGCCTGACGACGCCACGACCGGCCATGAAGCGGGATTCCCGCCCATGGCCGGGCCGTGAGCGATGGACGCGCGGATACGGTCATGCGTATCCGCGCGTTCGCGTATCCCGACCCGTCAGGGACCACGGTCGCCCCGTGGTCGAATCCGTCGCGGAACTTTCCTCGGGCCCATACGATCCGACGGCCGGACCGGACGGCCTGACCGTCGTCCAGGACGCCGACGCGACGGGATTCTCCCGCTAGGATCCGGCCCGCGCCGCATGTGAGCGGATGCGTATATAAGCGGATATGCATATACATTCCCGCTTATATACGCACATACGGTTCAGGCGGACATCCACCGTCCGGCCTCGCGCATGACCTCGGCCTCCAACAGCGCCAAGGCGTCCGACCGGTGCTCGATCCACCATTCGGCGTCGGTCCGTCGCAAGGCGAGCCGTATCGCGCGCCCGATCGCCGCCTCCGCCGCCGGCTCGGCCCGCTCCAACGCCAGCTCTAATTCGGCCAGAACCCGGTCCCTGACGGGGCCGGCCCACGCTATCCGTCTGGCGTCGCCCCTTAGGTCATGGGGACCCCGGTTCGAGCATTCCGGGCATTCGCGCGCCTCCCATATGTCGCTCACGCCGGGCGCGGGCGCGCAAGTGGTCATCAGATGCCCGCATGCGTAATGATGGTCGGCCAAACCTCCCGTGACCAGCGTGTCCCTGAGCAGCCGCGCCTTCTCCCCGGCCGTCGCGTCCCTCCTGCGGGCGGGCGCGCGCCGTATCCTCACATCATCGGACTCGTACATATGTTCGATTCTATGGAATCCGGTTCGGCGCGGTAAAACTTTTCCGTCAAAAAATGTGACATCGTGTCCCGCGACCGCGCGCGAGGTCGGGAAGAATGATGGTCAACGGTCAATCAGACGAAAGGAAACACCGACTATGACCAATCGAAACGCCTCCCGTGAGTCCGCCCCGCCGCGCGATGCCTTGCCGAAGAGGCTGCGCGAGTACGCGCGGCGCAACGGCTACCACATGCGCCGCGCCGCGCGGTCGGCCGTGTCCGCGCTGGCCTTGGCGTGCGTGGGATTCCCGCTGGTCTCCCTGATCGAGGCCGAATATCCGGGCGAGCCCCTGCTGATTCTGTTCCTGCGCGCTTGCGTGGCGGCCGGCGCGCTGGCGGATTTGTACCGGGCCGTGGACGCCCTACTGCGGTCGCGCGACCATGACCGTGGTGTGCGCGCGCTGCACACGCCCGGCGCGCACATTGAGTTCGAGCTCGGCGATCATCAGACGGTGCTCTGGGATCCCGTCTCCGGCGTCAAGGAGATCGTGATCACGAATCCGCACGCCGTGATGGCACCGTCGCCCCTTCAGGACGACGGCTTCGGATTCGTCGGCCGTCCGTAGGGAAGCCGAGATCGACCTCGCTGGCGCGGACGCGCGGATGCGTATTTCCGTATCCGCGCGTCCGCATATTCGCCGGCCCGCAAATCTTGTAGACATCGTGTCCCGCCGGACCCGAAGTGGAGCGGAAGAATGGGAATCAGGACGAAAACACAAGGAAAGGAACAATCATGGAAAACCAGAACCGATCGAACGGTGCCGCCATCGACGTGCTCCCGGCCGACGCGCACGGCGAGGTCCGTCGCGTCGCCGTCGTCAAAGCTTACGGCGAGATGACCATCGGCCTGATCGTCACCGCCGTGGTCGCGGTATCCGGCCAGATGACCGGCATGTACGACGCCTTCGTCTCCGCGACCGGTCCGTTCGGCATCATCGGCCTGTGCGTCGTTCTGCTCGCCTTGGCGTTGGGCGTCGGCCCGTGCGCCGCGACGATGCGGCCCGGCACCGCCCGTGTCATGTTCTACGTGTACGCCGCCCTGATGGGCTTCACCCTGACCTCCATCTTCATGGTGTACGACCTCGGTTCGATCGGCATCGCCCTCGGCATCACCGCCGCGTTCTTCTTCGCGCTGACGATGTTCGGCATGACCACCAAGTCCGACATGCTCAAGGCGGGCCCGATTCTGATGGTCGGCCTGATCGTGCTCATCATCTCGCAGGTGGTGCTTATGTTCCTGCAGGTCGACGGCATGACCCAGATCGTGTGCGCGATCGGTTTGGTGCTGTTCGCCGGCATGACCATCTACGACGCGCAGAAGACGCGCGCGCTGTTCGCCGCCTACGAGACCCAGGGGCCGGAGATGATCAAGAAGATCTCGATTGTGTGCGCGCTGGATCTCTATCTCGACTTCGTGAACATGTTCCTCTACGCGCTTCGCCTGCGCCGCGTGTGATTCGCGGCGGCGAATCACACGGGCAAAGACGACGCACGGACGCGCGGATACGTATTTCCGTATCCGCGCGTCCGCGTATTCATCAACCGGTGTTTGTAGACATCGTGTCCCGCGACCTCGCGCGGGGGCGGGGAGACTGGGGAAAGCAGTTATCCATCTCATAGGAGGGAGCCGTCATGCCGGCACCAACACAGGCCCAGATCGACGCGATGTATTCGTTGTTCGAGGATCGTCTGCGGCACGGGAAGTACGTCGTCGGGGCCAGCGCGGTCTCGGACGACCGGATCGTCGACGCCCTGAGGAGCATGGCCGACGACTACGCGCTGTTCGACGCGGTCGTCACCAAGATCACCCGTCCCGATCTGAACAAGGAGGGCTTCGATCTGATCGCGCGCCGCGAGCATCCCGGTCCGGACGTGGTCTACACGGTTCTGGAGGGCGTCATGAGGGACGCGGGCTACGACGTGTCCCATGAGATGGCGTGCGCGTGGCATCAGGACATCCCGTCCTTGTTCGAGGACCTCGCCACGCGGATCCATCCGAGGGCCGACCGCGCCGGCGCGCTGCGGGTCGCGGCCGCCGTGAGCTATCTGGAGGGCGATCCCGAGATCCGCGTCAAGCATTTCGCCGACCAGCTCTTCCATGTCCGGCCCGAGGACGAGCTGCGGCTCAACGTCTCCATCGCGCTTCAGGAGGACGTCCGTCCGGCCTTCGCCCGAAACCATGGGGTCGAGGAACGGACCCTGAGCGTGGCGACGTCCGGGACCGTGGCGGACCCGTCGTTGGCCCGAGTGTCGGTGCGCCGCTGACGATGCGCGGAGGAACCAAACCGTCCATGTTCTCCAACGGGGACATGGATGACGAATGGACGAACGGCCCCGTCGCCCCGACGCCGCGAGGAACCGTCGGCGTCGAACCATCCGTCGTCCCCGACCCCGACGTCGACGCTGGCCGGGAACCGTCGGGCGTCGACGGATCCGATGTCGGGGATGAATGGGACATGCCTCCGATGGTCGCCCGTGCCGGCGCTCTCGAAGGCCCCGACGGAGTGTCGCTGCGTCCCGCGCTCGACGTCATCACGGACCGTCGTGGCGAGGACTTCGCCGTCCGCGTCGCCGTCCAGGCCGAACGGCTGCGCGGCGAATACCGTCGCAGCGAACCGTCCGACGGCGCTTCACCCGCCGTTGATGCCGCCGACATGCTGGATGATCTGGCCGCCGTCAGCGACGTCCAGCCCGACCCCGCGTCGCCGGATCCGCCTCGGACGGGCATCCCCGCGAAACGGGACTTCCGTGGCGTGCGGATCGTCCTCGCCGTCGCGGTCGGCATACTGGCCGTCGCGATCGCCGCCGGCGCGACCTTGGCGGTCCTGCACGCGCGCGCCGACAAGACGGCGCTTGAGAAGTGCTCCAGCGCTTACGACGCCGCGAAGTCGTCCCTTTCGGAACTCACCGGGGCGATCGCGGAAGCGGAGGAACTGCTCGACGGAATCGGCGAGGACGACGTCCTCGACGCGGCGACCATATCCGACCTCGAAACGCTCACGGCCACGGAGTCCGGGGCGGCGACAACATGCCCCGCCGACGCCGGCGCGGACGCGCTCGAAGCGGCGGCCACCGCCAACAGGACCTCCGCGGACCGGACCGAAACCCTCGCCTCGCGGGTCGAACAGGCCATGTCCGACGTCAGGGAAAGCATGCTCGACAAGACCGTCGCGATCGCCGAAGCGCTGCTGGAGTCCTCGGACGGCAAGGTCCAGGACGACAAGACGCGCGACAAGCTGCGCGAGGCGATCGAAGAGCGCGACGCGGACGCGATCGCCAAAGCGGTCAAGGCTGTGAATGAGAGCATAAACGCCAAGACGGAGGCCGATCGCAAGGCCCAGGAGGAGGCGGACCGCAAGGCCGCCGAGGAGGCCGAAGCCGCCGCCCAGGCCCAGTCGCAGTCCGCGCCGCAACAGCAGCAGTCGTACACGCCTTCGTACAGCTACGGCGGTAACGCCGGCTCGGACGGCGGAACCTCGAGCGGATCCGGATCCTCCGGGACCGGCTCGTCGTCCGGTTCGGACGGATGGTACGTGCCCGAACCGATGACGCCGAATCCGTTCCCCGACGTCATCCCATAGCGAGAAAGGACCCCAGCCTCATGGGAGAACAACCAGAACCGTCCGGTCTGACCGGTCTTATCCCGGCGTTCGACGCGCGTCCCACGCGGCGGGTGTGGCTTGTCGCCGCGCACGGCGGCGCGGGCTGCACCACCATCCGACGCTCCGCCATGGATTTCTACGCCGACGCCGGCCGCGCGCTTCCCCTGAGCGTGGATCCGGCCGAGCCGAGCCGGATCGTTTTGTGCGCGATGTGCACCGGGCGCGGGCTCGAATCGCTGCGCGGCCTGCTCGCCGAATGGGACGCGGGCCGGTTCGGCCCCACACGGCTGCTGGGCGTCGCGGTCACGATGCCCCACGCGCGCACGCCGCGCCAGCTGCGCAAGGGATGCCTGCTCGTGGGGTCCGCCGCGCCCGCCCTGTGGCGTCTGCCGTATATCGGCGGCCTTGACCTCGACGGCTTCCCGGACAAGTATCCCGCCGCGTACCGGCGCATGACGGCCGACCTGGAAAACCTGTAGACAACGTGTCCCGCCGGCCCGTGTCGGGCGGGCGAACATGGATGCGACCACATATCGAAAGGAGACTCCTTTGCTTATCGAAACCATCGAGGCCGTCAAGGCCAAGACCACCGTGGTGCTCGCCGACCTCCAGAATCCCGCCGCGTGCCTGCCTCCGGGCTTCAGCGAACCCGTCAGCACCGCGTTGGGCTGGGTCAAGGCGCTCGGCCTGGTCGTCGCGATCGTCGCGCTGATCCGCATCGGCGTGCATGTGCTGCGTCAGCAGGGCGACGGCGTGCCCGACCGCGACGACACGTTCGACAAGCTGCTCAACTGGGTCGTGGGCATCTTCATCGTCGCCGGCGCGCTCTCCTTCATGAGCGCCCTCGGCCTGTCGATCGCGGAGAGCTGCTGACCATGCGGGCCCGAAGGCTACGGGGCCGCGTGTGCGCGATTCTCCTCGCCCTCGCGGCCCTGCTTTCGCTTGCGTCGTGCTCCGCGCCCGACTTCGACAACTTCTCGGACTCGCTGCGGTTCGGCGACGAGGAGATCGCCGACGTGCAGACCGTCTACAGCATGCGCATCGAGGCCGGCGGTCTGGGCGCTCTGATCGGCCCCAACCAGATCGCGTGGGCCGAGAAGCAATACGCCGCCGGCGCGAGCCAGGGCGGCGTGACCGTCCGCCAGCTCCTCGTGGCGACCCCGTCCCTGCAATGCGAGGCCCTGGAGCACACCTACCAGGAGGAGACCGAGGAGGAAGGGCCATGGGAGTGGAACGCGGACACCTCGTCGTGCGACAAGACCCGCACCCTCAGCTGGCTGGAGAAAACCCTCTGGCACATGTACGAGAAGCAGTCCGAGGAGACGATCGAATGGCTGTCGACCTCGCGCAACACCCTCACGGCGTCCGACGACACCGTCTCCACGCTCCGGTCGAACGCCGCGCCCATGTACGACGAATGGGACACGGGCGTCAACCGGTATCTGCGCGTCGCCCAAGGCATCCTCGTCGTCGCGGCCGCGATCAGCCTGACCGTGCTCGGCGCGAGGATCGTGTGGCGCATCGGCAACGGCGACGCGGGCGGCATGGACGGCCAGCTGCTCGGCAAGGTCGGCTGGATCTTCCTGGGCGTGTTCCTCGGCTCGTCGTGCGCCTCCATCGCGCTCACGTTCTTCACCCGCGCGTCCACGTCCGGCGGTTCGACCACGCCCGCGTTGCAATCCTGGACCCCGTCCGGCGCGTACACGCCCGGCGGGATCGGGTTTTATGTGAGCGACTGGATCCGCATGCAGGTCGACCCGCTGCTGCTGATCGCGGCCGTGTGCGGCGTGCTCGCCGCCGGATTCAAACTCGTCACCAACCAGGAGGGGCGCGAGCTCGTCCCCTTGGGCAAGGCGTTCGTCTGGGCGATGGTCACGGCCGTGTGCCTGGCCGGATTCGTCAACCTGTTCCAGGCGACCGTGGACTCCTGGACCGCGAGCATCCTCAGGGCCGCGTCGAGCATGATGGCCGACGCATGGGACCACAACACACTCGCCGCCAGCGAGTTCTTCGACCTCGACGGCGCGATCGCGCTCCTGCTGACCCTGGTCGTGTGGCTGTGCGGCCTGATCGGCAAGATCTTCGCCTACCTGCGCGCCGGACTCCTGCCGATCCTCGTGGGCGTGGCCCCGATGTGGGCCGCCATGAGCTGGATGGAGACCGGACGCCAGGCGTTCGCGAAGGTCATGGGGTGGCTCGTCGCTTTCCTCCTTTACAAGCCCGTCGCGGCGATTGTCATGGCGACCGGCTGCGCGATCATGGTCACGGCCGGCGACGGCGACGACAGCCAGGCCATCACCCTCATGCTCACCATCAGCGTCATCGTGCTGCTCCCCGCCATGATCCGGCTCGTCGCCCCTGCCGTCGCGAACAGCGTCGGAGGCGGCGGCGTCATGTCCGGCGTGCTCGGCGGCATCGCGGGCGGCACCGTCATGGCGGCCGGCGGGGCCGCACGCCTCGCGGGACGCGGCATCGCGGCCAAGGCCGGCGGAGGCGCGCCCAAGGGGGCCTCGCCGGCGACGGCGTCCACGGCCGGCGGCGCGCGAGGCGCCTCGACGACCCCCGCCACGGGGACGGGATCTCCTGCCCGCGCGGCCGGCGGCGAAACCGGGGGAGCGGGCGGTCCCGACGGCGCGAACCGCGCGGCCGCGACGGCCACGCCGTCCGCCTCCTCCCCGAACGCCGGAAGCGGAGGAAGCGACGACTCCGTCCCGGACGGAGCCGGCGGAACGTCGTCCCCGTCGTCGCCGGAAGGCGTCGGATCCGGCCCAGCCGGCGGCCGCGCCCCGGCACCGCATGCGGGCGGAACGCGTCCATCCACGGGCATGGGTTCGTCCATGGGCGACGACGGTCCGGACGGTGCCGACCGGTCGAGCACGAGGAAGACCAAAGAGTTCTGAATCAAGTCCTGAATCCTGAGATCCTAAGGAGGCAACCGTGGCGTCAAGCACCACCTACGGCGATTGGATGCGTCCCATCGCGGGCGGCATCCGCAACATCGGCAAACCGTTGACGGCCGCCGGCCTCGGCGTGCTCGTCATCACACTGATCCTGAGCATGGCGAACGTGTTCGCGGCGATCGCGTTCGGCGTGGCCGGCATCGGCGCGGTCATGGTGCTCGCGGTGCGCGACCGCCAGCACCGCAACGTGCTCGACCGGACCGTCGAACGGCGCACATGGCTGTCGCAGGTCAACACCGGGCGCGCCCTGTACCGCTCCGGCATGCTCGGCATGGTCGAATCCGGCCAATGCCGGCTGCCCGGCGTCCTCTCGCAGGTGTCGCTCATCGAATGCAGCGACGGTTTCGGCAACCGCATGACCCTCATACGCCACGCGCATACCGGCGAATACTCGCTCCCGCTCGCATGCCAGCCCCAAGGCGCGGGCCTCGCGGACGACGACGTGGAGGACGCCTACGTCGCCTCGTGGGCGGGCCTGCTCGAATACCTGGGCGCGGAGGCGGGCGTCACCCAGCTCGCCGTGACCGTCGACACGTCGCCCGACTCGGGCGTGAGGTTCCGCCGCAACCTGAGCCGCCGCGCGGTCGAGGACGCGCCCGACCTCGCCAAGCTCGCCATGGCACAGATCATGAACCAGTACGCCTCCGGCGGCGCTTCGACGTCGACCGTCCTGACCCTCACGTTCCGCTACGCGAACGCGCGCGACGGCAAATGGCTCGGCCCCGAGGACGCCGCCCGGCGCATCGGCCAGCTCGTGCCCGACATCAAGGCCCACATCAGCGCCGCCGGCGGCGGCACCGCCCGCGCGCTGACCGCCGACGAGATCTCGCGCATGACGCGCGTCGCCTACGATCCCGCCGCCCAGGACATCCTCGAGGAGGCCGACGACAAGCCCGACGTTACGTGGGAGGACGCCGGCCCCGTCGCGCACGAGGCCCGCTGGGATTATTACCGGCACGACTCCGGCCTGTCGCGCACATGGCAGATGTGCGACCCGCCGAAAAGCAACGTGACCAGCTCCACCCTCGCCCGCATGCTCGGCCCCCTGGCCGACTGCGACCGCAAGCGCGTCACCGTGCTGTTCCACATCCTCCCGCCCGACAAGACCGCGTTCCTCGCCGAGCAGAACCGCCAGGCCGCCGCGAACCAGGTGGCCCAGGAGAAACGGGCCAGCGTGAGCGCGATGGGCCAGATCAACAAGGCCAACCGCCAGGCCGTCGAGACGAACCAGGGCGCGGTCATCGTGTTCTTCGGACTGATGGCGACCGTGACCGTGCGCTGCGGCGCGGACGAGGACCTGCGGCTCGACGCCGCGACCCACGCCGTCGAGGGCGCGGCCGGAAGCGCGAAGATCGACCTGCGCCCCTGCTACGGGGCCCAGGACACCGGCTTCGCCGCGAGTCTGCCCCTTGGAATCAATCTGCGCAACTACACGCCGCCCAGCATCCTCAACACCCTGTGATTGTGATCGGAGGAACCCTATGAGAACGAGAAAGCGGCCGGCGGACGACGCCACGGCCGTGGATCCGGACATGCCGCTCCTGACGGCCCGGCTCGACGAGCCGATCCGTCCCGCCCCCTGGCGGGGCCGGCCCATGCGCGGCGGAGGCTGGGCCGGGCTGATGCCGAGCGTTGACGAGTTCTTCGGCACCAGCTCGCAGGTGTGCGGCGGATTCTGGCCCTTCAGCACCGACATGAGCCTCCCGGTCGAGGGCGTGCCCGTCGGCCGTTCCCTGACGACCGGGGCCGGCGTGTGCTGCGATCCGATCAGCTGGTTCAAGGCCGGCATCATCGAACAGCCGTCGATGTTCGTGATGGGCCTGCCCGCGATCGGCAAGTCCACGTTCGTGCGCCGCCAGGTGTGGGGCATGAGCGCCCTGGGAATGAACGCGATCATCCCCGGCGACCTCAAACCCGACTACGCCGCCCTCACAAGCCTGCTCGGCGGCCAGGTCATCCGCCTCGGCTCCGGCGTCGGCTCCATCAACCCCCTGGACCCCGGCGACGTGCACCGCACCCTCAAACGCCTCCAAGGCCGGGCGAGGGCCGATCTGCTCGCCGGATGGCAGGAACGCCGGTCCGCCCTGCTCGAGGTCCTGCTGACCATCTCGCGCACCGGCCGCGAGGAGGGACGGCGCACCGTGTCCGACGTGGAGTCCAACGTGCTGTCCACCGCGCTCAAGATCCTGCACGAACGCACCAAGGACGATCCTCTGCCACCGGTGGTGTCCGACCTGCGCGACCTGATCAGGACCGGTCCGCCCGAGGTGCGCGCGGCGGCCGTGTTCGACGCGCCCGAGGACGACGACGCCTACCTGCGCGCCACGCGCGACCTGCTCGCCAGCCTGCACGGCCTGGCGAACCCGATGGGCCGGTTCGGCCGGCTTTTCAGCGAACAGACCACCGAGCATGTCGACCTCGACCGTCCCGTCGACTTCGACATCAGCGCCCTCGCCCAGGGAGGCGACGACGTGGTCGCCGCCGTGCTCGCCGCCACATGGAGCGCCGCGTTCGCCGCGAAGGACGCGCACGACACCCTCGCCGAAGCCGGCCTCGAACCCCGGCGCAACCACGTCATCATCATGGACGAGATGCACCGCGCCCTGCGCGCCAGCCCGCTCATGGTCGACCGCCTCGACCTGCTCACCCGCCTCAACCGCCAGTGGGGCGTCGGCCAGATCATGATCACGCACACGTTCGCCGACCTCATGTGCCTGGACACACAAGCCCAGAACAACAAGGCCAGGGGCTTCGTGGAGCGTTCCAAGATCAAGATGCTCGGAGCCCTGTCGCGCACGGAGATCCAACGCTACCTGCGCGGCGAGTCCGGACTGCCGGTCAGCCGCCGCGAGGAGGACATCCTCGCCGACTGGTCCACCCCGACCAACTTCGAGGCCAACGCGAGCTGGAAAGGCATGGGCAAATTCCTCCTCAAGCTCGGCGGCCTTCCCGGCATCCCCATCGACGTCGAACTGTGCGAGCTGGAGCGGACGGGCTTCAACGACACCAACCTCAAATGGACACGATAAGGAGCGTGAGGATATGAGCGCGTTGACCACCGGATTGCAGCTGACGATCCACAAACTCGCCGCCATGAGCGGATACTCGGGCTGCGCGCGGGCCACGATCACGGCCCGACGGGCCGACGGCGTCGACGGCCGCCAGGTCAGGGAGGTGACGTGCGTCACGGTCCGCGACGGCCGTGCCACGCTCCGGTTCCGGCCGCTCGAGGACGGCGCGGCCGGCGACCTCGACGCGAGCGTCGCCGACGACGCCGGCACCGTAGTGTGGCGATCGCAATTGCGGCGCGCCTCGTACTACGAGCAGTTCGAGACCATTCGCGAGGCATACGCCGCGCTGCGACGCGCCGCCAAGGCCATGCGCAGCGAATCCGTAGACATCGTGTCCCGCGCGGCCGATCCCGCGAACTGAGAATCGAGACAAGCGGGCGAACCGCCCGCGACATCGACACCCCGCCCAGCAAGGAACAGCATCATGAACGAACATCCGAAACCGATCGACGACGACACCCTGCACGAGTGGATCCGCCAATGGGGCGAATCCTACGACGACGTGCGCATGCGCGACACCGCACTCGACGTGGCGAACCGCATCGCCGACCTCGCCACCGGCAAAGAATACGACGACTCGACCGCCGACTGGACGGCCACGTTCAAACGACTCGAACAGCTCGTCGCCCCCGCGCTCGAACGCCTGGACGGGGATTTGTACGCCGGATCCCGGTTCATCGCCGACGAGATCGAATCCGTGTCATTGGGCGATCCGAGCGACGACGGGGACCTGTGGGACGAAAGCGTGTCCCTCGCCACCACGCCCGGCTTCATGATCCGAAGCGAGGCCGCCGCCCGCAACATAGGGGACGAGCCCAGCCTCAACGAGATCATCACCGCCGCCGACGCCGACTACCGACGCGCGGTCGTATCCGGCGGCCAGGCCATGCGTCATATGTGGCGCGACGCGGCGGTCTACGATTGGGAGAAACTGATGGCCGAGCCGCGCCGCGCGGGCGAACAGGCCGACGACGCCGGAAAACTCGCCGTCATAGCCGTCGCCATGCAGTACGCGCCCCAGGCCATGAGCGCCATGATCGCCGCCAGCGTCCTCGACCCGGACGGCCACGACCTGGACGCGCTGCGCCGCATCGCCCGCACCCCGGAAGCCGACGTCGACGTCGACCGGCTCTTCACGGACCTCGTCGAGCACGCCGACCGCGACGCGACCGTGGCGCGGGACCACGCCGCATGGGGCATCCTCGACCCGATCGCCGCGAACGCGGACACCAACACCGCGTGGCGCGTGGAATCCCTGCTCGCCATGTTCGACCTCGCCGAAGGCGACCTCGCCACCGCCGCGTCCCACGCGCGCGACGCCATCGGCTACAACCCCGACGACCGGATCGCCTCCGGCGTGCTCGACCGCATCCCCGACCCCGACAACGGCGTCGCCGGTGCCGGCGGCCTGTGGCTCGACGACGGCCGCTCCGCGCCCACCATGTGACCCATGCCCTCTCCGTCGATAAGCGGATACGCATATGCGTATCCGCTTATCCGTATTCGGGCCATCCCGGAAAACCTGTAGACATCGTGTCCCGCGACCGCGCGCGGGGGCGGGGAAACTGGTCGAGGAGCGGCGGCGAACGGCGTCGCCCGGACGAAAGGAACACATCATGGCGCAAACGATGATCACCGTGCGCGGCAACCTCGGCGCGAACCCCGACTTCCTGCCCGCCAAGACCGCCGAAGACGGCACCCTCATGCAGGCCAAACTCTCCGCGACCGTCTACGAGAACCGTCGCGTCCGCCTCGCCGACGGCACCTGGCAGGACGATCCGCGAGGACCGTTGAAGACCACGATCCAACTGTTCGGCCGTACCGCCGAGACCGCGCACCGCCTCGACATGCGTCAGGGCGATCCCGTCGTCGCCGGCGGAAGCCTCGCCGAACCGGCCGCGTTCGTCAGCCCCAAGGACGGCGAACTCGCCGCCCGCACCGTGATCACCGCCTCCTGGCTGAGCTTCGACTCCATCCGCCTCCAGCAACGCAAGGACAACGAAGGCCAACGCGCCGTCCAGCCCCAAGGGACGGAACCCGCCGCGCCGGCCGGGGATGCGTCCCCGGACTACGTCGACGAGCCCGCCTTCTAAGGGGGATCCGTTGATGGACGTCGATCCGAAACTCCAGACCAACAGGGTCGCCGATCTCGGCCAGACCGTCCGGCCCTCCAGCATCTACATGGCCGTCGCCCTCGGCATCGGCATGATCGTGCTCCTCGTGTTCGCGGCCGTGGCATCCTGGGCCGGCCGGCCGTTCGACATATTCGCGCTCCTGTACGTCCTCTCCGGACAATGGACGCTGACCGGCACGCAATGGGCCATGGCCGGCCTCCTGCTCCTTGGCATGATGATGGGAGCCGCCGCCCTGTGGTGGCTCGGCAAGCACAAAATAGCGCCGAAGGTCACAGGAAGCGCGTCACGCACGCGAGTGGATGTGTACGCGCCGTCGATGGGCCACGGCGACGCCGTCGAGAAGGTCAGCCGCGCACGCGCCGAGACGATGGCCCGCCGCCTCGTCGTCGACTACGATCCCAAAACCATGGAGCCCGGCTACCCGCTGGGACGCAACATCGTCGACGGCGCGCTCATGTCGACCAGTTGGGAGGACATGGCGACCGTGTTCGCCGGCCCGCGCTCCGGCAAATCATTGTGCTACGCGATCCCGGGCGTGTGCAGCGCGCCCGGCCCTTGCCTGGCGACGTCGAACAAGGGCGACATCCTCGACGTCACCCGTCCCGTTCGCGAGGCCAACCATCCCAATTCCACGATATGGGTGTTCGACCCCGAAAGGATCGCCGAACCCGACCGCGTCCGCACCACATGGGTGTGGAACCTGATCGACTCGGTGAAGACCATAGCGGACGCGAAACGCATAGCCGACTGCTGGAGGTACGCCTCCGGCCAACCCCAGGCCGGCGGCGACGACTTCTTCCCCGGAACCGCAGCCCAACAGCTCGCCGACTACCTGTTCGCCGCCCATCTCGGCGGCTGCACCGTGGCCGACGTGTTCCGCTGGGCGAGCAGCGAGCAGAACACGGAAGCGGTCAGCATCCTCAACAGGTATCCCGAATACGGCGAGATCGCCACCCGCGTGGGATCGGTGATCGCGTTGACGCCCGAGACACGGAGCGGTGTGTTCGGCTCCTTGCAGACCATGGTCGCGTTCCTCGCCGACCCGGACGTCATCGAATGGATCCTGCCGCGCGAGGGTGACGGCACCCCGCAAGGCCGTCGCGTCTTCGACCCGCTCGCGTTCGCCACCAGCGAGGGCGACACCCTCTACCTCCTGTCCGCCCAAGGACGGCCCAGCACGGCTCTGACCGCGAGTCTGACGGCCGTGGTCGCGTTCACCGCGTTCCAATACGCCCAATCGGAATGCGTCGCGAACAACCGCCGACTGCCCGTGCCGTTGTGCTGCGTCCTCGACGAGGCCGCGAACATCTGCCGCTGGCCCGAACTCGCCGACGTGTACTCCTATTTCGGCTCGGCGGGGATCCCGATCATGACGATCTGGCAGAACCCCGACCAAGGCAAGGCCGCGTTCGGTGAGACCAGCTTCGGAAGCCTGTTCAACAACTCGAACATCCTCGTCTATCTGGGCGGTATCAAGGACGCGCGGTGGCTTGGGGAGATCAGCTCCCTGGTTGGTCAGCGCGAGATCGTGCGAGGCAGCCTCAACATTGACGGCACCGGCCGGCGGAGCGTGAACAACAGCATCCAGAAGGAGAACATCCTCGACGTGTCCGACCTGGCCGAATGGCCCGTGGGCCGCGCGCTGATCCTCGCGTCCCAATGCAGGGCCCAGATCGACCGGACGATGCCGTGGACCGAGAACGGCGTGTGGGCCAATCTCGTGAACGCGGCCCGACGGAACGGCACGGCATAGATGGGACTCGCACAACTCTTCGAAAGGATATTCATGCCGGACACATTCATCACCGACGGCATCTCTTCGACGCCTCGCGTCCTCGCCCGAACGATCGACACGGCGACAAAACGCGACGACGTCGCGGAACATTCCGACGATAGAGACGAGGAACCGGCGAAACCGCGAACCGGTTCCACCGTCGAAGTCCCCAATCTGGAATCCCGTCCACAAGCGGCCGATCCCAACGCTGACGCGGCCGGAAAGACCCTCGGTTCGGACGAACGCCAACGTCTCATGGTTGAGGCCGCGAAGGCCGCCGCGCCGGTCGCGGACACGGCCGAATACGGTCTCGTGATCCCCATGATGCGATGGCTGCTCGTGGTCGACGGCGTCGACCCCGACCGGTTCTCGCTGCGCAAACACCCGGATAAGACGGTCATCCCTCCAAAGGTCGCCGCTCCGGCCGAGGGGATGACGGCCGCCGCCGCTCCGGAACCGACGACGAAAGAGGAAACCCGATCGCCGGAACCGGCCGCGGAGTCCGGAAACAAGGAGGACGGGAACGACGTCGCTTCGGCGAACGACCATCCCATGACGGAAACGGAAGAGCCATCCCCTGCCGCCGAGACGTCGGCCTCCCAACCGGCCGAAGAATCGAATGAAGGCGACGAGCCGTCCTTCGATGACACGGATCTCGGCATGCCCGAAGCCCGGACGATGGGCGCGGACGAACGCCGCGACGCCGAAGGCCAGTGGGGCGTGCGCATCCGCGAATCCGACACGTATTATCCGAACCTGCCCGCGTTCGTGGAACTGTATGTGGCGCACATGTGGCCCTACCAGCAGGGCGTGATGACGAAATTCCAGTGGGTGCCGGAATGGTGGCGCTATCCCGCCCTCGTCGGCCAGCTCGACGCGATGTGGCGCGCATACGAGCACGCGCGCAAACAGCCGGGAAGCATGTTCATCTTCAACATCCAAGCGTTCGGACTCCTCGATCGCGTCTTCAACAAAGATACCGGCCTCGTTCGATCGCTTGGCGTCGACGCGGACAAGTGCAAGACCGACGTGAACGAACCGTTGCCGTGCGTGCGCCCGCCGAAGGGCTGGAGGCGCGAGGTCATGTCGCAATTGCGCGCGGAACGCTCCGTCGAACCAGAACCCATGGAGAACACCAGGCCACGCAATATGGCCGGCCGTAAGGAAAGGAGCCGATGATGGCCGCAATGGACCCCGAGGACGGACTCGACCAGATCCTCTCGAACACATGGAGCAACCTCGCCCAACAGCTCGGCATGCTCCACCGATCCCTCGACGCGGACGTGCAGCAGTACGCCCGCGAACGCCAGTCCGCCGCCAATCAGGCCGAACGGCTGCGGGTCGAGGAGCTGCGCGAGATGGAACGCCAGCGCAACCGCCTCCTGTCGTGGGAGGCCCAGAACCGGCGCGACATGAACGCGGGCTTCGAGTCCGTGCTCAACGCGACCGTGCTCTCCGACGCCGGCTGCGGCGCGCTCAAGGACTCCAGCCTTTTGAAGGCGTGGAACGTGAGCGAACAGCTCGTCGGCACTGACCCCGGCTACGCCGTGCAGCTCAACCAGGTGCGCGAACGTCTCAGTTCGGAATGGGCCAGACGCCACGACGGCGAGGACATCGCCCAGCTCGCCGGCCGCATCGGCAACCGCGTGACCATCAGCTACCTCGACCACACCGAACAGCTCCAGGACACGATCAACGCCTTCAAAAAGGCCGGCATGGCCGTCACGCTCGACCATGTCGCCGACGACGACAAACAGGCGTTCCAGAACGAGCATCCCGGCGCGGACTTCACCGTCAAACCCGAGATGGGCGAAGCGTGGGACGGATACGACGACGCCAGGATCACCGAATGCGTGCTCCAACACGCCGTCGTCGACCCGAGCGAGATCGGCGACCAGATCGGCTTCCTGCGCGACGCGGGTCTGCCCGAATCCTCCCACGCGGACAACCGCGCCGTGGGCGACGAACCCAGCAGCCTCTTCGAGGGCTCGCGCGACGAGAACGAGAACGCAGCCCCCGCAAGCGACGAACCCGCCCGCGCCGACGACGAACGCGAAGCGGACGACAATGCGACGAGCGAGGGAACTCCCACGCGCGCGAAGGTCGAGGGAGGGGGAGACCTTGCCTCCGGCAAGACCGTCGGCGGCAAGGAGAAGGACGAACTCGTCGACCTCAACGAACCCGAGGAATGGGACGGACCCGACCTGTTCGGCGAATACAGTCCCGCCCAGGAGGCGTCCATGACGCCGGCCTCCGCGCCGGCTGCGGAACTGCCCCTGCCCGACGTGGCCACGCGCAAGGAGACGGCCGGCAAGGACGCGCGCTGAAAAACATTTTGCCCGGTCGCTAATATGCGGCCGGGCAACAGGCGTTCAGGCTTATTGGATGTATATGAATGATTGTGGCGGGGCCTTCACCTCGGGGGCGTAGTCCGAAAGGGGGATGGGCTCCGGGAAACGTGTCACCCGTGACAGTTTGATGGCGTATGCGACGGCGCTGCCATCGAAGTAGCTCATGAACCCGTCCTCGTCTATCCCTCCATGTTTGCGGGTCCGTTTCCAGATTCTCTCAGGTGTCTCTTCGAGTATTCCTCCGATGGTGGCCTCGGCCACTACCGCGCTTCTCGGGCTGGTGGCGTATATCACGATCGTGTCCACGTCACGGCGCTTGAAGATACGGCGGCGGAACTCGTAGGTTTTTTCTCCCTTGAGGATCCGGTCCACATATTCCGGCTTAATCGACAACATAGCCTTCATCGGCATCTCCCAGGTCCAGAATCGTTGTGAATTGTTGCGTATTGAGAGGCAGACAGGTGAGTCGATTGTTCCCGGCCAAGACGTTATGGTCCAGAAGATCTTGTCTTGTGGGGCGTTTCCTCAAGGGGAAGTTGAAAAGCAGGGAAATGACGTAAGGGTAGCGTTTTTTGGTCCAGAACTCTTCGAGTTCCTCCGGTGTGAAGACGCTGCGGCCTTTGATGAAGCGGAAAAACTCCTCTTTGTCCTCAAACGAGTTGAGGTTCCTGACTTCGGCAACCGTGCATATTTCGCTGACGACCGATCGATACCGCGCCATTCCCGCCCGGTCCGATGTGCGGTAGATGACGACACGATCCCCGACTCTTAATCTTGCCGCATTATATGCGCCGGAAAGATAGATCTTTTCGATGGTGTTGGTCGGAACCTCGTCTTGCACGGGAATATGCGCCTCGCTCTGCAACCTGATGTCGCCGAACATGCGTTCATGGTATTTGGGTATGATGGCGAGCAGATGGGCGTGATCCCGTTGCGGTGAGATGAATGGGAACTCTCGATAGGGGCTGATGCCTGTCGATGATGGGCGGTTTTTGGCCCAGACCTGTTCGGAACCTTTGTCTCCGAAACGGGAAAAGCCGTATTGCTCCAGTAATCCGCGAAGGCCTTCGGTGTTGTCCGCGTCGAACATGGTGACGTAGACGTAAGGGCATCGGCTTTCGGCGAACTCCCTCAACGCGATGGCGAGCAGCCGTTTTCCAAGGCTTGTATGGTGGTCGTAGTCGACCTTGAACGTGCCGATTTTCATCCGACGTCCCTGCAAGGGCGGTTGCGCCGATTCATCAAGATCGTCCTCGATTTTGAGGTAAAGCATGGCCTGAAGATTTCCCGAATCACGGTCCCTGGATACCCAGGTCTCTTCGCCATTCGTCGCTTTTTTGCCGAACCAATCGTCGAATCCGGGATAAGCGTCTCTGAGGCTGGCGAAAAACGGATCATGGAGATCCAAGTCGGAAAAGGGGACCTTGCGGATGTGGTCATCGAATCGTTGAGAAGCGTTCATCTTTCATCCTCCATGAGTTGTTCGATGGTGGTCGGTCCGAGTATCTCCGCGATCCAAAGAACCGAAGGGCCGCCCTCTTCGGGGCGGGGGAACAAGGCATGAAAGTCATCCGGAGAAATGGCCGCGAGACTGATTAATGCGTCATCGTCGTCCCTGTTTCGTCGGAAGGCTTTGCCGATTCGATACATTCCCAATTCTCTTCCGTCCAGAGCGCTGACGTACCGAATCGCCTGCGCCCCGTCGAGGGGTTCGGTTCTGACCTCGTAACGTTTCTTACCGTCATGAACAAGGCGAGCGAACTCGTCTCTCATCTTCGCGGTCAGAATCGTGGTTCTCTGCATGATGTCTTTCTACTTATGCCAATTGATATGTCAATCGTCACGGAAGTGCTTGTTTAATCATATTAACCGGTCATCGAACTGAATCAATCGCAGTTTCATGAGGACAACACTTTAGCGGTCAGCTCTTTGTGTCATCGAACGACTCCTTCATTGTTTTCGAATGGGGAGACGAAAGATTGCATCATGTTCGCCGGGATCGAATCGTCGAGACCGTAGCGTTCGCGCAACCGGTCGAACGTTCGCAAGCCGTCGCGCATCGCTTGGGTGTATTCGTCGCCCGACTTGTTCTCTAGGCTCTTGGCGATGTGGAACGCCTCGTCGATCAGACGTTCCATGTCATGCGTGGAGAGATTCTCCAACCTGCGCTCCATCCCGTCGGACACCACGGGCGGACGGTTCTCCATGCTCGCCCTCCACTCCTGGACGGCCAACGCCTTGGAACGCGGATCCCGCATCCAATCCTGGCGAAGGCTCGCGAGACGCAGGTCGTCGCCGAGGTCGAACGCGCTGAAACGCTCCGTCCACCCGTCCTCGCTGCGCCAGGTGATCCGATAGCCGACCACCTGCTCCGGCGCATCGAACGAGCCCTTGGCTACGCCCTTGCGCAAACGCGGATCGATGTTGAAGCCCTCGCGGCGCACACGGCGGATGAACTCGTCCTCGCTGTGCGACGCCTTCGCGCACGCCTCGACCACACGGCACACATGATGGCGCGGCATCGTCGACGCCGCCACCCGCGCGATAAGACGTGTCCGCTCGGCCGGATCCAAAACATCCCACGGCCGAACGCCGTCATATTCGTCATGCGCCTTCCACTCCGCCCAACGCCGCCACTCCTCGTACTTGAAGCGCGCCTTCGAGTCGATGACCGTCCTGTCGAGTTCGATCAGCTCCGGCCGTTCGCGCTCCATGCCCCTGCATGAGCGTTGCGCGTGCTTGCGGTCGTCGTAGGTGTTGTACCATTCGTCGTCGCCGGCGAGCTGCACCATCAGATGCACATGGTCGTTGCCGTTGCGCGACAACCCGTGCCTCACCGCCACCCATGACATCGTCTCGCGCCCGTCCTCCTGGATGATGTTCATGCGCTTCAGATAGTCGCGCACGATCGCGTCCCATTCCATGTCGGAGAGGATGCCCTGGCCGGCCTTGATCGACAACGAGCAATGCCACACGCGATCCTTGCCCGGCACACGTTCGGGATTGTATTTGCCGCGTCGGTCCTTCGGGAACGGATCGTCCTTGGACGCGCGCACGCGATAGCGTCGGTCGAATCTCTCGCCGATGCGCGCGAACGATTCGGCCGGTCTGCCGTCGAGGCCGAACGCGGCCAGCATGTCGCCGCTCGCGCACACGAGATGCTGGTTCGAGTGTTCGTTGTGGCGTCCCTTGCCGAACAAGTACTTGACCAAGCCGACCGGGTTCGAGCCTCTGCTGATTTTCGGAATCATACGACGATCTTCGCCGTAATCCGCCACGTCGGCGGGACACGCCGTCACACAGGAGCTGGATGAAAGCCCGGAGCTAGTGGCAATTTCTATGAATCGTTAATCTTGTTTGAGGCCTGTTGATCCAAGCTTTGAAGTTTTATCGTCCATTTTTCCACATTCATAGAGAGCGAAACCCACGCTGCTGAAGAGCGCAGCACCTGCAACGAGAATGATAGGTAAGGACCACATCGGTATTCCGCTTGTTTGCCAGTCAGTATAGAAAGCAATGGTGTAAAGCATAAGAATAACGAGCGAACCTGCTGCTAGTCCGGGAATAACGTTGAGCCTAGCGAAAGAGAAAGATGGTACTTCAAAATCAGGAATTTTTCCCTGTTCAATGGTCTTGATTTTCTGGTCATGAAGACGAAGATTGCGTGCAAAGTGCCGAGAGAAAGATTGAGAAAAAAGATAGTCAGATATGAAGGAAGTGACAATCGGGAAAGCTGCGTACGCTATGGTCAGTATTGCTGCTGTTGAGGCTTTTCCCCACTGTTCCCTCACTAAATTATCAATTAGAAGAAAACAGGGAAAGGTGGAGATTGCGGCCAGTGACATGATCCATCGAGAAACAGGCTCCGCATAGCTAACGTATACACGGATACATTTTCGTCCAAATACCACCACAAATGAGACTGCGGCAAGAAAGCATACTAAGCCCGCCATAACTATCGTTGTCTCGTCTTTTTTCTCCCTCCAGATCAAATCCCAAATGGTCAAACCGAAAAGCCAGAAAAAAATGATGGTAGCAAAACATTTCATCACTGTTTTTTCAGTTCCGGCGAACTTCTCCGTGTAGATCCGTTCGGCTTTCCAATGCATGTACTGTTTCCTTACGAAGGATTCAATTATCATGCTTTCATGAAACGCTATGACCCTATTGAACCTTGCGGCATCCGAATCGTCAGCAACATTTGAAAGCTCATGTAGTTTCAGAGCTAGATCAGCATGGTCCTTTTGTGTTTTGACGTCGGCAGTTGAGAGATGTAAATAAATACCCCCTAGAAGTGTGAGAACCGTGCATAGACATCCTATAATGGCGACTATTAGATCAATCATCTTGTCGGGTGATAAATCGCATTGATTGCAACACAGGTTGCAATACAGATTACAACACATGCTCTCTCCTCATAATCCATGATTATCGTTTGTCTGCGTGTTATCGTACTGCGATTGCAGATGGAATCAAAGAAATATTCCTGGTGAAGTGAACGATCTGTTTCGCGTTTCCGACAACAGTGCATCTCTATTGGCATGCTGCTTCTTGCTGGAGTATCCGATTTGCATCGGATAACAATGTCCTGCATCGTTCAACGGATCGGAAAACTGAAGTCTCGTCGTCAGACATCGTGTTCATGTCTCGATTGGTGTTGCGCGCAATCTGGTTCACGTTGTGTCCGATATGCCAGATCTCAACGCGAATGCGCTCGAGCTTGTCGACGATGGGAGCGCGCTCGAACTCCTTTCTCAACTCTTCGACCGAGCCCATTTGCTTTATCGCCTCGATAACAAGCCGCGACATCGTCATTCCGGTGTCCGACGACAAGTGATGCAGAAGCTCATATTCTTCGTCTGACACACGAAGATGAATCTGCCGATTTCTTGAAACCCCCTGCGCTTTGCGCGGTCTTTTCTTCACCATGCTTTGTCCTTCCATGAAAGCGACATCGCATAGCGCATCATCATGAACGACCATTCCACGAGTCGGCGAAATTGATGTTCTTCCCCCTCCAGCATCATCGCGAATGATGCAGCCTTCGGCACTCGGGTCATGTTCCACCGCCGCCGGCGGTGGAGGGCGGTTCGCGGATTGTGTACACAATCCGTATAACTTGCTACACCAAGAAAACGGAAGGTACTCTGCGAAGTACTCTGCGGAGTACTTTGATGTGTAACCTCGTGTGTACCCTCGCGAGTACTTCGCCGTCTACACCGACTATTCCGCATGGCAGACGTTCGTGCGGGCCGAATTGCTTTGTCGAAAAGGGCTTGGAGGTCAGAATCCATTTTATGGAAGATGGGCTCCAAGTTTTCGGAAGGGGACCGTCCGGCCATAGTATCGTTATTCATTTTCGCTTTTCCTGTCTTTGAGCTCCTTGAGCAGGTTCGCCGCGAATTGGTCCAGCTCCTTATTGGAAAATGCCAACGCGGAATCCATCTGCTCGTATTCCAGAAAAACCGACAAACGCATGCGCACGTACTCCGCGCGCGACATTCCTCTCTTCATCGCCGCGCGGCACATGACCTCGTATTCGTTTTCGGTCAACGTGAATCCGAGTTTGCTTTTCAACGGCTTGTCCTTTGCCCGTCCGTCGTATATCAGAGGGATTTTCGAGAAGTCAATCGTCGGAGATGGATCCAGTTCGTCGTGGCCGCCGGGCAAAAGCGCTGTACGGATGAACAACGATACCGAGGCCCCGTTCTCCTTGCTCGTCTCTATTACCTGACGGCGTGTTTCCTCGTCGATGACGATTTGCACGTATCTCGTATAGAACCTCATATGGTGTTTCCTTTCGTCCTTGACCCGGAAAAGGAAAACCGGGCCGACGGTTTCCATCGTCGGCCCGGCCTGTGGGCGTGGCGGGACACGTTGTCTACAAATATGGTTCCGTCATCGTCCGAAGTCGAAGCGCGTTCCCTTGTCCTTGTCGGCGACGATGTCCGCGTCGAACTTCTTTCCGGCCTTGGACGTGAATCCTTTCAAGTGGACTCTCTTTCCGGCGAGGAGATTCCTCACGTTGGTGTCCGTGAGCTTCTTTCCGCTGATGGACGCAAACAGTTTCCATCCGCATCCGGCGGTGTCCTTCCATCCGCCGTCCGGCTGCTTCTCCCGTTTGTTGGTGGAGCACTGCCAAACGGTGCCGGTCCTGACCACGGCCGCACCACATCTGGGGCATGGGCCGAACGATTCATCTTCGGTTTTCCGTTTCCTCAATTCCGGATTGCGTTCCGCGCTCTGCATGGCCTGTGTCGGGATTCCGCGCGCGTCGGCGCGGAAGGCTTCCATGACCTCGGACGGATCCATCAGTCCGCGTTCGACCATCGCGAGGTCCCGTTCCATGCGCGCGGTGGTCGCGACGTCCTTTCTGGAGCCGTCCACCACCATGACCAGATCCCTGCCCTCGGACGTGCTTCTCAACTGCTTGCCTTTGCGCTCCAGATATTTGGATCGCACCAGCTTCTCGATGATGTCGGCGCGTGTGGCCGGCGTGCCCAATCCTCCGGAATGGGATTCGTCGTCATCCAGCGCCTCTTTGAGCGTTTTGTCGTCCACGTATCTGCTCGCGTGCTCCATCGCCGCCAATAACGTCGAGTCGGTGAACGGTTTCGGTGGCTTCGTCTCTCCCTGCGTGATCGTCGCATCGGACACCGGTATGAGCGTGCACGGGGCCAGAAGGTTCACGGGAATGACGTTGCGAGGACCGTCCGGTTCGGCGTCGTCGTCATCCGTCTGTGAGGCCTTCTCGTTCTCGACCGCGCGCCATCCTCGGGACGTGACGACGTCCGACCGGCAGGAGAACTCCACGCCGTCATCCATCCTGAGCCTCGCGCGCACGGTGGCGACCTCGTGGAGGCAGTCCTCCGACATGGCCTCCCACATGCGCCGCACGATCCTGACCAGCACGAGGCGTTCGTCGTCCGTGAGCGGGGCGAGGCAGTCCGCGCCGGCCTGCATGGTCGGAAGGATGGCGGTGTGTCCCGCGACCTTCGCGTCGTCCACGACGAGGTCGAACCGTGGCTCCACGGGGATGGACTTGGGTTCGGCGAATCCATCGACGAGCGTCCCTCCCTCGGCGAGCCGTCTCAGGGACGCGAGGTCGTCGGACGTGACGTATTGGCTGTCGGTGCGCGGATACGTCGCCAGCCTCATTTCGTAGAGATGCTGGAGCGCCGCGAGTGTGCGGGCGGCCGTGAGCCCATGCATCCTGGACATGTCCTTCTGGAGGCTAGTCAGATCGTACAGATGCGGCGGGCGCTCGTGCTGGATACGCCGGTCCGATTCTAGGATGTCGAACCCCTCGCCGTCGGCCGCCGCCAACATCCGGAAATGCTCCGCGTCCTCGCGACGGTCGAACCGTTCGCTGGTGAGCCGCCATCCACCCATGTCCGCGTCGACCTTCCAAAACGGAACCGGTCTATGATGGCCGATCTGGAGGTCCCGGTCGACGACCATCGCCAACGTCGGGGTCTGCACGCGTCCGACCGCGAACCGGCGGTCGTAGGCGAGGCTGTAGGCGCGCGAGGCGTTCATGCCGATCAGCCAGTCGGCCTTGGCACGGATCTCGGCGGCCGCCGCCAGCCCGTCGTATTCGGATTCCGGACGCATCGAATCCAACGCCTGGCGAATGGCGTCCTCCTCGAGGGACGCGACCCACAAACGCCACGCGGGCTTACGGCATCGCGCGTGGGCGACGATCCGACGGAAGATGGACTCGCCCTCGCGGTCCGGATCGCACGCGTTGACCAGCACGTCCACGTCGGATCTGTTGAGCAGGGATGCGATGTTGCGGTACTGGCGGTCAGCGCCGCGATCCGTGGACACCTTCCACCGCCAGTCGGGCGTCGGATCCAGGGGAAGGGATTCCATGCTCCATTGCTTCCAGTTCCGGTTCTCGTATTCCGCCGGGGTGAGCAGCTCGACGAGATGCCCCTGCGCCCATGTGACGAGGGTCGAATCCCCGCACCGGATGTACCCGTCTCCTTGTGTGCGGTTCCCGCCGATGGCCGACGCGATTGCCTGAGCGACGGAATGCTTCTCCGCGATGATCAACCTCATTGCTGGTGCTCCTTAGCTTTCATTGCATGTCCCGGCATATGGAAAGGCCGGGCCGACGAATCCAATCGTCGGCCCGGCCGAAGGAACGGGCGGGACACGTTGTCTACATTCCCGTCCGGATGGGGTCAGCGGAGCACCCTGGCCGCGATGTCGAGGAAATCCCTGTCGCGGTGGCCGGTCTCGGATTTCATGAGGTTGGTGAGGAACGAGTGGTCCACCATGATCCGTTCGCGATACACCGTTTCGTCGGAGAGCGTGACCGTCAGCAGGAAGGATTCCTCCAATCGTTCGTCCACGACCTCCTGCCGATGTTCGCTGACGAAGAAGGAGGGGTCGACGTAACCGCCGTCGCTGGATTTCACCTGCGAGTATTTCCCGTTTACGGAGGGCACCATCCTGATTTCCGGGCGTCGGACCAGGGCGGTGTGCAACGGGCTGGACGAGGACACCAGCCTGCCGTAGAGCGGGAGCGCGGGTTGCGCGTAGAGCAACGCGAATGGAAGATTCTGATAGTTGGCGATATGGAAGCGCCATCCCTCGTCGTCCCGCCATTGCCTGAGGAGTTTTTCCGCGAAGGCGTGGCTGAGACGGATGCCGGTTTGTTTGCTCCATATGTACACGATCCGGTCGAACTGGTCCCTCATGAGGTTCCTGATGGCGATTCCGGTCCGGTTCTTCGGAGATCGCCTTCCATTCGCCGTCCTCCTGTGTCCCGGATCCGAGAACGGGCATCCGAGATAGGCGTCCTGATCGTATTCGGCCAGCAGCGGGACGGACCTAGGTGTGTGCCGTCCATACGGGGAGCGGCTTGCCTCCTCCTCGGCCTTGTATAATCCGATGATCTGGATGGGGTTGTCGCAGGCCGGGCACACCGCGAAGCAACGCAGCCGATCGCCGTCGGTGTTGTAGTAGGGGCGGCGTTTGCCCGTCTCCCTGGTGAAATTGTCATCGGTTATATCGATGAAACGGCTGTCGCCCACGATCGTTTTGAATACGTCCATGCCCGATCCTCGTTGCCTTGCCTGTCGTGTCTAATGGTAGCGGTTGGACACGTCGTTCCACCATCGGACGGGGAGCGCGGGGACCGCGCCCCCGCGCTCGGCGAACGCGAGGGCCGCGAGGACGGTTCGCAGCGATACGGGGAACCGTCTGTCGCCCTGCTGCATCAGGAAGACGAAATCCTCGTCGCATTCCCCGCATGAGGTGTGGTCGATGATCTTTCCCTGTGCGATGCGCGCCTGGGCGCGCGGGTCGATGCTGTCAGGAGCTGCCATGTTCCTCGGATCCTCCCTTCCCGGATCACAGTTGGGCGAATCCGAGCAGCGGGGCGAACACGGCCGCGATCGCGAACAGCATGACGAGGGTGAACACCACGCCGAGGACGTAGGCGACGATCGCGATCACGGTCTTCATGGCTGTCCCGCCGGTGGTCTCCATCATCGACGGCTGCTGCATGCGGCGGCCGACGATAGCGCACACGCCGGCCAGCACGCACGAGACGAGCGCGAGGGCGATCTGGAGGCCGCCGTTGAGGTGCACGGTCCAATCCCACAATTCCGAAACCATGCCGCTGACGGTCTGCAATGCGTTCTCCATTATCCTGTTTCCTTTCCTTGGAGGGCTGTCACCACCATCCTCGCGTCCATCGAGCAAGCCGGCGGGACACGTTGTCACCAAGTTCGACTCCGGATCCGTGACATCGTGTCCCGCCGTCCGGTTCCGTCTGAGCGAAGCTTCCAATGGAAGACCATCATCACGGAAAGGATCCGCATGTCCTCGAAAAACAACTTTATGCGCGATACCAAGCGCGACATCCTCAGGATGGTCCGCGAGCAGCGGGCCCAAAAACAGGACGCGCTCGATTTGTTTGTCGACTCCCTGATCGGACTCAACTCCCTCAAAAGCAGGATCGCCGAGGCCGAACGCGGCGTCGACGAGAAAAGGCGCGCGGCCCGCGACGCCGGGAACACCGCCGCCGAACTCAAGGAGGTCGAACGCCTCGTCCAGGACAACTGGGACCAGATGACTGCTCCGGCCGCCACCGACGGTCCGGCGGACGCATCGGATCCGGAATCCGCCGTGCCGGATGCCTCCGGATCCGATCCTTATCCCGACGGCGGTCACACCGAGTACGGGGAGGGCGTGTGATGTCGCGGAGATCCGAGCCGAAGCCCCTGCCCAAACCGGTGAGGATGCTCGCATGGCTCGTCGCCGCCATCCTCGTGGTCGCGCTCGGCGTCGTCGCCACCAACCGTCTCAACTCCGACCAGTCGGACACCGCCTCGGCCTCCCCGTCCGCGAACGAGGAGAGCGGGGAGCCGGACGCCGACGAATCTTCGGACGTGCGGTGGCGCGGGCTGAAGGCGGCGGGGATCCCGATCCCCGGCGAGTGGAGCCGCCAGACCGGCTTCTACCTGGTCTCCAAGTCCGAGGACGGGGAGGTGTCCACCGATCTGGAATCACGGTCCGTCGCCGGTGAGGGCGGGCCGGTGGAGACCGCGCTGGCGGCCGTGGACGCCCTGCTCGACCCCGACCTTTCGGACGACGAATGGGCCCAGACCGTGACCGGCCTGCTCTCGGAGGACGGCGGCGGCGTCTCGCACGCGCTGTCGGACGCGCCCCGCTACTGGTGGCTCGCCCGTAGTTTCAATCCCGACGGCGTGTGCTCGCGCATGAGCGGCGACCGGTACACCGTGCAAAGCTACGACTGCACCGCCGACGGCGAGTTCGAAGGCTCCGACGAGGACGCCGTCAAGGGCACGCAGCACTACTACGGCGCGCTCTTCTCCCTGAGCGGGAACATGTCGACCAGCAGCAGCGTCGACCCCCAGGAGGAGGCGGCGAAGGCCTACGACACGATCCTGATCCCCATGGACGACGGCAACTGGCATGTGACCGTCTATTGCCCGGCGTCCCTCGACCGGCCGCTCGTGGACGAGGACGCCAACGAAACCGGCGTCTCGGATGCCGGCGACCTCGAACCTGGGCAAAGCGCGTACACCGGCTTCGCCCGTTCGACCGGATACGGCACCACGCAGCGTCCGTGCCGCACCGTCGAGGTCACGGTCGGCGGCCAGAAGCCCTACTGGTACGTCGGAGCGGAACAATGACCGCGAGGAGGACGAGGGTCCGGATCGCGGCCGTGGCGGCGACGATGGCGGTCCTGCTGACCTGCGCGTCCTGCTCGCCGCTCGACGTGATCGCCTATCTCGGCGGCTGCAAGCAATCCTCCTCGACCGGCGGCCAGGACGGCGACGTGAACACCGTCGCGAAGGGAGAGGTGAGCGAAGGCATGACCGTCTCCCAAGCCCAGGAGTGGTTCGGCGGCGCGGACGGACCGGGCTCGCCCCCAACCTGCCGCGCGTATCCCAGGGGTCAATGCACGTATTGGGCGTGCATGAGGGGCTCGAAACTCGGCTGGAGCGTGGGCTCGTATTGGGGCAACGGCGGCGACTGGGCCGCCAGCGCGTCGAAGGCCGGATACGAGACCACCACGGATTCGCCCGTCGCCGGATCCATCATCAGCTTCCCTCCCGGCAACCAAGGCGCCGACTCCTACTACGGCCACGTCGCCGTGGTCGAATCCGTCGACACGACGGCCGGGACCGTCACCATCAGCGAGATGAACGCGACGGGGCCGGTGGTGAGCTTCCGCACCCTGCCGATCGACGGCGGGGCCACCTATATCCTTCCCGACGCGACGATCGACGGAACGGGAACGGGCGGATCCTCCGGCGGTTCGTCGGCCACCGTCAACGCCGCCTGGTCGTGCCGGGCGTCCTCGAGCGGCGTGGTCGTCGACTACGACGGCGACGGCGTGCACGCCACATCCGAACAGGCCCAGGCGATCGCGAAACGCATGATCGCCAGCGGCTACAAGGCATGGGACAACGACGAGGACTGGGACGCGCTCGTGTGGATCTGGAACCACGAGTCGGGATGGCGGTGGGACGCGGAGAACCCAAGCTCCGGTGCGTACGGCATACCCCAATCCCTGCCCGCGAACAAGATGGCCTCCGCCGGCGACGACTGGAAGGACAACGCCGCCACCCAGATCGCATGGGGACTGCAATACATCAAGGACCGGTATGGCAGTCCGGGCAAGGCCAAGGAGTTCTGGCTCGCGCACAACTGGTACTGATCCCGTGACAACGTGTCCCGCCGTTCCTATGGGCCGGGCCGACGATGGAAACGTCGGCCCGGCCTTTGCCTTTTCCGGGTCACGGAAGAAAGGAACCATCATGAGCGATCTGAGGACCGCCGCCGAACGCATCATCGAGGATTTCGACCTCGATTACGGCAACGCCGAAACGTCCATCCAGGACGGCTACCTCTATATGACGGTCGAGGCCCCGAACCACGCCACCGTCTCCGTCGACGTGGACGGGACCGCCGACGAGGAAAGGCTTCGCCGCTTCCTCGCCACGGCGATGGACGACTTCGACCCGGACGAGGAGTTCGACAAGCTGTGGTCGTCCGACTTCGCCGAACTCAACGGCTTCACCCCCTCCGGATTCATCGGAATGCTCCAGGAGGACAAGGACTTCTTCGACCGCGCCTCCGACGCCCTGAGGAGCATCTCCGCCAGGTCCGGCGACGAGGAGACGCTGTGCGAGATCCGCTGGACCGTCGCGGACCTGCGCGCATGGCTCAACGACCACGAGTATCCCGACACCCCGGCGAACATGGAGGCCATGAAAGCCATGGTGTCGGGAAAGGATCTGAAGGACCGAAGCATCGAGATGGGATGGGAGGCGATCGACGCGATGGTCGACGCCGCCAACCTCGACCGCGCCGACGACGACGCGGAGGAGAGGGCGGACTCCTACGACCCGACCGACCTCGCGGCCCCGGCCACCATCAACGCCGCCGACGACGCGGCCCGCACGCTGTGAAGGGAGAAGACGATGGTTAACGACGAATGGAACCTCGACGACGACGCCGAACGGCTGATGCCTCTGCTGTGGGAGGAGACGGTGCCCGAAACGGACCGCATGCGACTCGAACCCGAGGCGAGGGAGCTGGCCGAGGCGCTGGCCGACATCATCCACCAACAGAACGCCCAGGTGGTCCGTCTCTCCTCCGAACGCGGCGTCCGTCTGCAACGTCTCGACGACTGGGCGCAGCAAGGCGACCATCCCGAAAAAGAGTACCGATACATGGAGGTCATCATCGGCAAGGATTGGCGCGGCGAATGCAACGCCAAGGCCCTGATGCACATCACGCGCGACGGCAAGGGCATGGGAGCCGGCATCCTCGGCCGCCTGCCCATCGGCCATGCGGCCGACCCCTACGATCCCTCCGAGTCGGTGGACGCGGACGCCTTCGCCGCCGACGTGGTGAAGCTCCTCGGCGTGCCCATGCGGCCCCCGATCCCGCCGGCCGGATCCTACGGTCCGGGAATCGAACGCATGGGCGCGTGGGAGAAGCGCATCTCCGATCGCCTGTACGCCCTTTCCGAGGAGAACCTGCGCACGAGGGCGATCGAACCCGACGAGGAATGCTACCACGTCGGCCTCGGCTCGTATGTGACCGAGGAGCAGATGGACGAGGTCCTCCCCGAGGGGATCGAACATGACCGGTTCGTCGTGATCGCCTGCCGCGCCGTCGACGACGATGAGGCGAGCCTGAACTGGAACAACGACGACTTTTGGGCGAGCCGGGTCGACTCCGCCATCGAGGAGGACGACGGAAGCGGCTGCTACTGGACAAGCTGCTCATGGGACGAGATCGACTATCTGGAGGCTGCGGGCGGCATGGACGCCGGCACCGCCGGACCGGCCGCCTCTGCGACCCGATAGAAAGGACCGACGACATGGCGACCTATGTGATCGAATACAGCGAACGGCTCGAGACCAGCTTCGAGGTCGAAGCGCCGGACGGCATGGACGACGACCAATTCGAGGACTGGCTGCAAGCCCATTGGGACGATGTCATGGAACCCCGGATCCAGACCCACGACCTCGAGGTCACGGAAAGCGGACACATCGCCACCTTGGTGGCGGACGAATGGGCGTCGTCGGATCCGACCGCCGTGATGTGCGTCATCGAGGATCCGGCGGACGCGCATGCGAGATAAGGAGGACGCGGATATGAGCGGACGTGTTTCGCGCTGGGCGTCGCCGACGCTCGACGCCGCATATGCCCGATACGAGACGATGACGGGAAGGGACGTGCGCGACGACATGCCCGACATCGAGGAGCATATCTCGCCGCTGTTCGTCCACACGGCGAGCGAGCCGCTGCTCCTCGCGCTGCTGCACGACCTCCACGGCGCGTATACGGCCGGCCGCTCCAATGCCGGCCCGTCCGCGGACCTCGCCTACCGTCTCGGCGCATGGCAGGAGCACGGAGGACCCATCGAACAGGCCGAAACCCAGGCGTGGAGCTATATCGTCGACCACCAGGGACACATTACCGGAGGAAGCGAACCCCCGCTGGAGGACGACGAACACGGATGGTCCCTGAACGGCGATCCGGTCTCCAAAGCGGACCTGCGCAAAACGTTCGCCCTCACGGCGCTCACCGCCGACGGGGCCGCAATGTTCTTCGGCGACGCCCAGTTCGGCCCCGGCATGCCCGACGACATGTACATCGACTCGGCGTTCGGCGTCTGGCTCGAGGACATGATCGCGGAGGGCCGCGTCGGCTACGAACCCGCTCTGTATCCCGACGAGCCTGACCCCTACACCGTGCGGGACCCCGAAGCGTTCCGCCGGCTCTATGACGAATGCCGATCCGACTGGACGGCGGATCCCATACAAGGATTCGACACGGCGTTCGGCGTCGACGAGGACGCGATGACGTTCTGACCCAATCCGGGACGATACGGGGATAAGCGTGCGCGTATGTGAGCGGATACGGGAATACGTATCCGCCCACATACGTTTCCGGCGGATTGTAGACAACGTGTCCCGCCGGGCCCTCCCGCCGGCCCGACGATGGGAACCAGCGACCCGGCGGCCCGCCGGATCCCGGACGAAAGGACACCTATCATGGCGGACGACGGCATCAGCGTGTATGTCGCGAACCTCGGCAAATACAACGAGGGAGAACTCAAGGGCGGATGGATAACCCTGCCCGTGGAACCCGACGACCTGGACCGCTTCCTCTCGGAGACCGTGGGCGTCGGCGCTGCGGGATACGAGGAATACGCGATCCACGACTGGGAGGGCGACGGTCTGGTCGCCCTCTCGGGCATGAAGATCGACGAACACGTCGACCTCAACGACCTCAACGTCGCGGCCGCGATCCTCAAGGAGCAGGGAGCGGACGTCGCCGCCATGCTCGACCACGCCGCCGAACAGGCCAACGCGAGCGGCCCCTTGGCTTACGCGAGCCTCGCCTTGCAGGCCGACGACATCCCCTTCTCCGCCTACGACGCGCCCGAAGGCGTCCTCTACGCCAGCCTCGAGGAGAAGTTCGCCTATTCATGCGCCGAGACCGACGAGGACCTCAAAGAGGCCATCGACGGCAAATGGGGACCGTACCTGAACCTGGCGGCCATCGGCCGCGACCTCGCCATGAACATGACTTTGACTGACGACGGCTATTTCGACGACGCCCAGGACTATCCCGACCCCGACTACTACTCACGCGAAGAGCTCTACGAGCACGCCGGATACCTCTTGCCCGGCGCGGACGGCGAAGATGCCGCCTGGCGGATGGGAACCGCATCCGGCCTCGACGCCCCGACGGCATCGGGCCCGGCCCGCTAATCCGACAAGCTAAAAGAAAGGAACGATAATGACCTTGTTCATTGACAAGACGAACCGCGTCGCGGACCTAAGAATCGTCGACGAGGACAACGGCGTGGACTGGAGCATCGACTTCTTTGATGTCGGGGCTTTGGAACATCGATATGTCGAAACGGCGTTGGACGATGCCTATGTCGTGGATGACATCGACTACCTCATTGACCAAGCGAACGACATGATTCAAGGGCTGGGCGATTTTCTCGAAAACGGACCTTCGGAGAACAACCGTCTGGAGGTCGAGGATATCGACAATGGCGACGCCAGGATTGATCCGGCGGACGCTTCCGATCCATCGAACGTTCCGACGGACGATACGGGCCCGACCCGCTGAAAAACTTGTAGACAACGTGTCCCGCCACCTCTATTTGCCGGGCCGACGATGGAAACGTCGGCCCGGTTTCCTTTCCGGGCCCCAAAAGGAAAGGAACGATGATGGAAAGCATCGTGGTCTCGGATATCCCGTCCGATCCGGCCTCCGTATCGGAAAGGGGATGGAGATGACCGTATTCATCGATCGACGGACCAACGGGGTGTCCAATCTGAGAATCGTCGACGAGGACACCGGCATGGATGGGAACGACGGTTTCTTCCTCTACGCTGGGAGCTTCGAGACCAGGTATGTGGAGGCCGCTGACTATCGGGGCGTGGCCCTTGTCGCGGAGAATCTCGAACGTGTCATCGAATTCGCGCAGGATTGGATCCATGGTCGTGACGGTTTCAAGGAAAACGGCCCCGTGGAGGGCGTGCGGCTTGATGTCGAGACCCTCGACGGCGGTGACGCCAGGATGGTCGTTGGCGTGAGGAACACGACGAAGGGCGTCTATAGCAGCCTTGACCTGCCTATGTCGCCGGAATCATTGAAGGGAGTCCTCTGGGGGCGGCTCGATGTCGACGAGATCGGCGACGACTACGTGATCGAAGATTTCGAGGACGTCGGTCTGGCGGCGCGGCTCGGCATCGATCCGCGAGGCGGGAATTTGGAGGATCTGAACCTCATGGCGAGGATAGTGGGCGCGGCGCAACGCGAGGATCCTGGTTTTCTCGACATGCTCGCCACCGTCGTGGAGGCGAGCGAGGTCTCCGATCCTCTGGAAATCGCGAATCTCGCGGTCCAATCCGAGACGATGGATGAATGCTATTTCAGATACGACTGGCCCGAATACGTGAACGAGGAGAACACCCCGGACCTGACGGAGCGCTATGGCTGGCACAAGCTGAAGAGCATGCATCCGGAATTGTGCGACTCCTCGGCCACCGGATATGACGCCGCTCTGGAGTCGGCCATCGACGTGGAGAAGTACGGGCGTCCGGACGTCGACTCGGGATATGTCCATCTCGGCGAACGGGGCTACGTGGACAAGGGGTTCTGCGCCCCGGCCTCGAACCGTTACTCGCGCGCCAATCTCGCGGACATCGCCGACGAGATGGAGTCGTCCGCCCGCGCGAAAGGCGGCGAGCACGGCTTCCGTCTGTCCGACCTGCTCGAGGAGGGCGAGGTCATCGCTAGGTACACGCTGTCCGCACCCATGCCTGACGCGGGCTATCGCATCTACGAATGCATCGCCCCCGAGGGGTCGGACGACATCCCCATCGCCCTCGGGGACACCTTGGTGCGCATCAAGGTCGCCCGAACCGGTCATGGCGACGCCGACACGGTGCTGCGTGAGGTGATGGGCGTCGAACCTTCCGGCGAGATCGACGACGACTCGTATGGCGTGAGCCTCGTGGGCCAAGGATACGCGCTTCGTGGAGTGCTCACCTCTTGGCAATTGCCGGCCGTTGCGGCCGATCCGGCGGATCCGTTGACCATGTCCGACGTCTCGGCGGCGTCCGGACCGACCATGTGAGGTGATAGCGATGGCAGAGGAGCAAGGCAATGTGGCCCGCCGCAACGGTTGGGCGAACGTGAACTTTCCGAACGGCTTCGTGCACCCCTTCGCGTTCCAGGCGAAGAGCGGTAAGACCTATGAGAAGATGCTGGTCGGCGTCCCGAAGGGCGTCACCGTCAACGGCGTTGATCTGGGTGGCTGGAGCTTCAGTGTGTTCTCGACGAAGTGGGCCAAGGAGGACAAGCTCAACGGCCGTCCGGTCACGATCGGTCTGAAGGTCGGAGAGCCGGTCGAATTGTTCCGTGGCCGTGGCGCGGAACGCGAGACCTTGAGGATCGACGATCCGTGGGATCTGGCCCGCGCGGTGAAGGCGCACCGCGAGGCGCGCGAGGCCGAACGGCGGAACGCGGAGGAGACGCGCGGCGATGAATCCGTTTCCCTGGCAGGGGAGGCCGTCGGGCGGGCGGACGGCAATGGTCCGGTCGGGGACCGCGCGCCCGAGGCCGGTCTGGTTCGCGGCTCGCTGTCGGACGCGGCTCCGCAATCCTTCAAGCCGGTGTCCCAGGAGGGGATGGATCTGTTCAACCGCTGCTCGGTCGACGTCGGTTTCGTCGCGCGGATGGACGTCATGGCGGAACGGGCTGCGCGCGCGTTTCTGGACGGTTCGTATGATCCCGTGTCGCAGCTTGCGGAGACGAGACGGTTGGTGGGCGAGATGGCCGACGCCGTCGCCGGCGTGCAGGGCGTGGACTTCGGCGACGCCGCGCGTGGCGAGGCCGCCGAGGTCGCGTTGTCGGCCTCCACCGACGTGATCAACGCGGACGTCTCCCGTCTCGCCGACGAGGGCGTTGGCCGAGCCGACGTCATCGCCGCGAACCGGTCCGAACGCGCCGCGCGCGAGAAGGAGTACGCCGAGGAACGCGCGTTGATGCCCGAGAGTGTGCTGCTGCGCCGCGACATCGCGGCCGCCTCCGCCGAACCGCCCACCATGGAACGTTGCCTTGCGGCGACCTCGACCCTTTACGGCGGCTTCGAACATACCGATCTGCTCTCCGCCGGCGCGGACGGCGGGACGCCGCTGGATCCTGCCAATCCGCTGGACATGGCCTCCATCGAATCGGACGGCTGGGCCGCGACGTTCTAACCATTCAAGGAGAAGTCATCATGGTGCCATGACGAGGTAGCGGTGTGACGGGCGGGCTCTCCTCATAGAGTCCGCCCTATCGTGTCGTTCGGCGTTGGCTCGGGAAATCGTCAAAGAGTGTGGGACGCGGCGTCGGAGTCCAAAGCGTTGAGTGGATCGGCGGGATCGAGCGGAACGGTGCCGGCCTCCGGCGGATATTGTGAGAACAGGAGTGTGAGCTGCTCTCGTGCGCCTTCGAGCCATAGTGGCCTTCGTATGGTGCGGGCGAGTCGTTCGGCGGGGAGGAACCGTTTCATCTCGGTGGCGAAGGCGTCGGACGCGAACGCCTCCTCGATCCTGCGGAGGGCAAGCGGGTGGCGTTCCGCGTATCTGTCGATCTCGTCGTAGTCGACCGCCTTCATCCGGCGGAGCGTGGCCGCGTTGGCATGGTCGACGCCCGGTTGCCGAGACAACCATGCGAGGTCCCATAGGTCCCTGTATCTGGTGTGGCTCGAGCATACGAACGCCTCGATCTTGTCGGCGAGGATCTCGTCCCTGCTTTCCACGCGGATCATCATGTCGGAGTACGAGTTCGGAAGTCCGTCGTAGTTCACACTCAGGGGACGGACCGTGGGGTCGTGGGCGTCGATGGACGCGACCTCGATCTTGATGCGCTGGCTACGGACGTCCTTTCTTTGCGGCGTGGTGTCCACGATGACGAGCCATGTGCTCACGAGTCCATCGTCGGGGCGGTCCTTTTTCGGTTCGTTGACGCGCGTCGCCACATGGTATCTACCGGCCACCGCGTCGCGCACGCATTCCTCGAGCCGGTCGAGGCTCGAGCGGTCGAACGCACGGCCGCCTGCGAAGTCGAGGTCCTCGCTGTAGCGTTCCGCGCCGTAGCACAACCGAAGCGACGTGCCTCCTTGGAACACGAGCGAATCGAGAAGTCCGGCCGCGTCCATGGCGTCGAGGATCTCGTAATGCAGCAGCTCCTTCTCGATGGTCTCGACCATCTCGCGACGTCCCTGCGTGCCGGCGATCCATTCCGCCTGTGCGCGGAGGCTGGCTTCATTGGCGTTCATCGTCGGTCTCCTCCATATCGATCAGGTCCATATTCCTACCGGCGGCCTTCAGGTTCCTCAACGCCAAACGTTTGGACGCGACGGGCAGTTCTCTGCCCTCGACCGTGACGAGGTCCGGGATGATGCGCGCCTTGTCCACGCTTGTGTGGGTGAACTCGATGACGCCGTATGGCGTATCGTACTCGCCCCTGCGTCCGGTCGTCACGTAGGTGCGTCGGTCGATGGGGATCTGGCTGATGACGCCGTAGGCGCTCAGCGCGCTCTCCAGGCTCTCGTAGGTCAGCTCGCCGCGTCGCAGATGTCTGGCGATCAGGTCCAGAGTGCCCGCGCCGATGTGCGCGGAGAGCCGGTACACGTAGACGCCGCGCGCCGCGCGCGTGAGGATGTTGGCTTTTGCCAGCCGGTCGAGGGTGTCGCTGAGGGTCTCCTCGTTCTCGTCGAACACCTTGCGCAGGTCGCGTCTGAGCCACACGTACCTGCCCGTCGCGTCCCACCGGGCCAGCGTCTCGATCGCCTTGCTCAACCTCATATCCGTAAGTGTACGTGAACTGTGTGTTTTTGCACAATTCACGTACAGTTGACGGTTACGGGGCAAGTCGCCGCGAGCACGCCGAACCCTCCGTGGTTCGGATGGCGCGGCGGCCCGGTTCGTTATCGTCTCGAGCCCGTGTGGACGTTACGTGGTTTCGTCCGGCCGTACTCCGTCGCGGCCGGGCCATAGGGTCCGGGAATGGTTCCCAGCGGTGGGGTAGGTCCAGGGAGGGCGGCACCGCCGTCGCCCTCCTTGGTCGTCGGAGGCGGAACTGGCGAAGTCCGGCGGTAGAATCGTATTAGAAATGTCCTCTCGTCCACGGTCGTTATGAAAGGGGCTGACGCATGCCGAATCCAGCATTGACTCAGCGTATCCGGGCGTTGCCCGAGTCCTTGATTGCATTGGGTGAGAACAATGAGGTATTGGAGCTTTTGTCGAAGGTGGGCGAAGCCCGGTCGTACAGGGATTCGTTGGGCGAGCTCGACGGCGTGGAGCAAAGCGCCGTCGAAGACTACGGCAAGGAGTGGATGGCCCGTTATGTGTATAACTCGAACGCCATCGAAGGGTCCACGCTCACTCTCGAGGACACCGAGCTGGTCCTCGAGGGAGAGTTCGTTCCGACCGATTCTCCTGCCCGGTATATCTTCGCCGCGCGCGGCGTCGCGGACGGCATGGCCTACGTGCGACGATTCGTCGAAGAAGGACGGGACATCGACACGGAGATCATCCAGAAGATCCATGAGGTCACATCCCTGGACGTGCAGCCGACCCTTCGCGGACGTTTCCGCCCATACGGATACACCGCGCGCATCCTAGGCACACGGGTGAAGACAGCCGACCCGCTGGAGATCCACGAGGACATCGACCTGCTGTGCGAGACCGCTCGAGCCGAGGGCATCCACCCAATTCTGCGCGCGGCTGGATTCCACGCCTTGTTCGAGAACGTCCATCCGTTCGCCGATGGCAACGGACGGACCGGCCGTCAGCTGTTGAATATGATGCTCATGTCGTCCGGATACAAGCCCGTGGCGATCAAGCACGACGCGGGAAGGACCTACGGGGAAAGCCTCGAAGCCTGGCAGGTCGACGGCAATCCTCTGCCGTTCGTCCGGGTGCTCGCCGATTGCGTGTTCCAGGAGGAGACGGACGTGGCGGGGCTCGTCTCGGATTTGCGCGCCGGGCAAGAACTCGACTTGTCTGGCGTCAATAACAGCGGACTCGCGAGATAAGGGCCCGCACCCTTGAATTGATTTACACTTCAAGACGCCGGGACAATCCCGGCGTCTTTCTTTCATATCAGCGCTTGGCAAACGTCAAGCGCTGCATGGTCATGTTTGGCAGGCGGAGGTCGAACCGTTCCTGCATCATCCGCTGATATGTGTCGGTTCTTGTCGTGGACTCGACCGCGTCCCGCATCTCGTCCGGTCTGACCCCGATATAGCGCATGGTCGTCGCCACGTTCGCATGCCCGAGAATCTGCGAGACGAGAAGAATGTCGCATCCGGTGCGGTAATAGGCCAAGGTTGCGAAACGGCGACGTAATGAGTGGCTGGGATAACTGGTGGCAGCTTTGATTCGTTTCGCAACGTAATCGACGCTGGCTGGGTTCTCCTCGAATCGACCGGGAAACAACCAGCCCGCCGGCCGACGCCGGATCTTCCGCGCCAGTTCGCCCGGAACGGGAAGCACCCGTTCCTTGATGCCCTTGCCGTGTACGAGTATTCGCATCTCCTCAGGATTGTCCTCGATGTCACGCTCGGTGTGGATTCGCGTCATTTCGATCCGTCGCAGCCCCATCCAAGCGCCGAACATGATGGCAAGCACGGCATCCTCATCATCGGATTTCAGGCCCTCATTGATCGCATGCTCAGGACAAATGAGACCGCCCTTGGTCTGCATCGGTATGATGGGCACCTCGTCGATTGGATTTGCCGAAGCGAGGCCGTTCTTGATTGCCCAGACATAAAACATCTTGATGCAGCTCCTCATGTTCCTCTTCGCCTCAAGATCCATTTCCGCGCCATTGAGAAAATAAGCGATGACATCGTTGCCGGTCACTGCATCCATTGGCTTATCGGCAAAGCGTGAGAAGCGTGAGATCTGATACCACCTCGTTCTCAGAGTCTCTGCTGTGCGTCCTACCGCCTCCATCTCCAGAAGCCATTGGTCTATAGATTGCGCCCACTCGGCTTGAGGTAGAGCGTGTTCGCAACCGTAGCTGTTTCGATTTGTCCAATTATGCATGGGATGCTTCCTTCCTCAAAAAAAGGGAAGCAGCACCGCTTCCCTTGAAATGGTTATGGTTTATCCCTTCTCTCCCCAATCGATATGGGAGAGAACAAGTTTATTCGTTCTGTAAGGGTAGCGTCATAATTCCGGTCAATTCCTTTTCCCAAATCTCGAAATCGCCGGTCGGATCGTCGTCGAATCCGAACTGTGAACCGGACGGTCGCTGGTTCAAGCCCAGCCGCAGGAGCCATAAACCCCTGAATCTCAGGGGTTTTCTTGTTTTCAGGCCAATATCGGTCGGCCGGCGCGCGTCTTGCGCTGCGACACCCTCGAAACGGCATTGTGGATAACTCGGAGGCTGGAACCACATAACCCGTTTCGAGTGGACAACGGAGCATCGCATTGCTCACAGTGGAATCACGACATCACGACGAATGCGTGAATCCACTGCGAGACCCCAAGGAGCGATGACGATGAACCGATATATCGGGCGCTGCGGCGAACGCCACGACCAAAGCCGCGCCAGAAAAACACGATTCGAATACGAACGCCGACAAGTCCAAGAGGAGCGGCGGCGCGCCTTGGCGTCGGCCATGGCGATATTCGCCGCGATGGCGCTGCTGCTGGCCTGCATGCTTGCCTCTGGAGCGGGACAGAGTCGGCACGTGCTCGCCGATGAGCACGACGGCTGCGCGTCGGCCATGCCCATCGCCTTCACGGTGATGGCGGTCGATATAAGCGCCTCCGTTTCCTCCGACGAGTCGCGATGCCAGGCCGTGTTCGATTGGCCGGTGGCCCAGGTCAGCCTCGAACAGGAGTTCCGCAGGCCTCCCGCGACATGGGCCTCGGGCCATCGCGGTGTGGATTTGCTCGCCGAAGAGGGAACGGTGCTGCTCGCCCCCGCGGATGGCGTGGTGAGTTTCGCCGGCGTGGTGGCGGGCAAGGATGTGGTCAGCGTGCGACACGGCACGATCACCTCGAGTTTCGAACCGGCCACCACCGACCTGAAGGTCGGCTCGGGCGTGCGTCGGGGAGAGGATTTCGCCGTGGCGGGCGGAGACTCCGATCATTGCGGGAACAGGTGCGTGCATTGGGGGCTTCGGCGCGGAGCCGATGATTATCTGGATCCGAGCGCGTATACGGCGCGTACGGTCATCGCCCTCAAGCCCACCGCTCGACCGGCCGCGTAACGGTGATCCCGCCGTCTTCAGCGCCGGGTCGTTATACAATGCGAGACGGAACATAACGTAAGAGAACAGGAGCAGCATGCTCAAGGAATACACCCGCCCGCTGGCGGCCCCCATCGACTACGACCAGAACATCTTCTCGGTGCTCGAGCACCGCGTGGAGCGCACGCCCGAGGACTCGCTGGTGGAATACAAGGGAGACGGCGGCGACTGGCTGTCGTTCTCCGCCGTGGAGTTCCGCGACAAGGTGATCGCCATCGCCAAGGGACTGATCGCGCGCGGCATCATGCCCGGGGACGCCGTGTCCGTGATCTCCAAGACGCGCTGGGAATGGACCGCGCTCGATATGGCGATCATGTCGATCGGCGCGCTCACCGTGCCCGTGTATGAGACCAACTCGGCCGCGCAGGTCGCCATGATCTTCAACGACTCCCGCGTCAAAATGGCCTTCGCCGAAAACGACGCGCAACGCGACAAAATCGAGTCGGTACGCGGTGAATGCCCGGATCTCGACGATGTGTATGTGATCGACTACGGTGCGGTCGACACCATCGAGGAATACGGCCGCGGCGTGACCACCGAGGAGTTCTACGAACGCGAACGCGCGGTGAAGGGAAGCGATCTGGCGACCATCGTGTACACCTCCGGCTCCACGGGCACGCCGAAAGGCATCGAATTGAGCCATGGCAGCTTCGTGTTCATCACCTACTCCGGCATCAACTCCATGCCCGACATCGCGATGAAGCCGAACCGTCGCCTGCTGCTGTTCCTGCCGCTCGCGCATGTGTTCGCGCGCTACATGCAGTTCTTCTGCTTCGCCGGCAACGTCTCGCTCGGCCTGTCCAGCAACCTGAAAACCATTCTGGCCGATTTCGCCAGCTTCCAGCCCACCTTCATCCTCGCCGTACCGCGTATTTTCGAGAAGATCTACAACGCGGCCTCACAGAAGGCCGGCTCGGGCATCAAGGGACGCATCTTCGCGAACGCCACCGCCACGGCCAAGGAATGGTCCGCGGTGCAGCAGTCCGGAGAGAAGATGCCGATGCTGCTGAGTCTGCGGCATGCGGTGTACGACAAGCTGGTCTATTCCTCCATCATGAGCGTGTTCGGCGGCCATGTGGAATACGCCGTGTCCGGCGGCGCGCCGCTCGACTCGTCCATCGCGCATTTCTTCAACGGCGTGGGACTTCCGTTGCTGGAAGGCTACGGTATGACCGAAACCTGCGCGCCGACCAATGTGAACCCCACGGAAGGATACAAGATCGGCACCATCGGACTGCCCCTGCAGGGCGTGACCGTGGGCATCGCCGAGGATGGCGAACTGTGCTTCAAAAGCCCTCAGGTGTGCGCGGGCTACCACAACCAGCCCGATGTCACCGCGCAGCAGATCGTCGACGGCTGGCTGCACACCGGCGATCTGGGCGAATTGGACGATGAGGGCTTCGTGACGGTCACCGGCCGCAAGAAGGATCTGATCATCACCGCGGGCGGCAAGAACGTCTCTCCGGGTCTGCTGGAGGCCTCCGTGATGACCTCGCCGGTGGTGAACCAGTGCGTGGTGCTCGGCGACCGCAGGCCGTTCATCGCGGCCATCGTGGCCTTGGACCTGGCGGAGACCAACACCTGGCTCAAAGCCCAGGGTGCCACCGAGATGGAGGATCTCGCCCAGGCGGCGAGGAACCCGATCGTCTACGCCGAGGTGGAACGCGCCGTGAACGCCGCCAACGAGCTGGTCTCCCGCGCCGAATCCATCCGCAAGTTCGAAATCGTGCCCGACGAGTTCACCGAGGACAACGGCATGGTGACCCCGAGTCTGAAGGCCCGTCGCGCCGCGATCACCGAGCATTACCGCGAGCTCATCGACACGGTGATCTACGCGGGCAAGAAGTGATCACAGGCCGGCTTCGGCCATGGTGATATAGCCGGGCGTGATGAGCTCGGCCTTGAGATTGGATGCGCTGACCGCCAGCAGGCTTTCGCTGATGGTCGGCGTTTCCTTATCCGCGATGGTCGTGGTGCTCACCGATTCCATATCGTCCAAGGTTTTTCCGGTGTTCAGCAGCACGCAGGCCCGAGCGGTGTCTTCGGCCAACGTCTTGCGGTCCTCCAGACCGGTCATCCACTGCTTGCCGCTGACCAGATCCGGCATGCTGTCCACATACGCGCCATATCCGGTGACCAGCGGCCATTGCGCGTCGCGTTCCGCCTCATCCCGCGTATCGGCGTCGGCATCATCCGTATCGGGGGCTTTGATGGGATCGGGCACGGCTTCGCGGGCGAGATCCTTCTTTCCGGTGATGTTGTCGACGATGCCGGAAATGGTGATCGACGGATTGATATCGGCGGCGGAACCGGTATATCCCAACGCCTCCAGTTCGTCGATCACGTCGGAGGCCACATAATCGTTCATGGCGATCACACCGTCGATGCGGGTGTGTCCGGAATCGCTGTTCTCCACGTCCAAGCGGTTGGCGAGCTCGCTGCCGGTTGCATTGTCTTCGGAGGCGTCGTAGGCGACCAGACTCCAGTCATCGGCGGTGCTTGACGCGGTGAGGATCCCCGACGGGCTGCGCAGCACGCCGGATTCGAAATATGGTCCCAGCACGCTCCATATGCCTGCGAACGCCTCTTGGGCGAATGTGGCGGACGAGTCGGTGTCGGTTTCGTCGCCGTTCGTCGAAGAGGGTTGCGGATCGTACGGCAGCATCACCTCGACGTATTTGGGATTGTCTTTGCTGACTTTGTCGAGTTCAAGCTTGGCCGCGAGATTTTGGGCCTGCAGTTGTCCGATGGACCGCGCGTCGCTGAACGAGACGAACGCGTCGGGGGCGTATCCCTCGATGGTGTTGGCCATCAGCACCACATGCATGCCCGACTCCTGGGCAAGCCGCAGCGCGGATACCAATCGGTCGGCGGCCTGACGGTTCTCCTCGGCGACCCGCTCGGATTCGGATTCCTCGGGATCCGCTTCGTCGGTTTCGAGGGACTCCCCGGATGCGTCGGAGCCATCGGCGGTATCGTTATCGTCTTCTGACGAATCGGCGTCGGTGCCGTCGGCCGCGCCGTCGGTGTCTTCATCGTCATGAGCCAGCTCCTGACGGATGTAGTCGCCGTATTGCCTGGTGGAGTCGTCTGTCTGCACCACCGGCGCCACCAATAGTGTGGTGTGCTGCGCCTCGACGTCATCGTCCCCATCCGCGGAGAGATGGTCGACCACGTAATCCTGCACGGCCCGGCTTTGCCGATCCAGCGAATCGGAGGTGAAGGATTCGATTCGATCCCCGCTCATGCCCTCGGCTTCCAGCGCGTCGGTGATCTCCGGCACCAGTTTCGCCCACTTGTTCAATGGGGTGTGTTGGGAGATGGTGATGCCGTCCGCTGGGGTGAAGATGGCGACGGCGCCGTCTTCGGCTCCGGTGGAGACCGTGGTGTTCGAAGGGTCGGGATTCTCGGATTGCCCGTCATCCGCCGACGAGCACGCCCCCAATCCGATGAGCAGGCCGGCCGCCGCCATAAGCGCGGTAAGACGTGCTGCGAACGAGGGATGGCGCGTGGTCATGCGAGGATGGTCCTTTCCGAAGCGGCTGGTCGGCGTATCGCGTGTCGCGATGCCTTGTTGCGATGCTGCTTGCCGATTGTAGTCGCTGGAGTATGCAAAAGGCCCGAATATCCGGGTGTCCTTACGGGATATTCAGGCCTGAATGCGGGTCTTCTCGGGGAGGATTATGCGGCGAGCGCCTTCGCGAGCTCCTCGTCCAGCGCGTTCATGAATCCGTCGGTGTCGAGCCATGCCTGGTCGGGGCCGATCAGCGTGGCCAGATCCTTGGTCATACGGCCGGATTCGACGGTGGAGACGATCACCTGCTCCAGCGTGTCGGCGAAATGCGCGACCTCGGGGGTGCCGTCGAGCTTGGCGCGGTGGCGCAGGCCGCCGGTCCAAGCGAAGATGGAGGCGATCGGGTTGGTGGAGGTCTTCTCGCCCGCCTGCCAGCGGCGGTAGTGGCGGGTCACGGTGCCGTGCGCGGCCTCGGCCTCGACGGTCTGTCCGTCCGGGGTCATGAGCACGGAGGTCATCAGGCCGAGCGAGCCGAAGCCTTGGGCCACCGTGTCGGACTGCACGTCGCCGTCGTAGTTCTTGCAGGCCCACACGTATCCGCCGCTCCACTTGAGCGAGCTGGCGACCATATCGTCGATGAGGCGGTGCTCGTAGGTCAGTCCCTCGGCTTCGAAGCGCTGTTTGTACTCGGTTTCGAAGACCTCGGCGAAGATGTCCTTGAACTGGCCGTCGTAGGCCTTGAGGATCGTGTTCTTCGTGGAGAGGTACACCGGGTAGTGGCGCAGCAGGCCGTAGTTGAAGCAGGCGCGCGCGAAGCCGCGGATGGATTCGTTCACGTTGTACTGCACCTGGGCCACGCCGCCTTCGGCCGGATAGTCGTAGACCACGTGCTCGATCGGCTCGGAGCCGTCATCGGGGGTGAAGGTGACGGTGAGGCGGCCCGCCCCCGGCACCTTGAAGTCGGTGGCCTTGTACTGGTCGCCGAAGGCGTGGCGGGCCACGACGATCGGCTTGGTCCAGCCGGGCACCAGACGCGGCACGTTGCTCATCACGATCGGCTCGCGGAAGATCGTGCCGCCGAGGATGTTGCGGATGGTGCCGTTGGGGGACTTCCACATCTTCTTGAGGCCGAACTCCTTGACGCGCGCCTCGTCGGGCGTGATGGTGGCGCATTTGACGCCCACATGATGCTTCTTGATGGCCTCGGCCGAATCGATCGTCACCTGGTCGTCGGTGGCGTCGCGGTTCTCGATGCCCAGATCGTAGTATTCCAGATCCACATCGAGATAGGGCAGGATCAGGCGATCCTTGATGTCCTTCCAGATGACGCGGGTCATTTCGTCGCCGTCGAGTTCGACGACCGTGCCTTCGACCTTGATTTTGGCCATGCTTCCTCCTCTATGGGTGCGTGGGGTCTTAGGGCTATTCATAGCGCATGTTTGTAAACGGAACGTGCCCGCGTTCGGCTATGTGGACACCGTCGGCGCGGACTTGTCCCCGTCTGCGCCGCGCATTAGCCTAGAAGCCATGTCTCAGGAAATTGAAATCGGTTTGGGCAAAAAAGCCCGTCTCGCGTATTCGTTGGACGATGTGGCCATCGTTCCCTCCCGTCGCACGCGCGACAGCGAGGATGTGTCGACCTCGTGGCAGATCGACGCCTATGAGTTCGACGTGCCGGTGATCGGCGCGCCCATGGATTCGGTGACGAGTCCCGCGACCGCCATCGCCATGGGGCGTCTCGGCGCGCTCGGCGTGCTCGACCTCGAAGGCCTGTGGACCCGCTACGACGATCCGACCCCGCTGCTGGACGAGATCGCGAATCTGCCGGCGGAACGCGCCACCGCGCGCATCCAGGAGATCTACGCGGAGCCGATCAAGGCGGAGCTCATCACCCGTCGCCTGCATGAGATCCGCGACGCCGGCGTCACGGTGGCCGGCGCGCTCTCCCCGCAGCGCACCCAGCAGTTCTATTCGACCGTCGTCGAGGCGGGCGTCGACCTGTTCGTGATCCGCGGCACCGTGGTGTCCGCCGAACATGTGTCGATGGGGCATGAGCCGTTGAACCTGAAGAAGTTCATCTACGATCTCGACGTGCCGGTGATCGTGGGCGGCGCCGCCAACTACACCGCCGCGCTGCATCTGATGCGCACCGGCGCGGCCGGCGTGCTCGTCGGGTTCGGCGGCGGCGCCGTGTCCGCCACCCGCCAGACCATCGGCGTGCAGGCGCCGATGGCCACCGCGATCGCCGACGTGGCCGAGGCCCGACGCGACTATATGGACGAGTCCGGCGGCCGCTACGTGCAGGTCATCGCCGACGGCGGCATGGGCGATTCCGGTAGCTTCGTCAAGGCGTTGGCTCTGGGCGCGGACGCCGTGATGCTGGGCGCGCCGCTCGCGCGCGCGTCCGAAGCGCCGGGCAAAGGCACGCATTGGGGCGCGGAGGCCCGTCACCAGACCCTGCCGCGCGGCTACCGCACCACGGTGGGCACGGTCGGTCCTCTGGAGCGGATCCTGTTCGGTCCCAGCCATGTGGCGGACGGCACCACCAACTTCGTCGGCGCGCTGCGTCGCGCGATGGCGTCGACGGGATACATCGACGTGAAGAACTTCCAGCGTTGCGGCATGGTGGTGAACCCCAACTCCATACTCTGAAGTTATCCACGGTTATCCACTTATGCACAGGAGCGTCCGGTCGGCTTGACTGGACGCTCCTGTTGTGTTGTGCTGATGCATAGCCGCCAACGATGACGGCGTTGAGTAGAGAAGGGAAAGAACCCGTGCAGCAGTACAACCATGACTCCATCCAGAACGATAACGACGCCAGTGGGATTCTGCCCATTCGCGAACGCCGTCCCATTCCCGCAAGCGACGGGTTCATCGTCACCGAGCTGTCCGAACGCCCGGTGAAGTACCATATCGCCCGCACCTTCCACGGAGGGCCGAACGACGCCGAATGCCATTCGTTGGCGATGTCGTCGTGCCGCGTCGTCTGCTATGCGACGGATGCGGTGCGCGGCAAGATCAACGTCGAGCATCTGCACCGGGCCATGACCTCGCAATGCATGGACCGTCTGCAGACCATGGCGTATCTGGTCGACACCCATATGCTCACCCATCCCGAACTGAAGGCGCGGTTCTGCTATCTTCCCGCCATCCCGCACTGGATCACCGGCATGCTGATCAGCGACGACACCTTGGAGACGGCCGTGCAACTGACCATCGGCCGCGACGCGTATCTGGCGAATATGAAATTCGAGATGATCGGCTCGAGGTGGATGTGCACCTACGCCGACCTCGGCTGAAGCGAGCCGTCCGCCGCACGCGCGCGACGGGGGCCGGCGGCGCGGCAGCGTGCCGCCGAGCCCGATACGGCCTATAGTGGTGCGTATGTTGCGTGAATATATCTCCGATCCCCGGTACATCACCACCGAGGAAGACACGATTTTCGCCTTGCTGGCCAACCGGGCCGAAGCGGATCCCGACGACCTCATCGCCCAGTGGCAGGATGGCGAGACCCGTCAGTGGCGGGACGTGACCGCAGGGCAGATGCTCTCGCGCGTGCGTGCCGTCGCCAAAGGTCTGATGGGATTGGGCGCCAAGCCCGGCAGCATGGTGGCCGTCTACTCGGCCACATGCTATGAGTGGGGCGTGGTCGACTTCGCATGCGCCGCCATCGGCGCTGTGAGCGTGCCGATCTACGAGACCGATTCCGCGAAACAGGCGGCCTCCATCATTGACGACACCATGCCGTTGATCGCGTTCGCCGGCGATTACGACCATGCCCAGACCCTCGAGCAGATCCGGGCCGACCGCGCGCATCTCGCATACGTGTTCAATTTCAAAGCGGACGGACTCGACGCGGTGGCCGACTTCGGCGAACGGGTGGACGACGACGAGCTCGACCGTGCCATCGCGCGCGTCAAAGCGGACGACCTGTCCACCATCGTCTACACCTCCGGCTCCACGGGCAAGCCGAAGGGGGCGATGCTCTCGCACCGCAACTTCACCCATATCGTCCACAACGGCTATGAGATCCTCAACAACGTGCTCTACCAGCCGAACCGTCTGCTGCTGTTCCTGCCGCTGGCGCACTGCTTCGCGCGCTACATCCAGTACGTGGCCATCGGCGGGCACGGCGTGGTGGGCTATGTGCCCAGCGCCAAGCATCTGCTCGCCGACCTGCGCTCCTTCAAGCCGACCTATCTGCTGGGCGTGCCGCGTGTGTTCGAGAAGGTCTACAACGCCGCCTCCCAGAAGGCGGGCGCCGGCATCAAAGGCCGCATCTTCGCCCGGGCGTTCGCGCATTTCGTCCAATGGTCGAAGGATGAGCAGGCGGGTGGGGGACATTCCCCCATCGCGCGGCTCAGGCACATGTTCTACATGCAGACCGTCGGCACCTCGGTGCGTTCCGCCTTGGGGCCGAACCTCAGGTACCTGGCGTGCGGCGGCGCCCCGCTCAACGCCGACCTGGCGCATTTCTTCAACGGCATGGACGACATCACGTTCATCCAGGGGTATGGCATGACCGAGACGGCCGCCCCGATGCTCGTCAACTGGGAGGACGACAACGTGGTCGGTTCCGTCGGCAAGCCGGGACCGGGCATGGGCGTGCGTCTCGGAGAGGATGACGAGCTGCTGCTCACCGGTCCCAACGTGTTCCTCGGCTACTACAAGCAACCCGAGCTCACCGCCGCCGCCATGACCGAGGACGGATGGATCCGCTCCGGCGATCTGGGCGTCATCGACGAGAACGGCTTCGTGACCATCACCGGACGCAAGAAGGACATCATCATCACCGCGGGCGGCAAGAACGTCAGCCCGGCTCCCATGGAGGACGTGATCAACACCTGCCCGATCATCTCCCACACGGTCGTCGTGGGCGACGGCAAGCCGTTCATCGCGGCGTTGGTCGAACTCGACGACGAGATGACGCGCTCGTGGCTGGGCTCGCAGGGGCTCAACGCGGATATGTCGATGTCCGAGGTCGCGCAAAGCGACGCGGTGCGCGCGTTCATCCAGCAATACATCGATTTGGCGAACGCGAACGTGTCGCGCGCCGAATCGGTGCGCAAATTCGTCATCCTCGACGAGGAGTTCACCCAGGAGGCCGGCACGCTCACGCCGAGCATGAAGATGGTCCGCCCGAAGGTGCTCGCCCGCTACGCCGATCTGATCGAGAGCGAGCTGTATGCGCCCAAGGCCTCCTCAAGGCCGGTGCCGGCCACCGCGAGGATCATCGACCGCACCACGGAGACGGTGCAGCAGATGAGCGAATCGGTCAAGCAGGCCTCGGAGAACATGAGCCCGAAGATGCGGCAGGCGTACGAGCGCACGCGCGCCAGCGTGTCGGATTCGCTTGCTACCGTGTCGGAGAAGATCAAGAAGCAGCAGCCGGACGGATTCGAGGCGGATGACGACGCCCCGGCCGCCGGCGGAGCTGAGGACCTGCCCGCCGCCGACGACGCGGCCGGCGCGACCAATGAGGAGCAGTGAGTTTTGGCAATCCGTGAGATTCGTGTCGTACCCGATCCCGTGCTGCGCACGCCTTGCGACGAGATCAAGGAGATCACCCCGGCCGTGCGCCGCCTGGTCGACGACCTTGTCGAAACCGTGGACGATCCCGGGAGGGCGGGCCTGTCCGCCAACCAGATCGGCGTGAACCTTCGCGCCTTCTCCTACAACATCGACGGCAAGGTGGGCTATGTGCTCAACCCGGTGCTCGAGGAGACCAGCGGCGAGCAGTACGGCGACGAGGGATGCCTGTCCGTGCCCGGCCTGTGGTACAAGACCCGCCGCGCCGACTACGCGCGCGTGCGCGGCATCGACCTCGACGGCAAGCCGGTCGTGCTCGAAGGGCATGGATTGATGGGGCGCATGCTTCAGCATGAATGCGACCATCTCGACGGCCATGTCTACCTCGACCGTCTGGAGAAGGAGGAGCGCCGCGCCGCGCTCAAATACATGCGCGAACACGCCAAGTGAGTTTTCCGCCATAGGGCGATTCCGACATTCGGGGGCGCATCACCGTGTCGGATGTCGCTTGGCGTATCGGACTTTTCCGTCATGCCGAGCGGAGTCGAGGCATCTCATCAAAACCCCGTCCCAATGGCGGGGTTTTATGCTACTGTGGGAACTTGTGTGTGCCACCCCGGTTTCCGGGCGCGGTCGCAGGCGTTCGGGGCCACCCAACTGATCCCTACCGGCACGCACGCATATCGCGCCATGTCCGCGACGGCCTGTGTCGGTCGGCTGACCTCCCGAAAGGGAGCGACGCTGCACGCAGGTGCGCATGGCCAGGCAAGAACCGACAATGAAAGGTAGCATTACCATGGCTCAGATCGCTATGAGCGACATGCTGAAGGCCGGCCTGCACTTCGGCCATCAGACCCGCCGCTGGAACCCGAAGATGAAGCAGTTCATCCTCACCCAGCGCAACGGCATCCACATCATCAACCTGTTCAAGTCGCTCGACATGATCGACAAGGCGTACGACTTCATCAAGACCACCGTGGCCCACAACGGCACCGTGCTCTTCGTCGGCACCAAGAAGCAGGCCCAGGAGGCCGTGTCCAACCAGGCCGTCCGCGTGAACATGCCCTACGTCTCCGAGCGTTGGCTCGGCGGCATGCTGACCAACTTCCAGACCGTGTCCAAGCGCGTCAACCGCCTCAAGGAACTTGAGGAGATGGACTTCTCCGACGTGCGCGGCTCCGGCCTGACCAAGAAGGAACTGCTGCTGCTCGAGCGCGAGAAGGACAAGCTCAACAAGCAGCTGGGCGGTATCCGCAACATGACCCGCACGCCGTCCGCGATGTTCGTCGTCGACATCAACAAGGAGGCGCTGGCCGTCGAGGAAGCCCACAAGCTGGGCATCCCGGTCATCGCCATCGTCGACACCAACACCGATCCGGAAGCCGTCGAGTACCCGATTCCGGCGAACGATGACGCCATCCGCGGCATCGAACTGCTGACCAGCCTCATGGCTGACGCGGTCGCCGAGGGCCTCATCGAACGTTCCGGCAAGGCCACCAAGGCCGAAGGCGAGACCGCCGAGCAGCCGATGGCCGCTTGGGAGAAGGAGCTCCTGGAGAACCAGGCCGCTCCCGCCGAGGAAGCCGTCGAAGCCGAGTCCACCGAGGCCGAGAAGGCCGAGTGAATCCGACCGTGAATGGGAGGCGTGTGAAGCGCCTCCCGGTTTACGGGACAATCACACTTTCAACAAGGGAGACAAACACATGGCAGCAATTACCGCCGCTCTGATCAAGCAGGTGCGTGAAGACACCGGCGCCGGCATGATGGACGTCAAGAAGGCCCTCACCGAGGCCGAAGGCGACGTCGCCCGCGCCAAGGAGATCATCCGCGCCAAGGGCATCGCCGCCGCCGGCAAGCGCGAAGGCCGCAAGGCCCAGGAAGGCACCATCGGCTCCAAGGTCGTCGAGACCGCCGAAGGCCAGACCGGCTACGCCGTCGAGCTGAACTCCGAGACCGACTTCGTGGCCAAGACCCCGAAGTTCGTCGAGTTCACCGACGAGGTGCTCGGCTACGCCGTCGAGGCGAACGCCGAATCCGCCGCCGAGCTGCTGGCCGCCAAGGTCGGCGACGCCACCGTGAAGGAGGCCGTCGAGGAGGCCGCCGCCCTGTTCGGCGAGCACGTCAAGGTCGGCCAGTTCGCGAAGATCTCCGGCGAGCACGTCGAGGTCTACGCCCACAAGAAGTCCGCCGAGATGCCGCCGAGCATCGTCGCGATGATCGCCACCGACAAGGCCGGCGCCGCCGTCGCGCACGAGGCCGCGCTGCAGATCTCCGCGATGGGCGCCCAGTGGCTGACCCGCGAGGACGTTCCGGCCGATGTGGTCGAGTCCGAGCGTCGCGTCGCCACCGAGAAGTCCCTCGCCGAGGGCAAGCCGGAGCAGATCGTTCCCAAGATCGTCGAAGGCCGTCTCAACGCCTTCTACAAGGAGAGCGTGCTGCTTGAGCAGTCCTACGTCAAGGATCCGTCCAAGACCGTCGGCGACCTGTTCAAGGAAGTGGGCGGCAAGGCCGTGGCCTTCGCCCGCGTCGAGGTCGGCAAGGGCGAAGAGGAGTGAGCCTGACTCGCCGTCTTCGGTCATAACCGACTGAACAATACGCATTCGGCCGCGCATCCCGATTCGGGTGCGCGGCCTTTGCTATGCCAAAACGAGGCGTTTGCGGTCCTCGTTGATACGGATACGTCGGGCGGCACGGCGGAATATGTCGTTTGATTCGATGGAATAAATCTTGTCTTCGTGGAAGACAAGATTTATGGTATTCTTGTCTTCCAAGAAGACAAGAACCTAATTCGATTCTTGTTTGTCGAACAGACGGGAGGCCGGTTATGCCAGTCAATGCCATAGTGCAAGAAAAACTGCTCGACTTCGAGCAGGAAGGCATTCCGCAGGTATTCGAGCGTGATCTGTCATTGGGGGACGTGCAGTCACCGGCGCGCGGCAATCTGGTGAACGTGGTGGTGGGGACGCGGCGTTGCGGGAAGACCTACCGCCTCTATCAGGAGATGCGGGCCATTCTTGATGCGGGTTATCCGCGCTCGTCGTTGATGTACTTCAATTTCGAGGATGAACGTCTCAAGCCGTATTCGCCGGGCCTGTTGGCCGACGTGCTTGACACGTTCTTCGCGATGCACCCTGATGCGAAGAGGGACGGCGCGTTCCTGTTTTTTGACGAGATCCAAGAGGTCGACGATTGGGGTGCGTTTCTGCGCCGCGTGGTGGATGGAACCAAGGCGACCGTCTATGTGACGGGGGCCTCGTCGAAGATGCTGTCCGCCGAACTGTCGAGCGAATTTCGTGGACGCGCGCTATCGCGGGAGATGTTCCCCTTGAGTTTTTCGGAGTTCGCGCGATTCCGCGGTGTGACGGGCGTGCCATTCGGCGATGGCTTCTCATCGAGTGCTCAGGCCGACCTGAGACATGCGTGTGTGGAATATCTGAATCGCGGCGGTTTCATCGCGCCGTTGCGGTTGAGCCCCTCGGAGGGCATGCTGCTGTTGCAGGAGTACGCGTATCGCACCGTCGCCCTGGATGTTGTGGAGCGGTATGGGTTGAGGAATCCGCGTGTGGCTTCGATGTTCGTCGCGCGTTGTCTGGCCTCGTCCGGCAGGGAACTTTCCGTGAACAAGGTGTATGGCGATATCAGAAGCCGCGGGGTTTCCGTTTCTCGTGAGACGCTGGGCAACCTGTTGGCGTACTACGAGGACGCGTTTCTGGTGTTTCCGGTGGGCGAGCTGTCCCGCGCCATCGCCGACAATCCGCGTTCCGTGTCGAAAATCTACGCCGTCGATCCCGGCATGTTCGCCGCATTCGCCCCCGCCTCCACCGTGGATGCGGGTCAGCGCTTGGAAACGGCGGTATACGATAAGCTTCGCCGCGGCGCGACCTACGCGCGTAAAGGCGCGGTGTCCCGATTGTTTGTCGAGGATGGCGGTTCCCGGCATGAAGTCGATTTTGTGGTGGGGGACGCCATGCTGATGGATGCCTATCGGTTGGTGCAGGTCAGCGTGGACATGGCGGACGCGAAAACCCGGTCCCGCGAGCTGTCGGCTCTGGACTCAGCCATGAGACGTTATGGAATATCCGAGTCGACGGTGGTGACCATGGACGAGGAATCGGACGAACATGTTTCATCGGGCACCATACACATCGTCCCCGCATGGAAGTGGCTTTTGGATGGCGGCGATGCCTCGTGACCGGTCGATCTCCCCGAACGCTTCGATGACGGTGATTCTCCGCTCGTGGAAGAACGCGGAACGCGCCTCATCCGCATACGGCCGCGCTAGACAAGCGGCCGATTGTCCGACAGATAGTCCGAAAGAATCGACAGACCTTTGGCGAGGCGTTCCGGTGTTCCGGCCGTGGAAAGGGCGATCCGCAGATATCGCCGTTCCTGGCGTGGGCCCGACAGAAAACGATCGGAATGGTAGACGCGCACTCCCGCTTTCTGGAGTTCCTTTTCGATCCGCGCGCCGTCCCGTTGGTCGTCTATCGGCAGCCAACGGTAGAAGCTGAGCGGATGGCCGAAATCCGGCGCATCCGGAAAGAAACCACGGAACAGCGCATTCGTTTCGGCCAGCAGATCACGCTTCCGGTGAATGATCTCGTTCGCCGTTCCGGAGGCGATCAGTTCGCTGATGATCTCCGCGTCCAGCGAGGATGTCTTCACGTTCACGTTGAACAGCGCCTGCAGGATCCGCTCGCGGAATTCGTCCGGATAGACGAGATACGCGACGCGCAGACCGGAGCAGATCGGCTTCGAGGTGCCGCACAGATATATCGTCCGCTCCGGAACCAGCCGCGCCATCGGGCCTTGGTAATCCGCGACGACGCCGGCCGTGAACAGGGCATGGATGTCGTCTTCGATCAGAATCAGCCGATGTCTCGCGATGACGTCCGCCAACTCCCTCTTCCGTCGTTCGGAGATCATCGCCGTCGTGGGATTGCAGCAGGACGGCATCAGAAAAACGCCCTGCACGGGGTTGAGTCCGTGCTGCGCCTCCAGCTCATCCGCCCGCATGCCTTCGTCGTCCGCCGCGATGGGCGCGAGCTGGATATGGAGCGTCTTCGCCAGCTCGATGAAATTCGCATAGGTGTAGGTGTCCACGGCGATGCGGTCGCCGGGCTCGAACAAGGCTATGAGCGCCAGCGCGAGTCCGTTCTGCGTTCCCGACACGATGGCCAGATGGTCGGTGTCGGTTCGCAGGCCGATGCCGCGCAGCCAGTCGACGCCCGCGGCCTTATGGTGCGGCATGCCCGTCGGATGGTCGTAGTCGAGCAGTTGCGGGACGTGCCTGTTCCTCGCCACGGAGGCGATGGCGTCCGCGACCATCGCGTTGCAGGATTCGAAGGACCCGACGAATCCCAGGTCGATGCTTTCCCGCGCGAGGTTCGCGGTCGATATGGTGGCCGACCTCGCCGCGTTGGGTGCCACGAAGGTTCCGCTGCCGGTGGTCGCGTACAGCAGTCCTTTCAGCTCGCATAGACGGTAGGCGCGGGTGACCGTGGTGAAATTGATGCCCAGATAGTCGGCCAGATCGCGCTGCGACGGCAGTCGCACGCCCGGGGCGAGCGAGCCGTCCGCGATGTCGCGTTCCAACTGCTCGGCGAGCGACGCGTAGATCGGGCGTTTCAGACCGCTTCGATCCGGCTTCCAGGAGAGCGCGGAAGCCCACAGCGCATCGTGTCGCGGCATAACGGCCTCCTAATGTATTCCATACAATTCTCGTTCTTAATTGTATGGAATATAACCGTATGATGCAGTCGACATGCGGAAAGGAGCGCGGATCATGGCAATACGAACGGTAAGCATCATCGGACTCGGCGCGGAGGGCAGCGTCGCCTACTATGCCGCAAGACGCTCGCTGGGCGCGGATCGGGTGCGTGTCATCGCGACAGGGGAGCGCGCGGAGCGGCTCAAACGTGACGGCATGGTCATCAACGGGGAATCCTACGAGCTGAACGTGGTCGCTCCGGGCGAGGGGCGGATCGCGCCGGATCTGCTGATCGTGGCGGTGAAAAGCTATCAGCTTCAAGGGATTCTGGACGACATCGCACGGGAGATCGACGACCACACCACGCTGATGAGTCTGATCAACGGCCTATCCAGCGAGGAGACGTTGGCGAGGCGGTTCGGCGCGGAGCATGTCGTCTACAGCATGAGCAAAATCAATGCGAAGAAGTCAGGCAATCATGTCGACTTCAAACCGGTCGGGCAGATCGCCATAGGAGAGAAGGACGGATCGGTCAGCGGCAGGGTCAAGGACGCGCACGCGCTGTTCGCGGCCGCCGTTCCCTGCGCGATCAGCGACGACATCTATCTGGAGATATGGCGCAAATACATGCTCAACGCCGCCTGCAACACGGTGGAGGCCATCTTCCGTGGACGGCACCGCTGGTTCCAGCGAATCCCCGAAGCCCGTGACGCGATGGAGTGCGTCATGCGGGAGATCGTAGCCCTCGCCGAGGCGATGGGCGTGGGCCTGACCCAGCGGGACATACGGGATCTGGACGGCTTCTTCGACGATTACGATCCGGACGGCATGCGCAGCATGGTCCAGGACGTGCTGCACGGGAACCAGACGGAGATCGATATGTTCATGGGCGAGGCGCTGCGGATGGGGCGGGAATACGGCGTGGATCTTCCCGTATGCCGTTTCGTCTACGACATCATCACGTCCATCGACAAAGCCAACGCCGGCGCTCTTGACGCATGAATCATGGTTTTATCCATGGACCGTCGAGGAAGACCGCCAAACCATCGCCTACTGTAGCCGAGCTCTTATGCGGTCCCTCAAAGACGACCGCGCCGAATCCTGATCATCGTCATCCGAACACTTCGATGGCGGCGATCAGCGGGAGGATGTCGGGGTCGATCTGCTCCCGTCCGTAGGCGTCGAGGAAACGGTTGTCGTATCGGTCGGTATGCAGATTGAACCGCAGAGTCCATAATGCCCAGAACACGTCCACATGCCGGTCTCCGACGCCGCCGGAATCAAGATCCACGAAACCGGAGAACCGCCAGTCGTCGAGAATGATGTTCGGCAGGCAGTAATCGCCGTGGAGCAGCGTGTTCGTATGCAGCAGATGTTTGCGTTCCATGATGACGCGGTGGATTTCGTCGAGTGAGGTGGGACCGAACATGTCGGTGAAGAACGACGGATCGATGCATCCGATGCGCCATCCCTCATCGGCGCGTTCCAGATATCGCGTTGTGTGGTCGGGTACCGGGCATCCGTCGGTCGGCATCGTATGGAGGGCCGCCAGACGTTCGGCCATGAGATCGGCCAAACGTTCGGGCTGTTCCATGTATTGCGATGCGGTGCAATCCTCGCCGGGCAATCGCTTGGTGAGCAGCCAATCGCAGCCGCTCTGCGAATCCTGATCGTAACGCAGCGTTTCGGCGGCGAGCCCGCGTTCATGGAAGAATCTCGTGAGTTCGGCCTCGCGTTGGAGAGCGCCCAATCCCGCGCGTTTCAGAAAGAAGCCGTCTTCGCGGTCGATGAACGTCACCCGCGCTTCGGGCGACGAACTGCTGTCGAACATGGGCGCATGAGCCAGCGAATCATCCAGCCAGTGCGGTACTTCGACATTGTCGACTAACGTAAGACTCATGATGCGTTCGTGGGTCATTTCCATTGCAGCTCTCCTCGCGGCAGGATGACGTTGTATCGAGCGAAATCAGGGTCCGGTTGTGTGGCCGAACGATATATTTTCCGTAAGGGAGTCCATGGTTCGTCCAGTCGCAAAGAGGTGGTGTCATGGTCGATGGCCCATTGCTGGTGATCGTATAGTCCGGCCATAAACGCGCTCCAGTTGCGGTCCATGTCCTTTGCGACTGACGTGAAACGTACTGGCTGTTCATCGGGGAATTCGAACAAATTACGCATGCTGGCGGAAATCCGTGACCACTGGTCGGCATCGCCTGCGTATGTATGGATGCTTTCCACGAGCTCCTGCATTGATGGCGCGCCGGTCAATCGCATCGTAACTTGCTCAAGCGGTGTGAGCGTCACCTCATAGCCCAAGGCGCGTGCCGCCTCCTCGATTGTGTCGAAGCGGGGGATCGTCTTGCCGTGTAATGTGCGTGAGACCACGGATTCGTCGAGATTCGTGGCACGCGAGAGTTGGGCTGCTGTCATCCCCGTCAATTCCATCAGCTTCTTGAGCGCTTCGTTGGCTTGCATATTTGCAAGTATAGCGTATGTTGTCCATCCGCATATTGGGTGATAGCTTACTGCTGTGAGCTGTTCCTAACGCTGAAGGAGACCTGCCATGTCCTGGGATGAGTCCTGTATCGAGACCGTGGCCACGGGGACGCGGCTTCGCGAGGCGTTGACGGCGGTGGGGTTGGAGCGCACGGACTCATGCTTCGTGCACACCAAACTCAGCGCGTTCGGATTCATACCGGGCGGCGAGCAGACCGTGGTCGATGTGCTCAAGGATGTGCTGTGCGAAGGCGACATCATGATGTCGGCGCAGAGCTTGGACCTGTCCGATCCGCAATACTGGGGATATCCGCCTGTGGATGCGGCGTTGGTCGATGATGTGCGCAACGCCTTGCCTGCGTTCGACGCCGCGACCACGCCCGTGCATGGATTGGGACGCACCCCGGAATATTTCCGCGCGCTGCCCGGCACCCGCCGCAGCGGTCATCCGTTGTATTCGATGAGCGCATGGGGCGCGCACGCCGACTGGCTGTGCGGGATCGCGGATGGTCAGGACGCCGCCGGCAGCGGCGTATACGATATGCCGTTCGGCGAGAACAGCCCCATCGCCAGACTGTGCGAACTGGACGGCAAAGTGATTTTCCTCGGAACCGACTTCGAATCCTGTACGGCCATCCACCACGCCGAATCGCTGATCGGGCGTCCGCTCATCCAAGAGACCGCGCCGGTCGCGCGAATCGAGGCCGGTACCGGTGAGCGCGCGGTCGAATGGATCACCTTCGACACCGTGGAACTCGACCGCTACGAGGACTTCTCCCGATTCGGCGAACACTTCCTCGCCAAGCACGGCGATGCGATCCGTCGAACGAGCGTCGGCGGCGCGCAGATCCTCGCATTCCCCATCCGAACGCTGGTGGACGCCGCCCAGGACTACTATCGCGCCCGTGATCATGAACTCATTTCAACGTGATTCGTGAAGCGCCTTATCTAATGTTCGGAAGCATTGACGATTGCGCTTACCGTGGTGTTTATCGATACTCGGCATGTCGAAGCTGAGAACCCCACAGCGAACAGGCTTTCCGCGCACATTTGGCTGACCCTCGACAGACTTGACAGACGGATATTCGAGGGATGTCGCTGCCTGTGGTGGTGATGCGGCAATGCGTTTTGAACGTCGCGGTATGTTCGAGGTATGGTGGGGCACATGGGATCACCGTTGTTTGTACGTCGGGTGCGTATTGATTGGAACGCGTTGCCTGACGACTCCTATGTGCGGGGCATCACGGCGTTACAGGACGTTGATGAGGTGACATTCGACGCGCCGGTGACGTTCTTTGTGGGGGAGAACGGATCCGGCAAATCCACGCTGCTGGAAGCGATCGCGCTCGCCTGCGGATTCAATGCGGAAGGCGGCACTCGAAACTACCGCTTCTCCACCTACGACGATGTGTCCGAACTGGCCGATGCGGTACTCGTGGAGCGGCAACGGTCGTTGACTCAGTCCAGCTACTTCCTGCGCGCGGAAAGCTTCTTCACCATGGCCACCAAGGCGCGCGAATACGCCGTCGGCAGGTCCGATGCGCGCGCGAGACTGCACGAGCAATCCCATGGCGAAAGCTTTATGAGTTGGATACAGTCGTTCAGCGGTCCGGGTCTCTGTGTGATGGATGAGCCCGAGGCCGCGCTTTCCCCACAGCGTCAGCTTTCGTTGCTGGCGTTGCTGTCCGAACTCGCGCAAGCCGGTTCGCAGTTCATCATCGCCACCCATTCGCCGGTGCTGCTCGCCTTGCCAAACGCCACGATTCTCTCGTTCGACGATGGTCGGATGCATCCCATCTCCTATGAGGACACCGAGTCGTACCGCATCACCGACATGATCATCAGCCGCCGCGAGTCGCTGCTCCGTCACCTTATCGACGAGATATAGCGCACCTCTTGTCATGCAGACGCCGGCCGCACGATTCAAATCCGATGAACTGCGCGCAGACGTCATGTCTTTCGGAAGGACGGACGGTTGTGGAACAATGAACGGTATGGGTGAGCTACATGAGTCGATAGCTGAGCGACTGCGCCGCGAACGCGACGCGCGTGAGAGCCACGGTCTGTACTATCTCACGCAGGTGCTGCTGTCGTTCAATTCGAACCATATGGAAGGGTCGACGCTGAGCGCGGAACAGACGGCGCAGATCTTCGAGACGGGCGCGTTCCTGCCTGAAACCGACAAACAGGTGCGGGTGGACGACGCGGTGGAGACGGCGAACCATTTCCGCGCGTTCTCGTGGCTGCTCGATCATGTCGACGATCCTGTGGATGAGGATCTGGTGTGCCATCTGCATGCGATGCTCAAGCACGGCACCATGCAGGAGGCGGATCCGGAGCGCTATAACGTGGGCGGATACAAAACCCGCGCGAATGTGATCGGCGCGCTGGCCCAGATCAAAACGGCCCCGCCGGAACGGGTCCCCGACTGCATGCGTCAGGTATTCGCGGCCTGCGTCGCCCTGCGGGACGACCCGTACGACATCGCGAGCATGCACTGGATGTTCGAACGCACTCATCCCTTCTCCGATGGCAACGGCCGCGTCGGACGTCTGCTGCTCTTCAAGGAATGCCTGCGCATCGGCACGGTGCCGCCGCTTATCCGCGACGAGAACCGCAATCTGTATGTGCGCGCGCTGACGAATTTCCCGCAACAGCCGGGATATCTGGTCGATCTGCTGCTCAGCGAGCGCGACTTCTACCGCGACGAGCTGCTGAGCCGGTTTGCTGCCGGCGAAATCGATGTCGACTATCGCGATTGTTGGAGCCTTGACGATGCGGAGTCGCGCAGACGACGGGACTTGGATTTCGCTTCCATGATCGATGCGTATGGAAGGTGAGACGACGCTGTGGAGCAGCGCCGCAGCCGTTGTGTGCGCGTCGTGCGGACGGCCGTCGCGAATAGCCGATATGCTTGGAAATCGGTAATTCCTGAGCCTCAAGAGAAAGGCAACGTATGACTGGCGAAGACGCAGGCGACAAGCCCCGCAGGGTTCTGCTCAAACTGTCCGGCGAGGCGTTCGGCGGCGGCAAGGTCGGAATCGACACGCATGTGGTCCGCCGTATCGCGGAGGAGATCGTTCCCGCGGTGAACCAAGGAGTCGAGGTCGCGATCGTGGTCGGCGGCGGCAACTTCTTCCGCGGCGCCGAACTCCAGCAGGCCGGCATCGACCGCTCCCGCGGCGACTACATGGGCATGCTCGGCACGGTGATGAACTGCCTCGCGCTGCAGGATTTCCTGGAGCAGGAGGGGCAGGCCACCCGCGTGCAGACCGCCATCACCATGGGCCAGGTCGCCGAGCCGTACATTCCGCTCAAAGCCATCCGTCATCTCGAGAAGGGCCGTGTGGTGATCTTCGGTGCCGGTGCCGGCATGCCGTACTTCTCCACCGACACGGTCTCCATTCAGCGTTCGCTCGAAATCCACTGCGACGAAGTGCTGATGGGCAAGAACGGCGTCGACGGCGTTTACACCGCCGACCCGCGCAAGGATGAGAACGCCAAGCGTTTCGCAACCCTGAGCTACAACCGCGCCCTCGTCGACAACCTCGCCGTCATGGACGCCTCCGCCCTGTCGATGGCCCGCGACAACAAGCAGCGCATCCGCGTCTTCGGACTCGAAGGCGAAGGCAACGTGACCCGCGCCCTCATCGGCGAGGAGATCGGCACCATCGTCTCCACCGCGGAATCACGCGTGGCCGAATAATCCAGTCCACCACCAGATAAACCAACCAGCGTTCGCAGCAGAACCGCACATCCACAAAGGAGCACCACATGGCAACCCTCATCGACCAGGCCAAAGACCAGATGGCCAAGACCATCGAAAACACCAAGGACAACTTCGCCGGCATCCGCACCGGCCGCGCCAACCCGGCGCTGCTCAACGGCATCATGGTGGACTACTACGGTTCCCCCACGCCGATCAAGGCCGTCGCCTCCATCGGCGTGCCCGAGCCGCGCACCCTCTCCGTCACCCCGTTCGACGTCTCCCAGGCCGCGGCGGTCGAGAAGGCGATCCGCAACTCCGACCTCGGCGTGAGCCCGAACCGCGACGGCAATGTGATCCGCCTGACCATGCCGGAACTCACCGAGGAGCGCCGCAAGGAATACGTCAAGCTCGCCAAGACCAAGGCCGAGGACGGCAAGGTGGCCGTGCGCAACATCCGCCGCAAGGCCAAGGAAACCATCGACAAGTCCGTCAAGGACGGCGACATGGGCGAGGACGAGGGCGACCGTCTGCTCAAGGACCTCGACAAGGTCACCAAGCAGATCACTGACGAGATCGACGCGCTGCTGGAAGCCAAGCAGAAGGAGATCATGGAGGTCTGAGACGGACCATCCCCTCTCGATAACCGGACGATGGTGACATCTCTGACGGTTTTGAGTGGCGGACCTTCCGGATCGATGTGAGGCTGGGCGCGCGACAGGACGAAAGAATCCTGTTAACGCCCAGCCTCACGCTATAGTGGTCACAGATTGACGATGCTGGAGGACTTGATGGAACGCAACGAACAGTTGGAGAGGAACGCCGAGGAGACGCTCGACAACATCAACAAGAAAACCGGACGCAATATGCCGCAGGCGATCGCCACCGGCGCGGCCCTTGTCATATTGATCCTCGCCTGCCTGCTGATCAGCATCGACCTGTTCGTGGCGCTGATCGTCGTGTTCATGATCCTCGCCTTGTGGGAGCTGCGCGTCGACTTCGCCACCGTAGGCCTGCACATCCCCGTGATCATGCTGTGGGTATGCTCGTCGGTCACCCTGTTCGCCACCTACTATTCGCCCTACCATCTCGAAGCCGCCGCGCTGTGCATCCTGATGTCGCTGATGCTGGTCTCTCTGGCCGCCACCGCCAAACTGAGCTTCGGCAACCGCCTGTCGCTTGCGGTGGCCGGCAAACTCTCCCAGACCGAGGCCGGCGCGCGTTTGGAATCCTCCTTCAACCACGACGGGGGAGAGCAGCAGCACAGCCGCCTGTCGCATGTGGCGGTCTCCATCCTCACCGTCCTGTACATTCCACTGCTCGCCTCCTGCATTGTAATCTCGCTGCCGGGGGATCATCCCGTCGCCCACGCGATCATGCTGGTGTTCCTGCCCGCGCTTTCCGACACCGGCGGCCTGTTCGCCGGCGCATGGCTGGGCAAGCACAAACTCTCGCCGCGCATTTCCCCAAGAAATCATGGGAGGGACTTGCCGGATCAATGCTGTTCGCCATGGTGGGCGCGTTCGCCGTGTTCTTCTGCACCTATGACGCGGACGTGTGGGCCACCCGCTGGTGGGTTCCCATCGTCGCCGGCGTGCTGGTGGGCGCGGTGGGAACCTTCGGCGACCTGTGCGCGTCCATGATCAAAAGGGATCTGGGACTCAAAGACATGGGGCATCTGCTCAAAGGGCATGGCGGTGTGATGGACCGCGTCGACTCCATCCTGATGAGCGCGCCTTTCATGTGCGCGCTGCTGTGGGTGACCGGTCTATAACCATCCCGTCGTTCCGAGCGCAGCTACCAATGTCAGCCTGCGGAGATGCTTCGACTTCGCTACGCTCCGCTCAGCATGACGAATAATCATCACCAACGTATCTCGAGCGCAGCTACCACCGTCATCCCGAACGTAGTTACCACCGTCGTCCCGAGCGCAGTCGAGGGATCTCAACCAACGTCAAAGAGGCACCATGAGCGAAACCACCATTCCCACCACCGAGCAGCCCGAAACCGGCATCACCCCCGGCGGCACCTCCGGCGCGTTCCGCGACGTGCTCTCCAAAGACCACGCACGGCGCGGCAAGCCGCCCGTGCATTTCGCCGACATGACCGAGGACGAGCGCGTCGAGACGGCGAAAAAGCTCGGCCTGCCGAAGTTCCGCGTCAAACAGCTCGCGAACCACTATTACGGCCACTTCGATGTGAACGCCGCCGAATTCACAGATTTCCCCGCGTCCAAGCGCGAGGAGGCGGCCGCCGCGTTCTTCCCCGAACTCATCACCGAGGTCACCCGTCAGGTGGCCGACGAAGGCACCACCATCAAAACCCTGTGGAAGCTGTTCGACGGCTCGCTGATCGAATCCGTGCTCATGCGCTACCCGACGCGCACCACGCTGTGCATCTCCTCGCAGGTCGGCTGCGGCATGGGATGCCCGTTCTGCGCCACCGGCCAACTGGGACTCACCCGCAACATGTCCACCGGCGAGATCCTGGAACAGGTGCGCGTCGCCGCCAAGATGATGCGCGACGGCGAGGTCGCGGGCGGCCCGGGACGCTTGAGCAACATCGTGTTCATGGGTATGGGCGAGCCTATGGGCAACTACAGGTCCGTGCTGTCCGCCGTGCGTCAGATCTCCGCCATGCCGCCGGAGGGATTCGGCATCTCCGCGCGCAACATCACCGTCTCCACCGTCGGCGTGGTTCCCGGCATCAGGAAATTCACCGCCGAGGGCATTCCGGTGCGTCTGGCCGTCTCGCTGCATGCGCCGAGCGACGAGCTGCGCGACGAACTCGTGCCGATGAACAAACGCTTCAACACCACGCAGGTGCTTGACGCCGCGCATGACTACTGGCTGGCCTCCAAACGCCGCGTGAGCATCGAATACGCGCTGATGCGCGGCATCAACGACCAGGCCGAACATGCGCGGCTGTTGGCCAAGCGGCTCAACCATTACGGCGATAACTGGGCGCACGTCAACCCGATTCCGCTCAATCCGATCGAGGGGTCGAAATGGACCGCCTCCAAACCGGAGGATGAGGCGCGGTTCTTGGAGATCCTGCATGCCGCCGGCATCACCGCCACCCTACGCGACACCCGCGGCCAGGATATCGACGGCGCCTGCGGCCAGCTGGCGGCCAAGGAGCGGTGACGCCTTCGCACGAAGTCCTCCCGTCGGTTGGCTTGTGCGACCTTTCCGCACACCAATCGCACATGGCCTCACAAGCCTGATCGGCGGATTTACGGCGTTTTTCATCATTTCGTGTGCGTTTCGAAGCCGCTCGAGGGTCGCACGGACGCGATCGGGTCGGCCTGCCGTGCGACCCCGGTCGGCAGCGACACCACGAATGTGGTGGTCCCATCGACACTGGACGCTCCGATCGCGCCGCCATGCAGCTCCACAATCTGTTTGGCGATGGCCAGTCCCAGCCCGGAACCTCCGGACGAGCTGCCGCGCGAGTCGTCAAGGCGATAGAACTTGTCGAAGATGCGCGTCAGTTTGTCCGGCGAAATCGTCCGCCCGACGCTCGACACCGACACGCAGGCCATCCCCTGGGCGGGGTCGTCCCACGCTTGGATGGCGATGTCGGTGCCCCGCGTGCCATAGGAGATCGCGTTGCGCAGCAGATTGTTGAACACGCGCGCCAGCTTCTGCGCGTCGGCGTCGACCTCAAGCCGCTGCGGCAGATCCAGACGCACCGTATTGCCATGCTCCTCCAGTTGCGGATGGAACTCCTCGCTCAGCTGGAGAAGCAGCGTCGTCAGATCGAGCCGCTGCCGGTCCAAGGCGATGGTCTGCATGTTGTATCGCGTGATGTCGAAGAACTCGTCGGTGAGCGTATCCAGCCGTTGCGCCTTGCGCAGGGCGATGCCGATATACTTGCGGCGCTGCGCGTCGGGCATGTCCGGCACCTCGTCGAGCAGACTCAGATAGCCGATCACCGAGGTCAACGGCGTGCGGATGTCGTGCGCGAGATACATGACCAGATCGTTCTTGCGCTGCTCGGCGAGCCGCGCCTCCATATCCCGCCGTTCCAACTCGTGTTTGACCTGGTTGAGCTTGGTCTCGGTCTGCGCCATCTTCGCAGGCAGCGCGATGTCGGTCCGGCCGCTGTCCGTCAGTGCGTCGATGCCGTGGGACAGCGCGCTGAAGTAGCGCACGCAATACGGTTTCAACGACGCCTGGTATCCGACGAACAGCACCATGGCCGCGACGGCGATCAGCAACGGCAGCGAGTTGTTACGCATCAGCGCGAGCAGTCCCAGCGCCTGCTCGTCGGACATGCCCAGCGACAGGACCAGAACGTTGTACAGCGTGTTGGAATCCCACGTGAGCGCGAAGAAGCCGACGGCGGCCACCGCCACGGCGAGCATGACGGCGACGCGTAGCAGCATGCCCTGCGCCAGGCGGGTCCCCTCCTGATGTCCTGGACGGTCGTTCCGCGTACGAGATTGGGGAGTCCCGTCCGTGCGGGGTGGGCGTGCCGCGCCGCCCGCGGAGGGGACGTCATATCCGACGGGCATCTCACCCGATTTTGTATCCGATGCCCCAAACGGTGCGGATATAGGTCGGCCTGTCAACGTTGTCTCCTAACTTCTCGCGCAGATGGCGCACATGCACGCTGATCGTGTTGCTGGTTTTGATATAGGTTTCGTCGCCCCACAGCTCGTGGAACATCTCCTCCGAACTCACCGGCTGGCCGAGACGCTCCAACAGCACGCGCGCGATCGCGAACTCGGTGGGCGTCAGCTGCACCGGATCGCCGTCCACCGTGCATTCATGCGTGAGCGCGTTGAGCTCAAGACCCCGATACGACAGTACGCCGGAAGCGGCGGACGCGCCCGCGCGGGAGGCAGTCGCTTCCGGCACGCCTGGCATGGGACCAGCCTGCAATCCGGCATCGTATTGCCGACGTCGACGCAGCTGCGCCTTGACCCGGGCGACCAGCTCCAACGGGCGGAACGGCTTGGTGAGATAATCGTCCGCGCCGAAATTCAGTCCGGCGATCTTATCGACCTCGGCATCCTTGGCGGTGAGCATGATCACCGGATACGTGTGGCGTTTGCGGATCTCACGGCAGAGCTGGAAACCGTTGACGCCCGGCAGCATCACGTCCAGCACCGCCAGATCGAACGGACGCTCATTGATGGCGGCCAATGCGGTCTCGGCGTCATAGCGCACCTGAGTCGCGAACCCCTCCGCCTCAAGGTACAGCGCGACCAGATCGGCGATCTCCCGCTCGTCATCCACGACCAGTATGGTCGCGCCGTTCGCGCCTCCCGTGGCGACCCCGCTGGACTGGCATCCCATCATCGTTCCTTTCCTTCGGCATCCGACACCCACGCTAATCGATTCGAGCGGTCTTCCGAACGCGACACAGGCGGCGAATGATGAAGAATCCATGAACGTCGGCGTCTATCGCGTGTATTCCTCCAAGCATTGGCCGGTGCCGTGCATGGCGTACGCGGCGTCGATCCCCACGTACCGGTAATGCCATGGCTCGTACATATTGCCGGTGACATCGGTCTTATCGCTCGGGTAGCGCAGGATGAACCCGTATCGCCAGGCGTTGTCGGCCAGCCAGGCGTACACGTCCTGACTGTCGGCGGCACCGGTGGAATCGCGCGTGTTGATATCGACCGCCAAGCCGATCTCATGCTCGCTGGTGCCGGGAATCGCCACCCACTGCTCGGCCTGTTCCTTCGCGTCCTTCGAGGACAGTCCCTGTTCGCGGTATTCGGCGATCTTCTCGTCCATCAGTCGCTGCTGCACCTTGCGCGTGCGGAATCCGGCGGTGACCTCCGGGTCGAGTCCATCCGCCCGCATCGCATCGAACATGCGTTGCAGATCCTCGTAGACGCGTGCGTCGACGCGTTCGCCGTTGTCCAGTTCGGTCAGGGTCGGTGTGGGATAGTCGTCGGGGATGGCGTTCCATCGGTTCACGACGATGAGATTCCACTGCTGACTGGAATACGTGGCCTGCGGAATCGTCGGAACCGTCGTGTCCGTTTGGGCGGCGAACCATGCGCCGGTGAACACCGCGATCAGCGATGCCGCGATCGCGAGACATGTCATCAGATGTTTGCTTCTCATATCCGCCACCCTATGAGGCCGTGGCCCGGCGGCTTATGAGACCTTATAAAGGAATCATGAAGAAGCGATGAAGGGCGGCCTTCGCACGGAGGAGGCGGGAGAAAAGCGTCGTGCGACTTTTCCTCACATCAACCGAACATGACATCACATGCCGAATTGGCGAAATCTCAAGGATCCATACGTCTTTTTGTGCGATTCGGGGCGTTTGAAGGGTCGCACGGATGGTGCCGGAGCCACCGTCCGTGCGACCCCGCCCATCTCACACCCTCATATTGGGGAAGTGCCGGCGCATGAACGCATCGTTGAACACGGTGTTGATCACGTCGGCGAACCATCCGCCGCCCGAGAATCCGTCGGCCCGTTGCGCGTACAGGAAGATGGCCGGCAGCGTCACGCAGTAATCCACGGCGATCCATGCCAGCAGGATGACCGCGATCGTTCTGCGATGGTCGTCGTCGATGGCATGCACCACGTGAAGCATCAACGGCAGGATCCACCGCACGATGACGAAGCACAGCAATCCCCAGAACAGCATGAACGGCACGGTGGTGCGTCCGCCGATATTCAACGGCAGCTGCGAATAATCCCAGGAACGGCTGCCCAGCAGATACTGTTGGATCACGCTCATCGAATACTCGAGCACGCCGCCGAGCAGCGCGCCCACGATGAACACCTGATGCCCTTTGCGCAGGCCGCGCAGAGCGAAGAAAATCGCCAGCGCGCCCAGCCCGTACACATAGTTGAACGGGGAGAGGATCGACCCGCTGCGGTCCTCGAACACGCCCTTGGACAACAGCGTCCAACAGGTCTCGTGCAAAGTTCCGACGAATCCGCTGATCGCGTAGATGAACACCACATCCATCCAATCGCGCAGATACAGCCGCTCCACATCGTTGACGGCGGCAAGGGTTTCGCGCCCGCGGCGCAGGGTGCGCTCGATCACTGGTTCCATACGATTCCTCCGACCTTCCTGCCTTCCATCATGGCACTGCGTGGGGAAAAGTCGGCCCACCATGCGGGAACGGGCGCATCGTTGTAACGTTGGGCCGGTAACCTGAAGGTCGTCATCAAGCTGAAAGTAATCCAACCTAAGGGGAGAGCAGTATGTCGCTGGCGGTTCGAGTGATTCCGTGCCTGGACGTCGACGCGGGTCGTGTGGTCAAGGGCGTGCATTTCGAGAACCTGCGTGACGCGGGCGATCCGGTCGAATTGGCCGGCGAATACTACCGTCAGGGAGCGGACGAGATTACGTTCCTTGACGTGACCGCGTCCAGTTCGCACCGCAGCACCATGGTCGATGTGGTGAGCCGCACCGCCGAGCAGGTGTTCATACCCATGACCGTCGGCGGCGGCGTGCGCAGCCCCGAGGATGTGGATTCGCTGCTGCGCTGCGGAGCGGACAAGGTCGGCGTCAACACGGCCGCCATCAACGATCCGACGCTGATCAGCCGTGTGTCCGAACGCTTCGGCAACCAGGTGCTGGTGCTCTCCGTGGACGCCCGCCGTGAGAAAGGCGAGCAGCATACGTGCTCCGGCTTCGAGGTCACCACGATGGGCGGCCGCAAATCCACCGGCATCGACGCGATCTGGTGGGTCAAGCGGGCCGAGGAGCTGGGCGCGGGCGAGATCCTGCTCAACTCGATGGACGCCGACGGCACGCAGCAGGGCTTCGATCTGGAGATGATCCGCGCCGTACGCAGCGAGGTGAGGATTCCGATCATCGCCTCCGGCGGCGCCGGCAAGGCCTCCGACTTCCCGCCAGCCATCGAGGCCGGCGCCGACGCGGTGCTCGCCGCGTCGATCTTCCACTACGGCAAGGTGTCGATCCGCGAGGTCAAGGACGCCATCAAGGGCGCGGGATACACGGTCCGCTGAAGCGGAACCCATCCGCCGGACGGGATGAAGGCGCTTGGCCACGGCGCGAGGACGCCGACGGGTGCCGTCAACGTCCGGCGAACGGACGACGAGCGAACATAACGCCGCCTCCCTCGCCGCGCGAGGGAACGGCAGGAGGTACGAATGGAATACGACAACAGCGAAACGCTGGATCCGCGCATCGCCGCGCGTCTCAAACGCGACGACAAAGGACTGGTCGCGGCCGTCGTGCAGCAGCACGACACCCGTGAGGTGCTGATGGTCGGCTATATGAACGACGAGGCGTTGCGCCGCACGCTCACCGAAGGCCGCGTGACCTTCTGGTCGCGCTCCCGCCAGGAATACTGGCGCAAGGGCGACACCTCCGGACATGCCCAGTACGTCAAGGCCGTCTCTCTCGACTGCGACGGCGACGCGCTGCTCGTCGAGGTCGACCAGGTGGGCGCCGCCTGCCATACCGGCAAACGCAGCTGCTTCCTCGAAGGAGGCCCGCTGCCGGTCACGCAAGGCCACCGTCCGTAGCCGGACGGTCCGCCGAACACACGTCCGACGGCCGGAGCAGCCATAAGCGAACGACATCGGGTAGGGTAGTCGTTCAGAACACCATGAAACCCGTTATGGGAGCGGCGCGCTTGTCCATGACGGAAGTCCGCGCGCAAGACGCGGGAGACGGAAGGAGCCGCCATGAGCGAATGCAGCGTCGAACATCTGCAGTGGGGCGAGACCTGGCCCGACCGCGCGCAGTTCCATGAGCTCGCCGACCAAGGCTACCGTGTGGTGCCGATCGTGCGCCGATTGCTCGCCGATTCGCTCACGCCGGTCGGCTTCTACGAGCGGCTCGCCGGCGGACGTTCCGGCACGTTCATCCTCGAATCGGCGGAATACGGCGGATCATGGAGCCGCTACAGTTTCATCGGCGTCGACTCGATCGCCCAGCTGCGCTCCAACCACGGTCGGGCCGACTGGCTCGGCCAAGTGCCGGTCGGCGTGCCGAAGGAAGGCGACGTGATCGAGGTCGCCCACGCCGCGCTCAAAACCCTCAAGGCCCCGCGTGTGGAGGGCCTGCCGAATCTGACCAGCGGTCTGGTCGGGTCGGTCGGATGGGATGCGATCCGCCATTGGGAGCCGACCCTGCGCGCCGAAGCCCCCGACGAGACCGGACAGCCGGAATTGGTGCTCGCCCTCGCCACCGACATCGCCGTGGTGGACCACGTCTCCGGATCGGTGTGGCTGATCGCCAACGCGGTCAACTTCGACGACAGGCCCACGCGCGCCGACATCGTCTACGACGAGGCCATCGCCCGGCTTGACGCGATGCAGCGCAACTCCGCCACGCCCACGCCCGGCGAGGCCCGCGTCAGCGTGCTCGATCCGTCCGTCGCCCAGCCCGACCTGCGCTTCCGCACGCCGAAAGGCGACTATGAGCGGGCCGTGGAGGTCGCCAAACAGCACATCATCGACGGCGACGTGTTCCAGGTGGTCATCTCCCAGCGTGTGGACATCGACTCCCCGGCCGACCCCTTCGACGTGTACCGCGTGCTGCGCACCCTCAACCCCAGCCCGTACATGTACTTCATGGCGCTTACCGACGCCGAGGGCCGCGACTTCAACGTGATCGGCTCCAGTCCGGAGACCCTTATCAAGGTGGACAACGGCCATGCCATGACCTTCCCGATCGCCGGCTCCCGCCCGCGCGGCGCCACCGTGGAGGAGGACGAGGCGTTGGCCAAGGAGCTGCTCGCCGATCCGAAGGAGCGCAGCGAGCATATCATGCTGGTCGATCTGGCCCGCAACGATTTGAGCCGCGTATGCGCGCCGGAATCCGTCGAGGTGGTCAGCCTGATGGACATCAAGCGATTCAGCCACATCATGCATATCTGCTCCACGGTCACCGGCCGTGTGAATCCCGATATGACCGCCTTCGATGTGTTCACCTCCGCCTTCCCGGCGGGCACGCTGTCCGGCGCGCCCAAGCCGCGCGCCATCGAGATCATCGACGCGCTGGAGCTCGCCGACCGCGGCATCTACGGCGGCACTGTCGGCTACTTCGACTTCTCCGGCAATATGGACATGGCCATCGCCATCCGCACCGCGTTCCTGCGCGACCATGAGGCGAGCGTGCAGGCCGGCGCGGGCATCGTGCTCGACTCCGTGCCCGCCACCGAATGGCAGGAGACCCGCAACAAGGCCGGCGCCAGCGTCGAAGCCGTGCAGGTCGCCGCCCAACTGCGGAGCGCGTGATACCCGTCATCGTCGGGTAGCGGGCCTTAGATCCCTCGACTGCGCTCGGGATGACGAGGAAGGAACGCCGCCCTGCTCGGGATGACGTTTTTTGTTTTCGTCATCCCGAGCGGAGGGCGTAGCCCGGAGTCGAAGGATCTCCTACTGTTGAGTACTGCGTCATGCTGAGCGGAGCGCAGCGGAGTCGAAGCATCTTCAGGCTTTGGTGCGGATCCAATGCTCGCCGGAATGGAACCAGCGCATCATCTCGTCATGCTTGCCCGCCTCGATTCGCTCCAGCTCCTCGACGGGGACGAAGCGCAGATCCTTCGGGCAGTGGTCGCTGCCGTTGCATCCGTTGCAGATCATGCGGCTCGCGCAGAACAGGCAGCGCGAATCGTTGTACCGCGGATGGTAGAGCTCGTCGTCGTCCAGCTCCCGGTGATAGACCGGATCGAACAGGCGGAAGCGGACGTCGTGATGTTTGCGGTTGGTGCCGGCGAGGAACGCGAAGCGCGACTGTTCGGTTTTCCACGGCAGGTTCCGTAGCGGCCGCCCGTGCCAGCGCAGGTCGGTGCCGGACTCGTACCAGCAGAAGTTGGTCGTATGCTTGAGACATTGCGCGGCGATGTCGTACACCCACGCCACATCGCAGGGTCGCGGGTTCGCATAGTTCTCGCCGCCGCATTCGACCTGCTCGATCTGACCCGACTCCAACGCCGGCCCTAAATCGATCGGCCCCAGCAGCGGCGCCAGCGTCAGTCCCTTGTGTTTGGCGGGAATCGCTTCGAACACCGGCCAGCGACGGTTGAACATGTTCTGGTTCTCCGTGGTGATGTGCAGGATCACGTTCTCGTACCCCTCGCCCCAATCCGCCGGCAGATGCCCGGCGATGCGTTCGGGGCGTTTGGTCAGGATGTAGAACACCACGTCGCAGCGCCGCCTGATGATATCCCACATCTCGTCGCGCCACTCGTCGGCCTCCTCGACGAAGGTGTCCGAGGTCATGTTCACGCGGATCCGCTCGCCGGCCTTGATTTTGAAATCGCCGTGCCGGTCCTTCTTCAACGGCTTGTCGAATTCCTGCGTGCGGTGCACCACCGTGGATGGCATGGTGACGCCACGCTGCGCATCGAGCTGGAACATGTAGCAGTTGCGGCAGCCCGCCGACACCTTATGGCACCCATGCCATGGGTTCCAGATGTCATGTGTGGCCATCTCCGCTCTCCTTATTCAAACAACTGTTCGATATCCAACTATAAGCTTCCAAACGGAACGCGGACTCCATGCTTGACTTGCGGTCGGGTGTCTAGTTGGTTGCGCCGGATCGGAACCAGGCGATGACGATTTGCGTGCGGTCGCGCAGGCCGGTCTTGTCGAGGATGCGGCTGACGTATCGTCGGACGGAGGCGACCTCGATGGTGAGGCGCTGGGCTATCTCCTGGTTGGATAGCCCCTGCGCGATCAGCCCTGCGATCTCATACTCCCTTGGGGTAAGCCTGCCGAGCTGTCGCCTGGCCTGAGCATCGTCATCGTTGCGGCGGGCGTGCGCCCTGTCCCGGTTGATGATCTCCGCGGTGATGCGTGGGGTGAGCACCGCGTCGCCGTCGGCCACGGCGTGGATGGCCCGATGGAGATCCCGGGTGGACACGTCCTTAAGCAGGAATCCATAGGCTCCTGCATGCAGCCCGGTGAATGCGTAGTCGTCCTCGTCATAGGTGGTCAGGATCAGTGTGCGGACGGTGGGGAACTCTTTGGAGATGATCGCGGTGGCGCTGATACCGTCCATCACGGGCATGCGGACGTCCATGAGAATCACGTGGGGCAGCGGCCGTCCGGTTTTCTCGAGCTCGCGCAGCATGGCCACCGCCTCCTGGCCGTTTGACGCCTGATTAGCGACCCGTAGGCCCGGGTCAGCCTCGATCATGCGTGTCAGCCCCTTGCGAAGGAGCGTGATGTCATCGACCAGCATCACGTCAATCATGGGGATCCTCCTCCTTCTTCTTGCCGGTGGAGGGCAGGGTGGCTTTCACCGTCCAGCCCCCGTTCTCGTCTGGCCCATAGCTCAGGCTTCCATGGGCCAGCAGACATTGTTCGCCGATTTGCTTCAGTCCGATTCCCGGGTGGTCTTTGACGGGTGTCTTCCGGTCGGCCCCGGGATGCTCGCTCATATGCCCGTCATCATGGATGCTGATGTGGAGGGTGCCGTCGTCTCCGTAGTCCCGGGAAAGGATGATGGTGGTTGGCTCCGATGCATGCCGGAGCGTGTTGGTGATCGCCTCTCTGCAGATGATGAAGCAGAGGTTGTCCTGTTTTGGGTCATGGCGTCGACGGCCTGTTTCGGTGAGGACCACGGCCAGGCCCGCCGCGCGGGCATGGGCGACCACGGTGTCGGTCTCGTCGAGTGAATGCGGCGTCGAACCGAATCCGCTCCGGGAACCGGACGCCTGGGCTGCTTCCATCGCACCATCTTCCCGGGAAAACTCCTCGTGGCGCTGGACCAGGGTATGGACGGCATGGCGGGTGTCGGCCAATCCTTCCCTTGCGACTTGGCCGATGTCCTTGAGTGCGGCGTGCAGTTCGCCGATATCGGTCGCTTCCGCGAAGCCTTGGGCCAACGCGATGATCGTGGTCAGGTCGTGCCCCACGCTGTCGTGCAGTTCTGCGGCGACCTGGGCGCGGGATATGGCCTGGTTCCTTTGCTTTGCGAGCATCTCGGCGCGAACGCGCTCCCGGTCCGCGCGCCGTTCGGCATCGCGCCATATCCGGTAGACTCTGACGGCGATGGCGGCGGCTATGACGGCCGAGACAGCCGCCATGCGGGCCGCCCATTCAAGGAAGAGCGCGCTACCGTCATGCATGGCGAAGGTGACCACGCTGACGGCTATGACGGTCTCGCATATCCCCGCGACCGCCTTGCTCGCCGGGGACAGGGAGACGCAGAAATAGAGCGCTCCCACCAGAGGTATCAGGAAACTTCCGTCCGAGGTGACGGCCGACAGGCCGATGTATGCCAAGGCCTCGATGGTGGTGACGCACAGGGGTGCCCGCCTGCTCCAGTACAACAGGCAGGAACACAGGAGACCGAACAGAGCGATGACCGTCTTCCACATAAGCAGAGGAATGCGTTCGGCCCAGTCCGGCGGAAAGAGCGGCGCACTGATATAGAGGGCCGTATAGAGCATGCTCAGGATGGGCATGACGAATCTGTCCACGTGGAGTTTGCCAAGAATTCTGAACAGGTCGGTTGTCATGACGTTCATTGCGCCTCCCCCTCATGGAGCATGCCGAGGAAGCTCGGACTCACTCGCCAGTGTACCGTGCTATCACGGCGGCGGGGGACCGGCGTACCGTCCTGCGCACTGTGGCCCATGACGCCAGCGATGCCGCCGCGGCGAGGATGAGGTAGACCAGTGCCCAGTGGATCCATGGTATGCCGATGTGTGAGACGCCGAAGATTTTGCGGAAGCCCTCGGCATACACGACGATCGGCAGGAGGCTGGAGACGAAAGACACCAGGGCAGTGGTCGTCGCCATGATGAGCCCCTCGAAGGCGGACATGAGCTCGAGTTGCCCCGGATCGGCGCCTGTGATCGCCACAAGAGACAGGTCCAGGCTCCGGCCGTGGGCCGAGATGAGATAGCCGGCGCACACCCCGGCCAGCGTGACGACCAGCGCGGGGCCAAGGAGGGTGATGAGCATGGAGAAATCGGAGCTGTCGACCTCTAGGTTGGGAGGAAGCAGACGGCTGGATTCGGTGCTGGTCAGGTAGAAGGAGTCGGTCATCATCAGCAAAGACACACCCACGGCCAAGGGTATGACCGTTGAGCTGAGGTTGCGCATGCGGCTGCCGGCCTGCCGGCATGCCACCAGCCAGGAGGGGACGTGCGGGGCGATGATTCCGGTCCAGCAGCTCGTGACCACGCCCAGCAACGCGGGACCGGCCAGGCAGATCGCCGCCAGCAGGAGCACGAAGCCGAACGTGCTGCCCATACCGATGGGGAGGATGGGCTCGGCGGTGTGCAGGCGGGTGAGTTGGTCGGCGGGGATGGACTGCGCCTGCATGACCGGCACCAGCATGAACGCCAAGGCGGCCAATAGGCACAGTGAGGCGAGGATGCGCCGCATCCAGCCGATCGTTTTCGGCGGGGCGATGGCGGCACGCAGGGATTCCACCGGACTGATCCGGCTGATGGTCCTGATGGTCAACAGCGTGCCGACCAAAGCCACCGCCACTCCGCATACCGTGCCCGCGGCCCAGGAGGTGAACTGGTGGCTGGCGATAAAAGGCTGTCGGCCGATCAGGAACTGCGAAGTCTCCCACGCGTAGAGAGGCCTGGCCAGCAGGAAGGACGCCACTAGGGAGATCAGACTGGCCGCAAGCGCCAGGATGAGCACTCGCAGGCAGGTCAATGCGGTGAGCTGCCACGGCGTGGCTCCCTGCAGAGCCAGAAGGGCGAGGTTGCGGCGCCGCTGCGTGATCACCGACGAGACGACCTGCAGGATGATCAGCACCGCGGCGACGAGGAGAGCCACGAAGGGAATCATCAGATTCTGATAGGCCGTCCGGCTCTGTTCGTCCATACCGGGCAGGTCTCCAAGCGCTCGGGCCGATGAGAGCATCATGGCCAGCAGACCCAGCATGGTTTGCGAGACGGTCAGCACAAGCATGACGCCACTCCAGGCCAGGGGCGCGTCATGCAAGTCTCGGAGGATGAGTCGCATCAGACACCTGCTCTCAGTATGGAATCCCTGTCGGCTGTGGCTATGCGCCCATCGCTGAGTCGCACGACGGTGTCGCATCGGGAGGCGACTTGAGCGCTATGGGTGACCATGACGACCGCGTGTCCCGGGTGATTGGCGAAGGCGGCAAGCTCGTCGACGACTCGGTTGCCGGTGTCCCGGTCGAGTGCGCCGGTGGGTTCGTCGGCGAAGATGACATCGGGGTCGGAGAGCAAGGTGCGGGCCAGGGCGACCCTCTGCTGTTCGCCTCCCGACAGAAGCGTCACGTTGGTTTTGACGAGTCCGTCGATGCCCAGTCTGGTCAGCACGCCGGATACCCGGGACTGAGGCCAACGGGCGTTACGCAGGGTGAAGGGCAGCTTGAGGTTGTCCTCCACGCTCATAGAAGGCACCAGATTGTAGGCCTGGAAAACGAAACCCAGATGTTCGCGGCGGAATCGGGCGGACGCGGCGGGTCCCATGGACGAGACGCGCTGCCCCAGGATGTCCACCTGGCCCGAACTAACGGGCTCGAGTCCGGCGAGGCAGTAGAGCAGGGTTGATTTGCCGCTGCCCGACGGTCCCACGATGCCGGTCATGGCTCCCCATGGCGCGGTGAACTCCACGTTGTCCAGGAGGGTGATGGTCTCCCCTTTCCTAGGAGAAACCCGTTTGCATAGGCCGGATGCGTGGATCGGGAATTGTTCCTGCCGGCCAACGGAAGTATAGGTGTGTTTCATAGCCCCTTCTCAGATCATTGTCCGTGGTGGACGGTGTCGATGGTGGACGGATACCCGCGCGGTAACAATGATTCTTCCAAGCCGGACCGGCACAATCAACGTCGATCACCGCTTTGCCATCTCCAGATGGCGGCAATTAAATGCTGCTCACGGGCCAATCCCTGTCAGGGATCCATTCGATAAGAGCATCATGAGTGCCAGAACCGATGTTTTCCCGTGATCAGTACCTCCGAGCCCTTTCGAGACATTCGCCAAAGTCGAAAATCCTCACATTTTAAGACGAGTGCCGCCGCCGCTCATGCCCATCGCATACAGTGTGGCTTGAAAACCCAATGACGCAAACCAAAGGGAGAGACATGTCGGTACTTGACGAATTGGTGGCGGGAGCCGTCGAGGACGCCAAGGCGCGCGAAGCGCGGGTGAGCCTCGCCGAACTCAAGGAACGGGCGGCCCAGGCCCCCGCTCCGCTCGACGCCAAACGATGGCTCAAGCGCGCCGACGGCATCCCCGTGATCGCCGAGATCAAGCGCGCCAGCCCCTCCAAAGGCCATCTGAGCGACATTCCCGATCCGGCCGCGCTGGCCCGCGAATACGAGGCCGGAGGCGCGAGCGCGATCTCGTGCCTGACCGAGGGGCGCCGGTTCCTCGGCAGCCTCGACGACTTCGACCAGGTGAAGGCCGCCGTCGCCATCCCCGTGCTGCGCAAGGACTTCATCGTCAACGACTACCAGGTCTGGGAGGCGCGCGCCCACGGAGCGGACATCATCCTGCTCATCGTGGCCGCGCTCGACGACGAGACCCTGAAGCGTCTGCTCGACCTCGCGCACGAGCTGGGCATGACCGTGCTGGTCGAAACCCACACCCGCGAGGAGATCCAGCGTGCCGTCAAAGCCGGCGCGAAGGTGATGGGCATCAACGCCCGCAACCTCAAAGACCTCAAGGTCGATGTGGGCAAATACCGCGAACTGGCCGACGATCTGCCGGACGACGTGATCCGCGTCGCCGAATCCGGCGTGTTCGGCACGGTCGAATTGGAGGACTACGCCCGCGCCGGAGCCGACGCGGTGCTGGTCGGCGAGGGCGTGGCCACCGCCGACGACCATGTGATGGCGGTGAGCCGTCTTGTGAAGGCAGGAGAGATTGTGAAAGCATCCGAAACCACCCCGTTGAGCGAACACGACGGCCCGTATTTCGGCCCGTTCGGCGGCCGCTACGTGCCCGAGGCGATGATCCACGCGCTCGACGAGCTCGAAACCGTATACGAGCAGGCCAAGGCCGACCCCGAATTCCATAAGGAGCTCGCCAGGTTGCAGAAGCAGTACGTCGGCCGCCAGAGCCCGCTGACCGAGGCGCCGCGCTTCGCCGCCATGCTCAACGAGCGGGTCGGCATCAACGCGCGCGTGTTCTTGAAGCGCGAGGACCTCAACCACACCGGCGCGCACAAGATCAACCATGCGCTCGGCCAGGCGCTGCTCGTCAAGCGTATGGGCAAGACGCGCGTGATCGCCGAAACCGGCGCCGGCCAGCACGGCGTGGCCACCGCCACCGTATGCGCGATGCTCGGCCTCAAATGCCGCGTCTACATGGGTCAGATCGACGCCCGCCGCCAAGCCCTCAACGTGGCCCGCATGCGCATGCTCGGCGCGGAGGTCGTGGAGGTCACCACCGGCGACATGATCCTCAAGGACGCCATCAACGAGGCGTTGCGCGACTGGGTCACCAACGTGGCCGACACCCATTACCTGCTCGGCACGGTGTGCGGCCCGCATCCGTATCCGTCCATGGTGCGCGACTTCCAGAAGGTCATCGGCGAGGAGATCAAGGAGCAGCTCAACGACTGGTACGACATCGACCATCCCGACGCGGTGTGCGCCTGCGTGGGCGGCGGATCCAACGCCATCGGCGCGATGAACGCCTTCCTCGACGACGAACGCGTGAACCTGTACGGCTACGAGGCCGGCGGGCACGGTCCCGAATCCGGCAGGCACGCCATCCGCTTCGCGCCCGGCACCGGCCAGCTCGGCATGTTCCAAGGTGCCAAAAGCTACCTGCTGGAGACCGACGAGGGCCAGACGCTGGACACGTATTCCATCTCCGCCGGCCTCGACTACGCCTCGGTGGGCCCCGAGCACGCCTGGCTCAAGGAGATCGGCCGCGTCACCTACGACTACGCCACCGACGAGGAGGCCATGAACGCCTTCAGGGATCTGAGCCAGACCGAAGGCATCATCCCCGCCATCGAATCCGCGCACGCCGTCGCCGGCGCCTTCAAGGCCGCCGCCGACCTCAAGGCCAAGGGCTATGAGAATCCGGTGATCGTGATCAACGTCTCCGGCCGCGGCGACAAGGACATGGCCACCGCCGGCAAATGGTTCGGCTATCTGACCGACGAGCAGAGCGCCGCGTTGGAGGTCACCGGCGCGCACGGCGACACGGTCGCCTGAACGAACGCGAGCACGAAGGAAAGCAACGACAATGACGAACGAAACAGCATCCACCCCGTCCGGCCAGCCTTTGGGCATCAGCCATAAGCCCAGCGCCACCGAGGCCATGTTCACCGCGTTCAAAGCCGAGGACAAGCCGGCCTTCATCGGCTACCTGCCCTACGGCTTTCCGAACCCCGAAACGTCGCTCGACGCGCTGCGCACCATGGTCGAGCACGGCGTCGACGCGGTCGAGATCGGCCTGCCCTACTCCGACCCGATAATGGACGGCCCCGTCATCCAGGCCGCCAGCCAGATCGCCCTGCGCAACGGCGAACGCATCAACGGCGTGTTCAAAGCCGTGGAGACCGTGGCCAACGCTGGCGGCGTGCCGCTGGTCATGAGCTACTGGAACCTCATCTTCCACTATGGGGTCGAACGGTTCGCGCGCGATTTCGAAAACGCGGGCGGCGCTGGCTTGATCACCGCGGACCTCATCCCGGACGAGGCGGGGGAGTGGATCGAGGCCTCCGACCGTCACGGACTCGACCGCATCTTCCTGGTCTCCCCGGATTCCAGCGACGAACGGCTGCGTCTCGTCGCCAGGAACGCGCGCGGCTTCGTCTACGCCGCCTCCCGTATGGGCGTGACCGGCGAACGCGACACGCTCGGCACGTCCCCCGAGACGCTGGTCGAACGCACGCGCAAGGCCGGCGCCACGAACGTGTGCGTGGGCATCGGCGTCTCCACCGCCGCTCAGGGCGCCCAGGTCGGCCGGTACGCCGACGGCGTCATCGTCGGCTCGGCGCTGGTGCACACGCTGCTGAACGACGACAACCGCACCGCCCGCGACGCCGCCGAAGGATTGGCATTGCTCGCCGCGAAGACGGACGAGCTCGCCGAAGGCATCCACAACGCGCGGCGCTGACCGCACGGCGGCACGACATCGTCGACTCGACGGCAGGGAGGGAATTCGCCGGGAAGAACATCCGGTGAATTCCCTCCCTCATGCTGCGCGCCGTCCGCCCGCGATACCGGCGGACCTATAGGATAAGGAATCATGAATCTCGCGTATATCCCGTCGCCGACCTTCTCGTCGTTCGACATCGGCCCGGTCACCATCCGCATGTACGCGGTCTGCATCCTCGTCGGCATCTGTTTCGCCGTCTGGATTCTGACCACCCGATGGAAACGGGTCGGCGGCACCTTCGACCAGGTGCTCGACACGACGCTGGTCGCCGTGCCCTGCGGCATCGTGGGCGCGCGTCTGTACCACTGCATCACCACGCCCAGCATGTACTTCCCGCCGACCGGTGATCTGGTGAACATCCTCAAGATATGGGAGGGCGGACTGGCGATTTTCGGAGGCATCTCCGTGGGCGCGCTGGCCGCGTTCCTGTGGTGCCGCCACCGCCATTACCCCTTCGCGCTGCTCGCCGACTGCCTCGCCCCGGGACTGCTGGTGGCGCAGGCCATCGGACGGTTGGGCAACTGGTTCAACCAGGAGCTGTACGGCTGGCCCACCACCCTGCCGTGGGGGTTGAAGCTCAACGACGCGGACGCCATCGGCAAAACCGAGGTGTGCTATACCGGATCGGCCTGTCCCGACGGCGCGGACACGCTGTTCCACCCCACGTTCCTGTACGAGATGATCTGGAACCTCGTCGGGGCGGCGCTGATCGTCGTCATCGGAAGGAAACTCGCCGACCAGCTCAAGGCCGGCCAGCAGTTCGCCATGTACATGATCTGGTACGGTCTGGGCCGCAGCTGGATCGAGAACGTGCGCATCAACTATTCGACGGTGATCCTCGGCCTGCGCACCAACGTATGGACCGCGATCATCGTGTTCGTGCTCGGATGCGTCCTCTTCGTCGTGTTGTACAAGCACGGCAGCCGCACGGAGGAACTGGCGGGCCGTCTCGCCTCGGTGAGCGCCGACGAGCTCGAACGCCAGAGACTGGCCGACGAGAAAGCCAAGGCTCGCAAAGGGCGTTGATATCCGGAAAGTAGTCGCAAACCAAAGCTAGAGTAGGTAATCATGAGCATTGAAATCGCACCCAGCATCCTGTCCGCCGACTTCTGCAATCTCGAGCGTGACCTCAAAGCCATCGCCAACGCCGATCTGGTCCACGTCGATGTGATGGACCACCATTTCGTGCCGAACCTCACCCTCGGCGAGCCGATCGTCGAGCGCATCTGCCAGGTGACCGACCTGCCGGTCGACGTGCACCTGATGATCGAGGACCCCGACCGTTGGGCCCCTGAATACGCCAAGCTCGGCGCCGCCTCCGTGAGCTTCCATATGGGCGCCACGCACGCTCCCGTGCGTCTGGCCCGCCAGCTGCGCGACATGGGCTGCAAGGCCTGCTTCGCCGTGCGTCCGGCCGAACCGGTCGAGCCGATCTTCGACATCCTCGACGAGTTCGACATGATTCTCATCATGACCGTGGAACCCGGTTTCGGCGGCCAGAAGTTCCTCGACAACCAGATGGCCAAGGTGCGTCGCCTGCGCGACGAGATCACCCGTAGGGGACTGAAGACCAAGATCCAGGTCGATGGCGGCGTGAGCCCCAAAACCGCGCATATCGTGGCCGAGGCCGGCGCCGACGTGCTGGTGGCCGGTTCCGCCGTGTACGGCGCGGACAGCCCCGCCGAGGCGATCGATTCGATCCGCGAGAAGGCCGCCGCCGCATTCAAGGCCTGAGCCGTTCCGCGCCAAACCAACCATTGTTCACACATAAGGTAGAAATCCCCACCATGAAGACGTTTGAATCGTTGTTCCAGGAACTGAGCGAGAAGGCCGCCACCCGTCCGGAGGGCTCGCTGACCGTCGACGAGCTCGACAAGGGCACGCATTTCATCGGCAAGAAGATCGTCGAGGAGGCCTCCGAGACGTGGATCGCCGCCGAATACGAGGGCGCCGACCGCACCGCCGAGGAGATGAGCCAGCTGCTCTACCACGTGCAGGTGATGATGATCAAGCACGGTATCAGCCTGGAGGATGTCTACAAGCACCTGTGAGTCCGCCGCGCCGCCGTCCCACAACCGTGGGCGGCGCGATGGTATGGCGGCCGGCCGAAGCCAGGCATCCGCAAGACGTGACCGCGCGCCGCATGGGCGTGCGACCTTAGGAGGGAAAATGCTCAGAATCGCCGTGCCCAACAAGGGCATGCTGTCCGAACCCGCATGGAATATGCTCGCCGAAGCGGGCTATCGTCTGCGTTCCAACCCCCGCCAGCTGGTGGTGGAGGATCCGGACAACGACGTGGAGCTGTTCTATCTGCGGCCGATCGACATCGCCGTGTATGTGGGCCGAGGCACCATCGACGTGGGCATCACCGGCCACGACCTGCTGCTCAACTCGGGCACCGAGGCGCAGCGCCATATGGATCTGGGATTCGGCGCCTCCACGTTCCGTTTCGCCGCGCCGAACGAATCCCCGATCGCCTCGCTGGCGGATATCGAAGGCAAGCGTGTGGCCACATCCTTCGACAAGCTGGTGCACGACTACCTCGTGCGCAACGGCATCAACGCCGAAACCATCCACCTTGACGGCGCGGTCGAATCCTCCGTGCAGCTGGGCGTCGCCGATCTGATCGCGGACGTGGTCTCCACCGGCACCACCCTGCGCAATGCGGGCCTGCGTATTTTCGGCGATCCGATCATGCGGTCCGAAGCCATTCTGATCCGTTCCCCGCGTCTCGACGAGCATGACGAGCGTCTGACGATCCTCAGCCGCCGTCTGCAGGGCGTGCTGACCGCCCAGCGGTACGTGCTGATGGACTACGACATCCCCGTCGAGAAGGTGTCCGCGGCCGTCGCGGTGACCCCCGGCTTCGAAAGTCCGACGATTTCGCCGCTGCACGACAAGCAGTGGGCCGCCGTGCGCGTCATGGTTCCCAAGGCGAAGGTCAACCAGTTGATGGACAAACTGTATGAGGTCGGTGCGCGCGGCATCATCGTGACCGCGTTGCAGGCCTCCCGCATGTAGACTGTTGCCTGTTATGAGCAATTCGAAATTCGAGAATCGGTATAGCCCGGAGGCGCGCGACATCTACTTCACCGTGCCGAACGCCATCAGCCTGCTGCGTATCGCTTCGATTCCGTTCATCGCGGTGCTGATCGCCCGCCATGAGATGGTCGCGGCCTTGGTGGTGATCGCGATATCGGCGATTTCTGACGGCGTGGACGGCATCATCGCCCGCAAATTCAACCAGGTCAGCAAAATCGGGCAGATCCTCGATCCCATTGCCGACCGTTTGCTCATCTTCTGTTCGATTCTCGCCCTTGGAATAGCCGGCATCATCCCTTGGTGGATGCTGATTGTGGTGGGATTGCGCGACCTGTGGATGGCTATCCAGGTGCTTTGGCTCGCCCAATACGACTACGGCCCGCTGCCGGTGCATTTCGTGGGAAAAACCGGCACCGCGCTGCTGATGATATCGATTGTTGCGCTGATTTTCGCGGATCTGGGCACGGGGGCGTTGTTCGCCATGCTGCATACGGCGGCCCTCGCCACCGGCATCTGGGGCATCGCCATGTATTGGCTGGCCGGCTACATCTACACCCGTCAGGGCATATCGTTGCTGCGTAAGGAACTGGGGGACCGCCATGGCGCTTGAACCGCCGACTCCGGGTTCGTTCCCCGTTCCGCAGGAGAACGAGCCGGTGAAGCGTCGCGCCGTGTTCTCATCGTCCTTCGCCGCCCTGGAATCGCATCACGCGCTTTCTCCGGACGAGGCGCCGGTAACCCCTCGCCGTCGTCGCCGCGCGCATGAGGATTCGCTGCAACTCATCGACAATCTCGTCAATCGTTCCGTCGATCCGATGTTCTCCGACTCACGTCTGGTGCGTGGGCAGCAGTCCAAGGTCACGGTATGGTTCAACCGATGCGTCGTGTTCCTGATCTGCATCGTCGTCGGCATGGCGGGCAGCGTGTTCGTGCAGCAGCTGCACACCGATCCCCGCAAGGCGGTGCGGCAGAGTCTGGCGAGCCAGTTGCAGGAACGCACCACGCAGATCGAATCGCTGACCACCGAGGTCGAGGAGCTGCGCTCCGAAGTGGACGAGCAGTCCAAATCGTTGTCGGGAACGGTGAAGTCGCAGACGGCGCTGCAGGATGAAATGGTGAACGGCCAGTCGGCGGTCGAAGGCGAGGGAATCGTCCTGACCCTCGCCGACCCCATCGCCGCCACCCAATCCGGCAGCGACACGGCGAGCGGCCATATCCGCGTCGTCACCGACCTCGACCTGCAGAACCTCGTCTCGCTGCTGTTCCAGAACGGCGCCGAGGCGATCGCGATCAACGGCAACCGTCTGGGCGTGCAGACCTCGATCCGCATCGCCGGCGGGCATATCCTCATCGGCACCACGGCCGTGGAAAGCCCGTACACCATCGAGGCGATCGGCGACAAGGACGCCCTGGACGAAGCCATGAGCCAGGAGAACCAGCAGGAATTGTATGAAACCTTCGCGCAGGCGGGTATGACGTTTCAGGTGAGGAAATCCAATTCGATTACACTGAAGGCAGCGGTAACGAGCGAGGTCTCGTATGCGAGGAGGAACGAATAATGGCAGCCGTGTTGGGATTGATCGTCGGGGTGGTCGTCGGCGTGTTCGTCAAGCCGGATATTCCCGTCGTGCTCCAACCATATCTTCCGATCATGGTGGTGGCGGCGCTCGACGCCCTGCTGGGCGCGGCGCGCGCGTATTTCGAGCGCAGCTTCCACGACCGCGTGTTCGTCATCTCCTTCTTCGCGAACGTGCTGACCGCGACGCTGCTGGTGTTCCTCGGCAACCAGCTCGGCGTCGGCTCCCAGCTGCAGACGGCCGTGATCGTCGTGCTCGGCATCCGCATCTTCTCCAACGTGTCGTCCATCCGCCGCTTCATCTTCCGGGGCTGACACATGGCCAGAAGACGTGAACCGCGCGATGTGCTGGAGAAAATGCACAGCCAGCACGCCCAGGACAAAAAGAACGACCGGATGGAGACCGGTTCGTTCCCGCAGGTGCGCAAAAAACCCAAGCGCGACCTCAACCGCAACGCGTCGCGCGCCCGTCTGCTGACCAGCGCGCTGGTGATGGTGCTGTGCGCGTTGCTGGGCTTCGGCTACATGACGCAGATCAACAACACCACCTCGACCTACGAGACGATGAGCGAAAGCGAGCTCGTGCGTCTGATCACCGAATCGAACACGCAGCTGTCGAATCTGCAGCAGCGCAAAAACGAGTTGACCAGCCAGCTCAACTCGCTGAAAAGCGCCGTGGACGAGCAGGAGCAGGCCCAACGCATCGCCAAGCAGAACGAGGAGACCTCCGGCCTGCTTTCCGGCAGACTGCCCGCCACCGGCGAGGGCGTCATCGTCACCGTCGGCGAAGGACGCGACGAGAAGGTCGACGCCTCGATCATGTTCAGCCTGATCGAGGAACTGCGCAACGCCGGCGCCGAGGTCATCGCCATCAACGACGTGCGCGTGGTCGCCACCACCTACATCAAAGACGCCGACACGGGCCTGGTTTCGGACGGCGTGACGCTGACCCCCAGCTATGTGGTGCGCGCCATCGGCAATTCGCAGGATCTGGCGAACGCCGTGAACATCGCCGGGGGAGTGGGCGCCCAGCTGCAGGTGAAATACGGGGCGACCGTTACTGTGGAGACGAGCGACACGGTCGAGATCAACCAAGTTCGCGACGATACCCAATACAAGTACGCAAAGACGGTAGAATAACGATTATGACTGAACCGATTCCAAGCGCAGGCGAGACCACCATCATCGGGTTGCCCGCCATCAACATTCCCATCACCACCAACGGCGACCGGCCGCTGACCCAAGAGGACCTGGACACCATCTCCAAGCTGTCCGACGGCACGGCGCTGCTGATCTCCACCAGAGGAGCGGTGTCGGGCTCGCGGTATCTGTTGGACGAGGATGAGATCAGCGTCGGGCGCGACCCCCGCGCGGACATCCTGCTGGACGATTCGACCGTCTCCCGCGCCCATGCCGTGTTCCGCCGCACCGGCGCCACCTTCACGGTGATCGACTCGGGCAGCCTGAACGGCACGTATGTGAACCGTCAGCGCGTCGACCAGAGCACGTTGAGGAACGGCGACGAAATCATGATCGGCAAGTTCCGTCTCGTGTTCTTCACGAAATCCGCCGTTCTCTCCTGACAACCATCACAACCGTCGGGACTACACTGGAGTCCAGGAATTGCAATCGTGTGATTACACCAGTGTGAGTTAGGGGAGTGCGATGGCCGAGAAGAGCTCCGGAGCCGAGTTCCGTCTGCATGTGCCGCTTGAACGGCGCGAGAACCTCAATGACGGCGCCATCCAAGGCGAACTGTTCGCCACCGCGGACAGGGAGGACGCCAAGCGCGGATACCGGGGGACAGTGGCGTCCAAAGTCGCCGGCATCACCTACCGCCAGCTGGACTATTGGGCGCGCAAGCAGATCGTCGAACCGTCGATCACCCCGTCCCACGGCTCCGGCTCGCGTCGGCTGTACTCCTTCAAGGACGTGGTGATTCTGGCGGTGTCCAAGAAGCTGTTGGATGCCGGCGTCAACCTGCAGAACGTGACGGCGGCCATCGGATTCCTCAGCCAACGCACCACCAGCCAACTCGCCGACGTCACCATCATGTGCGACGGCCAGCGGGTGCATGAGTGCACCACCAGCGAGCAGATGGTCGAGCTGCTGCAAAGCGGCACCGCGGTGTTCGGCGTGTCCGTCGGATCGTTGTGGCGTCAGATCGAAGAGGCGCTCGAACATGAGGATTACGTCGACTTGGAGCTCCAGCCGGGCTCCGTCGCGGCCGGTCGACCCATCGACGAACTGACCGCCATGCGCATGCGCAGGAAGCTCGAGGCCCAGCGCGCACAGCGCGAGGCCGCCTGACTCCCGTCATTCAGATGCTGATGGAGTTGCTGCCCGCCGTCCTGTGGTGTTTCGCCGTGGTCATCTCGGTGAATCTGTGCTGTATCTGCGTGATTCGAGGCAAGTTCCTGCAAGGCGGGCATCCGCCGGTGCGCCCGGTGAGTTGGGGGATAGTCGGGCTTCACATCGTCTCGGTGCTGCTGTTCATCCTGCCGTATCCGGTATATCTGCTGATCTGCAATGATTTCGACTCCCGGGCGCGCGATTTCTACACGCGTGCGGGATGGCCGTCCGTGGTCGTCGTCGTGCTGTGCGTCGCCGCGCAGCTGGCGTTGATGTACCTGCAGGCCAGACGCGCCATGTTCACCGAGATGGACGAACGACTCAACCGCGCCGGCAAATAGCATCGCGGCAAAGAGCCTGTATGCCACGATTGGAATTATAATCTGACATAACGTACATTATCGGCTTATGTTAGACTGATTTTCAAGAATGGCTTTCTTTATCCCAATAAGGTGGATCGTATGGAGTTGTGGACCTTCCAACCATGGGACGCGGTCGAACGCTCCCTTAAGGAGTATGGACGATACGTTCCCAATCCGGCGCTGTCCCCATACATCGGCGTGGACGAGGCGATCGGCGCCAAGGATGAAAGGGACGGCATGGAGATGCGGCGCGTCTTCGGAAGCGCCTATCGGTGGATCAGGGACGAGATGGACCGTCGTGGCATCGCCCGCCCAGCCGACGCCCTCACGCCGGTCTGGGCGTGGGCGCGGTGGACCACACCCCAAGGCGAGGCCAGAATCCGTCCCGACCGCCGGTATACGGGGTTCCGCGAATGTTCCGACGATGATCTCATCCGACTCGACGTTCCGTCCGACCGCGTGCTGTTGACCGATCTGGACGGCTGGCACGCGGTCATCAACCGGTGTCCCGTCCCACCCGCCGCCCTGCCGGACGAGAAGCTGGACGAATGGCTCGACGAGACCGAGCATTGGACACGTGAACAGGTCGCGGAGACCTGGTATCGCGTGGTCGTGAGTCCGGATGACATGATGGGCGCCGCGCATGCGATGGTACAGGCGACGTTCTGGGAGATCCGTCCCAAGGACGTGGTGGAGGTTCAAAAGGGACGTCGAATCGGACGCTGAACGGTGGACTTAGAGGCTTATCGCATCCTCCGATATGCAAAATGGCATGTTCCGTACGTACGGAACACGCCATTTATCGAAGCGCGCGAATGTGCGCGCAAAGGGCGGAACGAAATGAATCGTCAGCCGAAATACTCGCTCACCGCATCGCGCAACTGGTCCACGTGCTCGATGATGCGATACGCGCCATGCTGCGTGAGTTCGTCGCCTTCGGCGTAGCCCCAAGCGCAGCCCAGACAGTCCAGCCCGCATGCGACGGCACCGTCTACGTCGGTCCAACGGTCGCCGACCATCAGCGCGCGGTCGCCGGCTTCGGCGTCGAATCCGATGTGGTCGAAGCAGTACCGGATCACCTGATCCTTGTGCAGGCGCGTGTTGTCCATGCTGGCGCCGTAGATACCATCGACCTGTTCGGTCAGATGGAAATGCTCGCAGATCGGCAACGCCTGATATTCGGGCTTGCAGGTGGCGATGGCCAGCAGATATCCGTCCTCGCGCAATGCCGCGAGCTGTTCAGGAATGCCGTCGAACACGCTGTTGTAAAGCCGTCCGGGCACCTTGTTTCCCGGATTCATCGGATCGTCGAAAATGTTCTGATTGGCATAGTAGTTGCGGTAGATGGCGATGCCGTCTTCAAGCTTGTCCTCTGGAATATGGTTGCGTCGCAGCGATTCGATGATCGCCGGACCGATGAAACGCTTCAGTTCGGCGTCGTCGGGAACGGGATATCCAAGTTCCTCGAAGGTTTTGACCACGCAGGCGATGATGCCCGGCGCCGATTCGGTCAGCGTGCCGTCGAGATCCAGCAGCACGACTTTCTTCGGATGTTCGTTCATAGTCCTCTCCCCCTATGATATGCAAACATATGTTCTATGCCGTTACGAAAACCGGCGAGCGGTCCCCTACCGGTGGGCCGCTCGCCGTCGACATTACTCGTAGTCCGGAATCCAACCGTCCCGGTGCATCTGCAGGCGTTTCTCAAGCAGAACCTTCAGTTCGTCCACATCACGGCGTTCCAGCAGCATATCCCAGTGGGTACGCGCCGGCTTGGCGAGATCGTCGGCGTTGGCGTCATCGTCGCCCTCGCGACGGGCCACCGCACCGCAACGGCACTCCCATTCGTTGGGAAGTTCGGCGCCTTCCGCGAAGGGCAGAATCGTACGGTGGCCCTTCGGACACACATACGCCACGTCGTTGCGCGCCGCAAAATCCACATTGTCGTCGGACTCCAGCGACTTCGCGCCGATGCTCATACCTCGAAGGCTACGTTCAGCCATGTGGTGGTTCCTCCTTAACCTGCGCTAACCGTTCTACGCTACCTAACAGTTCGGACTTGGGGCTTATTCCCGTTCATTCGACGCCCGAATAGGCGACGATGCCGCGGTTGACCAGATCCGCCGCCTCATGGGCGAGTGAGGCGAGAGCCTCTCCCCCGGCCTCCGGATAAGGCTCGGCCACGGCGACCTGCTGCAGCACGTCGGCCAATCGTTTCGCGTTGCGCACGAAGTCTCCGCCGGTCATCTCCCGATCGCGCAAACAAGCGGACAGGCTTTCGCCGCCCGCCCACTCGTACATGACGTCCACGATGCCGAAATCCAGCTGACGGGGCGAATCCAGGCCATGGTCCTCGCAGATCAGGTCGATGCGCATGGAAACCTGCGACAGGCGGGCGCATGATTGGGCGATGGGCCCGCTCACGCCTCCCGGATACCGTCTGGGCTCGCCGCCTTCGCCGCGCCGCGCCTCGTACACCAAGGCCGAAAGCACGGCGGCCAGACCTCGGGCGTCCAATCCGTCGAACACGCCGTCCAGCAGCGCCTCGCTGAGCACCAGATCAAGCTCGCTGTAGATTCGGCGCAACAGCCGTCCGCGGTCGGTGAGCGTCAACGTGCGGTTGGTCCGCGAGGTGGTTTCGTCCTGTTGGAGATATCCGAGCTCGCTGAGAATGTCGCAGATGCGGTCGAACTGGCGTGACACCGATCCCGTGCGGGATTCGTACCGTTTGCCGACGCGTTCCAGCTCGCGCATCTCGCGCGCCCAACGATGTCCCCATTTGAGATGCTGTTGCAGGTCGGGACATCGGCGGCAGGGATGATGCGTCTCCTGCGTTCGGATTTCGCGGATGCGTTCGTCAAGCGATGCGAAAGCCCGTCTGCGGTCGCGCTCCGACGAGAACACCTCGCGTTTGAGCCGACGCCGGCCATCCTTCTCCAAATCGGAGAGCGTCATCCGCAGCTCCATCAGCTCGCGGAAGTCGCCGTGCTCGCAGGCGAAGGCCTGCTCGTATCCCTCGATCGCCTGCCGCAGCGTGGACATCTGCGCCTCCAACTGCCAGGCGGACTCATTGGCCTCCCATTGGGCGAAGGAATGGTCCAGCGTCTGGCGTGCGGTGGCGTAGTCGCTGGTGTTGAGCAGATTCACCGCCATGTTGAAAGTCGGGCGGAAACTGGAATGCAGAGGGTAGACGCGTTTGGACGACAGCGCGGCGGCGGTGGCCGGCACGAAGCCGTGATGGTCGACCACGATGGCGTGGCCGATGTCGTCGATGCCGCGGCGGCCGGCGCGGCCGGTCAACTGGGTGAATTCCCCCGGCGTCAGCCCCACATGCCCGGTGCCGTCGAATTTCTCGAGTTTCTCGACCACCACGCAACGCGCCGGCATATTGATGCCCAATGCGAGGGTTTCGGTGGCGAACACCATCTTCACCAGACCCTCTTCGAACAGACGTTCGACGATTTGGCGGAACAAAGCCACCATGCCGGCATGGTGGGAGGCGAATCCCTCCTCAAGCGCGAAACGGAATTTCGAGAACTGCAGCGCTTTGAGGTCCTCCTGGCTGAGCTGGCCTTCCACCATCTCGTCCACGATGCGGCGGATGCGGGTCACTTCGGCATTGGTGGTGAGTTCAAGACCCGCGTTGATGCACTGCTCCACCGCCTGATCGCAGCCGTTGCGGGAGAAGATGAAGTAGATGCCCGGCAGAAGCCCCAGATAGTCGAGTTCGTCGACCACGGCCCAACGGCGTGGGGTATGGCGTTCCGGGCGGGGCGAACGATCATGCGATTTGCCTCCGTGGCCTTTGCGCTTGTCCGGCCTCTGCTCGCCGCGTCGCCTGGCCGCCTGCCGGTCGAGTTGGTCAAGCCTGCTGACCAACTGCGCGTTGAGTTTCGTCGTCTGCCGTTCCTGCCCGTCCCTGCGGTACAGATCGAGCACCTCCGGCTCGGTGTGGTCGTCCGCCTGCACCAGCACATGCTGTTCCAACGGCACCGGACGATGCTCGCTGATGACCAGCGCGGTATCGCCCCGCACCGAGGAGATCCACGAGGAGAAGTCCTCGACGTTCGAGACGGTGGCCGACAATCCCACGATTTTGACCTGAGGGGGCAGGTGGATGATCACCTCCTCCCACACGGGGCCACGGAAACGGTCGGCGAGGAAATGCACCTCGTCGAGGATCACGTAATGCAGCGCGTTCAGCGTGGACGAACGCTCGTACAGCATATTGCGCAGCACCTCGGTGGTCATCACCACGATATCCGCCTCGGAATTGATCGAGGTGTCGCCGGTGAGCAGACCCACCCGCTCCGTGCCGTATTCGGCGACCAGATCATGGTATTTCTGATTGCTCAGCGCTTTGATCGGCGTGGTATAGAAGGCTTTGACGTTGCGTTCCTGCGCGAGGAACACGGCGAAATCCGCCACCACGGTTTTGCCCGCGCCTGTGGGGGCGGCGACCAGCACATTGCTGTCGTTCTCCAACGCCTCATTGGCTTGCGCTTGAAAATCATCCAGTTCGAACGGCAACGCCGAGGCGAAACGCGCGGCGGCCGTATGCGACTGGCGCTGTCTGCGTTGAAAGGACGCGTACCGCTGCGATGGCGAGGGAGATTCGTTTTTCGATTGCGCGGCGGCGGAACTGCGGCGGTGACGAGCCATATGCTCCTGTTTCTTTCCAGTAGATTCGTTCAGTCGGTGAAACGACGCCAAACGGCCCAACGTTCGGCATGACGCTGACGTTTGGCGTCCTGACGGCGAATCACGTCGGCATGAGCGTCGATGTAGCGCTCGCGGGCCACATCAAGCGGCTGGGTGAACAGCGGCGCGTCGTTTGATTCCCCCGCGTCGGTTCCTTCCCCCATGGCTTCGAAGCGCTGCGAGAGCTTCGCTCCGATCTCACCGGCGTCACGCAGTGCACGCAGGCCATGCAATCCCGCATATACCAAGCCCGCCGCGATCATCGCCAACATGAACACGACCAGCAGCACCCAGACCCACCATGGCATAGCGGACACTCCTTACTTGTCGGATTCGCTCAGGCTCAGCTCACGCTGCGCCCGGGCGACAATCATCGTGCGCAGCGTCTCCGGCGCGACCGCTGTGATATGGCGCGCATGGGCGATGCAGAAGGCGACGAACCAGGAATCCGAGGAGACGATGAGATGCACCTTCTCCCCCGTGCCGCAAGCCTCAACCTGCGCGCCGGGCAGTGACTTGATGAACGGCAGACCGCTTTGGTCGGTGATGAACACCGCGGCGGTGCCGTTGTCGAAATTCCATTTGCGCAATTCTGCCACCGGCACGTCGGGAATATCGAGTTTGGCGACAGGTTCGACCATCGTGGCATCCTCGATGCGCGCCAGACGCAGCACCTGCCAGGTGCGCGGCTTGCCGTTCGTCTTATCGATGGTCGTGTCTTTGACGACGTGGGATTTCATCTCCTTGGGCGCGGCTTTGGCCACGTCCGTCCACACGGCCGCGTAATACACGCCCTCGTCCACGAAGATCTTCGCCGGCGCCACCAGCTTGCGTCGGGTGCGGCCCGCTCCGTCGGTGTATTCCATATCGAGCAGGGATCCGGTGGAGATGGCGCGCTTGACGATGGTGAAGCTTCGCGGTTCGATTTCGTAGCCGGTCAGGCTCAACCACGGCGTCTGCCCCGGCGTGACATGTTTGCGCAGCCGGCGATACAGCGATTCCGCCTGGTCGCGCTGATATGCGGGCAGCAGCGGCGCGTGCGCGAGATAGCTTACCGAGGCGGTGAGCATGCTCAGATACTGCGGCGAGATGCCGGCCAGACGCTCCAAACCAAGCGAATTGGTGGCCGAGACGATGCCTTCGGAATCAAGCAGCGGCCAATCGATGTCGAAGAACTGGCTGCCGGCCATCTCGCCGTCGTCCGAGACGGTGGTGAGCGTGTTGATGTCCTTGTGGATGATGTTGATCTGCTTTTTGAGATCGTCGCCGCCCTTGGACTTGCCGATGAAGCGTTCCGCCAGTTCGGCCAGCGAGAACTCCTCGCCCAGATGCGCGGAAAGGAACAGCATCAGACGCAGTCGGCGATCCACCTCGCTGCCGGTCTGGAAGGACGCGCCGTTCTTCTTGGCCTGGGCTTTGATCGATTCGGGGTCTCCCGGCTCGCTGACACTGCTGATGGCTTCCGAAACGACGGTGGCGCTGTTGTCGCTGGCGGTTTCGTCGGCCAAGGTGAACTGCGTGGCGGCGTGCAGGCGACGGTGGAAGGCGTCGACCGCCTCCTGCGGGCTGACGATGGACGCGCCGGGATGCTCCAGCACATACATGGCCAGATCGTCGGAATCCGTGTAGGCGACGTTGAGATGCTCGCCATCCACGTCGACGGTGGCGGCGAAACGACGTGAATCGATCACTTTGACCAGCGCGTCGGGAATGGTCTGCGTGCCCAAACCGGGCGCGATGGAGTCCAATCCGAGACCGGGAATCGGGGTCTGCGGCACGCGTGGCGTGGTACGCGACTGGTGGGTGAGCTGCGGCTGCTCGGGCTCGGACGACATGGACATCGAACGGGCCAGATAGTTGGCCGCGGCCAACACCGGCAGATCCTCGGGCTCGAAATGCAGGCGCACGCGCGGTTCGTCGCCCAACTGCAGACGGTAGGACGCGAAATCCTGTCCTTCCGACTTGGACGAGTATTCGGGCTGGCGTGATTCGATGGCGATGCCCATGGCGGCGAGTTTGGCACGGTCGCGCTGGAACTGCTTGGCGAACGCGGCCTTGGCCGCCTGATCGGCGAGCTCTCCGTATGAATCGGCGTAGGCCTTGACCCGCTGGGCGATCTGACGGGACGTCAGCCATTGCGGAAAGGCGGATGACAAAACGGCGAGCACATCAAGTTCGTGCTTGCCCCATTTGTCCGAAAAACGCCGGCGTCCGCTGCTACCCTCTGCCATTAGTCCTCACGTATCGTTATCGTTTCGTAGTAAGTGTGCATGCGGTATCGCACACTCCACTCTATATTAGAGGGTTTTTGCGGCGAATGCTGTCATTTTTCGAAAAAACATCCTTTTTTTGGCTTATCGATGAACGGGTCACACCCAATCATCAGGCTCGATACCAAGCGGCCCAACGTATTCGCCGTTGGGAACGTAGCTCGGCTTGCCCGTGTCCTCGAGCGTGGCGTCCGCGAACATGATCACGTCGCGGCCGAACGTCCAGTCGCCGCGGATGGTCACCGAGTTCGCCGCGGCCAACGACGGCACCGCGTAGGGGAAGCGTTCGTCGAAATCGTGGATGTTCTTGTAATAGCGCTGATCGAGTTCCACGTTGGGGAACTGATAGTTGCCGTCCTCCATCTCGTAGGTGTCGGTGAGATGGAAACGGTCGGAGCGCATGATGAACAGGTCGTTCGTGGTTTTCACCGGCAGGAACCGCATACGGTCCACCTGCACGCAGATCGCGCCGTTGAACAGGTTGATCGCGGCGCCCATCGCGGTTTCCAGCTGGATCACCGCTTCGGTGTCGGGATTGGTGGGATCGACGGTTTTGCGGTTGCGAATCACCGGCAGGGGCAGCACGCCATCGCATTCGGCGAGCTTGTCCTTCAACGCGTCGATGCGAACCCAGATCGAGTTCGTGTTGAAATACGGGTGTTTTTTGATGTTCTGGGCGTCCGCCTTGTCGTCCGGATGCACCTGGCTCATCTCTCGCAGCATCAGACGTCCGGTGACCTTGTCACGCACGATATGGCCGCCCTTGCGGTCGGCGTAGGTGCGGGTGGCCACTTCGACCATGAACGGCGCGCCCGTGTTCTCGAAATGCTGGGCGAGCGTGCGCGAGGGGCGCGCGCCGAGATTGTCGGAGTTGGAGATGAACAGATACTTGAAGCCCTTGGCCTCCAACGCGTCCAGCAGGCCGGATTCCCAAATCGTGGAGAACAGGTCGCCGTGTCCGGGCGGACACCATTCGAGCTCGGGGTTCTCGGGGAACGACACCGGTTCGCCCGTCGCCTCGCTGAGCTTCGGCTCGACATGCTGGATGATCTCCACGGGAATGTCGTCCTGCACGAACTTGCGGTTCTGCTGGATCACCTTCATGGTGTCCTCGGAGGTGCGGAAGGAGTTCATCAGCGTCAACGGCAGTTCGACGCCCAGTCGGGCGCGGGTGGAGAGCACCTGGCCGAGGATGATGTCGATGAAACGCACCTGCTTGGCTTTGTGCCTGCGCACGGGGAGCAGCGATTTGGCGCAGTCGAGGCCCATCGAGGTGCCGAGTCCGCCGTTGAGCTTGAGGAAGGCGGTTTTGGCGAAGGCATCCACGGCCTTGTCGTGGTTGATGGTCTCATAGACGTCGTGGAAGCTGGGCACGCCGTTCAGCGGTTCGACGTCCTCCTCGCGGATCCAGCTGCTGGCCTCCTCATGACGCCACACATCGTACAGACGCTTGAACTGGCTGATGGCCATCTCGCTCATGCCCGCATCGCGCATCTTCGCGGCGGAAGCCTCGAACACCTCGTCCTGCTGGTCGCTCACCTCGACCCCTTTCCTAAAGTCAATACCCCGAACAAGTCTAGCGGACCGTGGTGCAGGGCGTGTGAATGCCGCCATCGAACCGGTGAATAATCCGTGGAGAAAGGGGGTGTGAAAAGAAAAAGACCGGAATCGCGAGATTCCAGCCTCCACATGTCGGGCCGGCGGCATCAGGAATTGGATCAGCGCGCCAGCAACGTTTCATTGCGCAGAACCGGCGCGGATTCTATTTCGTCTGCGAATCCATCCAGTTGGGCGGAAAGCTCGTTCTCGTCAACCACGGGAACATCGAGCAATCTTCTTGCGGACGCATGAATATACGTATTGATCGCATCAATACGTCCTCTCTCCATCGGATATGCGGAATCATCCTCCAAGGTCACATTCAACGCACGTCGCAACCATTCGTGCTGAACCGGACCCATAATCTGCCTCACCTGCTTGGAGAAGGAGAGCAGACTGTTCGCCGGCTGAAGCTCGTCCATCACGGCGGCGGTCCATCGTCCGGCTTCCCAATCCGTTCTCATATCGTTTTTGAACAGGCTCATATTATGGTCGAACAGCGGTGCCGGAGCGAGAACGCCGCCGGTGACGTTGTTCCGCAGGAGTCCATGGTTGTTGGCGTGCCTGTCTTGGTTGATGATCAGCGCGTCGAAAACCAGCATTGTGCGCATGGCCTCGTACTCGTCATGGGAGATGGCTTTCGCGCAGGCCAACATCGCAGGGAATCCGGCCAAACCGGTGGCTGCGTAAAACGGCACGAACGATACGTCCTTCGTGTTCATGCACGGGCATACCGAAGCCAGCTTGCCTTTCCATTGCTCCAATCGATATGACACCGCATGGAGGCCGAGCTTGGCCGCGAGCTGCGAGGCGAGGAACTCGGAGTATGGTTCCATGCCTGCGTTGGCATAGCCTTCGGTGCCGGCCTTCCAGAGCTCCAAACCATCGCGCATATGCCGCCAGGCTTTTGGAAACTGACCGTCCGTGGTCCATTCGCTGGAGAGTCCGATGTCGTGTTTCTCACTGGATGTGTACCCTGTGTAGGCCACGATGGCCAGCGTTTCATCCAACGGATTGTCGAAAAGGTTGATGTCGTTGAATGCGAGCTGTTCGTTTGTTTTTTCGATCCAGTACGAGTCGTTCACCGACAGGCCTTTGCACAGGTCTATGATGCCCAGGGTGTCTGAGATGGTCAGTCCCGCCTGCTTGAGGATTTCGACCGCGAACCGCCTGTTTTTTGGGATCGTGCGTCGCTGCAGCCACGTTGTCAGTTGCGCGTCGGTTGGATCCGGGGCAAGAGGGAACGGTAGCCGCGTGCGTTGCGCTTCATCGAACCATAGGATATGCGCGTTCAAAGTGCCTGCACGCAATCCCTCACCGTAGGAGGCGTCGAACTCCATCAACGGCGTATCGTATATTCGCAATACGTACCGCATGCTTGTCGCCTCCGTCCCGGTTTCGCGTAACCATCCACGGTCAATACTAGGCGATGACGACTCCGTTTGGAGTCGGCTTGAATCGACCCTAAGGGAAGCGATGCTGAGAAGCTCCGGTGACGGAACTCTCCAGTGACGGGCATGCGTGGCGAAAACGAAGAGAATCGGACACAACACGCTTACGACTCATGAAACTTGCGTGAATCCATGGATGTGGTAAATTATCCACTCGGTGCTGATGCACTCTGTTCGGGCCGTAGCGCAGCTTGGTAGCGCACTTGACTGGGGGTCAAGGGGTCGCGGGTTCAAATCCCGCCGGCCCGACTGAAAAGGGCGGAATCGTCAAGATTCCGCCCTTCTTATTTCTTCGGGTTTTCACCATCGGGCGCACATCGGGCACATCACCGATACGACACGGGTTGTGAAACGAAAAGAGTTTGGTGTGTCGAATTCGCCATTCGTAAGCGTTTTCGCACACCAAACTCTGAAATCAAACGTTTTACCTAAACAAGGCGTTCCGGCCCGACACACCAAACTCGAATTTCGATATTTTTAAACGGTGTGATGGGCGTTATTTGCGCTTCTTCTTTTCCCGGATGTTCACCGAAATCTGAATGGGCGAGCCTTCGAAACCGAACTCCTCGCGCAGGGAGCGTTCGAGGAAGCGACGGTAGCCGTGCTCCAGGAAGCCGGTGGCGAAGATCACGAAACGCGGCGGACGCGTGCCGGCCTGCGTGGCGAACAGAATACGAGGCTGCTTGCCTCCGCGCAGCGGGTGCGGATGCGCCGCCTGGATCTGTCCGAGGAAGGCGTTGAGCTTGCCGGTGGGCACGCGCTGGTCCCAGGATTGAAGCGCCTCGCGCATGGCCTTGGACAGGCGGTTGGTGTGCCAGCCGGTTTTGGCGGAGAGATTCACACGCTGCGCCCAGGTCACACGGTCGAACTCGGTGGCCCACAGACGTTCGAGACGCTGCTTGTCGAACTCGTCCATCGCGTCCCATTTGTTGAACACGAGCACGATGGCGCGGCCCGCGTCCACCGCGGTGCTCATCACCTTGAGATCCTGATCGGAGATCGGCTGTGAGGCATCGAACAACACCAGCGCGAGTTCGGCGCGTTCGATGGCGGCCTGCGTGCGCAACGACGAATAGTATTCGGCGCCGGTGAGCTTATGCTGACGGCGTTTGATGCCGGCCGTGTCGATGAACAGCCAATCCTCGCCGTCCATGGTCACGATCTCGTCGACCGGATCGCGTGTGGTGCCCGCCAGATCGTTGACCACGGCGCGTTCCTCGTCGGCCAACTGGTTGAGCAGCGAGGATTTGCCCACGTTCGGGCGTCCCACCAAAGCCACGCGGCGCAGATTCGTCGGCGTGAGATAACCGGAGGTCTTCTCCGCCTTGGCCAGCGAGTCCAGGGCGGCGTCCAGCAGATCGCCCACTCCCCTGCCGTGCATGGCGGAGATGGCGTAGGGCTCGCCGAGTCCGAGCTTCCAGAATTCGGCGGCCATGTATTCGCTTGCTCCATCGTCGATTTTGTTGACGGCCAGCGTCACCGGCTTGCCGGAGGCGCGCAGCATCTTGACGATGCGTTCGTCCGTGTCGGTCATGCCCACTTGGGCGTCCACCACGAACACGACGGCGTCGGCCAGCTGCACGGCGATCTGCGCCTGCGAGGCGATGGCCGAGTCGATGCCCTCCACGTCGGCCTCCCAGCCGCCCGTGTCGACGAGTTTGAAGTCGGTTCCGGCCCATTCGGCGTCATAGCTCACACGGTCGCGGGTCACGCCGGGAGTGTCCTCCACCACCGCGGCGCGACGGCCGAGGATGCGGTTGACCAGCGAGGACTTGCCCACGTTCGGGCGGCCCACGACGGCGAGCACGCCGACCTGGCGCGGGCCTGCGGATGCGGAGTCGTCGGCGAAGCCGCGTCCCTCGATCAGCGCCTCGTCTCCCTCGTCGAGCTCATAGCCGGTGAGATTGGCGGCGTACTGTTCGTATTCCTGCTCTTCGATGGCATCCTCGACGATGGTGGTCAGCACATCCAAGGTCTGGGAGAAATCCATGTCGGAGTTGTCCACGGTGAGCACGCCGTCGGCGGCGGTCAGGAAGTTCGTCACCTGGGAGTCGGCCTTGTCTCGGGCCGCCACGTCCTCGGCGCCCACGCCGGCGACGGCCTGTCCGGTGCGGCGGGCCTGACGCACCGCCTCGCTGGCGGTGAGCAGGATGCGCACCTCGGCGTCGGGCGCCACCACGGTGGTGATGTCACGTCCCTCGGCCACGATGCCCGCGCCTCGCGAATACGAGTCGGCCGCGGCCTCACGCGCGATGTAGGCGCGTTGCGCGGCGATCAGCACATGGCGTACGGGGATGATGTTCGAGACCTTCGACACATGCGACGAGACCTCGGACGAGCGGATCGCCTGGCTGATGTCCTCGCCGTCGGCGGTCACGCGCGGATCGTCCGGATCGACGCTGATGTCGAAATGGCCTTCGGTGAAGAACGCGCCCACCGCCTCGGTGACGGTCTGCTCGTCAACCGTTTCGGCATCCAGATCGATGCCCTGGTTCAGGCACCACCAGGCGCAGGCGCGATACATCGCGCCCGTGTCGAGATAGGCGAAATCGAAATACTTGGCCAACGCCTTGGATGTGGACGACTTGCCCACGCCGGCGGGACCGTCGATGGCTACGCGAATCACAGGCCGACCTCCTTGGAGAGCGAACGGATTTCGGTCTGGCTGAGCACGCGGTAGGAGCCCGGCTTCAGATCGCCGAGTTTGATCGGGCCGATCTGCGTGCGGACCAGCCGCTTGACCGGGTATCCGATGGAACCGAAGATGCGGCGCACGATGCGGTTCTTGCCCGAATGCAGCACGACCTTGACGATGGTGCTGTCGCGGTTGGAGTCGAGGATCGAGCAACGGTCGAGCTTGATCCAGCCGTCGTCGAGCTGCACGCCCGTGGTCACCAGCCTGCGGCACACCGTGCCGCTGATCTTGCCTTCGAGCGTGGCGATATAGGTTTTCTCCACCTCGTACTTGGGGTGCATCACATGCTGGCTGAGCTCGCCGTCGTTCGTCATGAGCAGCAGGCCTTCGGACTCGTAGTCGAGGCGGCCCATATGGAAGATACGGTCGTATTTGTCGCCCACGATGTCGCGCAGCGTGAAGCGTCCCTTGGGATCGTCCATGGCGGAGAGCACGCGCCGGGGCTTGTTCAACGCGAGCGTGACGTGATTGGTGTTGATACGAACACGGGAACCGTCGACGCGGATCTGCTGTTTGCTTGGATCGACGCGGCTGCCCAGTTCGGTGACCAGTTCGCCATCGACCTCGACACGGCCGTCGGTGATCATCTCCTCGCATTTGCGTCGAGAACCGAAGCCTGCCTGAGCGAGCAGCTTCTGCAGACGGATTCCATCGGTGTTGTCTTCGTGCGCCTTCTGGGCACGGGAATATGCGTGTGGCATCGTTCTCCCAACGTGGCCTGGCAAGGCGGTCGCCTTGCGTGGTTTCTTATGCATATGCCGGCGAACCGCCGACTCTTCCAGCGATTCCCAACCTTTCCATTCTATCGTACCGCCGGGGTACTGCTACACTGGCAGACGTTCGGCGGGTCTTCCCGCTCTACCAATAGAACAGAGGTATTCAACCATGGAAGAAACGAAGCAACAGCCCTTGGCCATCCGCGTGGCCGCGGAATTGGCTGGAAGTTTCCTGTTGTGCTTTGCCATCTACGCGTTTTCGACCTGGGGGTCGGCCGTATTCGGCATCAATGTGGTGTTCGCCGCGCTGGCCACCGGTCTGGCCTATGCGGCGGTGACGGCGATCTTCTCGAAGGTCTCCGGCGGCCAGCTCAATCCCGCGGTGACCGTCGCCGCCGTGCTCACCTCGAAAACCAAGGTGCTCGACGGCGTGCTGTATGTGATCGCCCAAGTGCTCGGCGCCATCGCCGCGGGCTTCGCGGTGGTCGCGCTGATCCCCACCAACGAGACGGTGACGATGAGCATCTGGCTGCCCGGCGCGGTCAACGGTTTCGAGGCGGGCTCCGTCTCCTACTCCGTGCTCAGCCAGTACGACATCAGCTTCTCGGTCACGCTGGCGATCATCATCGAGGTGATCGCCGCGCTGCTGGTGGTCGCCGCCGCCATGTCCTCGCTGGGCGAGCATGGCGAATCCTCCGACCGTCATGTGTGGATGATGGGCCTGTCCTACGCGCTTGCCACCGCCATCACCTACCCGGTGACCGGCGCCGGTCTGAACCCGGCCCGCTCCACGGGTATCGCGCTCGCCGCACAAGGCCAGGGACTGACGCAGAATCCGCTATCCCAGCTGTGGGTGTTCTGGATCTGCCCGGTGCTGGCCGCCGCGGTGGTGGCGCTGGTGATGATCGCCGCGCAGATGATCAACGACGCCATGTCCCGTCCGAAGCCCGTGGTGGCCGTCGAAGGCGACGACGTCGAAACCCTGTCGGGCGAGGCGGATTTCGTCGAGGCCGAGGACTCACATGATGAGGCTGATGCTGAAGTACGTGACGAGCAGTCCGATGCCCAGCGCGATGCCGATGAAGGAGTCGAACGCCACTGAGCGCACTTTCCAGGGGCTGCGTTCGCGTAACGCCAAACGCAGAACACCGGTGACGATGGCCGTCACGGCGAGCACCGCCGTGGCGGCCATCGTGTATCCGAAGAAGGCCACGACGACGGCAAGCGCCACCATGGCGAGCACGATCCATTCGAACCAAGGCTTGCCCTCATTCGTTTCGGAAACGGTCGGATGGTTCTTCATGGCGGTCCTTACACGTGGGTTTGCGATATGCGGTCGGCTCAACGGCCGACTGTTGCATTATAGAGGCGTCACGTCCGAAGCGGCGAATCGACGCCGGTCGCGATATGCGAAGGCCGGCCGGAGGGAACGGAATCTCCTCCGGCCGGCCTTTGTCGTATGACTCGCCGATCAGTGGAAGAAGTGACGCGTGCCGGTGAGGTACATGGTCACGCCTGCCTGCTTGGCCGCCTCGATCACTTCCTCGTCGCGGATGGACCCGCCGGGCTGCACGATCGCCTTGACGCCGGCCTTGATCAGGATTTCGGCACCGTCGGCGAAGGGGAAGAACGCGTCGGACGCGGCCACCGCGCCGGTGGCGCGATCGGCGTTGTCCGCCAGCGTGTTGGCGCGCTCGACGGCCAGATGGCAGGAATCCACGCGGTTGACCTGGCCCATGCCGATGCCGACCGTGGCTTGGTCGTGCGCCAGCAGAATGGCGTTCGACTTGACGCAGCGGATGGCGCGCCATGCGAACACGAGATCCTTCAGGGTCTCGGCGTCCGCGGCTTCACCGGAAACGAGCTTCCAGCCGTTCGGATCGTCGCCGGGAGCGTCGATCAGGTCGGTGTCCTGCACCAGCAGTCCGCCGTCGATGGCGCGGATCTGCTCGTGTCCCTTCGGCGGCTCGGCCACCTTGAGGATACGCAGGTTCTTCTTCTTGGTCTGCAGCAGCTCAAGAGCCTCGGGCTCGTAGGCGGGGGCCACGATCACCTCGGTGAAGATCGGACGCACGCTTTCGGCCATGTCGAGCGTGACGGTGGTGTTGCAGGCCACCACGCCGCCGTAGGCGCTCACCGGATCGCAGGCGTGGGCCTTCTTGTGGGCTTCGGCCGCGGTGGCGCCGATGGCCAGACCGCACGGATTGTTGTGCTTGACGATGGCCACGGCGATGGAGGGGGCCATATCCCACACGGCGCGCCATGCGGCGTCGGCGTCCACGTAGTTGTTGTAGCTCATCGGCTTGCCGCCGAGCTGCTCGGCATGCGCGAAGCCGGTCTGGTTGAGCGGATCGAGATACAGCGCGGCCTGCTGGTGCGAGTTCTCGCCGTAGCGCAGCGTGTTGGCGCGATCCCACGTGCGGGTGAACTGGGCGGGGAACTTGGCCGTGTCGGCCTGTTCGTCGTCGGCCGCCACGGTGGCGGGCTTGGGCCACTGCTTGGCGGTCCACTCGTTGATGGTCGCGTCATAGGCGGCGGTGTGCGCGAAGGCCTTGGCGGCGAGCCAACGGCGCTCGTCCAACGAGAAGCCGGTGCCGTCGGCCACGCGGGAGGCGACCAGCGCGTAGTCCTGCGGGTCGGTGACGATGGCAACGGTGGCATGGTTCTTCGCCGCACCGCGCACCATGGAGGGGCCGCCGATATCGATTTTTTCAATGATGGCGTCGGTTTCGGCGCCGGAACGCACGGTATCGGCGAAGGGATACAGATTCACGACCACCAGATCGAAGGGTTTGATGCCCAGCTGCTCGAGCTGCGCCACATGGTCGGCGTTGGTCATGTCGGCCAGGATGCCCGCGTGGATATGCGGATCGAGGGTTTTCACACGGCCGTCCAGGCTTTCGGGGAACCCTGTGACCTCACTGACTTCGGTGACGCTCACGCCCAGCGCGGCGAGCGTTTTGGCGGTCGACCCAGTGGAGACGACCTCGGTGCCGGCTTTCACGAACGCGTCGGCGAGCACCTCGATTCCTTCCTTATGGAAGACCGATACCAGTGCTCGGCGAATCGGTCGGTTCGTGTTTGTCATCCTGTTCCTCCTTGGGTTGTGAATCTGAAGGTTGCAAGTCGGTTGATTGACCGGACGCGTTCGCGTCCGTGGTGCCGCTGGCGGTGCGTGCGACGGCGGCGGCGCGGGGCGGCCTGTGCGTGTCGCGGGTTTGCGAGACACGGCGTGATATCCAGCCTATCCCGAAAAACGCGGCGGTGGCAACAAGCGCCGTCAGCCATGCGGCGAACAGTCCGATGGCGGTGGGACGTCCGACGGATTGAGTGGATTGCACCACGTCGACGCCCACATGGGCGAGCCTGTGCTCCCCCAGCGAACCGTTGGACAGGGCGAATACGGCCGCGGAGCAGACGGCCACCAGCGCGCCGGCCAGGCAGAAGGCCGCCGCCGGATACACCAGATCGAGCACCATACGCTTATCGGTTCGCTCATGCATCATCCGCATCGGTCGATACGCGAAACCACTCGGCAGAAAAACGACCAGCAATCCAAGTATGAGGGCCGTCGCCAGAGGAATCATCATCAATGCCGTACGCAGGATGTCGTTCTCGACCGGGTTCGGAAACAGCCCGAAGATCGGGACGGCTGGAAGTCCACTGGATTGTCCGATCCACAGGGTGAAACTGCCGAGCTCGCCGATCGCGAATCCGGCGCCGAACAGCCAGGAGCACGCCCAGACGCATAGATTGGGCAGCCAGATCAGCGAGGCGATGGTGGTGAGCACGCGCGATCCGGTCTGCATGCCCGCCATATCGAACACCGCGGCCATCGCGTCATGGTTCATCCACACCCACGAGACCACGGTGCCTATGGCGCAGAGCGCGTACACGCCCAGCAATACGGCGGCCAGGATCAGGCCGCACGTCAGACAATGGCGGACGGACGCGGAAAGATGGTCCCGGATGAGCTTGGCCACGCCGTGCCGCAGTTGAGCGTTGGCGCAGACGGCGCAGACGGCGGCGACCGCATACAGCCCCGCGCATTTGAGCAGGGATACTCCCAAACCGTCCGTCAACCCCACTTCGACGCCTTGCCTGAACATGGTGTTGATCGCCAGCCAACCCACCAATCCCGCGGCCAACGCATGCGGGGAAGTGGCTCGCATACGCTTGATCAGCGAGACGATGAGCGCGATCAGCAGCATGGTCAGACCAAGCGGCATGATCGTCAGCGTGATGGACGATGTGGTGAAACCGATGCCTTGGCTGAGCAGCACCACGGCCTGCGTGAGCGGCACCGTATGGGCGGAGAGGTTGTCCCCGCCCTCCTCCATCGAGACGACCAGCAGGATCAGCGCGATGCAGCATCCCAGCGATATCGCGAAGATGGCCATGGCGAGAATGGAAAGCAGCAGTCCCCTGCCCCACTGTTTGAGGGTGTCGATCATAGCAGCGACTGTTTGGCGAGCACCTCGCGCATCAGAGCGGCGGCCTGGCCCGGGGTTTTGCCCACCGGAATGCCGACGGCCTCAAGCGCTTCCTTCTTATCCTGCGCGGTGCCTTTGCCACCGGAGACGATGGCGCCGGCGTGCCCCATCTGCTTGCCCTCCGGAGCGGTGAATCCGGCGATGTAGGCGACGATGGGCTTGGTCATGTGCTCGCTGGCCCATTGGGCCGCGTCCTGTTCCGCATTGCCGCCGATCTCGCCGATCATCATCACGGCCTTGGTTCGCTCATCGGCTTCGAACGCCTCCAGCGCCTCCTGCAGGGTGGTGCCGACGATCGGGTCGCCGCCGGCACCCAGACATGCGGTGAATCCGATATCGCTCAGCTCCCCCATCAGCTGGTAGGTCAGCGTGCCGGACTTCGACACCAATCCCAGCGGTCCGCGCGACACGATGCCGTCTGGGATGATGCCGAGATTCACACCCGGCTCGCCCAACGTGACCAGGCCCGGGCAGTTGGGGCCGACCAGACGCACGCCCTTGCGGCGCGCGAGGGCGACGAAGTAGGCGGAGTCCGCCACCGGGATGCCTTCGGTGATCACCACGATCAGCTCGATGCCCGCTTCGATGGCTTCGACCACCGCGCCCTTGGCGAATCGCGGGGGCACGAACACGACGCTGGCTTTGGCTCCTGTGGCCTGTTGTGCCTCCTCGCAGGTGGCGAACACGGGAACGTGCGCGTCCCGGCCGTCGCTTGCCGAGGGGAAATCGACGGTGGTGCCGGCCTTACGGGGGTTCACGCCGCCGACGATGTTGGTGCCGGCCTTGAGCATGCGCGCGGTGTGGGTCATACCCTGGTGCCCCGTCATGCCTTGGACGATCACCGGGGCCCCGTCTTCAATGAACAGCGTCATCAGCGCGCCTCCTTCGACTGGACCGCCTCGGCCGCGATGCGCGCGGCCTGGCTGGCGGCCTCCTCCATGGTCTGTGCCACATGGACGTTCGGATTGTTCGCCTTGGCGAGCGTGCTCAGCCCCTCGTCGGCCGCGTTGCCGTCGAAACGCACCACCAGCGGCTTGGAGCCGCCGCGGGCGGCCACCGCTTCGAGGATGCCTTCGGCCACCTGCTCGCAGGAGGTCAGGCCTCCGTACACGTTGATGAACACCGATTCGACTTGCGGGTCGGAAAGCACGATGTCCAAACTGGTGGCCATCACCTGCGCCGACGCGCCGCCGCCGATGTCGAGGAAGTTCGCCGGCTTGATGCCGGTGCCTTGCTCCTCTCCGGCGCCGGAGACGGCGTCGAGCGAGCTCATCACCAGTCCCGCGCCGTTGCCGATCACGCCGACCTCACCGTCGAGATGCACGTAATGCAGTCCGTATTCGCGGGCGCGCTGCTCGAACGGGTCGGCCTGGACGGCGTCTTCGAAACGCTTCCATCCGTCGTGGCGGAAGGCCGCGTTGTCGTCCAAGGAGATTTTGGCGTCGAGCGCGCACAGCGTCTTCGAGGATTCGTCGTCGGGGTCGCCGATCTTCGCCAAAGGATTGATCTCCACCAGCGTGGCGTCGTTCTCCTTGAAGCATCGCCACATCTTGAGCAGGATCTGCGCCGCCTGGTCGACGTCGGCATGGTAGAAGCCGATGCTCTCGGCCATACGGGTGGCGGCTTCGATGTCGAACTCATCCAGCGCGTTGATATGCAGGCGCTTCACCGATTCGGGATGCTCCCTGGCGATCTCCTCGACCTCGGTGCCGCCCGCGGCGGTGGCCAGCACATCGTAGTCGCGGGAGGAACGGTCCACCGAAATGGACACGTAATACTCATGCAGGATGTTCTTGGCTTCGGCCACCAGCACGCCGGACACCTTGTGTCCGTGGATGCTCATGGGCAGAATCGCCTCGGAGGCGAGAATGGCCTCGTCGAGGGTTTTGGCGAGCTTGACGCCGCCTGCCTGGCCTCGGTGGCCGATTTTGACCTGGGCTTTGATCACGCAGGGCAGGCCGACCGTCTCGACGGCTTCGGCCACCTCATGGGAATTCTGCGCGAACACGGCTTTGGGAGTCGGTATGCCCTGTTCTTCAAGCAACGTTCTGGCTTGGTATTCGTAAAGATCCATGGATGCTTCCTTGGAATGGGTGGGTATGGAACCTTTGCAGGTCAGGCCGGCATGGTGACCAGCACGCTGGTGGGTCGGCCGCCGAGTTTGGCGGTGCCGTTCAAGCCGTCGAGGCCCATCACGAAGCTGAATCCCACAACCTTGCCGCCGGCGCGTTCGATGAGTTCCGCGCCCGCCGCCGCGGTGCCTCCGGTGGCGATCAGATCGTCCACGATAAGCACGCGTTCGCCGGGTTTGACGGCTTCGGCTTCGATTTCGACGCTTTCGCTGCCGTATTCCAAATCATAGGATTCGCGAATGGTCTGGGGCGGCAGTTTGCCCGCTTTTCGGACGGCGATGAAGCCTTTGCCCAGATGCGCGGCCAAGGCGGGGCCGAACAGGAAACCACGGGCTTCCAGACCGGCGACGGCGTCGAAATCCTCGGCGGGCACGGGCAGTGCCGCCTCCAGCGCCTGCATCATCAAGTGCAGGCCTTTGGCATCGGCCAGCACCGGCATGAAGTCGCGGAAGATGATGCCCTCTTTGGGAAATCCGGGAATCGAACGAATCAGTGAGACGAGATACGAGGCGTCCTCGGCCCCGATCTTGCCCAGATCAGCGATGGCGATATCGGTGTTCGGCATGGCGATATGGCTCTCCATATGACGATTGGCGGGCGAAAAAACAATGCGCGGTGTGAGGCGCGGGTTACTTGGCGGCTTCCTGCGGCTGCTCGTCGGCAACCTCGGTGTCCACGACCTTGGCTTCGACGGTTTCGGTCGTCTCGGCCGCGTTCTCCGCCGATTCGAGCGCCTGGTCCATCGGCACCTGCGCCTCGTCGTCGTTCTGCTCGATCGGGTTGCCGTTTTCATCCACCTCATCGTCGGAGACGTAGGCGGGACGCACGTATTCCTTGCTGATCGCGTTGAAGGAGAAACGCATCAGCGAGCCTTCGGAGTCGATGACGATCTCCTCGTACTGGACGTCCACGGAGACGACCTTGCCGATCACGCCGCCGATGGTGATGATCTCGGTGCCCGGCTGCAGGTTGGCGCGGAAGTCCTGACGCTCCGCCTGCTGCTGCTTGGCCTTGCGGGACTGCCACCACATCATGCCGATCATAGCGACCATGATGACGATGAGGAAAAGCGAACTACCCAAGAGAAACTCCTTGATGATGGAAAACGGACTATCTGGCCTTGAAGATTCTAAAAGAGCTTGCTGACATCATCCTGGGGAACCAATCCCAGATGCCTCCACGCCTTCTCGGTTGCGATGCGGCCGCGCGGCGTGCGGGCGAGGAATCCCTCGCGCACCAGATACGGCTCGCACACCGTCTCCACGGTTTCGGACTCCTCCCCCACCATGGCCGCGAGATTGTTCAATCCCACCGGTCCGCCGTTGAAATTGGTCACGATTGCCTTGAGCACGGCGATGTCCAGACGATCCAGACCCTCCGCGTCGATCTGATAGAGATCCAACGCCTCCTTGACGTCCGCGGAGCGCACCACGATGAGATCGTGCACGATGGCCCAGTCGCGCACGCGGCGCAGCAGACGGTTGGCGATACGCGGCGTGCCCCGCGAACGCATGGCCAGCTGGGCGGCCGCGCCCTCGTCGAGATTGACGCCCAACACGCCGGCCGAGCGATCGATCAGCCGCTCCAGCTCGTCGATCGGATAGAAGTCGAGATGCGCGGTGAAACCGAAACGCGCGCGCAGAGGCGAGGGCAGCATGCCTTCGCGCGTGGTGGCGCCGATCACCGTGAACCGCGGCAGGGTGAGCGGAATGGACGTGGCGCCGGGTCCCTTGCCCACCATCACATCCACGCGGAAATCCTCCATCGCGATATACAACAGTTCCTCGGCCGCGCGCGGCAGACGGTGGATTTCGTCGATGAACAGCACCTCGCCGGTATCGAGCGAGCTCAGGATTGAAGCGAGATCACCGGCATGCTGGATGGCGGGGCCGGAGGTGACGCGGATAGGCACGCCCAACTCGTTGGCCACGATCATCGCCAATGTGGTTTTGCCCAATCCGGGAGGGCCCGCGAGCAGGATATGGTCGGGCGGAACGTCGCGTTTGCGCGCGGCATCCAAAAACAGCTGCAGCTGCGCTTTGAGGGTCGGTTGTCCGATGAAGCCGTCGAGCGCGTGGGGGCGCAACTCCTCGTCGCTCACCGGCTCGTTGCCGATGGGCTGGGAGGAGACCATGCGCAGGGATTCCTCGTTCGCTCCGGTGTTCGACTGGCCGTATGCGGGGGTTTCGTCCAGCGGCGTCGATGCGTTGTTCATCAGCGTCCCCTATCCATAAGAGTCAAAGCGAGCCGCAGCACGCGCGGCACATCCTCGGCTGCGAGCGGCGTGTCGATGGCGTTGTCTCGGCACGCTTCGGCCACCGCCTGTTCGGCGTCCTGCTGACGCCAGCCGAGCGACATCAGGCCTTCGACCACCTGATGCGTGCCGGCGTCCTCTTCGGCTGTCTGGGCGTTCGCGGACGCGGCGGCTCCCTCGACCTGGCTCAAATCGATTGATCCCTTGAGCTCGAGGATGATCTTCTGCGCGCCCTTCTTGCCCAAACCGGGCGCTTTGGCGAGGGCCGTGGCGTCGTTGTCCGCGATCGCGCGGGCCAGCTGGCCGGGCGTGAGCGTGGAAAGCAGCGACTGGGCGACCTTGGGGCCGATGCCGGAGACCTTGATCAGCTGCAGGAAGGTTTTCTTCGCGGCGGCGTCGAGGAAACCGTGCAGGGTGATGGCGTCCTGCGACACATTGAGATAGGTGTGGACGCGCACCTCCTGGCCCATGTGGATGCGGCCCAGATCGGCGGCAGGCATACGCACCTCGTATCCCACTCCCCCGACGTCGATCAGCGCGGAATCGGCATCCACGGATTCCACCCGCCCGGTCAGCATTCCAATCATATGCGTCCTCCAAAGTCGAACAACTGTTCGAAGTGTATCATATGGGGGCGGATGGAGAATGTGTGACCGGGTTATTCGGGTGTGGGTTTTGTTATATGGATGGCTCCGCCGGGTGAAAGCCCACTGGGCTTTCACTGTTTCCGGCTCGCGTGACCGGCTTATGCAATTCCGAAGGAATTGCGGCCGGTCACATTCCACGGTCTGCGTTGATGCGGCGGCGGGAGGACTTTTGCGCGGCTTCGGCCCATTGGCGTTGCGCGGGAGTCAGATGCTGTTCGCGTTCGCCGCCCTGCAACGCGCCGGAGGGGCGCAGCGCATGGCAGATCGCCAACGCCAACGCGTCGGCCGCATCGGCCGGAGTCGGCATCTTCGACAGGTTGAGGATGCGTGTGACCATGCGCTCCACCTGGATCTTCTCCGCCTGGCCGTTGCCGGTGATCGCCAGCTTCGCCTCGGTGGGCGTATGCAGGGCCACAGGAATGCCGCGTTGCGCCGCGGCCAGCATCGCCATGCCGGCCGCCTGCGCGGTGCCGAGCACGGTGTTGCGGTTCGACTGGGCGAACACGCGCTCGATGGACACCGCGTCGGGCGCGAATCGCTCCATCTTCTCCGCCAGCCCGTTGTACACCGCCAACAATCGCAGATCCTGCGAGATATCCGGCGAGGAACGCACGACGTCGACGTGGATAAACGAAAGCCGGCGGTGCGCGCCGGCTTCGATCACGCCGACCCCGCAGCGTGTGAGCCCGGGGTCGACGCCAAGGATGATCACGAGGATTACTCCTCGTCGAGCTGGGCCATCACCTCGTCGGAGGCGGTCCAGTTGGAGTAGATATTCTGCACGTCGTCAAGGTCGTCCAGATTGTCGATGAGCTTGGAGACCTTGCGGGCGTCCTCGAGGCTGAGCTCCACCTCGTTCTTCGGGGCCATGACCAGATCGGCGGAGTCGTACTCGTAGCCGGCGTCCAGCAGGGCCTGACGCACCGTGTGCATATCGGAGGGGTCGGTGGTGACGACGAACATCTCGCCCTCGTCGGCCACATCCTCTGCACCGGCCTCGGCGGCCTTCTCGAACAGGTCGTCGAAGTCCACACCCTCGGACGGGATGGCGATCTGGCCCTTGCGCTCGAAGTTGAAGCTCACGGAACCGGTGGTGGCCAGCGAGCCGTTGCCCTTGGTCAGGGTGGAGCGCACGTCGGCGGCCGCGCGGTTGCGGTTGTCGGTCAGGCATTCGATGATCAGGCCCACGCCGGCGGGAGCGTAGCCCTCGTAGACGATGTCCTCATAGTTGGCGCCGCCGGCTTCCTCACCGGAGCCGCGCTTGACGGCGCGCTTGATGTTGTCGGCCGGCATGGAGGCCTTCTTCGCCTTGTAGATGGCGTCGGCAAGGCTCGGGTTGCCGTCCGGATCGCCGCCGCCCATACGGGCCGCGATCTCGATGTTCTTGATGAGCTTGGCGAAGAGCTTGCCGCGCTTGGCGTCGATGGCGGCCTTCTTGTGCTTGGTGGTCGCCCACTTGGAATGCCCTGACATATTGCTCCGTTCAGGCTAGACGATAAGACAAACGAATTGATTTTAAAGCGGTTCGCCGACAAACGCCGGCGTTTCCTCAGATAGTGGAAGACGCGGGCAGGTCGAACCGCGGCGCGAGATCCGCGAAGGCCGCCGCGTAGGCGGTCCGCTGGTCGGAGAGCAGAATCGGCATGGTGCGGGTCTGTGCGACGATCGGCATGAAGTTGGCGTCGCCGTTCCACCGCGGCACCACATGCTGGTGCAGGTGCGCGGCCACGCCCGCGCCGGCCACCTCGCCTTGGTTGATGCCGATGTTGTATCCGTCGGGATGCGAGACGGTCTCCATCACCTTCATGGACAGCGTGGTCGCCTTCTCGAACTCGAAGAGCTCGGCGTCGTCCAAATCGGTGAGAAGCCCCACATGACGGTACGGGCAGATCATAAGATGACCCACGTTATATGGGTAGAGGTTCATGATGGCGAACACGTGCGTGCCGCGCCACGCGATCAGGCCGTCCTCGTCGGACTTGGCAGGTCCCGCGCAGAACGGGCACTCCTTGGCTTTCGGCTTGGCGGGGCGGTCGGAGGAATCACGCAGCACATAGGTCATGCGCTGCGGCGTCCACAGCCGTTCCACCGTGTCCTCCTGCGGAGGGAACCCCGCCGGATCATCGACACGCACGTGTTCGTCGGTCATATTCGCTCCTTCGTGCTGTGTGCTTATACGAATTATTCCGTCATCCCGAGCTCAGCTTCGTTCACCCGTCATCCCGAGCGGAACGAAGTGGAGTCGAGGGATCTCTTCTCATGATCACGCGAGGAGATCCCTCGACTTCGTCCTTCGGCCTCCGCTCGGGATGACGGGTGAGACGAAACCCCGCTCGGGATGACGGGCGAAACGAAGTCCCGCTCGGAATGACGGAATAATGGGTGTTTATTCCGCTGTGGCGGCGGTGAAATCGTCGGCGGAGTTGACCTGCACGCGCTTGGCGATCGCCTTGAGGATCTTGGCGCGGGCCTCGTCCACCGGCACGCCGTTGAGCTGGCTGCCATCGCGGAAGCGGAAGCTCACCGCGTTGTTGGCCATGTCCTCGTCGCCCACGATGAGGATGAACGGCACCTTGGACTTGGATGCGTTGCGGATCTTCTTGCCGAAGCGGTCGGCGGAGTAATCCACCTCGCAGCGCACCATCTCGTCCTCGAGGGACTTGACGAAACCGGCCAGATGCGGTGCGACCTCGTCCGTCACCGGCACGCCGAGCACCTGCACGGGGGCGAGCCACGCCGGGAACGCGCCCGCATAGTGTTCGAGCAGCACGGCGAAGAAACGTTCGATGGAACCGAACAGGGCGCGGTGGATCATCACCGGACGCTGGTGCGTGCCGTCGGCCGCGATGTATTCGAGGTCGAAGCGCTCCGGCAGGTTGAAGTCGAGCTGGATGGTCGAGACCTGCCAGGTGCGGCCGATCGCGTCGCGGGCCTGCACGGAGATCTTCGGACCGTAGAACGCGGCGCCGCCCGGATCGGCCACGAGGTCGAGATGGGACGCCTCGGCCACTTCGCGCAACGTGTTGGTGGCCTCCTCCCAGATCTCGTCGGAGCCGACGTACTTGTGCTCGTCCTTGGTGCTCAGCTCCAGATAGAAGTCGGTCAGGCCGAAGTCCTTGAGCAGGTTCAGCACGAAGGTGAGCAGGTTGGCCAGCTCGTCCTTCATCTGCTCGCGGGTGCAGTAGATGTGGGAATCGTCCTGCGTCAGGCCGCGCACGCGGGTCAGGCCGTGCACCTCGCCCGACTTCTCGTAGCGGTACACGGTGCCGAACTCGAACAGGCGCAGCGGCAGTTCACGGTAGGAACGCTGGCGCGCCTTGAAGATCAGGTTGTGCATCGGGCAGTTCATCGGCTTCAGGTAGTAGTCCGCGCCCGGCTTGGTGATGTTGCCTTCCGCGTCGCGCTCCTCGTCGAGGTGCATGGCCGGATACATGCCGTCCTTGTACCAGTGCAGGTGGCCGGAGGTCTCGTACAGGCCACCCTTGGTGATGTGCGGGGTCTGCACGAAGCTGTAGTGGTGCTTGCGGTGCATCTCGCGCGAATAGTCCTCCATGGCGTTGATGATCGCGGCGCCCTTGGGGTGGAACACGGCCAGGCCGGGACCGATGTCGTCCGGGAAGGAGAACAGGTCCATGGACGCGCCGAGCTTTCGGTGGTCGCGCTTGGCGGCCTCCTCGAGACGGGTCTGATAGGCCTTCAGATCATCCTTGGTGAAGAACGCCACGCCGTAGATGCGCTGCAGCATCGGGTTCTTCTCGCTGCCGCGCCAGTAGGCCGCGGCGGAACGCTCGATTTTGAACGCCTTGATGAAACGGGTGTTCGGCAGGTGGGGGCCGCGGCACAGGTCCTTCCACACCACATTGCCGTCGCGGTCCACGTTGTCGTAGAAGCTCAGCTCCTTCTCATCGATTTCGGTGGCGGCCTCGGGGTCGAGATGCGCCTGCTTGTCGTTGATGAGCTCGATCTTGTACGGCTGGTCGGCCTCCTCGGCCAAAGCCTCTTCCTTAGTCACCACGCGGCGGCGGAACGACTGGGAGGACTTGATGATGCGCTGCATGCGCTTCTCGATGTCCTTGAGATCCTCCGGAGTGAAGGGCGTATCCACGTCGAAGTCGTAGTAGAAGCCGTTCTCGATAACCGGTCCGACGCCCAGCTTGGCGTTCGGGTAGATCTCCTGCACGGCCTGCGCCATGACGTGCGTGGCCGAGTGGCGCATGATGTTCAGGCCGTCTTCGGAGTCGAGGGCCACCGATTCGACCGTGTCGCCGTCGCTCAGCGGAGTGTAGAGGTCGCGCAGTTCGCCGTTGAGACGCACGGCGATGATGTTCTTGTCGTCCGCGAACAGCTCGGTGCCGGTGGTGGTTGCCTCCACCTCCTTCGCTTCGCCGTTGACCGTAATGGAGATGGGGCTTGCAGCCATGATAATGTCCTATCTTTCGGGGTCCGCGTTACTAAAACAGACCTGGACTGGTTATATGCAACAGAGGCAAGGATAAAGTCGTGCGGAGACAATCCTGCGCATAACGCCATCTATCGATACTCCCTCTTGACTTCCTTCTCTTAGGACGCTAAAAGGTAAGCTGCTATCACCCCATGCTGCGCAGGAAATCCTCGGTTTCCTTCACGAGTTGCTCGGCCTGCGGCGCGCCGATGGAGGCGTCGCGTTCGGCTTCGGCGTTGAGGTCGTATTCACGCTCCAGATGACGCACGTAATCGGCGAGATGGTCGTTGCAGCGAAGCAGCATGGAGGCCTGCGCCTCCCATCGTCTGGTTTTCTCCGCCAAGCCGCTCTCGTCGAATTCGATGCCGGTGAGGCATGAGAGTCCACGCATCAGTTCCAAAGTGCCCTGCGCGCATTCCTCGCTGCCGAGATACTGCGGAAGGGACACCCACATCGAGGTCGTGGCGAAGCCCGCTTCGTCGGCCATCGCGTCCAATACCGTCGGAATGCCGATCGGACCGTTGTATTGCCGGTCGTCCTCGCAGGCGCGGCTTCCGCTGCTGATGCTTATCGGCAACGGACGCGTATGCGGACAGTCGGCGAACATGGCGCCCAAAGTGACCACATGGTCGACGTCCAGCTCCTCGGCGATATGCAGGCTCTGCCGACAGTATTCCCTCCAACGGTAGTTGGGTTCCGGTGCGATCTGCGCGATGATGCGTTGCCTGCGCGAAAGCGCGATCTCATAGAACGTCGTCTGAGGCCAGATGATGCGGGCGCGGCCGGTGACATGGCACATCATGGGACGCGACACCTGGTAATCGTAGAACCCGTCGCAGCTGATATGGCGAATCTCGCGCGACTCATAGTGTTTGACCAGATGGCGGATCACATTGGTGGCCGCCTGGCACGCGTCGTTCCAGCCATCGAACGCGGCCACCATCACCAGGCCGGACCGCTGCTTCGTATCTTCTGTCATGTTTTCTACAGTAGCGGTTTTTCCGCTTGCGCATCCGCTTCAGCCGTAAGCGAGGAATGGCGGAACGATGCGGAAAACCCACTGTATCGGCTGCGCGACACGCCCTGTTTTGCAAATTACGCCGATGTGGTTATAGTAGTGACTCGTGCTTCGGCGGGTACAAACCGCTGGGAACACATGCGGACATAGCTTAGTTGGTAAAGCGCAACCTTGCCAAGGTTGAGACCGCGGGTTCGAGTCCCGTTGTCCGCTCTAGGTCCGAAGAGTTGACGAACCTATATGGTGGGTTAGCCAAGCGGTTAGGCAGCGGCCTGCAAAGCCGTATAGACGAGTTCGACTCTCGTACCCACCTCTCAGGTGACTGGGCAACCAGTCGACTGAGACGCAGACCCGGGCGGTTGGCGCAGTGGTAGCGCACTTCCCTGACACGGAAGGGGTCACAAGTTCGAATCTTGTATCGCCCACTCAGGTCGGAGCAATCCGGCCGGTGATAACTGAATACCGTATTATTACGGGCGATTGGCGCAGCGGCTAGCGCACTTCGTTCACACCGAAGGGGTCGTAGGTTCGATTCCTACATCGCCCACCGGAATCCCGCTTCTCACGGCGGGAATCCTTCGCGGACATAGCTTAGTTGGTAAAGCGCAACCTTGCCAAGGTTGAGACCGCGGGTTCGAGTCCCGTTGTCCGCTCCATGAGGCCTCGCCGAACGGCGAGGTTTTTTCGTATATCTATCATTTCCGCCATGTTGGTCAGGATACAAGAGATCCAACGGGCGGCTGCACGCACGTTCGGGCGGTTTCGTCAAGCTTCGGGCGGTTTTATCAGGTCTCGGGCGGTAGCCGTTTGTGGTGTAGTCATCCCGCGTACGATGAGCATAATCATCAAATCGTTGGAAAATAGCCGTTTCTACGAATCCAGCATTCTCATTCCAGCCGTATCGGCTTTAATTCAGCAGGAGAACAAACCGCCCGTAGACCGATGAAACCGCCCAAGTGATAAGGTAACCGCCCGAATGGGTTGCTGACCGCCCGGACGATAAGGTAACCGCCCGTATTGGTGGCCAACAGGGACGCGAGAAAGATGGTTGAAGCGAATTCATGACCGCTAGCGGGTTTTGAAGTGGGTGAACAGGTCTCGTTCCCGGATGGTCAGCGCGGCGGCCATGGTTCCGGCCCATGCGCCGAAGAGCACCCATAGGCCTTCCTTGAGTTCGATCATGAACACGTCGGGAGCGCTTGTCATGCCCTGCAGGCGGATCATGACGTACAGCGCGGCGTATGCGCTGGCCCAGCCGATCAGGACGGGAACCAGATGCTCCACCACCATCTGCAGCACCACGGCCGATTTGCCCGCACCGGCATGCATATTGCCCGATAATTCCAGCTTCCTTCTTCGGCAGAACGCGGCGGCGGCCAACGCCATCAGCACGCCGGCCGCGGGCACGGCGAATCTGGTCAGACGGGACGAGAACATCCCATACGCATCCATCGTGTCCCCCAAGGTGTAGTTCACCTGACCGGTCTGGGAATGCGACGGGTCCATGCTGTAGAACACGCTCAGACGCAGCGTGTCGGTCATATCCGAGGACGGCCACACCGACGCCCAACATTCGTCGAAGGCACCATACGACGCCACCGGCATCAGCACCGCATAGCCGATGCGGGAGTCGCGCCCGTCCTCGGCCCAGTCGTACACGCCGGCCACCCGAATCTCACCCTGCGTCGTCTCCAACACCGCGCCCTGCGACACCGCTAGCTTCTCGGCCACCGCTCGCGGCAGCCACACCCCCTGATGGTCGTCGTTGCCGGCGTCCACCACGTCGAGCAGACCGTCCGTGACCTCATAGATGACGAACCGATTGTCGGGCAGCACGTTCAGGGTCATCTCCCCGGCCTGACGCAACGCGCCGGACGCCTCGATGCCGTCTTGCGACGTCAGCTGCGCGCAGGCCCTCCCATCGACGCCATCCTCGTTCTTGATAAGCGTGACGTTCCCTTTGGCCTCCCGGTATTCGATCGCCTGACTCTCCACGTCGAGTATCTGCCAGACATCCAATCCCGCGCAGCACAACACCAGAAGAAACGACAGCAACACCAGCGGCACGGCACCGGCCATGCCGGAGGTCATATCCCTCCACGCCTCGCGTATGATCTCTCTCAGCCTCATCGCTCACTCCGATCTGGCGTACAGGTCAAGGTCGATGACGCGGTCGCATGCTTCGCGGGTGCGCGGGTCGTGTGTGGCGATGATGACCGCGGCTCCGGAGCGCGCGAGCTGCGACAACGTGGAGTTGACCAAATCAGCCGTACGCGTGTCCAACTGCGCGGTCGGCTCGTCCACCAGCAACACGTTTGGCTGCGCGTTGATGGCTCGCACCAGCATCAGCCGCTGCGCCTCACCACCCGACAATTCCTGGAACAGACGGTTCTCCAGCGCCGACAGGCCGAAGGAATCCAATATGCTTCTGGCCTGCTCCTCGGCATATGAGCGCGTGTGTCCGGCCGCGAGCAGCGGATAGGCCGCGATGTCGAGCACCGTGCGCCACGCCGCCCCATACGGGTTCTGGAACACCCAGGAGATCCGGCACGGCTCTCCCCTGCGCACCACGCCCTCCGTCGGATTCTCCCAACCGGCGATAATCGACAGCATCGTCGATTTGCCGCAGCCCGACCGTCCGCACAACGCCAGTATCTCGCCGTCGCGCACAGCGAACGACACATGCCGCCACAGGAACGGCGAGCCCGCGAACCGGTGCCCCAGATCGTCGACCTCGACTCCGCGGGTCGCCTCGCCACCGCCCGCCATCAGGTTTCCTCCCCGGCGGCGTCGCCCTTGTCATCCGTCTCCCCCACCGTCGCGGGACAGGTGATGTCGGAGCTCCCGTCGGAAACATCCACCGACCGCAGTCCGGACGCATCGGAACCGTCCAATAGTCCGACCATCGCATATCCGTTCTGCGAACCGTACAGCCGGACGGGTACCGCCTCGCCGTCATGCCTGACGCAACCGACCCCGTCGAGAATCGAGAACACCGAACCTGCGGGCACCTTCAACGCCGTTATCGGCTCTTTGAGTCGTATGGTCGCATCCAGACCCGAACGCTGCCCTTCGTCCGTCATCAGCCATACGGCGAACTGCGAAGTCCCCTCGACCTTGTCGAGGAACGCCTCGTCCACAATCCGACCGTCCTCAGGCAGAGCGGTCTCCTCCCCCGCGATCGTGATGACACGCTCCCCCTGCGCCAGCGTGTCCGGCAAGGTGACGTCGATGGATTGGATGGACGATGCCATCACGCCGATCTCCTGCGGCGCGGCCTGGCCCCGGACCAGCATGCAATCCTCCAACACCACGGACTGCCGCGGCAACCACAGCACGCCCTGCAACGACACCACACCGGTCTGTTCCAGCCCGTGGGCCTCCTGCAACGCGGCCACCGCCCACCACAGCGAGGAATCGAACACGTCGTGCGACGCGCCGTCCACCTGCGCGGCATAGCCCAGACGGACCAATTCGTCACGCAGCGCGCCGACGTCCCCGCCGGACATGCCGGCCTGCAGATCGCGGTACAAGGGCACCTCGGTGTACAAGGCGACCACCGGCGTTCCATCGACCGCGAACGGGGACGACCCCGATTCGATCGTCGATCCATCGCCCACGGAAAGCGACGTCACCGTGCCGCCGCCCTGCCAGGCAAGACTCTGTCCCTGATTCACTTGGGGAACGGCCACGACCGTCCGCTCGTCATCGAACGACTCCTCCACAACGGGCACGCTCCCCGAATCAGACGGCGCGCGAAGCGCGTCCGGCACGGGAGACGGAACCAGCGCATAACCGACCGCCAGTCCGACGACCAGACACGCCACGCATAACAACGCCAGAAACGCCGGGCGATTCCGAACCCGGAGCCGCGAATCCCCACCGAACTTTGCGGACCGTCCTTCTTTCTTCCCCACCATGAATTCCCCCTATTCGTCGGAGTCGGAGCCGAAATCGCCGCCGAGACTCAATCCGCCCAACGAAATGCAGAACAGCGTCTGCTCGTCATCCGAATCCACGGGGAAGCCGAACGCCGCCGACGGATTTCCTCCCGATCCCGAGGAACGTGACGATGACAGACGGTCCAAACCGCTGTTGAACTGGGCCGCGGTATAGGAATCATCCACGATTCCGGCCTCGCGCAGGCACTGCACCGCCACGATTCCTCTGTCCTTGTATCGATCAGGATTGTCCTGCTGGTCGCGGTATTCCGCCTCGATGACGGAAGTGGTGCCCTGCGAGCATGTCATCACCGCGTCGAAATACCCGTCATCGGTCTGCGACTCGTCGGACAACGAATACAACCCGTTGGGCAGCTTGTCGAACACCAGATGGTCGTATCCGCTGGTCTCCATGCACCGCACGTACAACGCCTGGGCCTGCTCGTAATCATCCTGCGAGATCCGGCCGGTTTCGACCGCCCGCTGCAACACCCCGCGTTCGAAATCGCTCAAATCCCCCGATTCAAGCTCAGCTTTCCAATCATCGACCAGCGGACCATACCGCTCCGCCGAAGCCACCTCCTCCTCGAATGTCTGCTCCCCTGCCGGACTGGCGGTACCATCGCCGCCACCGCAGCCGGACAACGCCGCGACCATCCACAGACTCGCCAGTAGGGCGGCGCTTCCTTTGAACGCAGTGCGATACGCGCTGCGTTGCGTATGTGCGATGATGCCGTGCATATTCGCTCCTCTCTTCATGGAGTCAATCCCATCTTTCATCTCATTTTGACTCTTGGACTTGCCGTAGTCTCTCTTCGAGATAGCTCGTAGCGGCAGAATAAATACACCGGTATCAGTGCCGCGGCGCACTCTCCCTGACAACACTGGCCTTCGACTGTTGAATCGAAAACCTTTTCTATCATCCTAATTTAGCAAGGCATCCGATATTTTTGTCCCCCATTTAGGGGACAGCGCGTGATGGTTCCGTTATTGGCCAATACGACGGACTGCTTCCATACCTCATCGGAGACACTTGTAGGTGTAATTCACCGGTGTTTGAAGAGGCGGAAGAGTTGGGATTCGCGGATGGTCAGGCCGGTGGCGAATACGGCGGCGACCGTGCCGGCGAGCAACGCCAGCGGCATGCGTATGGATCCCATCAGCACCGTGGCGGTGTCGGCGGGTACGGCGCGCGCGCAGTAGGCGGTGAGTAGCGCGCATGAGCATATGTTGCCCGCCCCGCACCAGATCAGGGTTTCGGTGAGCATGCCGAGCAGTTGCGCGCCTTTGAATTGCCCCGAATGCAAAGCGCCGGCGTATTCGAGCCGTCGGCGTCTCACGGCCACGACGCCGATCAGCATGCCGACCGCCAATGCGAGGTAGGGCATGATCCGGGTTATGCGCGTTAGGTAGGTCGCTTGAGCGTCGTAATGCGTGTCGAAGCCTTTGTTGAGCCGGGTCACGCCGGGCTGCGACCGCGTGCCGTCGGACGCGGTGGCGGAGCCGGCCGTGGTGTACAGCAGCGTGTCCAGTCCGTCGCTTGTCGGCCATTGTTTGGCCCAGCATTCCTGATAGTCGCCGTCGGACGCGGAGGTGGGGATGACGAGCGCGTAGGCGAAACGGGTGTCGCGTCCGTCGTTGGGCCAGTCGAACACTCCCGCGATGGAGATATCCCCTTGGTCGGTTTGGATCCGGCTGCCGACCGTCAGCCCGAAGTCCTGCGCCACTTCCCGGGACACCCACGCGCCGGACGTGTCGGATCGCATGCCGGTGGTTCCCGAGGCGAGCAGGTCGATGACGCCGCCGGTCACCTCGTAGGAGCCCAGGGTTTTGCCAGGCGTGGCGAGAAACTCGACTTCGGATCCATCGCGCATCGCGCCGGATATCGACGGCCCTCCCCCGGCCTCGGACAGCCGTTCGCAGGCCACGCCGTCGACAACACCGCCGACGATGGTGGCGACGTCCGCGTTGGCGCGGATGCGGGTTACGGCCTCGTTCTCCAACGCGACCACGGACACGGCTTCCGCCCCGCCCAGCAGAGCCCCCGCCAATGCCACCGCGAGCATGAGCGCGAACGCGCGTGAGGCGCCGCACGAGATGTTACGCAGGCTTTCCGAGATGATGGAACGCAATCTCATAGCCGCTCGCCCCCTCCGTCGGCGTCCGCCGGCGCGTAGTCGGCCAAGTCGATCACCCGGTCGCAGGCGTCGCGCGTGTCCGGGTCATGCGTGGCGATCACGACGATCATGCCCTGTCCGGCGAGCCGTCCCAACACGTGGCTGACCGAATGCGCGGTGCGCGTGTCCAACTGCGCGGTCGGCTCGTCCACCAACAGCAGGTCCGGCCGTGAGCACACCGCACGGGCCAGCATCAGCCGTTGCGCCTCGCCGCCCGACAGGTCGGAGAACCGGCGGCCGGCCGCGTACCCCAAGTCGAACAGGCCCATCGTCTCCAACGCCCGCGGCTCGGCCTCGCGGCGCGTCAGGCCCTTGGCCAGCAGCGGGAACACGACATGGTCCAACGCGCTGCGCTCGGCCACCCCGTACGGGTTCTGGAACACCCAGCCGACGCGTTCGATGTTCTCCCGCTCCACATGGCCCGCATACGGTTTCTCCCATCCCGCCAGAATCGACAGCAGTGTGCTTTTGCCCGAACCGCTCGGCCCGCACACGGCGACCGTCTCGCCGGGCACGAAAGCGGCATCCAACCGTTCGAACAGCACGTCGGTGCCCAGGAACCGGTGCGCCAAACCGACGGCGCGCACGCAAGCCTCAGCCATGCCCGTCTCCCTACCCGCAGGTCAGGCCGTCGAGCCGGCTGCCCAACAGCACGCTGGAGATGTCGCCGGGAGCCATATCCTCAGGAACGACCAGGCTCACACCCAACTCGCCGCCGATGATCGACACCCTCACCGGCTCTCCTTCGGAATCGCCGTCGGCGGGGGCGACGCATCCGATTCCGTCCGCGATGCCGAACACCGCGCCCGCCGGCACGCGCAACACCTCGACCGGCTCGGCCAACGACAGCGTGCCATCAAGACCGACCGCCAACTGATCCCCGTCCAACGACGCGATTTCGGGAACGGCCGCGACCTGCGAGAGGAATCCCGCGTCCGTGATCTCGGTCGCCCCGGCCGGCAGCGTCACGCTCACGCCGGCCACGGTGAGCGCGCGGTCCCGCTCGGACGCCTGGCCGCCTTTGATCGAAAGCCGGGTCATCGCGCCCGGCACCACGCCCACGGCGGTTCCGGCCGTGACCTGCGCGCCCTGGACCGCCGTCCACGACCCCACCGCCACGGATTCCTGCGGGATCCACAACGTGTCCGCCAAAGACAGGGACCCATCCGACTCGTTGCCGTTGTCGACCATCAACTGCCGCCACCCGTCGGACGTGGCCCAGGAGAACACGTCGGACTCCGGCGCGCTGTTGTATCCCAAACGGTTCAGCTCGTTGTTCAACGCCAGCACATCCTGCCCGCGGTCGCCGGTCCTCAGATCGCGGTACAGGGGCGTGGCCGTGGCCAACGCCACCACGGAACGCTCGCCCACCCGCATCACGCCACGGCCGGACGAAAGCCCCTGCGCCGACCAGTCCGCCGTCACCAGGCCCGACGTGTTCGACAACAGGTCGCGCGCCTGCGACATCGACGGCACCAACGTCACCTGCTGACCGCCCGCATACTCCTGCACACTCGCGGGAGCGCTCGTCGTCTCGGCGGGCGCATCCAACAACGCGGGCGCCCGATCCGGCAACCACAACGCGCACGCGCCCACCGACACACACGCCGCAATCACCACCGTGACCAACATCCACGTCCACGAACCAACCCGACGACCCGCCACGGGATGATCCGCGGAACCAGCCCCACGATTCCGCCGGCTCACGACGCGCCTCCAATGGCCGACGGATCGATGAACATGTACCCGTTGGCGGCCATACAGGCCATCACCTCCGGATCATCCATGTCGATGCCGGTATCGAGCTCTTCCCCATCGCTTTTATGCGCCGCTTTATCCTGATCCTCGCGATAATCCTCAACCGTGTACGATTTCGGTGCCAGACCGCCACGCCGCAGACAATCCACGGCACCCTCGTCATGATCGGCATACAGGTTCGGATTGCCGACCTGGGCCATATATATCTCATTCACCGCTCTCACATAGGTATCCCGGCACGAACCATCATCTCTACCCATTTTCTCGAGGTATGCCTGATCAGTGGATTGCTCTTCTGTCAAAGTACTCCCAATCGTATGATGGATGCCGTTGGTGTAGGTCGCCAATTCCGGCCGGTCGTACCCCTTGTCGACCACGCAGGTCTGATACCGCTGCCACGCCGCCTCGTAATCCGACACGGACACCTCACCGCTCTCAGCCGCCCGCTGCAAGATGTCCCGCTGCTCCGCGCCCATCGAACCATCATCCTCCTCCAACAACTGCGCCGCATACGCACGCAACGACGACGCCAACCTCGCACCACCGGAATCGCCACCGCCATCCGCCCCATCAGACGACCCCGCGCAACCACACAACCCCACCGACAACACCACAGCGCACACCACCGCGGCCATACGACGCAGCACACTGTGGATATCAAGCCAGCAACTCACCAGATTTCGCCTTGACCTGTACATAATCATCCTCTTACGCGTTTGGATGCGTGCCGGCTTCTTCGCCAGCAAGCGTCATGAGACTCCTACTCTTGGCCATGATACATCTCCTCTTCGAGATAGTTTGTACGGCGGAACAATGCACCAGCACCAGTGCCGTAGCGTATCATTCCTGATGTCGCCGGCGTTCAACTGTGGAGTTGAAAGCCTCACTCATTGTCCAAATTCGGCAAGGCCGCCGCCATCTTTGTCCCCTGTTTAGGGGACGGCATTAATGATTCCGTTATTGGTCAATACTGTGGGCACCTAAGAAAGTGGGCCTTCAGAGGAGAAACCCGTTTATGCGTAAAGTAATTTCCTCTGCCCTACATTTCTTTGGTGGCTTTGCGGTCGTTAACCATCGGGCATCTATGCCAGAGGCATTCTGCAGAACACGTGCCACTGCCCGTCGTCCCGATTCGTTCGCATCTCACCTCCGAAGGATTCGATCCGAGCGCGGTGCAGCCTCAGACCACTGCCCGACGCCGGAGGGGAAACCCATCGAGACGGCCCTCGCGGGCAATCGTTGCTTTGCGTGATGGTCACCGCCTCAGGCCGGAGGCCGATGCGCATGCGGTACGTCGTGCCGGACGGTTCGCAATGCCGCTCAATGTTGATGTACAACTCCCGCAACAATGCGATGATCTCATCCGCACGCTCGTCAAGGACGGCCGCACACACTCCTCTGATCTGTGTATCGCCGGTGTATCCCAACTCCTTGAGCCGTTTGTCGCATGCCGCAGTGACGGATTCGATGGCGTCAGCCAATGGCAGGGAAAGCCCGTCATCAACGGATGAGGATTCGCGGTTCATCGCGTCGATTGCGCGGTGTAGCTCATGCAGGGCGTCGGATGCCTCTCGCTCCACTTCCCGCCATCCCATCCGATCGTATTCGTCGGGGTGTTCCCGTCTGACCTTTTCGGCCGCCACGAGAATATGCGTCAGTCTTCCCGAAACCGCATCGTGGAAGTATGAAGCCGTAGCGATATCACGACGAGTCCGGGCAAGCAGCCGTTCCGTCTCGTCGCGTTTCCGTTTGTCGTCGGACCGTCGGACCGCCACCCCGACCAAATACGTGGCGAACAATCCGATGGCGAAGTTCACAATCCCATCGGGCACGCTGAATCCCATAGCGTCGGGGAACCGAATCGTCGCAACGGTCACGGTTGCGACAACGGACGCGATCGCGACCACGCCCTCCCAATACCGCGCGTTCCGCCCCAACGCCACAATCGCCAGCAGCAGTCCCCATGTGCTGTTTGGGCCGGACGAGTCGAGCCCCGCGCCGAGATTGCCGACGGACACCAGAACCACGACCGCCCAAGCCGCTTTGAATCCACAACACGGCAAAAGCGCCACGGCAAGGCAATACCCCAGCGAACACAACATACCGAACCAAGTGCGGGGAGGATTGATCACCCAATCGGCGATCGCCAAGCACAGCACTGCCATCGCCAGACAGACGATGACCCAATCCGCGGTCGAACCCGGACCGCGGTCTCTCCAACGTCGCATATCAGGCAAAAGCCGCCTCGGGATATTCCCCATATGGCCCTCCGTCATGAACGCTGCCACCAATACTCCACAAGATCCGCCCGAGACGACAATCCCAAACGGTTCTGCGCCCTATCGAGATAGGTTTTGACCGACCCCGCCGAAATGCCGAGATTCCGCGCGATAACGGCGGGCTTGTTCGCCTGGGCGTACTGTTCGACGATCTCCCGCTCACGCGCGGAAAGATCAACGACGGTCGGCTCCATGTCCCCCGCCAACCGAAGATGCGCCCGTCGCGCGGAATCGAACGAGACGGACTCGGATGCGTCCAAACGAACGCTCATCGCCTGGTGATGGAGGATATCGCCGATCGCGGCGCCCATGCCATCGAAATCGTTTTTTCCCACGATGCCCTGAGCTCCCGCCTCGGCGGCACGGCGCGCGTAGTACGCCAGCGAAAACGCCGTGACGGCCAATATCGGAAGACTCCCGTCGCGCGACCGGATCGCACGACAGGCCATCAGACCCGACATATCACCCATCCTCATATCCATAAGCAGAATATCGGCATCGTTCATCGGATCCAAAGCACGCCGAACCGCCCCATGCCCCGTCGTCTCCGACCAGGCGAGCGTGACCCGCGGCAGCCTCCGCCTCAGCACCGCCATAAGCCCCATCAGCGCGCAGCCGTCATCGTCCGCCACCGCCACCCGAATTCGCTCAACCATACCCGCAAGTATAGGGCCAACACCACTGGCCTGTCCGGACCTGTCCGGCGACGCCGTCACTTCTCGCGACCGGTCGCCGTCCGATGGAAGAGCAAGCCTATTCCTATTCCGATATGCCCAGGAATGGCGTTGGATATGTTCTGCGTGGTTCGCGCGTTTAACGGTGGTACAGGGCGTGGCGCTCGTATTTGGGCTCGCAGCACACGTTGATGCCCAGCTTGCGGTAGATCTGCTCGTCGATGGCCGAAATGATCACCGAGAAGAACGCGTCGCAGCCGCGCAGCCGCTCAAGCGCGGCGAGGGTGCGCGCCGCGTCCTCGCTTGTCGCGCTGGTGATCGACAGCGCGATCAGGGTCTCGTCGGAGTGCAGTCGCGGATTCTTGCTGCCCAGCTGGCGGGTCTTCAAACGGCTGATAGGCTCGATGGCGTCGTTCGAGATGACCTCGAGCTCCATATCCACGCCGGCGACCGCCTTCAGGGCGTTCATGAGCAGCGAGCTCGCGGCACCCAGGCGTGTGGACGTCTTGCCCGTCACCACGGTGCCGTCGGGCAGGATCATGGCGCCCGCCGGAGCGCCCGTGGTCTCCTCCTTGAGCAGGGCTGCGGAGCGGGCCGGCGAGAAATCCTTGTCCACGCCCGCTTTCTTCATGATCAGCTTGAGCTTGTCGACCTGCTCGCCGCCCACACCCGTGCGCTTCAGGTTCACGGCGGTCTGGAAGTAGCGGCGCACGATCTCCATTTTGGCGGCCTCGCGGCAGGCGTCGTCGTCCACGATGGCGTATCCGGCCATGTTCACGCCCATGTCGGTGGGACTCTGGTAGGGGCTCTCCCCTTGGATCCTCTCCATCATGGCGCGCAGCACCGGGAACGCCTCGACGTCGCGGTTGTAGTTCACCGTGGTCTTGCCGTACGCCTCCAAATGGAAGGGGTCGATGATGTTCGCGTCGCTGAGATCCACCGTGGCGGCCTCGTACGCGATGTTGACCGGATGGTTCAGCGGCAGGTTCCAGATGGGGAAGGTCTCGAATTTGGCGTAGCCGGCGGTCCTGCCGCGCTGGTGCTCATGGTAGAGCTGCGACAGGCAGGTCGCGAGCTTGCCCGAACCGGGGCCGGGGGCCGTCACCACCACAAGCGGCCGCGTCGTGGCGATGTAGTCGTTCCTGCCATAGCCTTCGTCGGACACGATCAGGTCGATATCATGCGGATATCCCTTGATGGGATAGTGCGTGTAGCAGGTGATGCCCAACTCCTCCAGGCGGCGGCGGAACACATCGGCCGCGCTCTGTCCGGCGTACTGGGTGAGCACCACGGATCCCACATAGAATCCGTAGCCGCGGAAGATGTCCGTCAGGCGCAGCACATCCTCGTCGTAGGTGATGCCCAGGTCGCCGCGCACCTTGCTTTTCTCGATGTCGTTCGCGTTGATGGCGATGACGATCTCCACGTCGTCGGTCATGCTCTCCAGCATGCGGAACTTCGAGTCGGGGGCGAAGCCGGGCAGCACGCGGCTCGCATGGTAGTCGTCGAAGAGCTTGCCGCCGAACTCGAGGTAGAGCTTGCCGCCGAACTGTTCGATCCGCTCGCGGATGTGCTTGGCCTGCAGCTCGATGTACTTATCGTTATCGAATCCCTGGCGCATATGCGGACTCCCCTTTCGCTCGCGGACGGATGTGTGCGTGAATCGGCTCAGAGTATACCGAAACCTATCGCCGTGTCCATGCCCGACGCGCCTCCACTTCAAGAAAACGCCGCGTTCCCGCCGAAACGAATCGGTGAGGGAACGCGGCGTTCGCGTATAAGGCGCCGGCGGAATCCGCTACGCCACGGAGGGGTCGATGGCGGGCAGCACGCCTGTGATGAGCAGCAGCGCCACGACCACGGCCAGACCGATGCGGTAGATGGCGAAGGCCTTGTAGGAGAAGGTGCTCACGAACTTCAGGAAGCCGATGATCACGATATACCCCACGATGAAGGCGACGATGGCGGCGGCGATGGTCGGGCCCCAGCCCGGGAACATGCCGGCCTCGCCCGCGGCGACGTCCTTGACGGCGCTGACGGTTTCAAGGATGCCCGCGCCGAACACGGCGGGAATGGCCATCAGGAAGCTCACGCGCACCGCGGCCTCACGGGTGTATCCCAGCGCGCGGCCGAAGGTGATGGTGCCGCCGGAACGCGAGACGCCCGGAATCAGGGCGAGCATCTGGCCCACGCCGAACAGCAGCGCGTCCTTCATGGTCATCTGGTTCATGGTTTTGATCTGCTTGGAACGCGCGTCGAACACCCACAGCAGCACGCCGAACACGGCGAGCACGGTCACCGTGATCCACAGGTTGCGCAGCGAGGTCTCGATCATATCCTTGAACAGCAGGCCGGCCACCAGAATCGGCAGCGTGCCCACGATGATGAACCAGCCCATCTGCGTGTCGCGGTCCTTCGCGCCCAGACGGCTTTTCCAATCCTTGCCGTCCTTGCCGAACAGGCTGCCGAACCAATGGGTGAGAATACGGATGATGTCATGCCGGAAATACAGGATCACCGCCAGCTCGGTGCCCAACTGGATGATGGCGGTGAACGCGGCGCCCGGATCCGAGCCGATCATCAGATCGCCGATGATGCGGATATGCGCGCTCGACGAGACCGGCAGGTATTCGGTCAACGCCTGCACCAGTCCCAGAATAATCGCCTGAAAGAAATTCATAGCCCCTCTTCAAGTGCTCGATGATGTTCTTGCCGACCCCAGCCTACTCAAGGGGGTCTAAGAATGGAATCACCGGACTTCTTGTCTTGCACAATGCCCACAATAAAAGCGGTTTTTACGGATGGAAGCAAGGAGCGTTTATGGTGAAATATCGCAAAAGCAGGGCGTTTTCCCCGGCGGGGTTCTTCGAATGCGAAGGCAAGGGTCTGCAATGGCTGGGCGCGGCCCATGCGCGAGGAGGGCCCCGTGTGGCCGAGGTCTACGGTTGGGGCGACGGACATCTCGACATCGAACGCATCGCGGCGACCTCTCCCACCGCGCAGGCAGCCACCGCGTTCGGCGCGGCGCTCGCCCGCATGCATGACGCCGGCGCCGAGTATTTCGGCTCCGCGCCCGAAGGGTACGACGGCGTGTGCTATTTCGGCCCGTTGCAGGATCCCGTGCCGATGGACACCGGCGAATGGGCCGATCCGATCAGTTATCTGGCCGAAGGACGACTGCTGCCCATGGTCGAGATAGGCATCCGCCGCGGCACGCTCGACCGCGGAGACCTGGAACTCACCCAGCGTGTGGTCGACGCGCTGCCGGACATCATGGGGCGCGCCGCCGACGACAAACCGGCCCGCATCCACGGCGACCTGTGGAGCGGCAACGTGATGTGGACCGCCGATACCGGCGAGACCGAGGCCGTGCTCATCGACCCTGCCGCGCACGGCGGCCACCGCGAGGAGGACCTCGCCATGCTGCATCTGTTCGGCATGAGCTATCTGACGCAGATCATCGAAGGCTACCAGTCCGTGCATCCGCTCAAAGCCGGCTATCAGGAGCGCACCACCCTGTGGCAGCTCTACCCCATCGCCGGCCACTGCGTGTTCTTCGGCGGCGGCTACGTGAGCGAATACCGCGCCATGTGCCGCTCCCTGCTATAACGCGGCACGGCGCTCGGTCGTCCTTAAAATAGAGGAAAGCGAGTTTGGTGTGTCGGGTTCTCGCGACGAGCCCGATTTCGCACACCAAACTCGCGAATCAATCGTTTTAACTGAGCGAGGCTCAGAACCCCGGCACACCAAACTCGCAATAAGGTCCGTTACGGGTCTATCGGCGGACCTTGAGATCATCAATGGGAAGTACGTTTGATGTGTGCAGGGTGGGTGGAATCAGCTTAGGGCGTCCTTGAGCTTGGAGAAGAAGCCCTTCTTGGATCCCGTGACGGAGGGACGCGAGGATTGCGCCACATGCGCGGCATCGGCGTCGTGGCTGGCGGCGAACTGCTCCATCAGCGCGCGTTCCGAATCGGACAGCTTGGTGGGCACCTGCACGGCCACATGCGCCACGAGATCGCCGCGCTCATCCGACTGACGCATGCGCGTCACACCCAGGCCCTTGATCGTGACCGTATCCTCGGGCTGGCATCCGGCGGGCACGGAGATGGTCTGCTGCCCGTCGAAGGTGTCGATGGTGAGGTCATGGCCGAGCACCGCCCAGCTCATCGGCACCTGGATCCAGCAGTGCAGGTCGTCGCCGTCTCTCGTGAACTGCTTGTCGGCGCGGATGCGCACATCGACGTACAGGTCGCCGGCCGCGCCGCCGCCCTCACCCACTTCGCCCTGATTGGCCAGGCGCAGACGGGAGTTGTCGTTGATGCCCGCGGGCACCGTCACGCCGACGTTGCGCGTGGTGCGCACGCGGCCGTGGCCCATGCAGCTCGGGCAGGGATTGTTGATCACGGTGCCGTGGCCCTCGCAGCGCTCGCAGGGGGCGGAGGTCATCATCTGGCCGAGCATGGTGCGCACGACCTTCTGTCGGAAGCCCTGGCCGTTGCAGTCGGGGCAGGTGGTCGGCTGCGCGCCGTTGCTCGTGCCCGCGCCGGAGCATTCCTGGCACAGGGAGAAGGTGTTGATCCTCACATGCGCGGTGCCGCCGAACACGGCCGTCTTCAGGTCGATGCTGGCGCTCGCCAGCGCGTCGCGGCCGGGCTGGGTGCGCGGAACGGGGCCGGACGCGCCTCCTCCGAACGCCCCGCCGAAGAACTGGCCGAAGATGTCGCCCATATCCCCCATGTTGGAGAATCCGCCGAACCCGCCGGCGTTGGGGTTGTTCGGGTCGACGCCCTGGTCGTACATGCGCCGCTTGTCGGGGTCGGACAGCACCTCGTAGGCGTTGTTCACCTCTTTGAACTTGTCCTCGAATTCGGGACCGGCGATGTCGGGATGGTATTTGCGGCTGAGCTTGCGATATGCCTTTTTGATCTCGTCGTCGCTCGCGGCGCGGTCCACGCCCAGCGTCTCGTAGTAATCTGCCACAGATCGTGTCCTTCTGTTTGTTCTGTTGTGCCGTAAAGTACCGCGGGATATTGTGCCACAAGGCGGGGTCAGTCGCCATCCCCCTCATGGGCGAGCGATGCCGTCAGATAGCGCGCGACCGCTTGGACGGCCGCTATGGTGGCGGCGTAGTCCATGTGGGTCGGCCCGATGGAACCCACGAACGCCACCGGTTCCGCGTCGTTCTGTCCGCTATCGTCCGTCTGGTCGGACTGCTCGTCGTATGCCGCGTGCCGGTCGATCATATCGCCGCCATGTTTCGACGTCCTCGAGGGATTCGAATCATGTGAATCGGGGGAACCCCAGCCGGGGATGTCGAGTTCTCCCCCCTCGCCGGTTCGCGTTTTGGTCTGTCCGTATCCGCTGGCGACCACCGAGGCGTGCATCAGCCCGGGCGTGTGCGTTTCCGAGCCGATCGCCACGCCGACGCCGTCATGCCGAGGCATCGCGCTCATCAGCCGCATCAGCATCACCTGCTCCTCCAGCGCGTCGAACAAGGGCGCCAGGTCGGCGATGGCGGCATGTTGATGCGCCAGGCGGGATGTGCCGGACATATACAGTTCGTTGGTGCGTTCGCTGTCGGCCATGTTCTCGAAGGCGACGGCCAGCGATTCGGCAAGCGGGGCGAGCTCTTTCCATTGCGGCGCGGCGGCCATGGCGCGAACCTTGCGGGCCGCCGACGTCAGAGGCAATGACGCGGCTTCGGCGTTCACCGCATTGGTGAACCGCGCGGCGCCGTCCTGTTCGGGCATGGGATTTGCCACGATCGTATGCTGCGCCACGCGCCCGGTGTCGGTGATGACGACCGCCAGCAGGATGTTCGTCGCCACCGGCACAAGCTCGACATGACGCAGGGTGGATTTCGCCAGGGACGGGGCCGCGACGACGGCGACCTGCCCGGTGATTTCGGACAGGAGGCGTGCGGCGCGCTGCAGGGTGTCCTGCAGGCTGACCGAGCCGGAGAGGAAGCTGTCGATGCCGCGTCGCTGCGCGGCGGACAGCGGCACCACCGTGGCCAGACGGTCCACGAAATAACGGTATCCCTTCTCCGTGGGCACACGTCCGGCGGAGGTATGCGGCTGGATCAGATAGCCCTCATCCTCGAGCGCGGCCATGTCGTTGCGGACGGTGGCCGAGCTGACGCCCAGATCGTGCTGCTTGGTCAGCGCGGACGAGCCGACGGGCTCCTGGAACCGGATGTAATCCTCGACCACGGCGCGCAACACCACCATGCGTCGTGATTGCGTCATGCGCGCCTCCTTCGTACCGTCGATCCCGCTCCTGGTCTTTCGACCATTGTATTGGCACTCGGAGTGTATGAGTGCTAAGTACGCTTGTGGATTAATGCGTGGGCGATCAAGCCAAACGAATGTGAGCGCTAACGAAACAGAAGCTACCAAAACACGCTCAAAATACAACACGGTGTCTGCTCGAATGGGTAGCATGATAGAGCAATGTGAGGGCGAGTGTGGCCCGGCACAAGCCGGTGGCAGACCGCCCGAATTATTGGAAGGAAAGTTGACACCTATGACTGAATTCAAGGAGACCGAACTGGACAAGCGCGCCATCACGATGGCCAAGGTCCTCTCGGCCGATGCAGTCGAGAAGGCGGGCCACGGCCACCCCGGCTCCCCCGTCTCGCTGGCTCCCATCGCCTACACCCTCTACCAGCACTTCATCAAGCATGATCCGACCGATCCCAACTGGGAAGGCCGCGATCGCTTCATCCTTTCCGGCGGCCACGCCTCCCTCACGCAGTACGTCCAGCTGTACCTGTCCGGCTACGGCCTGACTCTGGACGACCTCAAGAACTTCCGCGGCGGCGCCGAGACCCGCACCCCGGGCCACCCCGAGTACGGCCTGACCCCGGGCATCGAGATGACCACCGGCCCGCTGGGCCAGGGCGTCGCCTCCGCCATCGGTTTCGCCTACGGCCAGCGCTTCGAGCGCGGCCTGCTCGATCCGGAGGCTCCGGAGGGCACCTCCCCGTTCGACCACAACATCTGGGTCATCTGCGGTGAAGGCGACATCGAAGAGGGCATCTCCGGCGAAGCCGCCTCCCTCGCCGCCAACCAGCAGCTCGGCAACGTGACCGTGATCTTCGACGCCAACCGCATCCAGATCGAAGGCGACACCAACCTGGTGCTCGCCGAGGATGTGCTCAAGCGCTACGAGGCCTACGGCTGGTATACCGACGAGTTCAGCTTCATCCAGCCCGACGGCTCCTACGTGGAGGACGTCGACGGTCTGGCCGCCGTGATCGAGAAGGCCCAGCAGGCCGCCCCGAACCAGCCGAAGCTGATCAAGATCGACACCCTGATCGCCTGGCCGGCCCCGGGCAAGACCAACGACCCCTCCGCCCACGGCTCCAAGCTCGGCGCCGAGGCCGTCGCCGGCATGAAGAAGCTCCTCGGCTACGATCCCGAAGAGAACTTCCATGTCGACGAGGAGGCCCTCGCCCACGCCCGTAAGGTCGCCGACCGCGGCCAGGAAGCCCACAAGGCCTGGGACGAGCAGTACAACGCCTGGCGTGAGGCCAACCCGGACAAGGCCGCCCTGTACGACCGCATCAAGGCCGGCGAGCTGCCCGAAGGCTTCGACAAGGCCATCGACGAGGCCGTCGCCTCCTTCGAGGTCGGCAAGGGCGTCGCCACCCGTGGCGCCTCCGGCACCGTGCTCAACGCGATCGCTGCCGTCATGCCGGAACTCTGGGGCGGCTCCGCCGACCTCGGCGGTTCCAACAAGACCGACCTCAAGGGCGCGGCCACCTTCGCCCCCGAGGAGTGCGCCACCAAGCAGTGGCCGGTGTGCAACAAGTACGGCCGTCAGCTGCACTTCGGCGTGCGCGAGTTCGCCATGGGCGCCATCACCAACGGCATCCTGCTCGGCTCCCACACCCGTCCGTTCGGCGGCACCTTCTTCATGTTCTCCGACTACGAGCGTCCGGCCGTGCGTCTTGCCGCCCTGATGGAGATCCCGAACCTGTACGTGTGGTCCCACGACTCCGTCGCCGTCGGCGAGGACGGTCCGACCCACCAGCCGATCGAGCACCTGGCCTCCTTCCGCGCCATCCCGCAGCTCGAGGTCGTGCGTCCGGCCGACGCCATCGAAACCGCCGAAGCGTACCGCGCCTTCTTCGAGAAGGACAACACGCTGCCGGCCGCGATGATCCTGACCCGCCAGGGCGTTCCGGTGCTCGCCGAAACCGCCGCCAAGGCCAAGGAAGGCGTCAAGAAGGGCGGCTACGTGCTGGTCGACACCGAGGGCACCCCGGATGTGATCATCATGGCCACCGGCTCCGAGGTCCAGTGGGCCGTCGCCGCCGCCAAGACCCTGGCCGATGAGGGCGTCAAGGCCCGCGTCGTCTCCATGCCGTCCGTCGAATGGTTCGAGGAGCAGAGCGACGAGTACAAGGAGTCCGTGCTCCCCGCCGCCGTCAAGGCCCGCGTCTCCGTCGAGGCCGGTCTGGCGATGCCGTGGTACAAGTACCTCGGCTCCTACGGCAAGCCCGTCTCCATCGAGCAGTTCGGTCTGCAGGGCGATGGCGCGCAGAACATGATCGACCTCGGCATCACCGCCGAGCATGTCGTGGAAGCCGCCAAGGCCTCCATCGCCGCCGCCAAGTGACCTCATCGAGGGCGTCATCGCAAGGTGACGCCCTCCCCCGTGTCCACACATCAGTTTTATTCCATAACGGAATAGTTAAGGAGAAATAATGACCGCAGCAACTCAGCGCACGTCCGATTCCGGCGTTTCGATCTGGCTGGACGACCTGTCCCGCACCCGCATCGAGTCCGGCAACCTGCAGGAGCTCATCGCCGAGAAGAACGTCGTCGGCGTGACCACCAACCCCTCCATCTTCCAGAAGGCCCTGAGCCAGGTCGGCCCGTACGACGCGCAGCTCAAGGAACTGGGCAAGGTCGACGTCGAGACCGCCATCCGCGAGCTCACCACCACCGATGTGCGCAACGCCACCGACATCTTCCGCGAGATCGCCGAGGCCACCGACTTCGTCGACGGCCGCGTCTCCATCGAGGTCGATCCCCGTCTGGCCCACGAGACCGAGGCCACTGAGGTCCAGGCCGTGGAGCTGTGGGAGAAGGTCAACCGCCCGAACGCGATGATCAAGATCCCCGCCACCCTCGAAGGCCTGCCGGCCATCACCTCCACTCTGGCCAAGGGCATCTCCGTGAACGTCACCCTGATTTTCTCGCTCGAGCGTTACGAGCAGGTCATCGACGCCTACATCGAGGGCATCAAGCAGGCCGACGCCAACGGCCATGACCTCAAGCACATCGGCTCCGTAGCCTCCTTCTTCGTGTCCCGCGTGGATTCCGCCATCGACGCCAAGCTCGAGGAGATCGGCACCGATGAGGCCAAGGCCCTCGAAGGCAAGGCCGCCATCGCCAACGCCCGTCTCGCCTACGAGCTGTTCGAGAAGAAGTTCGCCGAGTCCGCCGATTGGGCCGCCCTCGAAGCCAAGGGCGCCAAGAAGCAGCGTCCGCTGTGGGCCTCCACCGGCACCAAGAACCCGGCCTACTCCGACTGCCTGTACGTGGACGAGCTGGTCGGCCCGTTCATCGTGAACACCATGCCGGAGAAGACCCTGGACGCCCTGGCCGATCACGGCAACGGCGCTCCGACCATCGCCGGCACCTACGAGGAGAGCCACGCCATCATGGACAAGCTCGCCGAGCTGGGCATCGATTTCAAGGCCGTCACCGACAAGCTTGAGGCCGACGGCGTCGCCGCCTTCATCAAGTCCTGGGATTCGGTGCTCGCCGACGTCCAGGCCGGCATCGACCGCGTCAACGGCTGAGACCGCCTGCTAGTCTCACGCTAGGATAAGACGAGAATGGCCCCGCACCTCACGGTGCGGGGCCATTCTCGTCTTCGAATTACAACGCTTTAACCATCTGCGGATGTTATCGGCCCGAAAACCGCATAATGGCGTTGTTTGATCGGCTTGGGTGGTTAAAGCGTTGTAATTAACAGTGTGTCAAGTACAACGATTTAACCACTTTCGGGCCTGACCTCTCCAAAAAACGCATAATGGCGTCACCTGATTGGTTCGGGTGGTTAAATCGTTGTCAATCGGACTCATACCTGCCGGTAGTAGCTGAGGAAGTCGCCGATCTCCCCTATCGTCTCGCGCAGCATGCCCATGCGCGGCAGATAGACCACACGGAAGTGGTCGGGGCTCTTCCAATTGAACGCCCTTCCATGGCTGATGAGAATATGCTTGTCGTGCAGCAGGTCCAGCGCGAACTGCTCGTCGGAGTGGATGTTGAACTTCTTCACGTCGAGCTTGGGGAAGATATAGAAGGCCGCCTTCGGTTTGACCGCCGTGACGCCGGGAATCTCGTTGAGCATGTCGTACACCAGATCGCGCTGGTCGTGCACGCGGCCTCCCGGCACCACATAGTCCTTGACGCTCTGGTGGCCGCCCAAGGCGGTCTGCACGATGGACTGCGCCGGCACGTTCGAGCACATGCGCATGTTGGCCAGCATGGTCAGTCCCTCGATATAGTCCTTGGCGATGCGTTTGTTGCCCGACAAAATCATCCATCCCACACGCCATCCGGCGATCATATGCGATTTCGACAGGCCGGAGAAGGTCACGCAGAACAGATCGGGGGCGAGCGACGCCGTGGAGATGTGCTCCAGTCCGTCCATGACGAGACGGTCGTAGATCTCGTCGGAGAAGATGATGAGCTGGTGCTCACGCGCCAACTGCACGATCTGCTCGAGGATCTCCTTGGGGTAGAGCGCGCCGGTCGGATTGTTCGGATTGATGATGACGATCGCCTTGGTGAGGTCGGTGATCTTGGAACGCATGTCCTCGATGTCGGGGAACCATTCGGATTCCTCGTCGCAGGTGTAATGCACGGCGGTGCCGCCGGCGAGGTTCACGCACGCCGTCCACAGCGGATAGTCGGGAGACGGCACGAGCACCTCGTCGCCGTCGTCGAGCAGGGCGGACAGCGACAGGTTGATCAGCTCGCTCACGCCGTTGCCGGTGTAGATGTCTTCGATGGAGACGTTGGGAATATGCTTGAGCTGCGCGTACTGCATGATGGCCTTGCGCGCGGAGAACAGGCCTTTGGCCGGCGAATAGCCTTCGGTTTCGATCAGCTGCTGCGCCATGTCGTACACCACCTCGTCCGGGGTGCGGAAACCGAATGGCGCGGGATTGCCGATGTTCAATTTGAGGATATGCGTGCCCGCGGCCTCCATGCGCATCGCCTCGTCGGCGACCGGTCCTCGCACGTCGTACAGCACGTTGTCGAGCTTGTGGGATTTGCCGAAGGTACGCATGGGAGCCGCTCCTTGCAGTGAGAGGGATGGATTGGATCGGGTTGTTTGGTTGGTGTTCGTTGGGTTCGACGATATTGTTGATGTGGCCGGGCCCGTCTGGTCCTCGTCCGGATCCGACTGCGCGGATACCCAGTCCGCATCCGCTCCACGCAGCCAGTCCGCGCCGACCTCAAGCGTGTCGGCGAGAAAGTTCAACGTCTCCTCGCGCGGCATGGTCTTCCCCGCGACGTACTGGCTGACGTGGCTTTTGCCGAGGCTGAGCCCCGAGGATTGCGCGGCCCGTACGATATCGACCTGTTTGAAGCCGCGTCGCTCCATGGCCTCGCGCAAACGTTCCGCGAATATTGAACTCGACATCGCACCTCCGCCCAAAAGTTCAATTTAATTGAACACTGGTTCAAAGTGTAGCACTAGTTCAGTATATGATGTTCAATCCACTGTGAGACGCCGTCCTCATCGTTCGCCGGACAGATCTCGTCGGCCACCTGCAACACCTTCGGATTGGCGTTCGCCACGGCCACTCCCCTGCCAGACGCGCGCAGCATCTCGATGTCGATCAGATCGTCGCCGAAACTCGCGGTGGCCTCCAGCGGCACGTCCATCCGTTCGCATAGCAGGCGTAGCGCGTGCTCCTTGTTGGCCAGTGGATTCATCAGCATCCACATCGTCCCTTCGGAGATGCTCACGTCGAAATCCGGAGGGATCAGCCGCCTTAAGGTGGTCCATTGCTCGGGTTCTGGAAAGATGATGAGCTTGTCGGCCACGCCGTCGGGCACGTCGGTGAAGTCGGTGAGCCGCCAGGTCTGCGTCTTCCAATACACGCTCACGTCGAAATTCGTGTATCGCACGTCATCCATGACGATGCCGAGTTTGAGGTCGCCGCCCAGTTCGTCAAGCAGGAACCGGCACACCTCGCAGGCGCGGCGTGAGGAGAAGCCGATTTTCAGCAGATGCCCGTCATCGGGAATCCGCCCGCTGGTGAGTAGATCATAGTCGGATTCGCCGGGACGAAAGTCGATCAGCGCGCCGTTGAGATAGATGTAGGCGTCCACCGGAAGCTTCCGCGCGAACTCGTATCCGGTGCTCACCGGGCGGGCCGTGGCGATGGCGAAGGTGTATCCCGCATCGTGGGCGCGGTTGATCACGTCCACCGTGCGTTGGGTGATGAACCGCTCCTCGAAGGTGGGTGCGGTGTGCAGCAGGGTGCCGTCCAGATCGGCGACCAATAGACGGGTGGTTTCGCTCATCTCGTATCTCCTTGTGTGGGCCGCGCATGCGCCTCGATACCGTGTATGGACTCGCGGTTCCGTGATCGGTTGGATTCGTCCGTTCAAAAGCAATCGCCCCATGACCGTGTCGATCATGGGGCGATTGGCTCTACGATATCTCAGACGAGATCGAACTTCGTCATCAGACCGAGGGCGATGATGATCGCGACCCACAGCAGTGCGATGATCACGGTCCAACGGTTCAGATTCTTCTCGGCCACGCCGGAGGTTCCGGCGTTCTGGGTCAGGCCGCCGCCGAACATATCGGACAGGCCGCCGCCCTTGCCTCGGTGCATGAGGATGAGCAGGGTCAGCAGGCAGCTGAGTATGACGACGATGATCTCCAGGGCGAGCTTAAGAGCGGTCACGGGTTACCTCCGATTCGAATGACACTGCTGGCCAGTATAGTCCAAGGCTTTGAGAATTGCCGGATTATCTATAAGAAATACCGTTTTGGCTATAAAACTACCGCGCCGATTTGGCCGTCAGACGGGCGATCTTCGCCAGTTCGTCCACGTCGAGCGAGGCGCCTCCGATCAGGAACCCGTCCACATCGGCCTCGCCGATGAGCTGGGCGGCGTTGCCGGAGGTGACCGATCCGCCGTAGAGGATGCGCACGGCGTTGCCGACCTTCGCGCCGAACGAGCCGGTCAGGTCGTCGCGGATGGCCTTGGCCGCCTCCTGCGCGGATTGCGGAGTCGCCACCATGCCGGTGCCGATCGCCCAGACCGGCTCGTAGGCGATGATGAGCTTGGCCGCCTCCTCGTCGCTCAGATCGCGGGTCACGTCGCGCACCTGGCTTACGGCGAAGTCGAGTTCGATGCCTTGGCGGCGTTCCTCGTAGCTTTCCCCGACGCACAGGATCGGAATCATATCCGCGGCGAGCACGGCCCTGACCTGGTCGACGATGTTCGCATCGTCCTCTGGATGGTATTTGCGGCGTTCGGAATGCCCGACGATCACATAGGAGCATCCCAGACGCGTGAGCATGTCGGCGGAGACATCGCCGGTGAACGCGCCCTGCGTGGTCACCGAAACGGATTGCGCGCCGTAGGTGATATTGAGTTTTTCGGATTCGACCAGCACCTGCACGCTGCGCAGGGCGGTGAAGGCGGGGAACAGCGCCACCTCGCAGCGCTTGTATTCGAACCGGGCGTCACGCAGCAGCCACGCGAGCTTCTGCACGAAATACGTGGCTTCGAGATGGTCGAAATTCATTTTCCAATTGCCGGCCACCAGTGGGATGCGCGTGGACGCCATGGGTTCCTCCTTAAGATGCGGACGTTTGTCGCACAAGTGAAAATGTCATCCGCGAACGGCATGGAACAAAATCCGTTCCACGCCGTTCGCGGATGACATCATCGAATCGTTCAGGCGAGCACCGTCAGACCGGGCAGTTCCTTGCCCTCGAGGAACTCGAGGGAGGCGCCGCCACCGGTGGAGATGTGCGAGAAGCCATCCTCCGGGAAGCCGAGGTTGCGCACGGCGGAGGCGGAATCGCCGCCACCGACGATGGTGAACGCGCCGGCGGCGGTCGCGTCGACCAGGCCCTGGGCCACGGCGCGGGTGCCGTCGGCGAACTCGGCGATCTCGAACACGCCCATCGGTCCGTTCCACACGACGGTCTTGGAGTCGACGATCTTGTCGTGGAACAGCTTCTGGGAGTCGGGGCCGATGTCAAGACCCATCTTGTCGGCCGGGATGGCGTCGGCGGCCACGACCTCGGGGGCGACCGGGGTGTCGCCGGCCGGGAAGCCGGGGTTGACGACGATGTCGGTCGGGAGCACCAGCTCGACGCCGTTGGCCTCGGCGGTGGCGATATAGCCCTTGACCTTGTCGATCTGGTCCTCTTCGAGCAGGGAGGTGCCGACCTCGAGGCCCTTGGCCTTGAGGAAGGTGAACACCATGCCGCCGCCGATGACCAGACGGTCGGCCTTGTCGAGCAGGTTCTCGATCACGCCGAGCTTGTCGGAGACCTTGGAGCCGCCGAGCACCACGGTGAGCGGACGCTCCGGGTTCACGGTGGCCTTGGACAGGGCGGTGACCTCCTTCTCGACCAGCAGGCCGGCGGCGGCCGGCAGATCGGCGGCCACGTCAAAGTTGGAACCCTGGGCGCGGTGGACCACGCCGAAGCCGTCGGAGACGAAGGCGTCGCCGAGGGCGGCGATCTTCTTGGCGTAGGCGGAACGCTCGGCGGCGTCCTTGCTGGTCTCCTCGGGGTTGTAGCGCACGTTCTGCAGCAGCACCACGTCGCCGTCGTTCATCGCGGCGACCTTGGCCTGGGCGTCCTCGCCATAGGTGTCGGCGGCCAGCGGAACCTCGACGCCGAGCAGCTCGCCGAGGCGGGCGGCCACGGGGGCCAGGCTCAACTCGGGAACGGCCTGTCCCTTCGGACGGCCGAGGTGGGCCATCAGGATGACCTTCGCACCCTCGTCGCGCAGCGCCGTGATGGTGGGCAGGGCGGCCTTGATGCGGCCGTCGTCGGTGATGGTGGTGCCGTCCAGCGGGACGTTGAAATCCGCACGCACCAGCACGCGCTTGCCCTTGAGGTCTCCAAGATCCTTGAGTGTCTTCATGAATATCCTTTCCTTGACCGCGATACGCGGGAAAGTGGCCGTTTTTGCCACTTCACAGCATACAACACCTTCTGCCTTTTCACCGTGCGCGCTGGCGGGCATGTTCGCTTCCCGGGCAACGAAAAACCCGGTCGGGAAGCCGACCGGGTCCACGGATGGAACGGATGGGCGCTCAGCCCTTCAACGCACGCGCCTTCTCGGTTTTCTCCGCAAGCTGCAGCAGGCGGCGGATACGACCGGCGATGGCGTCCTTGGTGATCTGAGGATCGGCGAGCTTGCCGAGCTCCTCAAGGCTCTTGTCCACATGCTCGATGCGCAGCTGGCCGGCCTGACGCAGATTGTCGGGAATGTTGTCGCCGAGCACCTCGAAGGCGTGCTGCACCTTCTCGCTGGCTTCGGCCGCGGCCTTGGCGCTGCGGCGCATATTCGCGTCGTCGAAGTTGGCGAGCCTGTTGGCCTTGCCGCGCGCCTCGCCGTCGGAACGCTTGCCGGTCCACTCGCGGGCCGAACGCGGGGCGCCCATCAGCTTGAGCATGCGTTCGATGGCGTCGGGATCCTTCAGCGTGACGCGTTCGGAGCTGCGCAGCTGGCGGTGCTTGGCCGAGATGCCGAGGCGGCGGGCGGCGCCGCACAGGGCCATGGCGGCCTCCTCGGTCGGACAGACGATCTCCATATAGCTGGCCTTGCCCGGGTCGGACAGCGAGCCGCGGGTCAGGAAGGCGCCGCGCCAGGCCGCCTTGATCTGGGCGATGCTGCCGTTGACGATATCGGCGGGCAGACCGTGAACGGGCTGCTTGCGGCGGTCCAGCAGGCCGGTCTGCAACGCCAGAGCGGCCACGCCGCGGGTGACGAGCACCACGTACTGCTCGATGACGCCGTTGGGGGTCTGTCGGGTGATGTGGTTGACGTCCGCCTCATGGCCGTACACCGCCCTGATGGTGTCGCGCAGCCATTGCGCGGCGTCAGGGGAGGTGAAGGACGCTTGGATCACGTAGGTGTTCTGCACCGGGCGGAGGCCGCCGCCGAAGCGGATCATGGCCGCAGCCTGCGCTTTGATGGCTGCCGGCGAATCGCCCTCCAGAGCGGTCAATTCGCTTTTCACGTCATCCAGAAGTGCCAAGGGGCACACCTCCTATGTTCCCGTTATTCCCAATGATCCGATGCGGTCCCATTGGGTTTGCCGACGAAGTCACCGGCTTTCTGTGATACCTAACCTAGTGGACAACTTACCGCCTCATATGGCCTTTTTGGAAACATTCTGTTCGCGATATGGTCATTGGGCCGGCGTGCGCCGTCACGTATGATGCTTTGCCGACTCCCGCGCGGAAACCGTGACCGACAGGCCGCGCGCACGCAGCCTTCGCGCCAGCTCCTCGCTTATCGCGACCGAACGGTGCTGGCCGCCCGTGCAGCCGATGGCGATGGTGACGAAATGCTTGTCCTCCTGGGCATAGCCCTCCAACGCCGTGGCGATGGCCTGTTCGTAGGCGTCGAGGAAGGCCGTGGCCCCCGGGCTGGACAGCACGTAGTCGCTGACGGGCTTGTCCATGCCGGTCAGCTCGCGCAGGTTCGGCACCCAGAACGGGTTCGGCAGAAAACGCACGTCCGCCACGAAATCGGCGTCGGTGGGGGTTCCGTATTTGAATCCGAAACTGAAGATGTGCACGCTCACCGTGGACGGTCCCGAACCGAGCATCGCCTCATAGAGTTTGGTGGACAATTGGTGGATGCTCAACAGCGAGGTGTCGATCATCATGTCGGCGCGTTCCTTGAGGTTGGCGAGCAGCTCGCGTTCCTCCCTGATGCCGTCGATCAGGCGGTTGCCCTGCTGGAGCGGATGCGGCCGGCGCACCGACTCGTAGCGTTTGATCAGCACCTCGTCGCTGGCGTCGAGGAAAAGGATGCGGGTTTTGACCCCAAGATCGTCCAGATGGCTGAACACTTCGGCCAAATCGTCGAAATAGGCGCGCGAACGCACGTCGATCACCGCGGCGAGTTTGTGCACGCCGCCGTCGTGCGTGCCCGAAGTGGTCATCATATCGACCAGCGGAATCAACAGTTTGGGCGGCATATTGTCGACCACATACCAGCCCATGTCCTCGATGCTGTCCGCGGCGTGCGAACGGCCGGCGCCGCTCATGCCGGTGATGAGCAGCACCTCGAACTCGTTGGCGGGCTCCGGTGCGGAGTCTTGCGCGGAAACGTTCCGAATCGTCATAATGCCTCCTCAAGAGCCTGTCTCATGGCGATCTCCAACTGGTCGTCGTCCGTGGTGACGTCCTGCAGACGTTCGTCGGCGTCGCTGGGCGGGTCCCCGTCCCAGATGCCGGTCATCAGCAGCACTTGGATCAGCGCCTGATACAGCAGCATCTCCTCGCCGCCGATGGCGGCTCCCCCACGTTCCCGCCAGGCGGTCATGAGTTTGGTCGGCCGCGGGTCGTAGACCACGTCGAGCAGCCGTGCGCCGGTCCGCAACGTGGCGTGCGATTCGAGAAGCAGTCCGGCCAGCGGATCGGCGGCAAGGCCGGGAATGGTGTTGATGGCGACATCCGCCTGGACCAGCGCATGCGCCACCGCCTCGGTGTCGGCCATGGCGATGGCGCGCAGGGCGTTGCCATGGCGGAGGAATTTCTCGGCCAACGGACGCAGCGACGGGTTTTTGTCCGGATTGCGGGCGATGACGGTGATACGGCCGATTTCGGGCATCATCGTGCATGCGGCCACCGCGGAGGACGCGGTGTTGCCGTTGCCGATCACCACCGCATGGCCCTGTCCGGCGTCCGCGTCGACGATGCCGTGCATGAGCGAGGCGTGGTCGAAGGCGAGTTGGATGCCGACCACGTCGGTGTTGTACAACTTGATCGTCGGCGAATCCGGTCGTGTCCCGCTCCAGTCGAACACCGCGGTGTTGGCCACGCCGAGTTCGCGCGCCCACAGATTGGAAGGCGTGCCGTAGGGTTGAATGGTCTGCTTCAGCGGCATCGTCAGGCTCAGTCCATGCCATGACGGGTCGAGCCTGGCGAGGAAGGCGTCGAGATCGTCCTCCCCCACCTCGTGTTTGGTGTATTCCCAATCGTCGAATCCGAGCGCGCGGTAGGCGGCGTTGTGCAGCACCGGCGAAAGCGAATGGGCGATCGGCTTGCCCAGCACGGCGCAACGGTGGTTGGTCGTCGTCATAACCCCTCCTGTCATCACTCCCCCTATGCTACCGCCACCCGGTCGACGCTGCGGAGACCACGTTGCGAACAACGATGCATTAGCCGGAACCGTACGACGATTGAACCATCGGCTTCAACGCGATGACGCCATCGCGCGGTTTCCTCGACGCCAGTCATGCCGGGCGGTTGAATCGTCGTTTGTTCACCGGGCGTGAAGCGCGTCGTAGATGGTCCGCGCCTTCTTCAATCCGATGCCCGGCACTTCGGTGAGCTGTTCGACGCTCGCCTCGCGCATGGCCCGCACGGAGCCGAAGTGTTTGAGCAGGTTCTTCTGGTGGGTTTCGCCGATGCCGGGGATTTCGTCGAGCGCGCTGCGAAGCGCTCCCTTGCGTCGGGTCTGACGGTGGTAGGTGATGGCGAAACGATGCGATTCGTCGCGCACGCGCTGCAACAGATACATGCCCTGCGACTGGCGTTTGAGAATGATCGGATACTCGTCGTCCGGCACCCACACCTCTTCAAGCCGCTTGGCCAGACCGCATAGCGCCACATCCGTGACGCCGCAGTCCTCCAAGGCCTTGGCCGCGGCCCGCACCTGCGGATAGCCGCCGTCGACGACCACCAGATTCGGCTTGTAGGCGAATCGGTGGCGTTCCGTGTTCTGCTGGACCACGGCCGTTTCGCTTTCGTCAGCCGCCTTGGCCCGGCGCTCCGCTTCCATGCTTTCGCCGGAGTCTCCTGCGATGTTGCCGTGGCGGAACCGTCGGGTCAGCGTCTCATACAGGGCGCTCAGATCGTCCACCGCGCCTTGGCCGTCCTTGCCGCGGATCGCGAAACGGCGGTATTCAGACTTCTTCGGCATCGCATCCTCGAACACCACCATCGAGGCGACCTGGAACGCGCCCCCCACCGTGTTGGAGATGTCGTAGCATTCGATGCGCAGCGGGGCTTCGTCCAATCCCAACGCCTTGGCCACATCGTTCATGGCCTGCGTGCGCGCGCCCATATCGGATATGCGGCTCATCTTGCTGCGCTGCAACGCCTGCTTGGCGTTCTCCGCCGCGCGGTCCATCAGCGCGCGCTTGTCGCCGCGCTCGGCGACCCGAATCGTCACCGCGCCCCCGCGCAATCCCGACAGCCACTGTTCGAGTTCCTCGCGACGGGCGGGCTCCACGGGCACGATCACCTCACGCGGCACGGGCGCGATCGGCGCCAGCAGGTCGTCCCGGCCCGTCTGCTCCTGGCGGGCGTTACGTGTTTTGGTGGCCTGAGCGCGGGCCTGCGCGTCCACGGCGGTAAGCCGTTGCGTGGAACCGAACGCATCGCGGCTGGTGGCGATAAGCGTGGACGAGGCGGAATCGGCCGCCTGTTCCACGGACTCCTCCGCCCCCGCATCCACATCCGCGTCTCCCACGCCGTCGGCGGATGACGGAAGGTCGTGATCGGCGTAGGTGGTGCCGGTGGCCTCCGCGTACACCTGCATGATGAGATCGGCCATCAGCTCGGAGTCGGCGATATCCTCCACGCGTTCCACACTCCAGTTGCGTTCGCCGCGGATCGTGCCGGACCGCACGAAAAACGCGTGCACCGACGCCTCCAGCTCGTCGGAATCCATGCCGAACACGTCGGCGTCCACCTGGCTGTCGAGCACCACCGCGTTCTGCTCCACCACGGTGGCGAGCATCTGGATCTCGTCGCGCAGTCGGGCGGCCCTTTCGAACTCCAGTTCGGCGCTCGCCTCCTTCATCTCGCGCGTCAGCTGCGCGATATACGATTTGCCGAGCCGTCCGGTCATCACGCCGACCAGACGTTCGCATTGGCGGCGATGCTCCCGCGGATCGATCCCGCCCACGCACGGCGCCGAGCATTTGCCGATCGAGGCGAGCAGACACGGCCGGCCGGTCAGCTGCGCCTTATGGAACACATTCGTCGAACAGGTGCGCACCGGAAAAGTCTTCAACAGCCTGTCCAACCCATGCCGCAGATCCCACACCTTCGCATACGGTCCGAAATAGCGGGTGTCGCGGCGTTTGCGGCTGCGCGTCACCCACACGCGGGGAATCTCCTCGCCCACGCTGACCGCCAGATACGGGTAGGTCTTGTCGTCGCGGAACTGCACGTTGAACCGCGGATCGAACTCCTTGATCCACGTGTACTCCAAGGTGAGCGACTCCAATTCGGTGCCGACCACCGTCCATTCGAGACTTCGGGCGGTGAGCACCATGGTCTGCGTGCGCGGATGCAGCAGATACAAAGGCTGGAAGTAGTTCGACAGACGATTGCGCAGGTTCTTCGCCTTGCCCACGTAGATCACACGGCCCTCGCCGTCGCGCCATTTGTAGACGCCCGGCTTGGCGGGAATATCGGAGGTTTTCGGCCGGAACAGGTCGCGGCTGTCCCCCAATAGCGGCGCGCCGTTCGCGTTCACCCCGGCGGAGGGATCGTCGTCCGCCCGGACGTGGCCGGCGGCGTTCCGGAGGCCTGCCTCCGCGTTGCCGGCCGATATATCGTCATGCAACGCCTCGGCCGTCTTCCTCCACGTTTCAGGGCCATGTCGTTCGATCATTGCGGATTCCATGAAGCCTATGCTAGCGTCTGCCGTGCGTTCCGCCTGCGGATGACGGGCCCTGTCGCGGCGGATCACGCCTCGGTGAGCCCTTCGTGGTGCTAGAGTATGCATGTTCCACATCTTGATGTCGCAAACGCAAAGGAGCCGTACATGAGCGCGATCGATACCACATGCGTGCAGGGAGGCTATCAGCCGGGCAACGGAGAATCCCGCACTCCCCCGATCATCCAGGCCACGACGTTCAAATACACGTCCAGCGAACAGATGAGCCGCCTGTTCGACCTGTCCGAATCCGGCTATTTCTACACGCGCCTGCAGAACCCCACCAACGACACCGTCGCCGCGAAGATCTGCGAGCTCGAAGGCGGCGCTGCCGCGATGCTCACCAGCTCCGGCCAGGCCGCGAACTTCTTCGCCCTGTTCAACATCTGCAACAACGGCGACCATATCGTCGCCTCCTCCGCGATCTACGGCGGCACCTTCAACCTCATCAACGTGACCATGCGCAAAATGGGCATCGACTGCACCTTCGTCAGCCCCGACTGCACGCCTGAGGAGCTTGAGGCCGCGTTCCGTCCGAACACCAAGGCCGTGTTCGGCGAATCCATCGCCAACCCCGCGCTGATCGTGCTCGACTTCGAGAAGTTCGCCGACGCCGCCCACAAGCACGGCGTGCCGTTCATCGTCGACAACACCTTCCCCACGCCGATCAACTGCCGCCCGTTCGAATTCGGCGTCGACATCGTCACCCACGCCACCACCAAGTACATGGACGGCCACGGCTCCTGCGTCGGCGGCGCGATCGTCGACTCCGGCAACTTCGACTGGATGGCCCACGCCGACAAGTTCCCAGGGCTCACCACGCCCGACGACTCCTATCACGGCGTGACCTACGCGAAGGACTTCGGCCCCGCCGCCTACATCACCAAAGCCACCGCGCAGCTCATGCGCGACTTCGGCTCCACCCCCGCGCCCGTCAACTCGTGGATCATGGGCATGCATCTGGAATCGCTCGCCCTGCGTATGGCCCGCCACTGCGAGAACGCGCAGAAGGTCGCGGAATTCCTCGCAGCCGACCCGCGCGTCAGCTGGGTGAACTTCCCCGGCCTGCCCGGCGACAAGTACCATGCGCTGGCCGAGAAGTACATGCCGAACGGCACCTGCGGCGTCATCTCCTTCGGTGTGCCCGGCGGCCGCGAGAAGGTCTCCGCCTTCCTTGACGGACTGAAGATGGTGTCGATCGCCACGCATGTGGCCGACGCGCGCAGCTGCACCCTCTACCCGGCCGGCACCACGCATCGCCAGCTGAGCGAGGAACAGCTCGAGGAGGCCGGCGTCGGCATCGACCTCGTGCGTCTGAGCTGCGGCATCGAAAACGCCGACGACATCATCGCCGACCTCGACCAGGCGCTCGCCGCCATCCAGTAGCGGACTCCCCGCGCCGCCACCCCAAGCGGAGCGCGGCGTATGGCATCCGTTATCCCGGCAAAGCGGCGTATGACACCCGTCCTCCTGAGCGGAGGCCGCTAGGCCGGAGTCGAAGGATCTCACGTCTGCGACAATGCAGCGAGATCCTTCGACTCCGCTTCGCTCCGCTCAGGATGACGTAAAAATAAAACCTTACGTCAACGAAAATGGCCTCGCCTAACTTAGGCGGGGCCATTGCGTTATGCTTGTGAGTCCGTCAGCCGAGCATGGGCTTGAGGAAACGGCCCGTCCAGGAGTCGGCGCAGTCGGCCACCTGTTCGGGCGTGCCTTCGGTGACGATGGTGCCGCCGCCGTCGCCGCCCTCGGGGCCGAGGTCGATCAGCCAATCGGCGGTTTTGATCACGTCGAGGTTGTGTTCGATCACAATCACCGTATTGCCCTTGTCGGTCAGTCCGTCCAGCACCTTCAAAAGCTTCCTCACATCCTCGAAATGCAGGCCGGTGGTCGGCTCGTCGAGGATGTACACGGTTTTGCCGTCGGAGCGCTTCTGCAGTTCGGTGGCGAGCTTGACGCGCTGCGATTCACCACCCGAAAGCGTGGGCGCGGGCTGTCCGAGACGGATGTAGCCGAGGCCGACGTCCACCAAAGTGTCCAGATAGCGCGCGATCGACGGATACGCCTTGAAGAATCCCGCCGCCTCCTCGATGGGCATGTCGAGGATGTCGGAGACGGTTTTGCCGTTGTATTTGACCTCCAAGGTCTCGCGGTTGTAACGTTTGCCGTGGCAGGTCTCGCATTCCACATATACGTCCGGCAGGAAGTTCATTTCGATTTTCAGGGTGCCGTCGCCATGGCAGGCCTCGCACCGTCCGCCTTTGACGTTGAAACTGAAACGGCCCGGCCCGTAGCCGCGCACCTGCGCCTCGGGCGTTTTGGCGAACAGCGTGCGGATCTTGTCCCACACGCCCGTGTAGGTGGCGGGGTTGGAACGCGGCGTGCGGCCGATCGGATTCTGATCGACGTGAATCACCTTGCGCACCTGGTCGACGCCTTCGACGCGCGTGTGCTTGCCCGGCACGATGCGCGCGCCGTTGAGCTTGTCCGCCAGCACCGGGTAGAGGATCGAATTCACCAGCGTGGACTTGCCCGAACCGGAGACGCCGGTGACCACGGTCATCACGCCGAGCGGGAAGCTCACGGTGAGGTTCTTCAGATTGTTCTCCCGCGCCCCCACCACTTTCAGCGTTTTGGTTTTGCGCACCTTGCGGCGGTGTTCGGGCACGGCGATCTCACGGCGGCCGGCGATGTAGTCGCCGGTGATCGAACGCGTCGCGTCGGTCAGATGCGCGGCCGGACCGGAGTAGATGACCTCGCCGCCGTGCTCGCCCGCGCCGGGGCCGATATCCACCAGCCAGTCGGCCTCCTTGATGGTCTCCTCGTCGTGCTCGACGACGATCAGCGTGTTGCCGAGGTCGCGCAGATGGTGCAGTGTTTCGATCAGACGTTCGTTGTCGCGCTGGTGCAGGCCGATGGACGGCTCGTCGAGCACGTACATCACGCCGACCAGGCCGGAGCCGATCTGCGTGGCCAGTCGGATGCGCTGCGCCTCGCCTCCCGACAGCGTGGCGGCCGCGCGCGACAGGGTCAGATAGTCGAGGCCCACGTCGTTGAGGAAGCCCAACCGCGCTTTGATCTCCTTCAGAACCTCCCCAGCGATCTGCGCGGCGGCGCCTTCGAGCCTGAGCCCGTTCACCCATTCCAGCTCGCGCACCACGGGCATGTCGCACACGTCGAAAATCGACTTGTCGTTCACCGTGACGGCCAGCACTTCGGGCTTCAGCCTCCGGCCTTGGCATTCCTGGCACGGAACCTCGCGCATATACGACTCGTAGTACTGCTTCATCGCGTCGGAGTCGGTTTCGTCGTGCCGGCGCATCAGCGTGCGCACCACGCCCTCGAAGCCTGTGGAATACTCACGCAGACGCCCCCACCGGTTGCGGTAGGAGACCTTCACCTTGAAGTCGCGTCCGTAGAGCACCGCTTGCCGCGCCTCCTCGGGCAGGTCCTTCCAGGGCGTGCGCATCGAGAAGCCCATCTCGTCGGCGAGGCCTTCGAGCACGTGGCTGTAGTACTGCGAGGTGGTTTTCGTGCTCGACCACGGCTCGATCACGCCGTCGGCCAAGGATTTCTCCGGATCGGCGATGATGAGCTCCGGGTCGATCTCCAGCTTGAATCCCAGACCGGTGCATACCGGGCATGCGCCGTAGGGCGCGTTGAAGGAGAAGGTGCGCGGCTCGATCTCGTCGAGTTCCAGCTGGTGCCCGTTGGGGCAGCTGCGGTGTTCGGAGAACGGCTGGCGGCGTTCGGACGAATCCTCCGCCTCGTCCACGAAATCGGCCACGACCACGCCGTTTGCCAAGCGCAGCGCCGTCTCGATCGAATCGGTCAGACGCTGGCGGATGCCGTCCTTGACGACCAGTCGGTCGATTACCACTTCGATGGTGTGCTTCTTCTGCTTGGCGAGCTTGATCTCGTCGGACAGCTGGCGCATCTCGCCGTCGATGAGCGCGCGGGCGTAGCCGTCGGATCGCAGCACCTCAAGCAGCTCCACGAACTCGCCCTTGCGGCCCTTCGCCACCGGCGCGAGGATCTGGAACCGCGTGCGCTCCGGTTTGGCGAGCAGGGCGTCGACGATCTGCTGCGGGGTCTGCGCGGTGACGAGTCCGCCGCATTCGGGGCAATGCGGCACGCCCGTGCGCGCGAACAGCAGACGCAGATAGTCGTACACCTCGGTGATGGTGCCGACGGTCGAACGCGGATTGCGATTCGTGGTCTTCTGGTCGATGGAGACGGCCGGCGACAGACCTTCGATGAAATCCACATCCGGCTTGTCCATCTGCCCAAGGAACTGGCGGGCGTACGCGGACAACGATTCGACATAGCGGCGCTGGCCCTCGGCGAACAGGGTGTCGAACGCGAGCGAGGACTTGCCCGAGCCGGACAGGCCGGTGAACACGACCATACGGTTGCGCGGCACCGCAAGGTCCACGTTCTTGAGATTGTGCTCGCGGGCGCCTTGGATCACGACCTTGAGATCGTTGGGAATATGCGAGATATCGGCGACCAGCGAGCGCCCGTCGTTCGTTTCGGTCAGGGGCGCTTTGGCGAGTTCCTTGGCGAGGAAGGAGTCGCTGTCGAGCACGCGCTCCGCCGTCGCCGTCGAATCCGTGTTGCTGATGGTTCGGGTATCGCCGCTCGCACCCGCGTGCGTTGTCGTCTGAGCTGCCACGTCATCCTCCGCTCGTCAAATAACCGACTTACAGGATACCGCACACCGTCCCATCAATCGAACACCTGTTCGAGCGTGTTGCCGTATATTCGGGCATCACCAAGACTGCGCATACACCTCGTAGGACGCGTAACGCGGAGGGTCGTGGATGGGGATGGAGAACGGCGTGCTGCCGCCATTCTCCGGCATGTCGACGTATGTGCTTTTGCCGTAGATGATGGTGCCGTCGTCGTCACGTAGGACGACGGTGACGTTGGCCATGGTGAACGCGGTGTCGACCGTTCCTTCGATCTGCGCCTTGACTTCGCCCGCGAACGTGACCCCGCCGTCGTACGCCACGGCGTTCACTCCCGTAGGCGTCAATGTGATGCTGCCTTGCGATTCGCTTATCTGATAGTCATCGGGGGCGATTGTCGCGAAATCGACGGTGTCGGGCGCCACGCCGTCGCCGGCCTGCCCGCTTATATGCAGGGTCTGGCCTGGTGAGATGACGTTGAGGGTCGCGGTGTCGGAGAAGATCACCAATCCTTTGTCGTCGCGGCCAGTGACGGACACCGATGGGTACAGGATCTGTAATGTGTCGCTGGTGTTGGTGATGCCGAAGGCGTAGATGGTGTAACCGTTCTCGGCGGACCAGCCCGATTCGACGATTTTCAGAGGGTTTTCCGCATTGGCGGTTTGCGATTCTCCATTGTCGGATGCTTCGCCGCCATCCGTGGTCGCGGAATCGGAGTGTTGCGGTGTCGCGTCGGAGCCATTGCCGCCATCGAAACGTTCTGCGGCATAGAAGGAGAATGCGACGGCGGCGACGATGACGATCACGGATGCGATGAATACCGGCGCAACGGATGCCGCGAATATTCGCGGGATGCTCCAGCGAGGTTTGCGCTTGTCGTGTTGTTGTGTCGCGCTGTGCCGGGAATTGCTGACTTTCGTATGCGCTTCCGCGCGAGGATTCCGCAGTCCGAGTGCTTCCAGGCGCAGATCCTCGGCGCTTTGCTGTCGCGCGCTCGGCTCGAAGGCGCATGATTTCAGGATGATGGCGCGGAGATGGGGCGGCACGATCGATTCGTCGGCGAGCGTTTTTTCGTATGCGGCATCGTCGGGATAAACGCCCGTGAGCAGGTATCCGAACATACGTCCGATGGAATACACGTCGGAACGGGCGTCCGTCTGCGCGAACCCGTATTGCTCCGGGGATGCGAAGCCCCAAGTGCCCAACGTGGTGGTGTCATGAGTCGCCTGTTCCGTTTTCATGCGGGCGATGCCTAGGTCGATGAGATGCGCGCCGTCGGCGGCGAGGATGATGTTCGACGGCGAGATGTCGCGATGCACGATGCCGTGCTTATGCAGCTCCTGTACGGCTTCGCATACTTGTTCGATGACGCGGACGGCTTGTTCAATGGGCATGCGTCCCCGTTCGTTGACGACCTGATCAAGGGTTGGCCCCTCGACGTAGTCGTAGACCACCACGAAGCAGTCGGGCAGCTCATATGTGGCTTGGACTTGCGGCAGCCGCGCGCTCCGACAATCCGCGAGCGCCGACCATACGCGGCGTCGGGCAAGCTGCGTTGGAATCTTCTTACGGACGAAGGGGCCGGCCCCTGCGATGCTGACCAGTTCGGTGACGCCGGCCGCGCCTCGCGCGAGCACACGTTCGACATGATAGGAGTCGTCGATGCTCATCGCATGCATGGTCTGCTTGTCGTCCATGCCTCTCCCCCTGCTCGTCGTCGTTGCGCGTGATGTTTCGTTCGGATGTGTTCAGCTTATGCCATGGTATGTGCAGTCATGACTGACGCTGATATGGCGCGCGGCGTCGAACCGTATCGTCTGTCTGTCGCCGTTGCGTATTCGACCGCGTGCATGGCGCACTCCCGGCGGTTATGCCAGCAGTGGCTTCTCTCCCATGCGTCGCAGTTCGTCGTCGGCTGCCGTTCGATCGAAGCCTTGGTGCACGCACCAGATGAGAATGGCGTCTCGCCGTTGCTTGCACCATAACTCCGATACTCCCGCAAGCCGTAGCAGACGTTGCGTTTGACGCAGCGAACAGTTGAGGCCGAATGACAGCATGATCGCATTGTCTCGACCGGGCCTGCTTTTCCCCGAGAAGATGTCGTAGACGACGGTGGGGTTGAGTCCCGAGTCTCGTACGACGTCGGCTCGTTTGAGACCGCGTTCATCCATGATCTCATACAGGTAGTCGGTGAGTTTGCGGTCCGTGACGTGTTCTTCCTCGAGGTAGGTCTCGACGTTGGAGCTGGCGAGGAGCCGATCCAGCAGCTCTTCGGTCAGATGTTCCTTCTCTTCTTCAGGCATGGCCGCCAAGGCTACCAGATGCGACTGCTGGCACGGTTCAGTTACCAACTGAATATTCGCGAATGTGCTCACACCACAATTATCCATAACCCCACCCGCGAAGCAATTCGCTTAGAAGAAAGAAGAATCGGATGATCAGCACAACACGAACCAAAATCACGGCGCTACTGGTGGCTTCGGCGTTGACGTTGACGCTTGGCGCGTGCGGAAATTCGTCGTCGCAGATTACACAGGGCGGCTCTGACCAGTCATCGCAATCGACGGATGCGGACGCTCAGCCCCAGACGGATGTTCAGGAGAATCAGTCAGGCGATTTCAAAACCGTGATGGATGACTATGAACGATTCGTGGACGAGTATGTGGCGTTCATGCAACGGTACAACGAATCCGATGACCCCACATCGTTGCTTGCCGAATACGGCGATATGATGCAGCGTCTGAACGACTATGGCCAGAATCTCTCCGAATTCGACGGCGACTCGTTGGACGCCGACGATCTTACTTACTACACCGAGGTCATGAACCGTTGCAATGAGAAGCTCGCCTCCATCACGCAATGATACTTGGACTGGCTTTGATCCAGTCGATGTCAAATAGTGTTGGGTCGTCGTGTCGCGACGACCCAACATCCATATTATGTACATAACGCCAATTTGCATACATTTTCACATCGACATACACTAAACATCAGCATTACGCCGAAAGGGCTTTGAGGAGGGCAACCGTATGAACGAGCGCCGTCGGTTCGCCATCACGATTGGCTTGGCCGTCGCCATAGTCAGCCTTATTGTCTCCACTTTGGTGATGCTTGCCACTGAGAGAAAGGGACACCGATGACTTCACCTTCGGATTGGACACCGCAGTCCAACCATCCCAACGGAAACGACGACGATGTCAAGCAGCCGATGGACGAGCAGCCCATCGCGGAAACGGCCACCACGCCGTTGCCATCAGTCGCTGAATCCAATAGCCTTTCCGATGACATGCAGGATACTGCGGCGGAACGTGATTACGCGGTGGATCCACAGCACTTATACCAGGCTATTCGCACGCAATTAACCACAGGCGCCACATTTGCGTTGGACAGCGAAAACACGCAAACCGGCGTGTTCACGTTCCATTCGTTTGATGGATTCCAATTCATCGCCTCGATTCATCCTCACAAAACAACCGGAACGTCGGTTCGCCTGCAATCGACCGATGGTTCTGGAAGTAACCGATTCGATGAGTTCTTTGCCTCCATTGATGCCGCATTGGGCGTAGCATCAGCAAAGAAACAAAAGGGAGAAGATTCGTCTCCTAACACAGCGGATATCGTGGGTACCATTTTCGCGTTCATCGCCCCGAAGGACGAGCAAGGGAAAAAGACATCCAAACTGGCGATTACCGCAATTGTATTTAGCGCCTTGTTCGTCCTTGCCGGATTCTCTGGATTTGAGAATCTCGGAGCACTGCTGTCCATGACTTTTCTTTCAGCTGTTTTTTGTGCGGCAGCTCTTTATGCGACTCGTCCCACAGGCACAGTTGGAGGAAGGCTTCTTGCTTCGATTGCTGTCCTTTTAACTATCCTCGGATTAATAATTGGTGGTGTCGGTGTTGGCATTGACGCAGTGAGGAACGCATCGGAGAAAACAGACACTGGAGATGTTTCCACCCAACAAACCGAGCCAGAACCTACTCAATGCGAAACGATCATATGGCCGACTGCGGGAATCGGATCAAAGTTGCCGGCACCGGAGTCGTTGTCGGGAACAATCAATGTCGACAGCTCTGACAGTTTCGACGTGAGTATCTGCGATGTGAGCAAAGATCAATTCAACGCCTATGTTGAGTCGGTCAAAACCGCTGGCTTCACGGTGGACTATTACAAGTCGGACGATAATTTCTCTGCAGAGAATGCTGAAGGTGATTCACTGAGCATTTATTACGGATATAACGATGAAGATGATGTCATGAACATCGATATCTACAACTTTGATTCTGATGATTCCGACACATCTGGCGATGAGCAGTCTTCGACCACGGAACCGTCGCAAAATACAGAGAATAATACGGAAGATCAGACACCTGCAGAGCAGCAGCCTTCAGGCAATGCGGATTTTCGCTCAACCATGGATAGTTACGAAAAGTTCGTGGACGAGTATGTAGCGTTCATACAGAAGTATAAGGAATCTGGCGATTCCGTTTCGATGCTTGCGGATTACGGGAGTATGATGCAACGTCTCAACGAGTACAACCAGCAGCTTGCCAGTTTTGACCAGAACTCGTTCAGTGTTGATGATCTTGCCTACTACACCGAGGTCATGAATCGCTGTAACCAGAAGATTGCTTCTGTCGCACAGTGATGTCTCACTTAATCCAGGCAGGATATCCACGACATTGCATTGTGGATATCCTGCTTACCTTATGAAGGGATGGAACGATAACGATGCCCGATTACCATCTTCGCAATGGCGAGTCAATAATCCTGAGAACAGAAGAAGTTTCCATCGTCAACGACAGCAGCGGACAATCCACGATTGAACTTATGCTCACCAATCAGGCCATTATCCATATTTGGCGCATACAACGGATTTTTTCTAAAGAGCCGGCACGTGTTGATCGTTATCCGCTTACGGACATTGTCGTCGTCAGCGGACAGGTGCAGGCGCGGATGTTGAAGAAACGCGATGAACCATGCCTTTGCGTGTTTCTGAATCACGAGAACCTGACCTTCCGTTTTCAGGATGCTGATGAAGCTTCGAAGAAGAAGCACATCGCGGAATGGATGGATGCGATTAGCATGCAGGCGATCGGACAGCCATCACAGGAAGCGGAACAGGTTAGGAAATCGATTCCAGGGCTGGCCTTGGTCGCAGACAAAATCAAAGGCACACTTGGGATTTTCGCGCAGACGTTTGCTGGGGAAAGTGTTGCGAAAACGGAATCCACAGCTGATGCGACAACAACAAGATGCGTTGGCTGCAGAGCCCCTTTAACCGGCTTCAAAGGACAGCGAACTCATTGCCAATACTGCGACACCGATCAAGTGCTGTGAAGTCGGAATAAACCGTAATATTTCAAGGAGTAGGAACCATGGGAATTCTCGTTGCATTGGGCGGAGCCATTGGAGGCACTTTTGCTGACCAGTGGAAGGACATCATCACGGCTGGTCCTTTCAACGAGCGTACCGTGGTATCCCCCGGAATTCAGAAAAGCACCGACAACGGACGCGGCACGAACTACAAAGGTTCGGAGGGGGTGATCTCCAATGGTTCGAAGATCTTTGTTCCGGAGAACACCGCCGCATTCATCTTCGACCAGTCCGGCATCGAGAACATCATCACCACGCCCGGCGGCTACGAATACCATGACGGACAGGAATCGGTATTCAGCGGAGACGGCATCGGATCGGCGATCTTCAAGCAGATCGGCGATCGTATCGGCTACGGCGGCATCACCGACGATTACAAGCAAATCGCCTTCGTGAACCTGCGTGAGATCAGGGACATCAAGTTCGGAACGCGCGGGCCGCTGATGTACAACGATCTTTACTACGGCACCGATTTGGAAATCTACTCCTATGGCTCGTTCACCATCAAAGTGACCGATGCCTTACGTTTCGTGCGTAATTTCGTTCCGGCGAACGTCATGTCGTATACGTTTGACGATCCCAAGGTGCGCTCGCAGATCACCAGTGAATTCCTCCAGTCGTTCATCGTCGCCGTCAATTCGCTATCAAAAGAGCACCGCATCTCTGAGCTGCCTGCTCAGGCAAATAGCCTGGCGCGTCGAATTGCTGAAGATTCGGCCAATGCCGGCACTTGGCATGACCGCTTCGGATTCGACATCGTCAAGGTTGCCATCGAGAACATCGAGTTTTCCCCCGAATCCCGCGAATTGGTCAAACGCTATTCTCAGAACAAGATGGATTTGCGCGCCTACGAGGATGTCTCCCAGCATGCGGCGAACGTCGCGGCGCAGCAGAAGGTCGCCCAAGGTATTCAAGACAATGGTTTGGGCGACGTCGGAGGCATGCTGTTCGGTGCGAATCTGGCGCAGAATCTCAATCCCCTCACCGCCTCACCGCAGGCTCCCCTACCGGATGTCTCCGCGGCTGCTTCCGCTGTTCCGCCGGCTTCGCCCGCAACGCCGTCCATGTCGTTGAACGAGCAGATGGAAGCGCTGAAAAAACTGAAGGAGCTTGTGGATGCAGGCATCCTCACCCAAGAAGAGTTCGACGTCAAAAAGAAGGAAATCCTTGGCCTGTGACCTTAGCGCGCGGATGAACCTTTATCCGGGAACATCAGGTAGGTGATAAGACCCGCCGCCGTGCCGCTTGCCAACGCTCCGGTGATGATGGCGAGTGCCTGCATGGCGATGCTGATGGGACGTTTGGCCAGCGCGTTTTCCTTCAGAGGATTGAGCGGCTGCCTGTCCTTGTTGATTTGGCCGTCATCTGAATGTTTGTCTGCCGTGTCGTCGCTGTCGAAATCACGCTCGAAAGGTTCGTCGACCAACGTGGTGATGACTTTGGCCAGATCTTGGTCCTCGCGTTTGACGATTTCGGCGTTGAATACGGTGCGAAGCGCAAGATACTGGACTTTGGTCATCGGACTTTTGCCGGTTTCGAGATTGGATATCGTCTGCCGCGCTACGCCGATCTCATCGGCAAGCTCCTGCGTGGTCCAGCCTGCGACCTTACGGATGATGGCGAGGTTCTCTTGGAACTTGTCGATCCATTGTTGCTCGATCTCAGCAGTCGCCATCATGCACCTCCATTCGCATTCACACCATACTACGTAATGGTCGGCTAAGTAAAAACGGGTCGTAGGATTCAACCCTACGACCCTAAGTGGTATACCGAGCCGGAGCGCGCGGATAGTCGTGTCAGACGGCCTGCATCTTCTTGGCCTGACGATGAGCGGCAAACATCCAAATCGCGCCAACGATCGTGACGATGATGCCTGCGAACAGTGCGTAGTACCCAATGCCCCAGCCGTAATTGTCCGAAGGAACAACGCCGCGATTAGAGAAATCGAAACTCTGCGCGAGGAACACAAGTAATGCCAGTATGGCGAACACGATTGTCGCAATAGGTTTCTTAAGAACGGCGAAGAGCAGCGCCAGCAAGGAGAACACTGCGATTGCCGTAGTGATGCCCAAGGTGATATAGGCCTGAAGTTCATTGATGTATTCACCGGCATGTGCCATATAAACCTGAGCGAATTTGGCCATGGAAGGATTGACGAGGTCCTCGCCGATCAGCTCCGACATGGCGCTGAGACTCTCGGCGTCCTTGGCGGCGCCGTACGGCAACAGCACGGATGCCGCCATCACGACGGATCCAACGATGCTGACAATCCAAGGAATGATGATGCGTTGATCTGAGCCCTTCATTATCTACTTCTTTCCAATAACTGAAGACAGGATATCTTCATGGGATACCAGTGGATTTTATTGTTCGGAAGAGCACGGGCATTCAGTTGGAAACTGAAACTTTTAGGCAATGGATGGACAGAGACGGAACTCAATGACCTGCCATTTCCGGCGAGTTAAACGTCGAGATGGTATTGGATTGCTATGATGCTTCTATAGAGACAGACGAAGCGAGAAGGAACTCGTTATGAATTCATTGAAGAAGATCTGCTGTGCCTTGATGGCGGCGATGCTTGCGGTTTTTTCATTTTCTGCCTTTGCGTCGGACGATACTTCATACACCTTAGGAGAAGATTCGCTCGTCAATACTGGTAAGGACAACGGGTATTCCAAAGAAAACGCCATCGATAAGGATGATCCGCACTGGGGGTGGACCCTAGGAAGATTCTATGTGAAAGGCTATACTCGTCAGGCTACGGCTGATGGCAAACCGTTGTTCCTTAAAAATACTGGAGACAAGGTGTCGCTCTGGTTCTCATTGTCTCAAGACATTGACCGTCTCAATGGAGATGACAAGTTGTCCATTGCTCAAGACAAAGACGGTTGGGACCAGAAAATGGGGATTTCCCAGCAAGACTTTGCACGTGGCGCTCTGATCGTCAAACAGACAGATTATCAGAACAACACGAAAACGAACATATACACGGATTTCCTGTCTGCTTCATCTACCGATACTGCGGATACCAAGGTGGAGGTTTTTGAAGAGGGCGATTACGAAGTCGTTTTGGACTACAAAATCAAGCGTACCAGACTCAATGTTTTCGGATGGAAGCCTTTGCCTGCATATTCGGATTATCGAATCTCCTTCGCTTTTTCGGTCTTGAATTTTCAGAGCAAGTGCAACGGGTGTGAATGATATGGGCCCATGGGTTCCCGATAGCATGGTGTTTGCTTACGACAACCAGACATCGGGAGGGCCCATGGGCCGGTACACTCATCTTACCTTGGCCGAACGCGAGGAGATCATGCTGCTCAGGCACGAGGGCAGGAGCTATGGCGAGATCGCCCTGGCCACGGGCAGGGACAAATCGACCATCAGCCGCGAGATAGACCGCAACTCGTTCAAGGTCGGCACGGGCCGCTGCTACCGCGCCTCGACGGCCCAACGCCGTTACGAGGAACGCCGGCTCGCCTGCGCGCGTCCGCGTCGCCTCGACGACGGGGAACTGGCCGGGCTGGTCGTGCGGCTGATCGCGCGGGAGCGTTGGTCCCCCGAGCAGATCGCGGGCAGGATTGGTCTGGAACGGCCCGATCTGGCCGTCTCCGCGTCGACGATCTACCGGGCGATCAACGGCCGCGAGCTCGACCCGCCCGATCTGGCCCGCACCCGCCGCGGGATCAAGGGCCGGCTGCGCCGCAAGGGCAAACGCCGGCACCGCAAGGACGGGCCCGAGGAACGCCGGGGCAAGATCCCCGACGCAAGGCCCATATCGGAGCGGCCCGCCGAGGTCGAGGAGCGTTCCAGGCTGGGCGACTGGGAAGGCGACACCGTCGTGGGTAAAGGCGCGGGAGCGTGCCTGGTCACGCTCGTGGACCGCAAAAGCGGTCTGCTTGCCGGCGGACGCGCCGCCACGCACACCAAACGCGACGTCGCCCGCGTGGAGAGCCGGATGCTCCGCGAGCATCCCGAGACGCGCACCATCACCCTGGACCGGGGCATGGAGTTCGCCGATTTCAAGAAGGTCGAGCAATCCACCGGCGCGGTCTGCTACTTCGCGCTGCCGCACCACCCCTGGCAGCGCGGCAGCAACGAGAACACCAACGGCCTAGTCCGCGAGTACTTCCCCAAAGGCACCGACTTCGCCACCATCGACGACGACCAGGTCCAGGCCGTGTACGACGCTATCAACCACAGACCACGCAAACGCCACGGCTACAGGACACCCTGGGAAATCCACCACTCAACAACGTTGCACTTGCTCTGAAAATTCAAGGTGAGAAACGGCAATAGTATGGTGTTTCCCCGAGATTCGGAAACCGGTAGTGAGTTGAGTAACACATCTTTTACGGAAAACGGGTTCACGCTTGACCTTGCGCAATCGCATTATCTCGATATCGATGTACGAAAATCCGTGTTTAACGCTGAGACAAATGTATTGACCGAAGACACTCGTTTCAATAAACCAGCCGCTGACGGACAGACCTACACCGATGAAGGCGTATACACCATTACCGTCACCAACCGATACACCGATGAGAAAACAAAGAAAGTCATCTATGTCGGGACCAATGACGTGCTCAAAGCGTATGCGGCCACAGGTCTGCCGATAAAAGATATTGAGAGTCAGCTTGCGGATGGTGCCACAATCGCTCGTGATGGGTCGCTTCTTCGTCCTGGGGAAACCGATACGACTCAGCGGTCAGAATCAGGTAATGACCAGAACACGAACGATGAAGCATCGACGGACAGCGACAAAGATATTACGGTAGACAGGAAAGATTCATCACAAGCGAAACATATTGGAATCCCTGTAATCCTAGCAGTGTTCTTTTGTATTCTTGCAATCGGCGTAATCATATTTTTGCTGGTTCGTAAGAAACGCAAAACTTTCACGAGCAATTCTTCCAACATGGAAAATCCTAATGCCCCTTCGATTGATATGGAGCAGTGATGAGAAAACGAATTATTGCTGCTGTATTGTGCAGTGTGCTTATGCTCGCCGGATGCGGATCTGCTGATACGGCTTCTGAAGAGAAATCCTCTATTGAACCAAATATTGAGCAAGAGGTTCAGTCATTAAATTTTTCTGGTTTGGGTGATGTAAAGCTTCTTCAATACGTTGAAGATTCTGTTGGTGCCACAATCGATAATGAGTTGGACGATGATTATCGGATTGAATCTGTGAGCGCCAGCTATGTATCCAAAGAATATCTTGAAGAGCTGGAATACAACTCTAAAGAGAACGTCTATTTCGGATATACGTTGTCTGAGCTTGACGAACAATTCCAAGGTGAACGCTATGTATTCACCCTCGACGATGACGGTAAAACCAAGGTTGAAGCTTTTCAGGCCTATGATGATACGTTCAATAAGGCTGTCCAAAATATTGCCATTGGCACTGGAGTTATTTTTGTCGCAGCTACGGTATCAGTGCTCACCGCTGGAACAAGCACCGCTGTGAGCGTTGTATTCGCTGCTTCCGCCAAATCAGCAACAAGTGTTGCCCTTTCATCGGGAGTTCTCGGCGGAGCCTTTGAAGGTGCCATGACATACATTCAGACAGGTGACATCAATGACTCTTTGAAAGCCGCCGCATCATCTGGATCAGAAGCATTTAAGTGGGGAGCCATCGGAGGCGTTATTACGGGTGGCGCTTCCAAAGCTCTTACATATCCAAAGGCCAATCCATCTATTCCTACATGGAGACAATCAGAACAGAAAGCTCTATGGAAATATGGAGGAAAAGAACAAGTAGCTTATCTGAATGGCAAAGAAGTGGAATACAATAAGTCAGGTGCAACGAGGCCTGATGTCGTCAGAGCTGTTAGCGGACATAAAGAAGCTATAGAAGTCAAGAGATGCGACATCGTAAATAATTCCACTCGATCTCAATGCATAATGAAACTTGAAAAGCAAATCAAAGATCGTATGATAAATCTACCCCCCCCCAAATGACGCAGCGTGTGGTTATTGATATTCAAGGCAGAAACTATGATGATGATTTAGTTTCTACAAACATTCAAAAAATCAGAGACAAATTGAACAAGATTTATCCAAATATTCCAATTGAGATATTAATGTGATTTTACATGGCGCTTGCAGTAGAGAATTCAATCGTCTAATAAACGATTTGGTAGTGCCCGAAGGTTTTTGCGTACTTAGGTTATTGCCTGTTTGTGGTGCGCTGACACAAGCGCACAAACCTTCGGACACCATCCGTTCAGTTGCTAACTGATCAATGATGGTAATCGAGTACTAGGGGGTCTCGTAAATTAGCTTAAGGAGCTAATGCTGTTCCTTGTGACTGATTTCGATGATACTTGATTCAAACGTTTCCACTATCTCTCTTTCATCCTCGGCGACATGTTCATCCATGCGCGCAGGCGGTAATAAACGTAAATGGCGGGCAAGACGATTCGATTCGATGTTGAGAGAGGCATAGGTCAATCCACCGGACACGACCCCTCCGACGACAGGCACAACCTTGCTGATTCCTTTGGCGAAACTCTGCTTAGTGATGTGAACGCCAATAAGACGAAGTGTTTTCTTGACTGCTGGATACACGATTCCCTTGGTTAAGGCACGTTTCTGTATGTTTTTCTGTACTGCGGGAGCCGCTATTCTGACAGCAAATACGGTAAGTGATTGACTGGCTCCCGTGACTCCTAGCATGACACCGAAGAACGTTGCCAATTTACCCAGTGTCTCATCGTCGATGTCCTCGCAATCATCGATGAATGATTGCCATCCGTACAAGTAGGCAAGTTTCTGCATGATGCGGAAGGCGTGAATGTAGTATTGCGTGATATCCGCTGGAATGGTGCCCAGCATCGCAAAACCGCCAGGTAATCCAGCCGCGAATGACATTGCTGTCGATTTTTTTTGTTTCAAAAGCTATAGACTCTTTTGCTATAGCATCCAGAACGGTCGGAGATATGCCAGCGACCGCGGGGCGTTCCTTGATTGCCTGTTTGATGACTCGTTTAGGGACGGCTTTTTTACGTAACTCTGTGGTGAGAAAATGTTCACGGTCAATACGGGCTGCACGCAGCCGTAAAACTTTTTTGAGAAATTCGATGGCATACCGCTCAGCTTCCTCATCCTGCTCAGCAATGGTGCTCGCAATTTGGCTTTTGGCCTCGTCGAATGTCTCATTGATTTGTGTAGTGGCGTGTGAAGTCACATCTCCTATCTGCGAAGATGTATGTACTATTATCTGTCCTGCTTGAGAGACAGAATCTTGAATAGTCCTCTTTGCTTGTCCTGCAGCGTCTGCAACAGTTTTTCTCGCCGTCGAGGCAATTTTACCTGCTTCGCTGGCAGTCGCTTGTGCCATATCTCCGGCAGCTTTTGCCAAATCACCTGTAGACTTCAAAAAACCGGCGAAGACATTACCTTCTTGCGACATAAAACTCCTTTGTTCCCATTGGTCAGAGTACCGTTTTGTAAAGACGTTTGTCTAGAAAGTTATCGCGCCTGAATCAAGAGGCACCTGCGTTACTATGGGACGCAATGCGTCACTCGTTCAAGGAGGCTGGTATGCGACTTCGCTGCGTGCAGAACATCGAGACCGATCATGCCGAAGGCGAGCGCCTGTTCGTCATGTTCCACGGATTCGGCAATGACGAAAGCGAGATGGTCCGCATCCTCGACGCGATCTATGCTGGCTCGAATCGCGCCCCCAGCCACCTGTCATTCCGAGCCACCTATCCCAGACCGTATATGGGCGGCAACTACTGGTATCCGGACGGGTGCGGCGTGGCGGAACGGAGAAGGGAATGCTCGCGCGTGGGCGACGCGGTCGTCTCCATGCTCGACTCTCCTCTGTACCGCGGCATGCGCAAAACCCTCGTCGGATTCTCCCAAGGCGGCTACCTCTCCTATCGTCTTACGGTGGAGCATCCGGAAACGTTCGATGAGGCCGTCCTGCTCAGTCCGTCGTTCAAAGGTGAGGACTCAACGGCGTTGGATGCGCCGCGCACACAATACATACTGGCCTACGGCGGACTCGACCGCACGATACCCGCCGAGGATCAGCGGACGGCACGCGAGAAACTCTCCGCCACCCATGGTTTCGTCGACCTGAACTACCCCGATATGGGCCACGCCATCTGCGACCAGGAGATCGCCGACCTGCGTGAGTTCCTGAACGTCCGGCCAATCTGAACCTGCGTGCCGCCTGACGTGTGGCGCCTTGTTCGGCAGCGGGGCTAGCATGTGGGCCGGAGGCTTGTCGAGGAAGGACCGGTGATATGGACGTTGCGGAATCGAATGGTCTTGCCTCCAAACCCATCGGACGGCTGGTGTGGTCGTTGGCGGTGCCTGCGGTGGTGGCGCAGGCGTGCAACGCGATGTACACCATCGTCGACCGTCTCTTCCTGGCGCGCATCCCCGGCGTGGGCGACCTTGCGATGACCGGCGTGGGCGTATGCTTCCCGATCACGCTGGCGATCTCCGCGTTCGCCATGCTCATTGGCATGGGCGGCGCTCCCCTCGCCTCCATCCAGCTCGGACGGGGCGACAAACGCCAGGCGGAACGGCTGCTCGGCGTCTCCGTCGCGGCGTTGCTGGTCATCGCCATCGTCATCCCCACCATCCTGCAACTGACCAAAGAACCCATCCTGATGGCGTTCGGCGCGAGCGCCGACACCCTGCCCTACGCCGAACGGTTCCTCACCATCTACCTCTCCGGCACGGTCTGCGTGATGGCCGCGCTCGGCCTCAACACCTTCATCACCGCGCAAGGCAAGGCGCGTGTGGCCATGGTCTCCACGATGATCGGCGCGCTCAGCTCCATCGCGCTCGACTGGCTGTTCATCATCGAACTCGATATGGGCGTCGAAGGCGCGGCGCTCGCCAACGTGATCGCGCAGACGCTGGCCGCCCTGTGGATCGTGCGATTCCTCGCCTCGCAACGCAGCACGATCCGTCTGCGCGTGCGCGACATCCGCATCGACCGGCGCATCCTGAACATCCTCGCGCTGGGCGTCTCGCCGTTCATCATGCAGATCACCGAATCGCTGATCCAAGTGGTGTTCAACTCCTCGCTGCAACGCTACGGCGGCGACCATTACGTGGCCGCGATGACCATCATGACCAGCCTCATGCAGCTGATCTTCATCTTCTCGCAAGGCATCCAGCAGGGCGTGCAGCCGATCATCGGATACAACTTCGGCGCGCGCCTGTTCGACCGTGTCCGCCGCACCTACCGTTCCATGATGGTGGTGCAGGTGGCCATCAACTCGACGATGACCCTGCTGTTCGCGCTGTTCCCCGCCGCCTTGGCCTCGCTGTTCACCACGGACGCCACCATCGCCGGCATCGTGACGCGCACGCTGCCCTACTACTGTTGCGGCATGGGACTGTTCGGCATCCAGAACATCGTGCAATGCTCCTTCGTGGGCATGGGGCAGGCCAAGCCGTCGCTGTTCCTCGCGATCTTCCGCAAGATCATCCTGCTGGTGCCGCTGGCGCTCATCCTGCCCCATGTGGCGGGGCTCGGCGTCACGGGCGTGTTCCTGGCCGAGCCGATCAGCGACATCACCTCCGCCATCGTCGCAGGCGTTCTGTTCCACCGACTCATCCCCGCGCTGCTGCAGGAGTGACACGGCGGTTCGGCGACCCGTTCGGATCAGGAAGACGATGACGGAACCCCACGGAGACGCCAGCATGGGAATCCCATCCTTGACCGCTCGGCATCGGCGAACGCGCGCGATGGTTCCAATCTCGCCTAGCCTGTTCGCTATGATGGACGGTTGGACTTTTCACGCGAAGCAACGAACATGAGAAAGCGGTTATCGGCATGGCTATCGAGGCACAGGGCCTGGAGATTCAGATCGGCGCCCGCACGCTGTTGAACCCGACGGACTTCCACGTCTCCAAAGGCGACAAAATCGGTCTGGTCGGACGCAACGGCGCAGGCAAAACAACCCTGACCCGCGTCATCACCGGCGATATGCTGCCCACCGCCGGCAAAGTGCGCATCTCCGGCAAACTCGGCTATCTGCCGCAGGACACGCATGCCGCCGACCCCGAACAGACCGCGCTCGACCGCATGATGAGCGCGCGCGACATCGCCTCCATCATCAGCCGCATCCGCAAGGCCGAGAAAGAGATGACCGACCCGGATCCGGACGTGATGACCCGCGCCATGAACCGCTACGACACGGCCATGCAGGACTTCGACAAGGCCGGCGGATACGCGGCCCAATCCGAAGCGACCGCCATGGCCGCCTCGCTGGGCCTGCCCCAGGACGTCATGTCCCAGCCGCTCGGCACGCTTTCCGGCGGCCAGCGCCGCCGCATCGAACTGGCGCGCATCCTCTTCTCCGACGCGGACACCCTGATTCTCGACGAGCCCACCAACCATCTGGACGCCGACTCCATCGAATGGCTGCGCGGATACCTCAAGAAATACGAGGGCGGATTCCTCGTCATCTCCCACTCCACCGAACTGCTCGACGAAGTGGTGAACAAAGTGTGGCATCTCGACGCGCAGCGCGGCATGATCGACATGTATTCGCTCGGCTGGAAGGCATATCTGCACCAGAGGGTCGTCGACGAGGAGCGCCGCCGCCGCGAGCGCGAGGTGGCCGAGAAGAAGGCCGAACGTCTGATGAAGCAGGGCATCCGCCTGCATGCGAAGGCCACCAAGGCCGTGGCCGCGCAGAACATGATGCGCCGCGCCGAAAAGCTGCTGAGCGAAACCTCCGAGGCGCAGAAGGCCGAGAAGGTGGCCGACATCCGCTTCCCCGAGCCCGCGCCCTGCGGACGCACGCCCATCATGGCGAAGGACATCTCCAAAGCGTACGGATCCAACATCGTGTTCGCCGGCGTGAACCTCGCCATCGACAAGGGCTCGCGCGTGGTCATCCTCGGCTACAACGGCGCGGGCAAAACCACCACCCTGCGGCTGCTCGCCCACTTGGAGAACCCCGACACCGGATCGGTCGACTACGGGCACGGTTGCAAAATCGGCTATTTCGCGCAGGAGCACGATACGCTCGACCTGGACGCGACCGTGTTGGAGAACCTCACCCATGTGGCGCCCGAACTCGACGACACGCACGCGCGCTCCATCCTCGGCTCGTTCCTCTTCTCCGGCGACGACGCGATGAAACCCGCCAACGTGCTCTCCGGCGGCGAGAAGACGCGACTCGCGCTGGCCACGCTGGTCACCTCGCGCGCGAACGTGCTGCTGCTCGACGAGCCCACCAACAATCTCGACCCCGCGTCGCGCGAGGAGATTCTGAAGGCCATCGCCAAATACGAGGGCGCGATTGTGCTCGTCACCCACGACGAGGGCGCCGTGCAGGCCCTGAACCCCGAACGCGTGCTGCTTATGCCCGACGGGGATGAGGATCTGTGGAACGACTCCTATCTCGAGCTCGTCGCCGAGGAGTAGACGGGAGGTCTGGGATTCCTCGACTTCGCTCGGAATGACGACGCGTACCTGGCGCACAGGCCGACTTGTGGCAAGCGTCCGTGCGACCCTTTGAGAGGTTTCAAACGAACATGAAATGGCGACATTCCTTGGAATGCCGCCATATTGGCGTGTGAGGCGATGTGACTTTCATGTGCGGAAAAGTCGCACGGCACTCACTTTGCTTGGGGTCCGTGCGAAGTCATCCCCGCATAAACAAAGAACGTCGGCGGTTCGCTGCCGTAACAGTCGCCCGGCTTGGTCTCCAACGGCAGCGCTCCCCTGCGTTCCAGTCCGCGATGCTCATAGAACGTGTAATCGCAGGTCGTGTCCGTGAATAAAAAGTACTCGTCGATGCCGTTCGCGGCGAAATACTCCATCACGGCGCCGAACATCCGCTTGCCCAGACCATGCCCGCGCGCGGCCGGCGCCAACACGAACAGCACCACCTCCGCATCGAACGGTCCGGCATCGCGCAGCAACCGGTCGTCCACGCGGGCGATGCGTGCGAACTCGTCAAGACCGCGACGTCCGGCCTTGTCAGCCAGCAGCCTCAAGGCGGAGCCGACCATACGCGCGGTATGGCGCAACTTGCTCACCTGAGTGGTGTGCGCGGGAATGCTGGCGAGGATGAACCCCACGATCTCGCCATTCAATTCCGCCACCCGCGCGAAGGTGGCGCGCGCCAGACAATGCTCCACATCGATATGCGACAGCGCGGCCCCGACTTTAGGCTCATATTCCGCATACCACATGTCGCCGGTGATCTGTTCGATTTGCGGCAAATCGCTGCGGCGCATGGCACGAATGATAGGTGTCGATTCAGTCATGTCATCCATCCTGACGGTCGGCTTCGACCTTTGCCCATGCGACCCGACATTCCCTGATTTTCCCCTGAAAATCCCCGTAGCGGCCACTGAACTCGCGTACGGAAAACTCCGCGACTCGCCACAATGGCCATATCAATGCTTGGCGGAACGATTCGAAGGAGAAACGGCATGGCGGCAGTAACCGCGCGCTGGGCGGATTGGGCGAGCGCGCATCGTTTGGAATATTGGGCGGGGCATGCGCTGTCGTTCGAAATCCTGTACCGGCTGGCGGTAACGTTGGTGTTCACACCGCCATGCGATCTGATCGTCAACTGGTACGCCGACGCGAGTCTCGTCTCGCCGATGATGGACGATCTCGGCATTCTGCAGGCGTTTCTGACGATTCCGGGCGTCATACTGCTTGGAATCCTCGCGGCGATCGCATTGGTCGCCGGCGTGTTCGAAATCACGGTGATGCTCACCTTCGCGCGATGCCTGATGGAAAACTCCCGCCACAACGCCTCCTTTGTGTATCGGTATTCGCTCGCGCGGCTGGGAAACCTTCGCCACCCCTCGTCGTTGCTCGCCTTGCCGTATTATGTGTTCCTCGTCCCGCTCATCCATATCGGCTATTCGTCATCGCTGCTGCCCACCTTGGAGATCCCACGATACGTCATCGATGAAATCGCCGCGACATTGCCCGGTCGGATCGTCGGCGCGACGGCCGTATGCGTGGCGGCGTTTGCATATGTCGCTCTGATATTCGCGCCGATGTTGATGTCGTGTGAGGAGACCAGTTTCGCCAAAGCCTGCCGCGACAGTGTGGGGCGATGGAAGGCGCTGGACATGGGGCGACGGTTGCGAATCATCGGAGCGTTGCTCACCATCACGTTGTGCGAGATGGCCGCACGTCTGGTGTGGACGACGCCATCGGTGAGCGTGCGGGATTTCAATGTATATCTGCTGCGCTACGTGGTCAGATCATCGTATTTCCGCGAACAGCTGACGGCCACCACCATACGGTGGCTGGTGGCCTCGGCGGCGGCGTTCGCGTTCGGCTGTCTGCTGGTATCCATGATTCGGTATACGTCTGCTGGTGTTGCGCAGTGGAACGAAAACGCGGCCAATGCCATATCATTTCCGCGACGGTTCGCAGGACGGGCCAGCATGGCGGATTCCGGAAGAGCCCATGTCGGCAAGGACAAACGGTGGCGCGTCATCATCTCGATAATCGCGATTGCCTCTTTGGCGGTTCCCATAGTGGCGTATCTGCAGCAGGAGCCGCTGTCGCACGAGCCACTGGCCATCGCCCACCGTGGGGATTCCTCGGCTCCGGAGAACTCCTTGACCGGCATCCAAGCTGCGGGGGCGCGTGGCGCGGACTATGTCGAAATCGACGTGCGGCTCACCAGTGACGGGCAGGTCGTGGTCCTGCATGATAAGACGACCCGACGCTTGGCGAAACACGGCGAGAATCTCGCCGTCGCCGAGCATACGCTGCGGCAATTGCAAACGGTGCGCCTCACCTCGCGTGGCGAGGATTTCCGCATGCCGACGCTCGACCAAGCCATCATCACGGCGCAGAACATGGCCGACGGTCCGGGACTGCTGATCGAGCTGAAAACCACCGGCGGGCAGGGACAAGCCGAACGATTGGCCGACGCGGTGATCGAGACGGTCGAACGGCATCATTTCGCGGATCAGGCGATGTTCATGTCGACGAATGCGAACGCCGTGGATCGGCTGCAACAGCAACGGCCGCGCTGGTGGGTGGGTTACTGCGTCTTCGGAGCGTTGGGCAACCTCAACTGGCAGATGGATGTGGACTTCGTGGCGTTGAAGGAAAGCCAGCTCAATACGATGTTCCTCGAAAACGCGCGCGATCTGCATATTCCGGTCTATGTGTGGACGGTGAACGATGCCGACACCATGCGCCACGACCTGCGCCTGGGAGTCAGCGGCGTCATCGCGGACCACACGTCCACAATCCGCACCATCATCGACGAAAGCCGAGAAGCCGACGACATCCCCCGCAATCAGTCATCCGACATAAACGACGATGAAGCATTATGGTGGCTTTACGACGAAATCGTCCCCGGCCCCGCTCCTCCATCTCTGCTTGCCCCGGCATCAAGTCGGATGCTGCCGTCGGACGATAAGATGCGCCTATAGTCGGTGAATGAACGGCGTCTGGCATGCCGAATGATGGTGGTCAATTATTTCAGATCGGCGAAGAGCTCCGGCTCGTACCTGTGCATATCATCCACAAGATAGTGCGCGTCAAGCTGTTCGATGCCGTACTTTCCCTCGGCGATATCCGTGCAGAGTCTGCTGGAGAAATACAGATTCATGGATTGCGCGGGAGACAAGCCATAGGTATCGGATATTAGTGAGATGATGTCGGATTCAAGGTGCTCTTTACGCAGGGTTTCCAACTCTTTTATCGTTTGTTCCGTGACGATCATGGCCTCACCTCATAGGTTTCGAGATATCGCAGGGAATCCAAGGCATGTCGGGTCAAAAAACAGTATTGGTCATTGCGTTCGTAAAATGTGAGCGCTTGCAGCGTGGTTGGCATATCCCACAGTCCTCGCATGTACATGTCGATTGCCGCGTAGACCTTGTCATCGGCGACACCTCCGACTACAAGGTCGATCGCAGGGTCAGGGAATCCGCCTCTCCGGCATTTGCACACAAAGTCAACCCAGTCCGCGTTGTTCTCGTCAAAATGCAGCATATTGAGCGAGGGATTTTCATCAAAGTCGTATACGTTCACCAACGCGCTGCCTGTTGAACGCAAGGAACGACGTAACGCCCACCGCTCCGCTTGGGACTGATAACTGGTGGCATAAAAACCTCTGCCGAAATCCAGGTTGTTTCTCGAATGAGCGAGGTCAGGGTTGGCGATGACCAGATCGGAACCATGATAGAGCCTCATACCAACGCCCCGTGGTCACGTACATAATCGGTCACGTCATTGATGAGATATTCGCTTCCCAACGTATGCAGCATGTCGTATCCGGGAATAAGATATCCGTCGAGCGCATCGGCTTTATCCAAGATGCGGTATGTTTCGGGAACGCTTTTATTCCATCGTTCGGCAAGTCGATACAACACGAATACGGAAAAATCAATCTGTCGATGCTCCAATTCCGTCATAAGGCGCCTCCCTACTGATTGGCTTACCATTGTACCTGTTGGCATTACAGATATTGATTCTTTGCAGGGTTCGAAGTTGTCGTAGCGCCTAAGGTCTTTGTCAATTCGCAGAGGGGAGATGGAATGTTGGAAACGGAACGGTTGGAATTGCGCCGGTGGAGGAAAGGCAATCTTGAAGAGGCCGCCACGTTGTTTCGTTATGCTTCCGATGAGGAAATCGGCCCATTATGCGGTTGGAATCCGCATACCGGCGTTGAGGAAAGCCGAAACATCATCAATGATGTGTTCGTGGGGCCGGAGAACTACGCGATCGCGTTGAAAAGCACCGACGAGCCCATCGGCTGCGTGGAATTGAAAGATATCTCCGACGAGCACACCACCGAGCCGGTACGGGAAGCCATTCGGGCCAATCGGCTGCTCGACGGCTGCGAGATGGACGAGGGCGCGTTGTATGAGCTGACCGCAGGCAGCGCGAAGGAGCTCGGCTATTGGATTGCGCGTCCCTACTGGGGGTGGGGCTTCATGACCGAGGCGCTGCGCGAGATGCTGCGGCATGCCTTCAAGAATCTCGGCGCTCCCGCCGTATGGGGTGGCCACTACATCGACAACATCGCTTCGTCCCGGGTCATGGAACACTGCGGACTCAAACCGGTGTGCGTCGCGTCGCACTGCCATTTCCCGATCATCGACGAATACCACGACTGCCTCATCCGTGTCATCACTCGTGCCCAGTGGTGTGAGACGCTTGCCTGACGATTCCGGAAGACTTATGCGATATCGTGGGTGCGACAAAAATCCCGGATTATTTGGATAACATGGGGAAAGTCCGTCATCACGGTGTCATAGAGCACATCCCATTCCACTTCGCCATACTCGTGGACAATGACGTTGCGTAAGCCGCGAAGTTCCCTCCAGGGAACCTGGCTCAGGCTATTCGTGGTCTCATCGGTCAACTTCTTGGCGCATTCCTGCGCTTGTTCGATCTCCTTGGCGGCGGAATTGCGGTCTCGGCGGCTGATGGCCAATTGTTCGGCGGCATCGAATTGCGAGACATCTTCGTATGCGTATTCAAGATGTTCAAGCAGTTCAAGCAGCAGCAGTTCGTCCCGTGAAATATCGGCCATCAGACCACTCGTTTCATATCGTCTTTGATGGCATCGTAGAAACGGCGACCCGAAGGAGAGTGTTCGGCGTTAAACAGCAACGTGCGCAACGAGAGCAGAGAGACCTCTTTGCCCAACTCACGTTCCAAGTCGTCTTTCAGTGCAATGATGGTTCCGACTGTGGCTTTTTCTCCGGGAGAGAGCCGATAGACGAGATCCACGTCGGAATCGGCGCTGTTGTTTCCCCGTGAAACCGAACCGTAGACGTACATCTCTCCGACGTCATGCGCGCGCGCGACGGGCTCTACGGCCCTGCGCACGTCCTCAACGGTCAGCACATCACTCATAGACCCAATCATACCGTTTGCGGTACGACGCGTTTGGCTTTGGGCAAGTTCCTCAGGCGACGTAGTTGGCGACGAGGGCGCGGATGATGGCGGTCAGTCTGGCGACGGTGTCGTCCTTGTCGACCTGGTCACGGTGGGCGAACCACCATTGGCTGGTCTGGCTGATCGCGCCGATGAACATCTCCGCGAGCAGCGTCGCGTCGCGGGAGGCCTCTTCGTCCGTTCGTCGCGGATCTCTGTTCAGCAGGTCGGTCCGGATGCGATCGGCCAGTTCCCGGTGGAATTCCTCGGCCGTGGCGTGGATCATGACACTGGCCGCCTTGCCGCCGTCCAGCGCCTTGAGCAGCTCCTTGTTGTCTTCCAGAAAATCGAATCCTGCCCGGATGATGGCCTCGCAGTACTCCACCGCGTTGATGTCCCCGTCGCGGCCGCGAATGGCTTTGGCGCTGTAATCGGCCCGCAATTCCTGCGCCATGAACGAGAAGAAATCGTATTTGTCCTGAAAATGCTTATAGAACGTGGCCGTACGGATCATGGCCGCGTCGCACAGCTCGGTGACGGTGATCGCCTCGAAGGGCTTGCGTCCGATCAGCTCCTTGAACGCGGCGAACAGGGCCGCATAGGTTTTGCGCACACGCAGGTCGCGGGGCGCGAAGGATCGCGGTGGCGACTGGAAGTCGTGTTGTCCGTTCATCGTCATTCACCTTTTTCGTGGAGGAATCAACCCGATTCGTCAATTAAGTCACGAATCCTCATCATTCGTTCCTTGCGGCCCGATGGGCCCGTGGTTATGGTCATATCAAGAAAAGTTGCGAATGTCAATTAACATGCGTTCGCTCGTTAGAAAGGACGATGATGATGACCACGGCGAGACTGATGGATGACCCTAAGGATTACGTGCGGCTGGGCGTCGATCCGGAGCATATCGAAACATGGGAGGACGGTCGCCGCAGCACGTCGGCCAAAGGCATGTGGGAATGGTGGTATTTCGACGCGATTCTGGACGACGGCACCAAAGTCGTCATCCAGTTCTTCACCAAATCCGGCGCCTACCTCTATTCAGGCAAGGACCATCCGCGCTTCACCATCAAGGTCACGCTGCCGGATGGCACCGAATATATGAGGGAACCCAAATTCCAAGTCTCCGAGGCGTCGTGGGGCGAACGGCAATGCGATGTGCGCTACGCCGCGCACCGCTTCAGCGGCGACCTCAAGGACTACGACATCCACGTCGAGCCGATTGACGGCCTCGGTGCCGACCTGCATCTGCGCAGTCTGTCGAAGCCGTACCGTCCAGGCAGCGCGTACTTCGAATTCGGCTCGCCGGACCGCTTCTACACATGGTTCTGCGCGGTGCCCAAAGGCGAGGTCAGCGGCACTCTGACCATCGACGGCAAACGCGTCGAGGCGCACGGCTACGGCTACCACGACCACCAGTGGGGCAACGTGAACTTCCTGAAGGAATGGAACCATTGGGTGTGGGCGCGGCAAAGCTTCGACGACTGCTCCATGCTCGTGTTCGACATGGTGGCCAACGAAAAGATGGGACACGCGCGCTTCCCCATCGTGTTCATCCAGGACGAGAACGGCGACCTCATCTTCGAGAACACCCGCAACGTGGAATGCGAGGTGCTCGAGGACTACCACGACGAGGTCAGCGAGAAGGACTATCCGAAGGCCATCCACTACACGTTCCGCAACGACGGCGTGACCGCGGACTACACGCTGCGTATGAACGAGATCATCGAATGCAACGGGGCGGAACAACCTGCCGTGGATCAAGCGCACCGTCGCCGGTCTCAACGGTCTCGACCCCGCGTACACCCGATACTCCGTGACCGGCGACCTCATCCTCACCACCGAGGGGGACCGGATGGAACGCAGCGGCAATCTGATCTACGAGTTCATGTATCCCGGCGCGACATATAAAGGCCTGATGTGACCTACCTCTAAAAGAAACGGAGTCGAGGAATCTCTTGAACGTGAGATTCCTCGACTCCGCTGCGCTCCGCTCGGAATGACGAGGGGAAGCTACGCTGCGCTCGGAATGACGAAGGAGGGAGGAATGCTACATCCGGAATGACGGAACATGTCATCCTGAGCGCAGCCCGTAGGGCGAAGTCGAAGGATCTCATTGGAGTGGTGAGATTCCTCGACTCCGCTACGCTCCGCTCGGAATGACAAGAGAGACAAGATTCCGCTCGGAATGACGAGGGGAGGCAAAGCCCCGCTCAGGGATACTGGAGCGCTACTTGGTGGCGGCGTCCACGCAGGCCAGGGCGTTGAGGGTACGCGGATAGCCGATGTAGGGCATGATCTGCGAGACGACCGCGATCATGAACTCCTTGGAATTGCCCACGCCCACACTCGCCTTCACATGGCTGGTGAGCTGCGGCTCGCAGCCTCCCTGCGCGGCGAGGAAGCAGGCGGTGATCATCTCGCGCTCGCGGTCGTCGAGGCCGCCGCGCGTGTAGTAGTCGCCGAAGCAGTTATCGACGAGCCACTGGCGTATATGCATCGTCTCGGCGGGCTCGCTGTGCGCGAAGCCGCGCATATGCTCGCCGAAGATGCGGATCTGCGTCTCCTCGCCCGCGGCCTCGCGGGCGTCTGCCGTGACCGTGCCCTGCGGTTCCAGCGGGGTCGCGACGCCGCGCTCGTGCAGCGCGTCGTTCGCGGCTTTGAGGAACGGCAGCGCGCGGCCGAATCCCAGATACGCCGTGCCTTGATAGACGATCTCCTTGATCTGGACCGGGGTCACGCCGGAATCAAGGGCGACCGGCACCATCATCGCGAACGCGTCCACGCCCTGGCATCCCATCAGCGCGGCCAGGACCGCCATCGAACGTTTCGCGTCGGTCAGTTCGGGATGGTTCGCGCCTTCGGCCTCGACCACCTCGCCGTAGGCGAAGTTCGAGAACAGTTCGATGAACTCGGGATCGCTCTGTTCCAGCGTCTGCCGTCCGTCCGCAAAGAATCCGCTGTTCTTCTTGCCAAACATCATGACTTCTTTCGTGTCGTGTAATACGTATTCATCAGCGTCATCCTGTGGGGATGCTTCGACTTCGTTGCACTCCGCTCAGCATGACGAATAATCATTATCAACGTCATCCTGAGCGGAACGAAGTGGAGTCGAAGGATCTCATATGAACCATTTATCGCAGATCCTTCGACTCCGGGCTGCGCCCTCCGCTCAGGATGACAAGGAGAGAGTGCTCAGATCCGTGGGCGGAAAGGAAGCGCTCTGCCTTGGATGACGGAGAGCGCAGCCGTTCAGACCTCGCTCACGCGCAGCAGGGACTTGATGGTGCGGCGTTCGTCCATGGCGGCGTAGGCCTCCTGGATTTGATCGAGCGTGAACTCGGCGGTGAACACGCGGCCGGGGTGGATCTCGCCCTTCATCACCAGGTCGAGCAGGTGGTCGACTTCGGTATCGTAATGACGCACCGGGGCGGGGCCGCCCTTGAGCCCCACGTTGCGGTAGAACAGTCCGGGAATGTCGGCCTCGACGTCGTGCGGCAGACCCACACGGCCGACGGTCGCGCCGGCGCGGGCCACCTTCATCGCGGTGTCGTTCGACTGGGCGGAGCCGACGCATTCAAGCACCGCGTCCGCGCCGTAGCCGCCGGTCATCTCCATCACCTTGGCCACGGCTTCGTCGCCGCGCTCGGCGATGATGTCGGTCGCGCCGAACTCGCGGGCCAGAGCCTGCCGGTCGGCGTGACGGCTCATCGCGATGATGCGCTTGGCGCCGCGGATCTTCGCGCTCAGCACGCCGCACAATCCCACCGCGCCATCGCCAAACACCACGGCCGTGTCACCCGGCTTGACTTCGGCCGAGGCGGCCGCATGGTATCCGGTCGGCATCACATCGGACAGCGCCAGCAGGTCGGCCAGCAGCTCGTCGGAGAACGACTTCGCGTCGCCCGGCACCACCACCAGCGTGCCGTTGGCATGCGGCACGCGCAGCGTCTCGGCCTGGCAGCCCATGCCCTCGTCGGAGCCGAAATAGCCGCCGTGCGGGCAGCTCGACTCGAAACCGGCCTTACACACCGGGCACACGCCGCAGGAGAACGGGAACGGCACGACCACGAAATCGCCCGGCTTGGCGACGGTCACGTCGTCACCCACCGACTCGACCACGCCGATCGCCTCATGGCCGGTCTGCGTGTCCGCGTCACGGCCGTCGCGGAAGAACCACAGGTCCGAACCGCACACGCAGGCGCGCACCACGCGGATGATCGCGTCGCCGGCGTCGACGACCGCGGGCGCGGGACGCTCCTCACACGCCATCTGCTTGATGCCCTTGTAAATCGCTGCCTTCATAGAATCGCTCCTTGGACGGCGCTCCCCGTCCGGCCGACGGCCGCCGCGACGGCGGGCGCGACCGGACCGGATGCGCATCATTGATACGCCTCACACTCTAGAAGAGGCGTATTTCGGATTCAAATGTTTCGCACGAGGGTTCAGCCATGCGCAAAAAGCATGGCGAATCCCGTCCGTCAGTCGACGGACTTCAGCGCGGCGAGCATATCGACCTTCTTCAAACGGCGCCACACGACCCAGCCGAGCGCGGCGAGCACCAGCGCGATCACCAGAGCCGGCATCCAGAAGGCGTGCGGCACGAGGGACGGATCGAACATCACCTCGTCGGGCGGCACCTCGGTGATGATGTAGCGGTGCAGCCACGCGCCGAACCCGAACCCGGCCAGAACGCCCAACGCCGACAGCACCAGGGTCTCCCGGTAGATGTACATCGTCGTCTCACCCGTGTGGAAGCCGAGCACCTTGATGGTCGACAGCTCGCGGATGCGTTCGGACACGTTGAGATTGGTGAGGTTGTAGAGGATCACCACGCCGAGCAGCACGGCCACGACGATCAGCACCTCCATGATCTGGTTGAGCGAGATGACGATCTGGTCGACCATCTGCTTGTTCGTGATGTTCTGCACCACTCCCCTCACGCCGGAAAGCTCCATGAACCGCGCCCCCTGCTCGGCCGCGTTGTCGGTGCTGGTATCGACGAGCCTGACCATATGCGCATTGGACTGGTATTCCTGATGGAAGGCGCGTTCGTACCCTCCGGAGCTCATGACCACGAAATGTCCGATGTACATCTCGCACACGCCGGTGACCGTGATGCGGCGCTCCACGCCGTTCTCGTCGTCCACGGCGAATGTGTCGCCCACGCCGACGCCCAAGGTTTCGCTGAGCCGTTCCGAAATGACGGCGCCGTTGTCGGTGAGCACCTGGGTACGCTCCGTGCCGCGCTCGCGCAGCGTCATATAGTCGCCGTAGTTGTACGGATCGTCCGTCACCAGCAGGGTCATCTCCTGCTTGTCGACGGAATCCCGGACGGTTTTCGTCAGCGTCTCGTAGTGGATGGGCATCGACGAGCTCACCGCGTCGTCTTCGAGCGCCGTCTGCACCTCGTCGCTCTGCTCCTGGTTGTTGTCGGAGTTCTCCGCCACGATGAGGTCGTAGTGGATCAGGTCGCCGAACTGGCGCTCGCTGATCTCGCCGATGGAGCCCTGCACGCCGAGCCCGGCGAACAGCAGCGCCACAGCGCCGCACACGCCGAATATGGTCATCACCATGCGTCCCTTGTATCGGAACAGGTTGCGCGCCGTGACCTTGCGCGTGAAGCTCATCCGGTTCCATAGCGGCGTGACCCGTTCGAGCAGGATCGTGGACCCTTTGGCGGGCGGTTTGGGCAACAGCAGTGCGGCGGGCTTCTCGCGCAGTTCGCGCGAGGCGACCAGCCATGAGGGCAATACGGCGCTCGCCCAGGCGAGCAGGAACGCCACGAGCGTGATGCCGGGGTGGAATTCGAGACTGATGCGGGGCAGTCGGAATCCGTTCGAATACGCCCGGTCCACGATCAGCGGCAGCAGCGTGTGTCCGGCGGCCGCGCCGATTATGGTGCCGACGGTGGAGGCGGCGAAGCCGTACATGGTGAATTTCCGCATCACATCCATATCGGAGTATCCCAGCGCTTTGAGGGTGCCGGAGTTGACGCGCTCCTCGTCGACCATGCGTCCCATGGTCGCAAAGGTGACCAGCGCCGCCACCAGATAAAGGAAGATCGGGAAGATGCGCGCCAGTTTCGCCACGATGTCCGCGATGATCATGTACACGCGGTAGCCCTCGCCGCCAAGTCCCTCGCGCCGTCCGTTGACGGAATAAGCCGGCACGCTTAGGCCTTCCACCTTCTCCTCGGCAAGACGGATCTGCCGTTCGGCTTCGGCGATCTGCTCCTCGGCCGCCGGCTTGGCCTCGTTGAATTCGTCGAGTTTGGTCTGGTATTCCTCCTCGGCCTGTTCCAGCGTGCGCTGGCCTTCGATCAGCTGGCTTGTGCCGTCCGTCGCGGAGTCGGCGAGGTCGCCCGCCTTGGAACGGATGGAGCGCTGCGAATCCTGGATTTGGTCGGCCGTGCTGCCGATCTGGTTGTACAGGTCGCCGATGGCGTCGTTCAGCGCCTGAAGCTGCTGTTGGGCGGATTCGAGGGAATCGGCCTGTTGGTTGCGATTGTCGGACAGCACCTCCTCCAGCCGCTGTTGGGCGTCGCGCAGCGCGTTGATCGATGAGTCGATCACGTCGAGATCGCCGCCGATGTCGTCCATCGTGGCCTGCGCGCCCAAAACCGCGGTGCTGCTTTCGGCTGAGATCTGATCCTTGCCTGCCTCGATCTGCGCTTTGGCTTGGTCGAGTTGCGCCTCGGCGTCGGCAAGCTGCGCCTTGGCCTCGTCGACCTGCTGGCGGGCCTTGGCTATCTGCTCGCGCCGGCTTTCCCGGATCTCCTCCACACGTTTGTCGGGCTGGTCCGCAAGACGCGTGGAGAGCTCGTCCTTGTGCTCCTGCACGCGGTCGGCGTACTCGTCGCTCCAATAGTCGAGTCCCTGCGTGTCGGTGAAGGTGATGCGGGCGATCATCGCCACGGCGGAGTCGAATGCCGCTTCGGTCACGACCGCGTACTGGTTGAGCTGTCCGCTGCCCGCCGTGGACGTGCCCAGGTTGAGTCCGGAGATCGCCTCGCTGGAACGCACGAATCCCACCACTTCGAATTCGTCGGCGGTCAGCACCGTGTCTCCGGCGATGTCTGGCTCCTCGGTGAGCGTGAAGGTGCTGCCGACGCCATAGGAGTCCTTTAATCCCTCGTCCAGCGCGATCTCGTCGGATGCCTGGGGCAGTCTGCCTTCGATCACCTCATAGGTGGATACGGCTTCGGGCAGCGAGTTGATCCGCACGCTGCGGTTCGTCCCCTTGATGACCACGTCTTTGAAATATCCGAACTCCGCCTGGCGCACGCCCGGCGTGCCCGAGATGACGGTCCGGTCGTCGTCGTTCAGCCCGTATTCGGACACCACGGTCACGTCGGCGAGGTTGTGCTCCCCATAGAACGCCTCGCCGGTAGCCTCCATATCCGGCCCCGTGACCCACAGTCCGACCAGGGCGAACGACCCCAGCGCCATCAGGCAGACGATGGAGACGAAGCGTCCCCACGAATGTGTGAAGGCCAGACGGATGTCTTTGCGCAGCATGCGTTTGGCCATGTCACCACTCCAGATCCTTGATGTCCATCGGATGCTCGTTGGTCTCCACGGCGGTGACGCGTCCGTCGTGCATGCGGATCACGCGGTCCGCGATGGGCGCGATGGCCGAGTTGTGCGTGACGATAACGACGGTGGCGCCGCGTTGGCGGCTCATGTCCTGCAGGATCTGGAGCACCTGCTTGCCGGTGTTGTAGTCGAGGGCACCGGTGGGTTCGTCGCACAGCAGGATCTTCGGGTTCTTCGCCACGGCCCTGGCGATGGCGACGCGCTGCTGCTCCCCGCCGGACAGTTGCGCGGGGAAGTTGTTCACACGGTCGCGCAATCCCACGTCGGTCAGCGCCTGCACGGGGTCCTGCGCGTCCGAGACGATCTCCGAGGCGAGTTCGACGTTCTCCTTGGCGGTGAGGTTGGCGACGAGATTGTAGAACTGGAACACGAAGCCGATGTCGTTGCGGCGGTAGTCGGTGAGCTGCCGGGCGGAATATCCGGAGATGTCCTTGCCATCGACGACGACCTGCCCCGAGGTGTTGGTGTCCATGCCCCCCAGGATGTTGAGCACCGTCGATTTGCCCGCGCCGGACGCGCCGAGGATGATGGCGAGCTCACCCTGTTCGATGGCGAAGGTGACGTCCTTGTTGGCTTCGATGACGGTGTCTCCCATGCGGTAGCGTTTGACGCTGTGGTTCATCTCGATGTATGGCATTGCCGTGTATGATCCTTAATTGAACAACATGTTGATTTATTGTCGTTGCGATTGTAGAATTCGAACGACGACGGGTCAATGAACAATCCGCTTCGAGTTGTTCAATTTGAACACTTCGAGGCGAATCGTCGAAACAAAGGAGCCGGCATGACGGCGAAACGCGCCACCAAATCGGAAGCGAAGATTCGCGCCGCCTTCATCACGCTGATGGGCACGAAAGGATTCGACGCCATGACCGTGAGCGACATCGCGCGCGAGGCGGGCGTCAACCGGGGCACCTTCTACATGCATTATCTCGACAAATACGATCTGCGCCAAAGACTGATCGATGACGAGGTCGAAACCATCGCCTCGATGGTGCTGGACGCCGCACCCGACCGGAAATCGCGCGAGCGTCTCGACCCATGCGACTACATCCCCTATGACGCGATTCTCGCGGCGCTCACCCGCATCCGCGACGAATACGAGTTCTTCGCCGCCATCACCGTGCAAGGCTCGGACACGACCCTCTACGACCGTATGAAGGATATCCTTAAAAACTTGGTCGATGTGAAGCTGCCGGGGCCGGGAGCCGACGGCTCCCACGGCATTCCCCGGCCGTACGCGCAGGAGATCCTCGCCTCGGCGGTCTCGTCGATCCTGTGGCTGTGGCTGCGGCGAGGCTGCAAGGAAAGCCCCGAACAGATCGCCTCGATCATCGAACGCAACAAGACCCTGGCCCCCGTCGCCCTGATCGAGTGAACGCTGTGTCGGCATCGTGGCGACGTGATTCGGCGCGGAATGAACACGGTCCAAGGCGAGTAGAGTGGGCTGCGTCAGCACCGGCCGCAACGAAGGGACTCCCCATGGACAGCGCACAAGACGTAGAACGTCGCCATCTTCTTCTGCATGCGGCCTATGACGCCGCCTCCGTGCGCGCGATGGAGCGCCCTCTGCTCGACGACAACGTGCCGCTGATGCGCATGGCCGCCTCGGCCACGGCGCAGGTGGCCGCCCGCATGCTGGACGACGCGGAAGTCGATTTGGACCACGCCCGCGTCGTGCTGCTCGCCGGCGCCGGAGACAACGGCGGAGACGGACTGTTCGCGGCCGCCGCGCTGGCCGAGGAGGGCGCGAAGGTGACCGCCATCGCCGTGGGGCGCGCGTTGCACGACAAGGGATTCGCCGCGTTCGTACGGGCCGGCGGCAAAGTGCTGGTGCTCGACCCCGCCGCCGACATCGCGGGCTGCTCCGCCGGATTCTCCGCGGGCGAGGCCGGGGAACGGCTGCAGGCCGCCATCGAGCTGGCCCAACGTGCACATCTGATCATCGATGCGATGACCGGCATCGGGCTGGTCGGCCCGTTGCGCGGCATCCCCGCCACCATCGCCGCCTCGCTCGGCATGTCCCCCGCGAGGGTGACCCATCCGCGCCGCTCCCCTATCGGGCGGCCATGCCCAACCGCGAACCGTCCGGCGAACTGCCGATGGTGCTCGCCGTCGACACGCCATCCGGCGTGGGAGTGGACGACGGTTCGCTGCCCGGACCGTATATCCCCGCCGACATGACGGTGACGTTCGGCGCGATGAAGTCCTGCGCCGTGCTGCCGCCGGCCACATTCGCCTGCGGTCGGCTTGAGCTGGTCGATTTCGGGTTCGATCTGGACTCGCGCAATCCCGTCGTGACGGCGGTGGGCGGTGAACAGGCCGGCGAAGCCATACGCCTGCCCCATGCGATGGATTCCAAATACTCGCGAGGCGTGGTGGGACTGGTCACCGGCTCCGCGAGATACCCCGGCGCCGCCGTGCTCACCGTGCGGGCCGCGTCGCGCGCGAACACCGGCATGGTGCGCTATCTCGGCCCCGAACGCGCGCAGAACATGGTGCTCGCCGCCGTGCCCGAGGCGGTGCTCGGCAAAGGACATGTGCAGTCGTGGGTGGTCGGCTCCGGCGTGCCCGATGCGGCGGCGCTCAAACCCGGCGAGAACGACATCCAACGCGAGACCATTGCACGGCTGCTGGCCCATTACGAGCTCGCCGTGGACGCCACCGACGACGACCCCGCCTACGATATGCCGCCCATCGTGGTGGACGCCGGCGCGTTGGACCTGCTGCCCGGCCAGGTGCCGCCGCAGGTGATCGTCACGCCTCATGCCGGAGAACTGGCCAAACTCCTCAACCGTCTGCGCGGGGACGCGCCGCGAGTGGATGATGAGAACGCGGGCGGCACCGCGTTGGATTCCGCCGTGCTGGATTCCGCAGGGCGCGGCGAGCCCGTATCGGCGGCCGACGTGCTGGCCGAACCGTTGCGGTACGCGCGGCTTGCGCATGATCTGACCGGCGCGACGGTGCTGCTCAAAGGCGCGGTCACCATCGTCGTCGGCGAATCGGATATGACGCTGGCCTCGGGCGTCGCGCCCGCCTGGCTGGGCACCGCCGGCGCGGGCGACGTGCTTGCCGGCATGCTCGGCGCGCTGCTGGCGCAATACGACGAGGACGCCGAAGGGGTGGACGCGGACGAATACGCCGACGACGTGGCCTCCATCGCCGCGGCAGGCGCCTATCTGCACGGAATGGCGGCCTCCATCGCCTCGGAATCCGAACAGCGCGGCTGGCAGGAGCCGGATGTGTTCGGCATGACGGGCCGGCATCGGTTCAACGCCGTGGGCCATCCGATCGTCGCCTCCGATGTGGCCAGGGCCATTCCCGACGCGATCGCGGAACTGCTCGCCTAGTCGCGCGCGGCCCCATATCCGGCGCGCGGGCCTGGGCGGACGGTATCATGGCACGCATGATTACCGATGTGATTTTCGATTTCTGCGGCGTGCTGTTCGATTGGCAGTGCCGCGCCTGCTTGGAGAAGGCCGGCTACCCGGCCGAACTGGTCGACCATATCTGCGCGGACGACGACCCGTGCGGCTTCTACGCCTATGAGGACCGCATGGACGCGGGTGAGGATTTCGCCGACATCCTGCCGGATGTGCGCCGCGAACAGGGCGACGAGATCGCCGAGGTGTTCCGCTACTACATCGGGCATTACGGCGATTCGCTCCCCCGCATGCTGCCGGGCATGGAGGATCTGCTGCGCGACCTCAAGACGGCCGGATTCGGCGTGTGGGGGCTGACCAACTGGTCTCATGAGACCTTCCACGTCGCCTTCGAGAAATATCCGCAGGTCGAAAAGCTGCTCGCCGGCACCGTCGTCTCCGGCGTGGAGAAGATGCACAAGCCCAACGCCGACATCTACGAGATGACGTTGAACCGTTTCGGCCTGACGGCGGAGCGGTGCGTGTTCTTCGACGATACGGCGAAGAACATCGACGGCGCGAACGCCGTGGGATTGCACGGCCGGCGTTTCACCACCGCCGAGCAGGCCCGCGCCGACCTCGCCGCGCTGGGCGTCGCACTATAGGGTATAAGTGGTCTTTTCGGCCACGGCGACTGCTATAAATAAGCCTTATGACTCTGCTGCAACTCAAGTACATCGTCAAAATCGTCGAATGCGGCTCCATGAACGAGGCCTCGCACGCGTTGTACGTGTCGCAACCGGCGCTGAGCTCGTCGGTCAAAGAGCTGGAGAACGAGCTGGGCATCGAGATCTTCACCCGCTCGTCGCAAGGCATCGCGCTGACCGTGGACGGCGCCGAATTCCTCACCTACGCGCGCCAGGTGCTCGACCAGGCCGCCCTGCTCGAGGAACGCTACAAGCACGCCAAACCGCGCAAGCAGCTGTGCCAGGTCTCCACGCAGCACTACATGTTCGCCGTCGAGGCCTTCGTCAAGATGATCGAATCGCTTAAATCCGACGAATACGAGTTCACGATCCGCGAGACCCGCACGCGCGACATCATCAACCAGGTCGCCAACATGCAGTCCGAGATCGGCATCATGTACCTTTCGGACTTCAACAAGGACGTGATCGGCAAGCTGCTGCGCGAGAAGCATCTGGAATTCCACCCGCTGTTCCGCGCGCCGCTGCACGTGTTCATCTCGCGCAGCAATCCGCTGGCCGGCAAGAAGGTCGTCACCATGGAGGATCTGAAACCCTTCCCGTTCATCCAATACGAGCAGGGCGAGGAGGGCTCCTTCTACTTCTACGAGGAGGCGGTCTGGCCGGACTACGCGCCCAAGCAGATCAACGTGACCGACCGCGCCACCATCCTCAACTTCATCATCGGCCTCAACGGATACACGGTGTGCACCGGCATCGACAACGGCGATCTCAACAACGAGAAGATCATCACCGTGCCGCTCGACTCCGACGAGACGATGCTGGTTGGTTGGATCACCAACGAGCGCACGAAACTGTCCAAGGCCGCCGAAACCTATCTGGACAAGCTCAAGGCGGTGGTGGCCGATCAGGGGTACGCGCTGATCGACTGATCCAGCCCGAAGCGCCCGTCCGTGCGGAAGATCGGTCGGGACATACCCTGATTTTCCCCTGAGAGGATTGGAGATGCCGGTCTGCGCGCAGGGACGGCGGTATTCTATGAGGAGCGAAGAGGGAGGCTCCGCCGCATGGATAGAAAAGAGATGAAGAGGCAGGCCCGACGCACCCTGCGCGGGCACTACTGGATTCTGGTCATCGTATGCCTGTTCGCGTCGTTCCTCGGCGCGGAATACGGCTCGTCGTTGTGGGCCACCACCTATGAGGATACGAGCGTGGTGAGCGCCGAAACCAGCGATCGGCTGCAATCGCTGGTCGCGGACATCGCCACGGACAACGAAGCCGAAGCCCGCGACGAGGTGCAGCAGCGTCAGGATGAGATCAAACGCGAGGACACCGTCAAAGCGTTGGGTCGTTCGCGCGGCGTGTTCTCCACCGTGCTCAACTCCTTCTCGTCGGGAGGCGTCATCCTTACCGTCTTCGATGCGATTCGATCCGTCGCGAGCTCGCAAAGCATCGCGGTCGTGATACTGGTGGTGCTCAGTCTCGTCGTCTACACCTTCGTCTGGCTGTTTATCAGAGACGTATCTCATCGTCGCCCGCAGGATGGTTCTGGAAAGCCGCGTCTACGAGCGTGTGCCGCTGCGTCGCTTCCTCTACCCCATCCAAACCCGCCAGTGGCCCAGGATGGCGTGGAACATGTTCGTGCGTTACGTCTACCAATTTCTGTGGACGCTTACCATCGTCGGCGGCATCATCAAACGATACTCCTACATCATGGTGCCGTACATTCTGGCGGAGAACCCCACCATCCGGGCGAACGAGGCCATCACCCTGTCCCGGCGCATGATGAAGGGGCACAAATGGGAGTGCTTCGTGGTCGAGCTGAGCTTCCTCGGCTGGGAGATGCTGAACGTGGCCACGTTCAGCCTGGTGGGCATCTTCTATTCCAATGCGTACCAAGCCGCCTTCTACGGCGAGTACTACGCGTACCTGCGCGGACTGGCCAAGACGAGCGGACTGCCCGGCAGCGAACTGATGTGCGACGTCTACCTGTTCGAGAAGCCCCAACGCGAGGCGGTGCGCTGCTCCTACAGCGACGTGGCGAGCGTGGTGGACGACGTCAGAGCCGCCGAACCGGTCGCCAAGCCGAGCGGATTCGTCGGATTCCTGTCGCAGCAGCTGGGCATCCAAATAAAATCCTCCCCGCAGGTGGTCGCGTATGAGGCGTATGAGGCGCGGCGGCATATGACGCGCGATGGACGTGACATCATCGAAGCTCGCGTCTATCCGGGCAGACTCGCCCCCGCTCCGATGCGTTTCAAAATGGAGGTGACGTCCGACCTGACCGCCGCGCGAAGCTACACGGTGCTGAATCTGGTCATGATGTTCTTCATCTTCTGCTTCGTCGGATGGCTGTGGGAGGTCAGCCTCGCGCTCATCACGGAAGGCGCGTTCGTCAACCGGGGCACCCTGCACGGCCCTTGGCTGCCTATCTACGGCACGGGCGGCGTCGTCATCCTCGTGCTGCTCAAACGCCTGCGCGACCGGCCGTATCTGGAATTCATCGCCGCGACGGTGTTGTGCGGCGTGCTGGAGTACTTCTCCTCCTGGTATCTGGAGATGACCCATGACGGGCAGCGTTGGTGGGATTACACCGGATACTTCCTCAACCTGAACGGCCGGATCTGCGCCGAGGGATTGCTGACCTTCGGACTGGGCGGCCTGGCGATCGTCTATGTGATCGCGCCCGCGCTCGACAACCAGCTGAGGAAGGTCAACGCCAAGACGTTGGCCGTGGTCGCGGTCGTGCTGTTGGCCGTCTATGCGGTCGACCAGGCGTATTCGATGGAACATCCGAACAGCGGGGCCGGGATCACGGATTATGCGGTTCGCACGTCCGAGATCTCCGCGCCGGACGTGCGAACATTCCGCACACGATAGTCACAGAGTCGCACACGGCGAAAACAACAGAAATGGGTGGTTTTCCAATGAAAACCACCCATTGCCATGTTCGTTTCAGAGCCTCGAAAGGGTCGCACGGGAACCGTCGGGGCCGACGTCCGTGCGACGGCCCTTAAGCCCCATACCGCCCAAGATACTCATCGGCCGCGGCCTTGATCTCCTCGGTCACATACGGCTGCCCGTCGTCGGTCATGATGCGCCGTCCCGCCTCGAAGATCTCACGCACGTTGGCGATGGCGAACACCGGGAATCCGAACTCCTGCTCCACGGCCTTGACCGCCGACAAATCGGAGTCGCGGGTCTTCTCCATACGGTCCACGGACAGCACCAATCCCACGACCTCGACGTCCGCCTCGGCCTTGAGCTTGGGGATCACCTCGCGCACGGCGGTGCCGGCGGTCATCACATCGTCGACGAGCAGCACCTTCATGCCGTCGGCCAGCTGCGTGCCGACCATCATGCCGCCGTCGCCGTGGTCCTTCTTCTCCTTGCGGTCGAAGGTGTATCCCACCTCCATGCCGTGCGCGCCGGTCAATGCGATCGCGGTGGAGACTCCCAGCGGAATGCCCTTGTACGCCGGGCCGAACACCGTGTCGATGTCGGCGGGCAGGTTGCCGGCCTCGATTTCGGCGGCGATCTTCTCGGCGTAGAACGCGCCGAGCGTGGCGATCTTACGGCCGTCGTTGAACGCGCCCGCGTTGATGAAGTACGGGCTTTGGCGGCCGGACTTCAACGTGAAGTCGCCGAATTTGAGCGCCTGCGATTCGAGCAGGAACCGGGTGAATCGGATGTCAAGCGAATCGGACATCATGCGTGCCTTTCTGTGGAATATGGGTTGCCTTGGGATGATGCGTGCCGTTGGCGCCCGGCCATGGGCGGACCGTCTTTGCGGGATCGCCGGGCGGCTTCCCGTCAGCGCCAGGTCCGGCCCGCGGCGAGTTTGGCCGCGAGTTCGGGGCGTTCGTCCAACAGGTCGTCGAGTTCGCGGGCCACACGCAATGGCGCGACCGGATCGAACAGAGCCGCGGCGCCGACCTCGACGGCGTTCGCGCCGGCGTACAGGTATTCGAGCGCCTTCTCGCCGGTGTCGATGCCGCCGATGCCGATGATCGGCACCTCGGGAAGGGCGGTGCGCACGCGGTAGACCGCGGCCAGTCCGACGGGCAGCACCGCGGGACCGGAGACGCCGCCGGTGACATGCGCGATGACGGGCTCGCCTGTGCGTATGTCGATGCGCATGCCGAGCAGCGTGTTGATCATGCTCAGCGCGTCTGCGCCGGCTTCGACGGCCGCGCGCGCGGGCACGGTGATGTCGGTGACGTTCGGCGTGAGCTTGACGATCATCGGCTTGTCGGTCATGGCGCGCAGGCGGGTGATGAGCTTGCCCAACGCCACCGGATCGGTGCCCACGCTCATGCCGCCGTGGCTCACGTTCGGGCAGCTCACGTTGATCTCCAGCATGTCGGCGGGCGAGTCGGCCAGCTTGGCGACCACTTCGGCGTATTCGTCGTCGCTATGGCCGGCCACGTTGGCGATGACCATCGCGCCCGCCTCCTTCAGCTGTGGCAGGTCGGTGGCCAGATAATGGTCGATGCCGGGATTCTGCAGACCCACCGCATTGAGATTGCTGCCGGGCCCTTCCGCGGTGCGCGGGGACGGATTGCCCTCCCACGGCACGGGGGATGCACCCTTGGTGCATACCGCGCCGAGTTGGCTCACATCGTAGAACCAGCGCACGGCGGCGTATTGGAAGGTGCCGGAGGCGGTGCCGACCGGATTCTTCCACGGCACGCCCGCCACGATGGTCGGATGCTTCCACTCGTGGTCCTCGTACAGGTTGATGTGCTTGGCTTCGCTCATCTCACTCACCCCATCCCAATTGTTCGCGCGTGAACACCGGACCGTCGGCGCACACTTTGAGCCGTCCGTCCACGGTGTCGACGGTGCACAGCACGCAGGTGCCGAAACCGCAGCCCATGCGCTGCTCCATGCTCAGCTGGCATGCGAGCGAACGCTTGGCGGCCCATTCGGCGACGGCCTTCATCATCGGCAGCGGGCCGCAGGAGAGGATCACCGTCTCCAATCCGTCCACCGTCAGCCCGCCGTCCACCGTCAGCCCGCCGTCCGCCTCCAGACGGTCGAGCAATGTGACCACGTTGCCGTGCGCGTTGTCGATGCTGACCGTGCGGTCGGCGTATCGCGCGAACACGTCGTCCGCGAAGCGCACGTCGCGGTATCCGACCACGGCGGTGGTGCGCGACCGTTCGTCGGCGGCGAGATGCTGTGCGGCACGCACCAGCGGAGGCACTCCGAGGCCGCCCGCCACCAGCAGATAGTGCGCGGGGTTTTTCGTTTTGAAGGGATTGCCGAGCGGACCGAGCACGTCGACCGTGTCGCCGGCCTGGTATCGCGCGAATTCGGCGGTGCCCTCGCCCACCACGGCGAAGATGACGCTCACCTCGTCGCCGTCGATTTCGCTGACGCCGAAGGGACGCGGCATCAGACGCATCGGATCCTTGGTATAGAGGTTCACGAACTGCGCCGGCTTCGCATGCGCGGCGATATAGGGATCATGGAAGGCCAGCCGGACGACGCCGGGCGCGAGCTGTGTGACGTCGGTGATCTCGACGGTGTGGCGTGGCGGAAAATATCCGGCCTGCACGGCCTCGGCCACCACGTCGGCCGTTGGGGTGAAGGTTGCCATTGCTCTCCTTGTGTGGTTGTGCGGAAGATGGGAATGTATCGGTCGTCTACAGCACCATGCGCAGGTTGTCGCGCATGTCGATGGCCGCTTCGCGTGCGGTGGAGGCGACCAGTTCGAGCGCCTCGTCGGCGGACATGGACTCGCGGTACTCCCCCGACTTCTTCCACGCGCCGATGATGCCGCGCGACGAGTTGACGATCGCGCCGGAGCCGTCACGGTCGAACATGCCGCGCACGTCGGCGGCCGTGCCGCCCTGAGCGCCATAACCCGGCACCAGGAAGAAGGTGTGCGGCATGCGCGCGCGCAGGGCCGCGCCTTCCTCGGGATGCGTGGCGCCGACCACCGCGCCGACGCGGGAATAGCCGTGGCTTCCGATCGAGTCGGCGCCCCAGCCTTCGACCAGATCGGCCACATGCTCGTACACCTTCTTGCCGTCGGCCAGATCGAGCATCTGCAGTTCGCTGCTCGACGGGTTGGAGGTGCGCACCAGCACGAACACGTCCTTGTCGGATGACTTCGCCGCGTCGACGAAGGGGGTGATGCCGTCGGTGCCGAGATACGGGTTGACGGTGACCGCGTCGATGTTCCACGGGTCGTACGAACCGTCGCCGGCGGCCACGCCGCTAAGCATATGCGCGTAGGCGGCGGCCGTCGAACCGATGTCGCCGCGCTTGACGTCGGCCAGCACGTACAGGCCCTGCTGCCTGGCGTATTCGCAGGTCATCGTGTACACGTCGATGCCGGCGGGGCCGAGCGCCTCATACATGGCTATCTGCGGTTTGACGGCCGGCACGATGTCGGCCACCGCGTCGATGACCGCGCGGTTGAACTCGAAGTAGGCGACGGCGAGCTGGGCGGCGGGCGCCTCCTCGGGAGTCTCCACGGAGTCGCGCACCTCGTCGGCGAAGCTGGCCACCACCTGCGGGGGCACCAGTGCCTCGGTCGGGTCGAGCCCGACGACGCTGGGATTCTGGGTGGCGTTGATGGCTGCGATCAGACGATCCATAGCGGGTCCTTTCTGTGCCGGATCGGCGGTGGCTTGTGGGGCGGGTGAGGTTGTTTCTACAGTCGGCTGAACGCCAGCGCGGCGTCGACGATCGTGGCGAGCGGACGGCCGGTGACCCGCCATCCTCCGAACGGGGTGTTGCGCGCCTGCGAATGGAATCGTTCGGGCTCGACGGTCCATTCGGCGGCGGTGTCGAGCACGACCAGATTCACATCGCCCGGGTCCGCGACCTGGGTCAGGTCGAGGACGCGTTTGGCGTCCGGTTCGCGTGAAGCGTCGGTTTCCTTGTCGAGCAGCGCCGTGATATCCGTCGGCGTGTGCCCCATCAGCCGCGCCGGAGCGACCGACATGAGTTCGATCAGCCGCGCGTCGGAGATATGTCCGCCGTCGACCAGCACCTTGTGGCATACGCCGTACGCGCATTCCAGTCCGATGATGCCGTTGGGCGCCTCGAGGAAGCCGAGCGCCTTCTCATCCAACGTGTGCGGGGCGTGGTCGGTGGCGAGCAGATCCACGGTGCCGTCCGCCACGGCGGCGATGGTGGCCAGTCGGTCGGCTCTCCCACGCAGCGGCGGATTCATTTTGGCGAGCGTGCCGTATTCGAGCAGGGCCTCGTCGCACAGGGCGAGGTAGTGCGGCGCGGTCTCGCAGGTGATGGGCAGGCCCTCGGCTTTGGCCGCGCGGATCGCCTCGAATGAGATCGCCGTGCTCACATGCTGGAAATGCACGTGCACGCCGGTTTCGCGTGCCTTATCGATGTCTCGCCGCACGATGTTGAGCTCGGTGTCTTCGGGGATGCCGGGCACGCCGAGTTTGCGCGAGACGGGGCCGTCGTTCACCGCGCCTGTGTCGTGATGCTCGCAGTGCTCGATGAGATACAGTCCGGTCTCACGCGTGTTGGCGAACACCTGGTCGATGATCTCGGGGGTGACGGCCGAACCGTCGTCGCTGATCGCGGTGACCGGATGGGCGAGCTGGTCGGCGTCCTTCGCCTCGTCGTCGACCCCGGGCAGATAGCGCCCCCAACCGTCGGGATCGCTGGCCTCATGGCCGTCGCGTCCTTTGGAGGCGCATACGCACAGGTCGTATTTCACCGGCAAAGCGACGTCGTGCGCGGCTTCGTAATGCTGCAGGAGGTCGATCACATTGTCGTATCCGGCGTCCAGCACCTCCTTCGCGCCCGGAGCGTTCGGGTCGGTGATGGTCTCTCCGTCCATCGCGGGCACGGTGTTCGGCATGATGAGCACGTTGGTGTAGCCGCCGGAGGCCGCCGCCGCGCAACCGGAGACCATGGACTCCTTGTAGGTCTGTCCGGGGTCGCGGAAGTGCACGTGGGGGTCGGCGAAACCGGGGGCGAGCGTCAGCCCGGTGGCATCGATGTGGATGGGATCCTTCGACTGCGGGCTTCGCCCTTCGCTCAGGATGACGGAGGGGGTGGTCGGCGATTCAACGAGCAGGTTGGGAGAGGCCTCGACCTTGAGGTCGATGATCTCATCGGTGTCCCACACGCTGATGCCATGGAAAACGATTGTGGTCATATCGGCTCCTTTCGCACGCGGCCCGTAGTCTCCCGTGCCGTCGTTTCGGTCGTCCTGCCTGCAAGCCGCCCGTCGCGGGACGGGGCTTGGCTTGCGTCCGTCTCTAGAGTTTGGCTTCCTCGTCGCAGTAGTCGCAGCGGTATTCCTGCCGCTCGGAATGCGCCAGATGGAACATCTGCTTGATGCCACGTTCGGTGGTGGTCACGCAACGCGGGTTCCTGCAGGTGATGACGTCGACGATATGTTCGGGCAGCTGCGGCTCGCGCTTCTCGATGATCCTGCCGTCGCGCACGAAGCCGACGGTCGCCTGGCGCGCCACCAGACCCAGCACCTCGAGGTCCACGTCGAGCGTGTCCTCGATTTTGATGATGTCCTTGGTGCCGTGGGTGGGGCTGTCGGCGTTCATGATCAGCGCGAGCCGGGTTTTCGCCGGGTCGATGTGCAGGTAGTGGAGCACCTTCAGCGCGGTGCCGGCCGGCACGTGGTCGATGATGATGCCGTTTTGGACGCTGGTGACCTCCATCAGGCCTGCACCTCCTTGTTCGCGAATTCCTCATATCCGGGCAGTTCGTCGCCCACCACCGAGCTTTCGAGCGCCATGCGCATCAGCATGCCGTTTTTGACCTGTTCGAAGTAGGCGGCGCGCGGGTCGTCGTCCACCTCGACCGCGATCTCGTTGACGCGCGGCAGCGGGTGCAGCACGGCCATGTCGGGCTTGGCGAGGGCCATCTTCTCCTCATCGAGGATGTAGGTGTCGCGCAGGCGCAGGTAGTCGTCCTCGTTGAAGAAGCGTTCCTTCTGCACGCGCGTCATATACAGCACGTCCAGGTCGCCCATCACGGACGCCAGGTCGCGCACCTCCACATAGGAGCAGGATGCCGTGGCGTTGATGCGGTCGAGCACGTATTGCGGCGTGGTCAGCTCGTTGGGGCTGATCAGCACGAAGCGCACGTTGCCGAAGCGGCACAGCGTCTCGATCAGCGAATGCACGGTGCGGCCGAAGGTCAGGTCGCCGCACAGTCCGACGGTCAGATCGGTGACGCGGCCGAAACGCGACTGCAAGGTGGCCAGATCGGCCAGCGTCTGCGTGGGATGCATGTGGCCGCCGTCGCCCGCGTTGATCACCGGCACGCTCGAGGCCTGCGAGGCGACCAGCGCCGCGCCCTCCTTCGGGTGGCGGATGGCGACCACGTCGACGTAGTTCGAGACGGTTTTCAGCGTGTCGGCGATGGATTCGCCTTTGGTCACGGACGCCAGCTGCGAGCCGGCGAATCCGATCACCTGGCCGCCGAGGCGCAGCATGGCGGTTTCGAAGCTCAGGCGCGTGCGGGTGCTCGGCTCGTAGAACAGGGTGGCGATGACGCGGCCGTCGCAGGTGTGCGCCACCTCGCGGCGGTGGGAATCGATGTATTCCGCTTTGCGCAGCAGGTCGAGGATCTGATCGGTGGACAGGTCGTCCAGCGTGACGACGCTTTTGCCTTTCATCGGCGTTGGGGAAGATTCACTGACAGCGCCCGCTCCGGCGGATGTCTTGTGCTCAGCAGACAACGGCTCACCTTTCGTGTCGGGAAGGCGGCCACGTGATGTGACCTAATCAAATGTACGCCATTTTCCCGACAGAAGCCGCGATTCGCATGTTCCCACGCCGAACGTGTCGCCGGTCCATGCGGATCGGCGACTACTCCTCTTCGGTGACGCCGTAGAAAAGACGTTGGGTGATGGCGCGGCACCGCCGCATCACGGAGAGCAGGTCGTTCTCGAAATGCTGGCCGCGGTTCGCGTCGTAGCCGAGGTAGACGGCGATGCCGCCCAGCGAGTACATGTCGTCCGGCAGGATATCCGCCTGGGCCGCGCGTCCGCTCCACAGATAGCTGCCGTTGCGCGCCGCCGTGCACAGCCGCCACGCCTTGCGCAGCTGGATCGCGTCGGCCGGCTCGATGAGCTTGCGTCGTTCCAGCACGTCCAGAGCCTCCAGGGTGCCGTTCACGCGCAGCTCGCGCACATCGCCGGCATGGCGCAGCTGCAGCAGCTGCACGGTCCACTCCACGTCGGACAGACCGCCTTTGCCGAGCTTGAGATGGCGGTCGCGGCGAACGCCACGGGGCAGACGCTCCGCCTCCATACGCGCCTTGAGTTTGCGGATGTCCGCCAGTTCGGTTTCGTTCAGATCGGTGTGCGGGTAGCGCAGCGGATCGGCGATGTTGGTCAGAAAGTCGTGCGCGAGTTCCGCGTCGCCCGCCGCGTGGCGCGCGCGCAGCAGCGCCTGGTGCTCCCACGTGCTCGCCCACGAACGGTAATACTCCTCGCAGGAGGCGTAGGATCGCACCAACGGGCCGTTCTTGCCTTCGGGCCGCAGGTCCAGGTCGAGCTCGATCTTCGGCTCCAAGGTGGTGGGCCCCTGCAGGATCGCGCGCAGGTCATCCGTGGTTTTGCGTGCGAAACGGTTCGCCTCGGCGTCGTCGGCGTCGTTCGGACGGTAGACGATCATGGCGTCGGCGTCGGAGCTGAAATTCACCTCACGCCCGCCGTAACGGCCCATGCCGATCACCGCGATGGCCGCAGGCGCCCGGTCGAGTCCGAATTCACGGCACTGGTGGCGCATCGACCAGGTCAGGGCCGCGTCGATGATCGCGTCATAGACGTCGGTCATACCGGCCAGACTTTCGTCGTCGCTCATCACGCCGCTCATCCACGCCAAGCCGATGCGTTCGATCTCATGGCGGCGCATCGCCCGCATGGAGGTCGCGAAATCATTGATGTTGTTCGCGTTGCGTTCCAGAGAGGAACGGCACTGCACATCGAGGCTTTCGCGTGTGCGCGCCTTGAGCCGGTCGTCGTCGCCCAGCCAGGTGACCGATTCGACCGATTTGTTGAGCGCGTCGCCGAGGAAGCGCGAATTCGACAGCACATGGCACAGCCGCTGCGCCGCCGACGTGGAATCGCGCAGGAAGCCAAGGTATTCGCTTTCCGTGCCGAAATGCTCCTCCAGTTTGCGCCAGTTGAGCAATCCCATATCGGGATTCTGCCCCTGCCCCAGCCATTCGAGCACGGCGGGCAGGATGATGCGGTTGATCTTCGCCGCCCGGCTGACCCCGGCGGTGAGCGCGACCACATGTCGCATGGCCGCGTCCGGGTCTCCGAATCCGATGGACGCGAACCGCTCCTGTGTGGCCTGCTGGCTCAGTTCGATCTGGTCCTCGTCGAGCTGGGCGTTGATGGGCAGCATGGGGCGGTAGTAGATGTCGAGATGCAGGTGGCGCACCTCGCGGCGCACCTCGTCATAGCGGTCGACCAGCTCTTCGGGATGCAGCCGGAAGGTGCGGGCGAGCCTGCGCAGCTCCTGATTGCGGTTCAGCTCGTCGATGTCGATATCGCGTTTGCGCTCCAATCCGCCCAGACTGGCCGCGCCGAGGTCGGGGAACAGGTGGGTGCGTTTGAGCGCCCACATCTGCTGGCGGTGCTCCATCACCCGTTCGAAACGATAGTCGGCGGCCAGCCGCGCCGCCTGCTTGCGTGAGACGTATCCGCCTTCGGACAAGCGCTGCAACGACTCCAACGTGGAGCGGGTGCGCAGGTTCTCGTCGGTGCGTCCGTGCACCAGCTGGAGCATCTGCACGGTGAACTCCACATCGCGCAGGCCGCCCTTGCCGAGTTTGATCTCGCGGTCCTTGAGCGCCGCCGGAATCAGATCCTCCACGCGTTTGCGCATCTGCTGGCAGTCGTAGACGAAGTTGGGGCGCTTGGAGGCGGACCATACGAACGGGCGGGTCATCGCCATATACGCCTCGCCGAGTTCGGGGTCGCCCGCCACCGGACGGGCTTTGAGCAGCGCCTGGAACTCCCAGTTCTCCGCCCACTGCTCGTAATAGCCCTGATGCGAGTCGAGCCTGCGCACCAAAGGCCCGTCCTTGCCTTCGGGCCGCAGTCCCCCATCGATCTGCCAGAGGGTCGGCTCGGCCACGCCCATGATCACCGATTGGCAGACGCGCTGCAGCACGGTGCCCATTTTGGTGCCGATGCGGGTGAGCGTCTGCCCGTCGACGTTCTGGTCGGCCGGCTCGACCACGTAGATCAGATCGACGTCGGACACGTAGTTGAGTTCCTGCGCGCCGAGTTTGCCCATGCCGATGATGGTGAAGCGCACATGTTCGCTGCCCGCCACCTCACGCCGGGCGATGGCCAGCGCCCCTTCGAGCGCCGCGTCGGCCAGATCGGACAGTTCGCGGCTGATGGTCGGCTGGATGGCGCACGGGTCGTCGGCGACCGCGTCCTGCGCCATGATGGCGGCGAGTTGGCGACGGTAGGTGCCGCGCAACGCTGTCGCGGCCTCGGCCAGATCCTTGGTCGCGACCGGCGCGGCCGGCTCGTTCGGGTCGGCGCCGACGGCGGTGAGCATATGGGCGCGGCGCTGCGCATGGTTGTACAGGTGGCTGTCGCATCGGTCCACGGATGCCGCTTCGACCAGTTCGGGACGGAAACGCATGAGTTTGCCGAGCGCGTCGGATACGCCGAGCACCGTGACCAGCCGTTCGAAGGACGCCCGGTCGGGCAGCATGTCCTCGACCCGTCTGCCTTGGCTTTGCATGGCGTTGATGATGTCGACGATGTTGCGCAGCGCCCCGTCGGGATCGCAGGCCTTCTCCAGCGCCTTGAGCAGCAGGCGCAGCCCGTCGTCGGGAACGCCGCCCACGCGCAGGGCGTCGAACAGCGATCGGGCGTCATCGAGGTTCTGCAATCCCGCGCGGATCAGGTCCATGGCGCGGGGGCTGAAGGTCGTCGGTTCCATGGTTCCTTATGGTAATACACTCGTTTTCGCGTATTCGCCGATCGTCGCGCATACCGGACGCCCTGATATGCGCGGACATGGATGTCCATATGAGTTCGCCCCGATCCCATGCGGGAATCGGGGCGAACGGTCGCATATGACCGCGGGTCAGCCGAACAGCGGACGCACGTTGTTCCAGATACGGCGGGTCACGGCCGGGCGGTTCATCGAATACAGATGCACGCCGTCCACGCCATGCGCCACCAGATCGGCGATCTGCTGCGAGGCGTAGATGATGCCCGCCTCGCGCAGGGTCTGCGGGTCGTCACCCCAACGCTCGATCATGCGCTCCACCGGTTTGGGGATGCGCGAAGCGCACATCGAGGACATGCGGAGCACGGATTTCGCGTTGGCCACCGGCATGATGCCCGCCTCGATCGGCACGTCGACGCCCGCCGCGCGCGCCTTGTCGAGGAAACGGTAGAAGTCGTCGTTGTCGTAGAGTAGAACAGCTGCGAGATGAGATGGGTCACGCCCGCGTCGACCTTGGTTTTGAGGTTGTCGATGTCCTCGTCCAACGTGGGCGACTGCGGATGCTTTTCGGGATAGCAGGCGCCGTACAGCTTCAGGTCGGGGCACCGCTCACGCACGTACGCGGCCAGATCGCTGGCATGCTCGAACACTCCGGCCGGCTCTCGGCCCTCCACCCGGTCGCCGCGTAGGGCGAGCACGCCGGAGACCTTGGCCTGGGCAAACATGTCCAACGCCTCGTCGACCGCCGCCTTGTCCAGATACTGCGCGGTCAGATGGGCCACAGCGGGGATGTGGTACTCGTTGCGGATGGTGTGCGCGATGCGGGCGGTGGCCGTGCGGTCCGCCGATTTGCCCGTGCCGTAGGTCACCGAGATGAACGCGGGGTCGAGGCCCTGCAGTCCGTCGAGCGTGTCGTAGATGGTTCCCACCGGAGCGTTGCGCTTCGGTGGGAACACCTCAATGGAGAACAGTGATGCGGCCATGTCAGCTCAGCGAGGCGCGCACGGCCTTGGTCGCGGCGACCAGATGCTCCAGGCTCGGCCAGGTTTCGGCCACGCCACGGGTCTTCAGGCCGCAGTCGGGGTTGATCCAGACCTTGGAGACGTCCATCTTCTTCAGGATTTCGCCGATGCGCTCCTCGATCTCGGCCTCGGAGGGGATGCGCGGCGAGTGGATGTCGTACACGCCCGGGCCCGCCTCGGTTTCGAACTCGGCCTCATGGATCGCGTCGAGCACCACCAGGTCGCCGCGCGAGGCTTCGAAGGAGATCACGTCGGCGTCCATCGCGTCGATGTCGCGGATGATGTCGTTGAACTCCGAATAGCACATATGCGTATGGATCTGCGTGGCGGGCTTGACCGCGGAGTGGACCAGACGGAACGCGGGGATCGCCCAATCGAGGTACTTCGCGTGCCAGTCGGTTTTGCGCAGCGGCAGCTTCTCGCGCAGCGCGGCCTCGTCGATCTGAATCACCTTGATGCCGGCGGCCTCGAGATCGAGCACTTCGTCGCGGATGGCGAGGGCGAGCTGCTGGGTCTGCTGCTCGTGGGTGATGTCCTCGCGCGGCCAGGACCAGTTGAGGATCGTCACCGGGCCGGTGAGCATGCCCTTCATCACGCGGTCCGTGCGCGACTGGGCGTAGGCCGACCACTCCACGGTGATCGGATTGGCGCGCGAGACGTCGCCCCACACGATCGGAGGCTTGACGCAACGGGTGCCGTAGGACTGCACCCACGCGTTCTTGGTGAACAGGAAGCCGTTGAGGTTCTGGCCGAAGTACTCGACCATATCGTTGCGTTCGAACTCGCCATGCACCAGCACATCGAGGCCGATCTCCTCCTGGCTCTTGATGCAGTCGTCGATCTGCCGCTTGATGAACGCGTCGTAGGTGGTCTGGTCGATCTCACCCTTGCGCAGCTTGGCGCGCTCGGCACGCACCTCGCGGGTCTGCGGGAAGGATCCGATGGTGGTGGTGGGCAGCAGAGGCAGGTCCAGCGCCTCACGCTGCAGCCGCTGGCGTTCGGCGCGCGCGGGCTGGCGGGTGAAATCGGCGTCCGTCAGCTGGGCCAGACGTGCCGCCACGGCCGGATCGGCGGCCACGCGGGTGCCGTCGAACAGCGCCTGATTGGCGGTGAGCGCGGCGGAGGCCTTCTTGGCGTCCTCGTCGGCGTCGGCCAGTTCGGCCACGTCGCGAAGCTCGCCGAGCTTCTCCACGGCGAATGCGAAATGCTTGAGCACCCCCTCGTCGAGACCGTTCTCGCCTTCGGTGCTGAACGGCACGTGCAGCAGGGAGCTGGCTGTGGAGACGGCCACGTTCGGCGTGACCTGCTTGACGGCGTCCACCAGTCCGAGGCTCACGGCGTAGTCGTTGCGCCAGATGTTGCGGCCGTTGACCACGCCGGCGAAGATCACGGTGCCTTCGGCCACGCCGTACTGCGCGAGGGCGGCGAGGTTCTCGTCCTTGCCTTCGTTCAGATCCAGGCCGATGCCGTCGAAGCCGAGCAGGTTCACGGTCTCGTACACGTCGGCGATATGGCCGAAGTAGGTGTTGAGCAGCACTTTGACCTTGCCGTCGCGGGCGGGCAGGATCTTGGCGTACAGCGCCTTGAACAGCTCCACATCGCCCGGCTCCTTGTCGAGCACGAGATACGGCTCGTCGATCTGCATCCAAGCGGCGCCGAGCTCGGCGAATTTGGCGAGAGCTTCGGCATAGGCGGCGGCCACGGCGTTCACCAGGCCCTTGTCGAACTCGAGCTCCTGGGCCTGCGGGTCGCGGGCGAGCTTGAGGAAGGTGTAGGGGCCGATAAGCACCGGCTTGGTGTCGATGCCGAGCTCCTTGGCCTCCAGGTATTCGTCGAAGGGCTTGGTGCCGTTGAGCCTGATGTCGGTGGCGGCGTCGATCTCCGGCACGAGATAGTGGTAGTTGGTGGTGAACCACTTCTTCATCGGCAGGGCGGTCACATCGCCCTTCTCGCCCTGATAGCCGCGGCCCATGGCGAACAGCGTCTCCTCGGGATTGTCGAAGGCGAGACGCTGGTAGCGTTGCGGGATGGCGTTGAGCAGGATGGCGGTGTCGAGCACCTGATCGTAGAAGCTGAAATCATTGCTGGGGATCAGATCGATGCCGGCGGCCTGCTGCAGCCTCCAATGCTTGGCGCGCAGCTCCTTGGCGGTGGCACGCACCTCGTCGAGCGTGTTGGCGCCTTTCCAGTAGCCTTCGATGATCTTCTTGAGCTCTCGGTTCTGGCCGACGCGCGGGAAACCTGAGACGGACGTCAAAGCGGACATGAAACCTCCATGGGCTTGTTTCGTGGGTGAAACGTCTTGAACCCGACAAGAGTATCAAGAAACCGCGCGATCGCAGTCATCAAGCCAGTTAAGGTGTCGCTATAACCGAAATCTATATGCCTTTGGCAGTCGCTTTCCGTCATTCTGAACGGAGGTGCTTTCTTCGATGCTCCTATAGTTTGTCAAGCTGTTGTTGGGGTGGTGTGTCGGTGGTGCTGTGGATCCATTGGGTGGCTCGTCGTTCGAGTTCGGGCAGGTCGCGGGCGCCTCGTTCGATCTCGCTGATCCTGCTGGAGGGCACGCCGAGGGCCTGTCCGACCTGTCGCTGGGTCAGCGCGTGGGAGAGCCTCAGTTCGCGCAGCATGGCGCCGCGCCGGGCGGGTGGCTCGCGTCCGGGGTCGCCGTCGCGGACGGCGATGAGGACGCGGTGGATCTCGCGGGCGATGTAGCGTTTGAGGCAGCGGATGGTCTCCATCTTGCTTTTGCCCTCGCGGGTCCTTTTGGCCATGTAGTCGCGGGTGGGCTGGTGGTGGCGCAGGCGCACGACGGCGATCTGGTGCAGGGCCTTGTTGCCCTGCCGGTTGCCTCCCCGGTTGAGCCGGTGGCGGCTGGTCCTGCCGCTGGAGGCGGGCAGGGGGCACGCGCCGCACAGTTTGGCGAACGCGGCCTCGCTTCTGACTCGTTCGGGGTTGTCGCCGGCGACGACGGCCAGGGTGGCCGCGGTGACGACGCCGACCCCGTTCAGGTCGAGCAGCGCGCGGGCGTGTTCCTCGAGGATCTCGCGCATCGCCCTCTCGAGCCCGTCCGCCTGTTCGCGGAGGGCCTTCCACGCCGTCGCGGACGCCTTCATCGCGGTGAGCGCGGCGCGCTCGACCGGCCCGCCGGCGGGCCGGCAGGCGGCAAGGCGGGTCATGCGCCTCCCGGTCCTCAGGCTCCGGTAGCGGTCCCGGACGGTCTCGGGCGCGGTGACGAGCATGCCGTTGACGCTGTTGGACAGCGTGGTCATGGCCGACACCAGCCGGTCGCGCTGCGTGTTGAGGTGGCGCAGGGCCTCGACCCAGCCGTCCGAGCTCTTCGGCCCGGTCCCGTCTCCGGCCATGACGCTCCTGGCCGCCTCGGCGGCGTCGACGGGGTCGGACTTGCCGTCCCTGCGGCGCACCGCGCGTTTGGGGCGCAGCACCTCGCGCGTCTCGTAGCCCGCGGCGGCGAGCCTGCGGGCCAGGGCCGCGCCGTACGAGTTGGTCCCCTCCACGCCCACCACGACCCGGGACGGGTCGGGCAGCATGCCCGCCAGCGCCTCGTAGCCGGCGGCGTCGGTCGGGAACGTCCGCGTGGCCAGCGGCCGTCCGCGCCAGTCGAGCAGGGCGAGCGTGTGGGTGTCGGTGTGGGTGTCCACCCCGGCGTAGATCGTCTCCATGGGCGGCGTCATCGTTGTCCTCCTTCGCTGGCCGTCGATGGTCGTTCCGGGGGCTTCCGGCGCAGACGGGACGTTGACGGGACACGCTACCATGGACGATGCGGGGTCCGATGGGAGCGTCCACGCTCCTATGAGGTCATGCGTCCATGGCCCTCGGTCCGGCGGTCCCGGGCGGGACAGATCGAGGGCGGGACAGCCGCTTCCCGAAAGGAACGGCGTCAGTCATCCTGGGGGTCACCGCCCGGACCGCCACCTTCAATTATCACCGGACAAACCGGCAATAACCATCATCAACGTCATCCTGAGCGGAACGCAGCGGAGTCGAAGAATCCCCTAAGATTTGAGATCCCTCGACTCCGCTCGGGATGACAGGAAGACGCCTTCGCTCAATATGACGGTGATGATGGTTATTCGTCATCCTGAGCGGAGCATTGCGGAGTCGAAGAATCTCCTGAGTCTGGGATCCCTCGACTTCGCTCGGGATGACAAGGAACGACCTTCGCTCAGGATGACAAGTCGCACTTAGTCGAAATCCTTGGCGGTGATCACGGCGAGCAGGTCGCCGCTGTGGGTCTGCCACTGGTCGAAAGGCTTGTTCGAGGCGAACACCACCACGGAGGCGGGCGAGACGCCTAGATTGAGCAGGTCGAGCGCGGCCGGATCAGAGTCGGATGAGGCGAGCCATTGGCTGCAGATCGATACGGTGGGCTCATGTCCGAGCACCATCAGCACGCGGGTTTTCGGCTTGGTGTGCGCCAGCTCGTCGAAGATGCTCTGCATGCCGCCGTCGTACAGGCTTTGGCGGTAGTCGACGGTCGGCTCGTCGCCGAAGGTTTTGAGCATGCGCTCCAACGTCTGCGTGCCACGCGTCGCCGCCGAACAGGCGATGCGGCCGGGCATGAGCTTCATGCCGACCAGTCCCTTGGCCACCTTCTTCGCCTGCTTGAGCCCTTTGTCGGTGATCTCGCGGCTGCGGTCGCCGTCCGGGTTGAACGGCTCGGCCTTGGCATGCCGCATCAGCAGCAGAACATGCTTGTAGTTCTTGGCCTTTTTGGCCACCTTGCTCACGTTGACGCCCATAATGCCTCTGCCTCTCGCATCCTGAAGGGCCGTCGCCGGCCCCCACGTCGCTTCTGCTCTATTCTTGCAGATAATCGGCCGAATCGCCGTCAAGCACGGCGACCTGCCTGTCGAGGTCGCGCAACACCTTGCGGAGTTTGCGGTCGGAGATGTCCCGTAATTCGAGATCCTCCAACTGCGCCTCGCGTTCCTCGGCCGTCATCTCGTCGATGTCGGTGACCGTGTCCTTGGTGGCGCGGTCGCGTTTCTTCAACGCCTGGAATCCCTCCGCCATCGCACGCGAGACGACGAGGAATCCGGTGTGTCCGATCATCTGATGGTCGGGACGCACGGCGAGCCCCTGCGCCTTCCAGCTGCGCTCCAGCGTCTCCTGGATCATCGGCTCGGTCCAAGTGCCGGCCTCACGCAAGGCCTCCACCAGACGGCTCATCTGCGTGGTGGTGGTGATGTAGGCGATAAGCACGCCGCCGGGCGCGATCACGCGGTACGCCTGCTCCAAGCGGTTCCACGGGTCGAGCATGTCGAGCACGATGCGGTCGAAGGAATGCCCATCAAGCGTGGCGGCGACGGAATCGAAATCGCCGGTTTTCAGATCCCACCATGAGGGCCTCTTCCCGTAATACAGCGTGGCGTTCGCTTCGGCCACGCGGGCGAAATCCGGACGCAATTCGATGGTGGTCAGATGCCCCGACTCCCCCACGGCGTCGAGCAGATTGAGACTCATCGCCCCCGAGCCCGCGCCGGATTCGAGCACTCGCGCGCCTCCACGGATGTCTCCGAGCTGGATGACCTGCGCGATGTCTTTGGGATACATGATCTGCGCGCCGCGCGGCATGGAAAGCACGTAGTCGGCCAGCCTTGGGCGCATCACCGCGTATTGCCAGCCGCCGATCGCGCGTGTCGCCTTCCACGGCTTGGCCGCGTCTCGTTCGGGATGCGCCTGGTTGAGCTGCGCCTCGCGTTTGGCGGTCACCGTGGTGACGACGACCCCCTCGGTCCGCCCGATCACATCGTCGTGCAGGATCAGCCCATGCTCGGTCTGCGTGCTGCCGCCCGCCACCAGCTGGTCGGTGATCTTCTTCGCCTTGCGGTCGGTGAACTGCACCTTCTCCCCCGCCTCAAACGCTCCGCGCCTCATTCATCCTCTTTTCGTGCGATGGGTTCACGATTCCTCCGGATGCCATTCTCGCACACGCTTCGCATGCTTCGCGACATCATCGAGGGCCGACTTTAGGCGTATCTCCTATTTTGCGGCGGATGCGAAGGCTCCCCAACGGCCGTTGTCGTGGGTCACGGTGAGGTCGAGGCCGAAGATGGCGCTGAGCCGCTCGGCGGTGAAACCGTGCTCGAGGTCGCCGGTGTAGATGATCGTGCCGGGGGCGGGATCGTTGCCCGCCACATTATCGGCGTAGGCGTCGGCCTCGCTGCCGGTGATGCGGCCCATGATGGCCACATGGTCGAATCCGACGGGAATCTCCTCGAGACGGTGCGTGACGAGGACCACCGTGCGGTCGGCGTCCTCCTCGCCGATGCGGCTGAGCGCCCGCAAGGCGAGCTCGCGGCCGCCCAGATCAAGGCCCGTGGTCGGCTCGTCGAGGATGAGCAGATCCGGGTCGGCCATCAGCGCGCGGCAGATCAGCACGCGAGTGCGTTCGCCCTCGGAGAGTTTGAACATCATCTTGCCTTCAAGATAGTCGATGCCGAACTGGGTCATGAGACCACGCGCCTTGGCATAATCCTCGTCGGTGAAGTCCTCGCGCCAACGGCCGGTGGTGGCGGTGAGCGCGGTCACCACGGCGTCGAGCGGATCCTCCTGAGGCGGGAACGCGCGCGAAAGCTCCGCGGAGCTCAAACCGATGCGGTTGCGATAGGAGAACACGTCGACCTTGCCCAAACGGTTGCCCAGGATGTCGACCGTGCCGTTGGAGGGGAATCCACGCGTGCTCATCATCTGCACCAGAGAGGATTTGCCGATGCCGTTGGGGCCGAACAGCACCCACTTCTCGCCACGCTTGACGGTGAGGTTCACATCGGTCAGGATCACACGCCTGCGGCGGCGGAACTCCACATCGGCGATATGCACGGCGATTTCAGATGGTTGCATGGCTGTCCTCCTCATGTGGTGATCATCCAGTTGGCATTGGCGTGTCCAGTTGGCACCGTCCCGACGGTATTGGCGTCATGGAATGGCGTAATTCCAACGGTGCATCGTATGGCAGAGTGCCAACTCGAGGCCCTCGGTGCCAACTGGGCAGATGTCCTTCGTGCTGATGGGGCCTGCCCGCCGCTCCGGCATACATGCTGAGCATGGCGAACAGGCCCCGATGATGTTGGTGTGCGGATTATTGTTCGTCGAGCACCGACTGGTAGACGGCGACCGTCTTGTCGGCGATGGACTCCCAGCTGAACATGTCGCGGGCGCGCTCGTAACCGGCCTGGCCCATCTTCTTGGCGAGCTCGGGGTCGGCCATGATCCTATTGATCGCATCGGCCATATCCTGCACGAACTTGTCCGGATCGGTGGGGGTGCCGGTGCCGTCGTGCAGCTGGTCGATCGGCACGAGATAACCGGTCTCGCCGTCCACGACGACCTCGGGGATGCCGCCGGTGGCGGAGGCGACGACCGGCAGGCCGCAGGCCATGGCCTCGAGGTTCACGATGCCGAGAGGCTCGTAGATCGACGGGCAGATGAACGCATCGCAGCCATGCTCGAGCGCGTTGAGCTCATGCTTGGGCAGCATCTCCTCGATCCAGACGATGTTGCCGCGCTCCTCGTCGAGTTTGGCGAAGGCGGTTTTCACCTCCTCCATGATTTCCGGAGTGTCGGGAGCGCCGGCGCACAGCACCACCTGGATGCCGGGGTCGACCAGATGCAGCGCCTTGAGCAGATACGGCAGACCCTTCTGACGGGTGATGCGGCCCACGAACAGCAGGGTCGGCTTGCTGCGGTCGATGTTGTAGCGTTCGAACACCTTCCAGCCCGGATCGTCGTCGGAGGGGGTCTCGAACTGGCTCATCGTGATGCCGTTGTGCACCACGACCACCTTGTCCGGGTCGACGTTCGGATAGGCGGCGAGGATGTCCTCACGCATGCCGGCGGAGACGGCGATCACGCGGTCGGCGTTCTCGTAGGCCTCCTTCTCGGCCCAGGAGCTCAGATTGTAGCCGCCGCCGAGCTGTTCCTTCTTCCACGGGCGGAAGGGCTCAAGGCTGTGCGCGGTGATGACCAGCGGGGTGCCGTGCAGCATCTTCGCCAGATAGCCGGCCATGCAGGCGTACCAGGTGTGCGCGTGGCTGATGTCGGCATCCACATCGTTGGCGATTTGCAGGTCCACGCCGAGCGTTTTGATCGCGCCGTTGGCGTCGGACAGTTCGGCGGGGGTGTCATATCCGACGAGCTTGAGCGAGCCGGCCGGATCGTCACCGGGAATCTCAGGGATGTCGGCCTCGGTGCGCGGGCCGTCGAAGGCGCGCACGGTCACATCGACGCGCTCGGCCAGCACCTTGGACAGCTCCTCGGCGTGCACGCCGGCACCGCCATAGACTTTCGGCGGGTATTCGCGGGTAAGGATATCAACCTTCATTGGTCACCTCTCCTATAGGTTTTCGATTCCACTGACCACTTTAGGACATCACCCCACACGAAACGCACAATCCGCCTGTTCGTGTCCTATTCACATGTCGTTGGTTGCGTTCGCCGACTGTCGGGTGGAAACTGAAAAGGGTTTCGGGAACGACGCCCGAATGCCCGATGTGAGATTCGCGAGGGTTGCGGAGCCCACAATAAAGCGATGACGAAGGAGCGGATATGACGAATGAGACTACGATGTCCACGCCCGAGGGAGTGCCGTACGAGTATTGGACGGAAGTGGACGGCGATCTGAAGGATTGTCCCGGATCCCTGGCCACGGTTATCAGAGAGGCTCGTCTGGGATTCGTGCGGTACGACGAGGCTCGCGTGCCGTTGTGGCACGACCCGGAGGGGATCGACGTCATCGAGGACCTTGGCTACGTCGATGACGCCGATGAGGTGCGCGGTCACAGACTTGACCTGTATCTGCCTCATGATGCCGTGATTCGTGGCGGGCGGACGCTGCCCGTGTACGTGGATGTGCATGGCGGCGGATTCGTATACGGATACAAGGAGCTCAACCGCAATTTCTGCACGCATCTGGCCGAGCGCGGCTTCGCCGTGTTCTCGTTGAACTACCGTCCGCTGCCTCAAACCGATTTCGTCGGCCAATTGCGGGATATCGCCCAAGCGCTGACATGGATCCGTGAGCATCGTCATGAATATCCCATCGCGCAGGACGGCGTATGGATGACCGGCGATTCCGCCGGTGGATGTTTGGCGTTCTTCACCACGGTGATCGAACATTCTCCGGAACTAGCCCGCCAGATCGGTGTGACCCCCAGCGGCGTCAATGTTCTGGGAGCGGCTTTGATCTCCGGCGTGTATGACATGCTTCCGTATATTCCGCGCGAGGATCGCGAGTCCCGGATCGATCCCGATCATAGTTCCCTACTGCATAAATTCTCCGACATCATGTTGGGATGCGTGAAGGATCTGGACCCACGCGCGTTGGATCTTGGAGAGATCACAAGCACGGTCGACCTGCCGCCGTTGTTCCTGAACACAAGCAGCGACGATTTCATCCAGAACGAGACCTTGCGTCTCGCCATGCATCTGGCCGAAGCGGGCAAGGACTTCGAACTGCACGATTGGAAGACCGGCAAAGGCGAGAGCCTAGGCCACGTGTTCCCCGTATGCATGACATGGCTTGAGGAAAGCGGCATCACGCTCGACATGATCCGCGACTTCACCTACGCTCGCCTGTGATGCCGCTCGCAGCGAATTGAGCTGAATCTAAAATCCACAAGGGCCGTTTGATTCCGCCATTTGGCGGAGCTTATCAAACGGCCCTTATGGGCTCAGCGCATCAGCCGTGGACTAGTCATTTGCCGCTTTTCTTTTCAGGAGCACGCATCCGGCTCCGGCAACGGCCATGATGCCCATCAGCGAGAGCGGCAGCGTCTCATCAGAACCGGTTGAGGACAGTTCTTCGGAAAGCAGTTGCTTCTTAGCCTCCTGCGCTTCCGCCAGTTCCCGCTCAGCCTTTTCCACAGCCTCCTGTTGTGCTTTCTTGTCGGCCTCGGCCTTCTTCAGATCTGCGAGCTTTTGCTCTGCCTCCTGCTGCGCTTTGACGGCCGCGTCGTAGTCGGCTTGGGCCTGGGCGAGCGTCTCGTCGGCGGCGGACTTGTCGGCGTTGGCCTCGTCAAGTTTCGTCTTCGCGTCGGCAAGGGCTTTATTGGCTTCATCCAGCTGGGCCTGGGCTGCGGCAATCCGCTCGTCGTAGGTCCGCTGGGCTGCGGCGAGATTCTGCTGGGCTGCGGCGAGATCGTCGGTCGCCGTCTGCACGGCGGCTTCGGCCTGCTTCTGCTGGGACTCCATCTGCGCCTGCTTTTGCTGGGCGGCGGCAAGTTGCTGCAGGCTCGTTGCGGAATCGGCCTTGGCCTGCTCATATTCCGCGTCGGCCTGGGCCTTGGCGACGTTCGCCGCGGCGAGCGAAGCGTTCGCAGTATCGAGATTCTGCTGGGCGGTGTCCACCGCTGCCTGTGCGGTCTCGAGCGCCCCTTGCGCGGCGGCGGTGACATCGGCCAAATTGGTTTGCGCATCGGCCAACGCATTATCCGCCTGTGTTTTTGCGGCAGTCGCCGTGTCGAGGACATTCTGGGCCTTGCGGGAATTCTCCTGCGCCGCCGTATAGGCGTCCCGCTTTGACTGGGCTTCGGCCTGCGCTTTGGTGAGGGCTTCGTCGGCGACGGCCTTAATCGCTTTCGCATCGATAAGTTTCTGCGCAGCGGCTTCGGCCTGAGTCTTGGTCTCCAGAGCTGAATCGTAATCAGCTTGGGCTTGGACCGCTGCCTCATCGGCATCGGACTTGTCCTGCTTGGCCTGCTCCAGCTTCGCGATGGCGGTGTCATACGTCTGCTTGGCCGTATCGTAGGCGGCGCGTTTCGCGTCATAGTCGACGACCACCGCATCCGCTTCGGCCTTCGCGGCTTCGGCATCGGGAATCGCGGTATCGGACAGTGCGTCCTTGGCCGCATTGTATTCGGCCTGAGCGGCATCGTATGCCGTCTGCTTTTCAGCCTGTGTGGATTCCGCTTCGGTCAGCTTGTCGCTGGCTTCGTTCAGCAGGGTCTGGGCGTTGTTCGCCTCGTTCAAAGCGGTCTGCTGGGCTTGTGTGAGCGGTGTGATGGCGTTCTGCGCTTCGGTCAGCGCGGCAACGGCGTTCGACTGGTCTTCGCGAGCGGAGGCAAGCGTGCTGTTCGCCGCGTCCACACGTTTCTGAGCCTCGCGCAGGGCTTCCTGAGCTTCCTGGGCCTTCGCCTGAGCTTGTTCGACGGCTTCCAAGGCGGACTGGTAGGCGTTTGAGGCGTTCTCCAACCCACTCTTGTAGGCGATGAGCTGCTGGCGGTACTCGGCGACGGAAACGGCACCATCCTCGGAGTAGGTGTCGAAGTTCTGCGCGTCGGTCATCGAACTTGTATGCGCGAAACCGGTGACGGTTCCTTCCGGGTCGATGATGTTCAGATAGTGTCCCGTCTGAAGGAAGATGCTCGGATAGTTGACGGAAATCTCATACGCGCTCATGTCGCGCAGTTCCGGGTTCTCTTCGGCATACTTGTCGAAGAGCGCCTTTTCCTTCGTATACCATGCCGCGAATGGGTCAGCATAACCCCATGCGAGGTTCTGCGCATATGTGGAGTAGCAGTGCTCCTTGTTGCCGGAATACGTGTTGTAGTCGGCGGCGAGCTGGGCCAACGCTGTCTGATAGTCGCTGACCTTCCACTCCTCCAATCCGAGCGAGCGGCGAATCTCATTGCCACGGTCAATCAGGTCGAGCGCCTTGAGCATATTGTCGATGCTGGTCGCCGAACCCGCCTCGCCAAGCCTGAGCCATTCATTGTCCTGACGTTTGACAAGCGCGTTCACCGCGTCGGTCGCGCCCTTGCTTTCGAAGAAGCCGAGCGACCCCTTGGCGAGCTGACTGTCCGCATTGTCGGCGGCTTCCTTCTTCGACACGGCATCGGCCTGCGCGTCCGCGAGAAGCTGCTCGGCCTCCTTGGCGGCGTTCTTCGCGTCGATAAGCGCCTGCGTGGCTTCCGCCTGTTCGGCTTCCGCATCCTTCACCGCGTTGTCGGCCTCGTCCTTGGCGGTCTGCTTGTCGGCGACAAGCTGGTTGGCGGCGTTCAGCTTGCTGGTGGCGTCCTCAAGCGCTTTGGAAGCGTTCGTATAGGCGTTCTGGGCGTTCAGACGGTCGGCCTGAGCCACGGTCGTGTCCTGCATGGCCGCATCCAGCGCGAGCTTCGCCGCTTCAGCCTTCTTCTGTGCTTTCTCGTAGGCTTCCTGCTTGTCGGAGGCGCTTTTCTTCGCATCCTCCAACGCCTTGTCAGCCTTCGCCTGAGCGTCCAACGCCGCCTGATACTTGTCAGGGTCGAGCGCGTCGACCGCGTCACCGGCCTTCTCGTCCAGATTCAGCTTGGCATCATCGGCGACGGTCTGAGCCTTGTCGGCGGCGTCCTGCTTGGCCTGAACGTCATCCTTGGCCGCATCCAAAGCGAGCTTCGCGTCCTCGACCTGCTGGATGATGGCTTCGGTGTCGTACTTGTCCGCGTTCCGCTGCGCCTCGTCAACGTCCTTCTGGGCGTCATCGGCGGCGGTCTGCCTGTCGGACACGTCACGATCGGCCGCATCCGACTCCTGCTTGGCCGACATTTCGGCCTTGTCGGCTGCGTCCTTGTCGGCCTGAGCCTTGTCTTTGTTCTGCTGGGCGTTGTCGGCGGCGGTCTGCTTGTCCGCGACGTTCTGCTTCGCATCGGTGATGCCGGTCTCGTCCTCGACCTTCGACTGGTTCTGCTTCGCCGTATCCAATGTGGCCTTGGCGCTGTCGGCTTCGGTCTGGGCGTTCTTTTGGTTGTCGGCGGCGGTGTCGGCGTTCTGCTTCTTGTCGGCTTCGGTCTTCGCGGCGTTGTCGGCGTTCTGTTGGGCGTTCGCGACATCGGTTTTGGATTGTTCGACGGCCTTGTTCGCGTCCTGAAGGCTCTGCTGGGCTTTGGTGAGTTGCTGATTCGCGTTCTCGATGGCCTGCTGCGCATCGGTCACGATGGTGCTGTTCTGCGCGTCGTTCACATTCTGCTGGGCCTGCTGCTGACTTTTCGCAGCGGCATCATAGGTCTGTTGGGTTTGCTGTTGCGTGTCATTGGCGTTCTGCTGGGCCTGTTTCGCCGCGTCAAGGGATTCCTGGGCGGCGGCGACGTGCTGTTTCGCTTCTTCGATGGCTTCTTGGGCGGCCTCTTGGTCGGCCGGTGTGGACGACTGTGCTTCCTGCACGGCTTGCGCGGCCGTATCCACGGCGTTCTGCGCATCATTCATCGCCACGGTCTCATCCGCGTAGGCTGGCACCGTTCCTCCGAGCAGCGTGGCGGCGGTGATTGTTGTGGCGACGGTGATTTTCGCGACTTGAGGTGCGTCAATTCGCGTACCGATCGTTTCCGGATGCGATGAGATGTGTTTGCCCTGAACCATACTGATTCCTTCCCCTCCGTTGCGCTGATCGCCACGGACAGAGAGTCCTTTGTCAACATTGACTTAAAAACAGCACGGCCAAGTCGAATGGGTTTCAGCGCGGTTTGCTCTTTGTTCAACTCCGTATTGTATTTTTCCGGGGGGGGGTGCTCAGTATGACCATATTGTGAAACCGCATGCAGGAGGCCTCCGCATGAATCATGTGGAGGCCTCCTGCATCAATCGTCAAAATCGGTGTTATACCGCGGTGCCGTGGGCGTCGAGGTTGGGATTGTGCTTGGGATCGCCGGCGGTGAAGAACAGGCTGAGCACGCCGACGACGAAGACGCCGGAGATGGTGGCGACCAGCCAGATCGGATGGCTAGGCAGCCACATCACCACGAAGAACGCGATGATGGACAGGGCGATCAGCGTCCAGCTGCCCACGCGGAACCATTGGCGCAACGAATGCGGCGCTTTGAACATCTTCGGATTCGTGTAGTTCGGATTGGTGGTCAGCGTGGTGTCGGTGGCCGTGACCGAACCGCCGGTCGGCTTCCATTCGCCGCCGTCCAGCCCCTCCTGCAGGCGCATCGACTTCTGCTGCAGCGCGTATTCGTCGATCATGCCCGAGCGTCCACGCCCACGGGTCTGGTCATACTGGGACGGGATTCCGCGACGCGCGTTCTTCGCATCCTTGCGGCGTTCTGCACGATTCGGCATTGAGTCAACTCCTTATTCACGAGATTGGCGGATAACGCTGGAACACAGTGTACCCCAGCCCCTCCCGTCAGGGGCGGAACGCCGCTTCATGCGGATGATGTTCGGGCTGATGGGATGCCGTCCTCCCGCCATGTGCGGACCGACGTTTCGGAAAACGCCTTTTCAGACCCGCAATCCCACCCAGATTGCGCTCAATCCTTATTCTCCTGAATCCTCTGGGTGATCTGAATCATGCAGATCAGCAGACCGATCACCGTGACCACCAGTGCGACGGCCATCGCGACGGCGAGATCCATGCCGAACAGTCCCGGCAAGGCGGTCGTCTCCCCCGTGCCGTCAACGGAGGCGAAAAACGGCGTGGCGACCACGCTTGCCGCGAACAGTATGGCGCTGGATATGAATCCCATCGTCATAAGCGTCAATCCGAACTGCCAGATCTTGTCCATCATGTCTCCTTCTCAAAACCGCAAGAACAATCCAATGCGTCCTTGCATCGGCAATATCATTATGTGTCCCCAAGAAAAATAAAGTCAACACGCATGGACTGCGGCGCATGCGTGTATGGGCGCTTATCAAGTCATGGAAGACCCGTCCAATCGCGGATCCCGCTTCTTGGTAAGAAAGACAAGCGACATAAAACGCAAGTGGCCCCTCGGGTGAGGGGCCACGAATGCGACGCGTCGAATCTATAGGCGCGAGTATCAGCGCGGCAATGCCATCGGACGCTGGGAGGCGACGATCGGCTTGGGCAGTTCGGTCGCGCCGGTCAGATACTCGTCGACGGCGGCCGCGCAGGAACGGCCTTCGGAGATGGCCCACACGACCAGGCTCTGGCCGCGGCCGGCGTCACCGCAGGCGAACACGCCGTCCTGCGAGGTGGCGAAGCCGTCGTTGCGGGCCACGTTGCCGCGGCCGTCCAACTCCACCGGCAGCTGGTCGACAAGCGTGGTGGTGTCCGGATGCAGGAAGCCCACGGAGATCAGCACCAGATCGGCGGGGATCACGCGCTCGGTGCCGGGCTGGCGGGTGAACGGACCGTTCTCCCCCGGTGCCACGTCCACGACCCGCAAGCCGGTCACATGGCCGTTCTCATCGGCGATGAAGCCTTCGGTGGCGGTCGAGTTCTCGACATGCACACGGGCCTGCTCCTCGTCGGAACCCACGAAGTTCACCGAATCGGTGCTGTACATGTAGGTGCCGCCCTCCTCCATCGAGGAGGTCTTCTGGTACAGACGGGCGTAGGTCGGCCACGGCTGGCCCTCGGGGCGCTCGGTGGGCTCCTTCGGCATGATCTGCAGCACGGTCACGTCCTTCGCGCCCTGACGGATCGAGGTGCCGAGGCAGTCGGAGCCGGTGTCGCCGCCGCCGATCACCACCACATGCTTGCCCGCGGCGGTGATGTCGTTCTTGGTCTCCAAACCGTACACACGACGGGTCGCGTCGGGCAGGAAGTCCATGGCGAAGTGGATGCCCTTGAGCTCGCGGCCGGGCAGGTTCATATCGCGCGGCACGGTGGATCCGATGGCCACGACCACCGCGTCGTATCGGTCGCGCAGATCGTCCCAGGAGATGTCCTTGCCGATTTCCACGCCCGTCTTGAACACGGTGCCCTCGGCCTCCATCTGCTCCACGCGACGGTCGATCAGGCCCTTGTCGAGCTTGAAGTTCGGGATGCCGAAGCGCAGCAGGCCGCCGACCCGCTCGTCGCGCTCGTAGACGACCACTGTGTGGCCGGCGCGCGTGAGCTGCTGGGCGCAGGCCAGACCCGCGGGGCCGGAGCCGACGACCGCGACGGTCTGGTCGGTGAGGCGCTGCGGCGGCAGCGGCTTGACATAGCCGAGCTGCCACGCCTGGTCGATGATGGCGAGCTCGTCGTTCTTGATCATCGTCGGCGGCTGGAAGATGCCGAGCACGCAGGCCGACTCGCACAGGGCCGGGCAGATGCGGCTGGTGAACTCGGGGAAGTTGCTGGTCATGGACAGGCGGTTGTAGGCGTCCTCCCACTTGCCCTGACGCACCAGATCGTTCCATTCGGGGATGAGGTTGCCCAACGGGCAGCCGGTCATGCAGAACGGGGTACCGCAATCCATGCAGCGGGCCGCCTGCTCGCGGGTCCACGGCTGCAGGCCGGATTCGGCGTGCACATCGCACCAATCCTTGATGCGCTCCTCGACGGGGCGCTCGGCCAACTCGCGGCGGGTGCGGACTTTCAGAAATCCTCTCGGGTCGCTCATGTCAGCGCGCTCCTTCCATAACCTGCTCGTACACCTGTTCCCAGACGCCGGGCGAATTGAAATCGATATCGTTGGCCTCGGCCTCGGCCATCGCGTTCGTCATCGCGACGAACTGCTTGGGCACCACATGCGTGAAGCGGGCCTTGGCCTGCTCCCAGTCGGCGAGCAGTTCGGCCGCGAACGCGGAGCCGGTCTCCTCGGCATGCGTTTTGACCAGCGCGCGCACGGTCCGCTCATGCTCCGCGTCCAGCGGCTGGAAGAGCAGCGCGCCGCTCTTGACCGCGCTCGGATTCACTTTGGACATGTCGAGGTCGAGCATGTACACGTGGCCTCCGGAGAAGCCCGCGCCGAAGTTGCGTCCTGTGGGGCCGAGGATGACGACGGTGCCGCCGGTCATATACTCGCAGCCGTGGTCGCCCACACCCTCCACCACGAAGGTCGCGCCGCCGTTGCGCACGCCGAAGCGTTCGCCCGCGCGGCCGGCCACGAAGATCTGGCCGGAGGTCGCGCCGAAGCCGGTCACGTTGCCGGCGATCACGTTCTCATGCGTGTCGAAGGTGACGCCCTCTTCGGGGCGCACGATCATACGGCCGCCGGAGATGCCCTTGCCCGCGTAGTCGTTGACCTCGCCGTAGACGCGCATTGTCTCGCCGCGTGGGATGAACGCGCCGATGGACTGGCCGCCCGCGCCGTGGAAGGTCATGTCGATGGTGTCGTCGGGCAGGCCCTCGGCGCCGTAGCGCTTGGTGATCTCATAGCCGACCATGGTGCCGAGCGTGCGGTTCACGTTGCGGATCGGCATGTCGATGCGCACGGGCTCCTTGTTCTCGAGCGCCGGCTGGGCCATGGCGATGAGCTCGTTGTCGAGCGCCTTCTCCAGCTCGTGGTTCTGCGGCTCGGTGTTGTGCAGGATCGTGCCGGGCACCGGGCCGGGCTGCATGAGCACGTGGCTCAGGTCGATGCCGTCGGACTTCCAGCGCTTGATCGCCTCGTTCTGGTCGAGGCATTCGACGTGGCCGACCGCCTCCTGAAGCGTGCGGAAGCCCAGCTGGGCGAGCAGCTCGCGCACCTCCTCGGCGATGAACATGAAGAAGTTCACCACATGCTCGGGCTTGCCCGTGAACCGGGCCCTAAGCTCCGGATCCTGGGTGGCGATGCCCTGCGGGCAGGTGTTCTTCTGGCATGCGCGCATCATCACGCAGCCCTCGACGATCAGCGCGGCGGTGGCGAAGCCGAACTCCTCGGCACCCAGCAACGCGGCGATCATCACGTCGCGGCCGGTTTTCAGCTCGCCGTCGCACTGCACGATGATGCGCGAGCGCAGGCCGTTCAGGATCAGCGTCTGCTGGGTTTCGCTCAGGCCGATCTCCCACGGGGTGCCGGCGTGCTTGATCGCGTTGAGCGGAGCCGCGCCGGTGCCGCCGTCGTAGCCGGAGATGAGCACCACGTCGGCATGGCATTTGGCCACGCCCGCGGCGATGGTGCCCACGCCGAACTCGGAGACGAGCTTGACGTGGATGCGGGCCTGGGGATTGGCCATCTTCGCATCGTTGATCAGCTGCTTCAGGTCCTCGATGGAGTAGATGTCGTGGTGCGGCGGCGGGGAGATCAACTCCACGCCGGGCGTCGCGTGACGCACCTTGGCGATCCACGGCGGCACCTTCGCGCCGGGCAGATGGCCGCCCTCGCCGGGCTTGGCGCCCTGGGCGAGCTTGATCTGCAGGTCGGTGGCGTGCACGAGGTAGTCGCTGGTCACGCCGAATCGCGCGGAGGCGATCTGCTTGATCTTGCTCACGCGCTCGTCGTCGCGCAGACGTTCCGGGGACTCGCCGCCCTCGCCGGAGTTGGAGCGCGCGCCGATGCGGTTCATGGCGATGGCGAGCGTCTCGTGCGCCTCCTGTGAGATGGAGCCGTAGCTCATGGCGCCCGTGGAGAAGCGCTTGACGATTTCGGAAGCCGGCTCGACCTCCGAGATGTCGATCGGCTTGCGCGCGTTGGTGAACTTCATCAGGCCGCGCAGCGTCATCAGACGGTTGGAGGTGTCGTCGATGTGGTGCGAGTACTTCTTGAACATCTGGTAGTCGCCGCGCTGGGTCGACTGCTGCAGCAGGAAGATCGCCTCGGGATCGTTGAGATGCTCCTCGCCGGTGCGGCGCCACTTGTAGTCGCCGCCCGTGCGCAGATTGCGGTGCGGGGTCGCGGTCCACTGGTTCGGATAGGCCACGCGATGGCGGATGGCCACCTCCTCGGCGATCTCGTCGAGGCCGACGCCGCCCACGCGCGACGTGGTGCCGGTGAAGTACTCGTCGATGATCTCCTTGTTCAGGCCCACGGCCTCGAACAGCTGCGCGCCGCGGTAGCTCATGATGGTGCTCACGCCCATCTTCGACATGATCTTGAGCACGCCGGTCGACAGCGCCTTGGTGAGGTTCCTCACGGCGGTTTCGGCGTCCACGGTGAGGTATCCGGTGCGTGAGAGGTCCTCGACGGATTCGAACGCGAGGTACGGGTTCACGCAGGCCGCGCCGTAGGCGATGAGCAGCGCCACATGGTGCACCTCGCGCACGTCGCCGGCCTCCACGGCCATGGAGATCTGCGTGCGCGTGTGGCAGCGCAGCAGGTGGTGCTGCACGGCGGAGGTGAGCAGCAGCGACGGGATCGGTCCCCACGTGTGGTTCGAATCGCGGTCGGAGAGCACGATGAAGTTCTTGCCGCCTTCGATCGCGAGATCGATTTCGGCGAAGATCTCGTCGAGGCGCTCCTGAAGCGCCTTGCCGCCGCCGGCGACCTGGTAGAGGCCCTTGACCACATACGGCTTGTAGTATCCGCCGAGGATCTTGGCGCGGTCGAGGCGCTTGAGCTGGGCCATCTCATCGGAGTTGATGACGGGCAGCGGGATGAGGATCTTCTTGGCGTGCAACGCGGAATCGCTCAGCAGGTTCGGCTCGGGGCCGATCGCGGATTCCAGGCAGGTGACGATCTCCTCGCGCTCCCAGTCGAGCGGCGGGTTGGTGACCTGCGCGAACTTCTGCGTGAAGTAGTCGAACAGCATGCGCGAGCGGCTGGAAAGCGCGGCCATGGGCGCGTCGTTGCCCATCGAGCCGAGCGGCTCCTTGCCGGTGTTGGCCATGGGGGCGAGCAGAAGCTTCAGATCCTCCTCCGTGTAGCCGAAGGCGCGCTGGCGGCGCACCACGGACTGGCCGGAATGGTTCACATGCGCGCGGGTGGGCAGATCGCTCAGCTCCACCGAATTGCCCTCCACCCACTCGCGGTACGGATGCTGGGAGGCGAGCGTCTTCTTGATCTCCTCATCCGAGATCATGCGGCCTTCGGCGGTGTCCACCAGGAACATCTTGCCTGGTTCCAGTCGGCCGTTGGCCTTGACGTGTTCGGGAGCGACCTCGGGCAGCACGCCGGCTTCGGAGGCGAGCACCAGGTAGCCGTCGTCGGTGAGCCGCCAGCGTCCGGGTCGGAAGCCGTTGCGGTCGAGCAGCGCGCCCACCTGGGTGCCGTCGGTGAAGATGATGTGCGCCGGGCCATCCCACGGCTCGATCAGCGTGTTGTTGTACTCGTAGAACGCGCGCACGTCCGGATCGAGTTCGGTGTTCTTCTCCCATGCGGGCGGCAGCATCATGGAGATGGCGTGCGGCAGGGAGCGGCCGGCCAGATGCAGCAGTTCGAGGCATTCGTCGAAGGTGCCGGAATCGGAGTATCCGGGCGTGTCGATCGGCAGCAGCGGTTCGAGTTCGCCGAGCAGTTCGGAGCTGAGCCTGCCCTCGCGGGCGGACAGCCAGTTGCGGTTGCCTTGGATCGTGTTGATCTCGCCGTTGTGGGCGAGCATGCGGAAGGGCTGGGCGAGCGGCCAGCTGGGGAACGTGTTCGTCGAGAAGCGCGAATGGACGATGGCGACCTTGGCCTTCATGCGCTCGTCGGTCAGATCCGGGAAGAAGGGCGTGAGCTGCATGGTGGTGAGCATGCCCTTGTAGGTGATGGTACGCGCGGAAAGGGAGGCGAAGTAGATGCCCACCTCATGCTCGACGCGCTTGCGGATGCGGAAGGTTTTGCGGTCGATGCCGATGCCTTCGAGCCTGCACTCCGGGTCGGCGAGCACCAGCGTTTTGAAGCTCGGCATGGAGGCGAGGGCCTGCAGGCCCAGTCCGTCCGGATTGGTGGGCACCACGCGCCAGGCGAGCACCTCGAGACCCTCCTCGCGGGCGATGCGGGCGATGGCCTGCTCCTGCTGGCCGGATGTGGCGATGTCGCGGTCGAGGAAGGCGATGCCGGCGGCGTAACGTCCGGGTTCGGGAAGCTCTACGCCCAGCTCGCCTAACGTGGCGCGCATGAACTCGTCGGGCATGCTCATCAGGATGCCCGCGCCGTCGCCGGTGTTCTCCTCGGAGCCGACCGCGCCGCGGTGGTTGAGGTTGACGAGCACCTCGATGGCGTCCTTGACGATTTTGTGCTCGGCCCGCTTGTTCAGGGTGGTGACCATACCGACGCCGCAGGCGTCATGCTCGGCCCCAGGGTCGTACATGCCTTGGGATTTATGGACCGTGAGATCAAGCGGGGCGTGGAAAGTCACCGAAACCACCTTCATTGTCGTTTTGGCAGAGCCCGAAGGTCCTGCGGTTCTTTGGGTAAAGCTTTTATAGGGTAGCGCCGGCTTGCGTCATTTATGTTACGTGTCCCATATACCGAATATCGGAAAAAGTCAATACCCATTTTTTCGGGATTCGTGCCAGACCAAGCAACACCCTCTTTTCCCGTCATTCTGAGCGGAGCGCATCGGAGCCGAAGAATCTCATGCTCCGACTAAACCAAACGAGATCCCTCGACTGCGCGCTCCGCGCTTCGCTCGGGATGACGTGCGGAGCGTTGGCGTGGTTTAGTCGAGCAGGTCGAAAAGCTGTTCGATGATGGTGTCGTTGAGCAGGCGGCCCCGAAGCGTGGGGACGATGCGATCATCCGCCACGTCGATCAGTCCGGCCTGGCGCAATCCGTTGAAGTGTTCGCGCGCGATCGCATGTCCGGCCGCGCGTTCGACGTCGGCGATGGCCAATCCCTCGCGCAGGCGCACTCCCAGCATGATCACCTCTTCGAGATGCTCCTGGTCGGATATGTCTTCGCTGCCCGCCCACGGCACTGCGCCGTCGTTGATGGATTGCCCCCACAGCTTCGGATGCGTGATATCCCAGGCGCGCATATCGTTGCCGTCGAGCGAATAGTGGCTGTGCGCGCCCGGCCCCAGCCCCGCCCAATCGACGTTGCGCCAATATCCGAGGTTATGGCGGCTTTCGAAGCCAGGTCGGGCCCAGTTCGACACCTCGTACCAGCGCAGTCCGGCGGCGGTGAACAGCTCGTCGGCGATTTCGTATTTCGCTGCCTCGTCGTCGTCATCGGGTTTGGGCAGGATTCCCGCGGCGATCTGACGGCCCATCTTGGTGGTCGGCTCCACGGTGAGCGCGTAGGCGGAGATGTGGTCCACTCCCAGCTCGATGGCGGTGCGTACGGATTCCCGCCAATCGTCGAGGCTCTCCCCCGGCGCCCCGTAGATCAGATCGACGCTGGATCGCAATCCGGCACGCTCGGCCGCGCGCACGCCGGCCTCGACGTTGGCGGGAGTATGCGTGCGGTCCAAGGTTCTCAGCACATGCGGCACCGCCGACTGCATGCCGAAGGAGATGCGGGTGAACCCGCCGTCGGCCAAAGCCTTGACGTAGTCGGCATCCACGGTGTCGGGATTGGCCTCCGTGGTGATTTCGGCACCGGGCTCCAACCCCCAGATGTCACGGACCGCGTCCAGCATGGCGATCATATCGCTCGCCGGCAGGATGGTGGGCGTGCCTCCCCCGAAGAACACGGTGCTTGCCGCGGGTTCTTCGATGCCGTGCGCGAGCTGCCAGTCGCGCACCAGACGCATCTCTCGCGCCACCATGGTCGCGTAGTTGCCGCGCGAAGCCCCCTCACCCAGATCAACCGCCGTATACGTGTTGAAATCGCAGTATCCGCAGCGCCTTAAGCAGAACGGCACATGCACATACACTCCGTAGGTCAATGACATGCCTTTCATACGCACACGACGGACTGCCTTGCCGTCATGCTGAGCGGAGCCGTAGGCGCAGTCGAAGCATCTCATGGCGTGGGATCCCTCGACTGCGCTCGGGATGACGAGTGTTGCCGGACGCCCGTCAGCCTTCGGTTTTCTGGGCGGCGCGGATCTTGTCCTTGGTGTCGCGGTCGTTGCCGGAATCGCCGGTGGACAGGGCCGCGATGAACGCCTCCTGGGGAACCTCCACATGGCCGAGCATCTTCATGCGCTTCTTGCCGGCCTTCTGCTTCTCGAGCAGCTTGCGCTTACGGGTGATGTCGCCGCCGTAGCATTTGGCGAGCACGTCCTTGCGCAGGGCGCGGATGTTCTCGCGCGCGATGATGCGCGAGCCGATCGCGGCCTGGATCGGAATCTCGAACTGCTGGCGGGGAATGAGCTCTCGCAGCTTCTTGGTCATCATCACGCCGTAGCTGTACGCCTTGTCGCGGTGCACGATGGCGCTGAACGCGTCCACCTTCTCGCCTTGGATGAGGATGTCAACCTTGACGAGGTCGGCGCTCTGCTCGCCGTCCTCATGGTAGTCGAGCGAGGCGTAGCCCTTGGTGCGGCTTTTCAGCTGGTCGAAGAAGTCGAACACGATTTCGGCCAGCGGCATGCGGTAGTGCATCTCCACACGGTCGGTGGAGATGTATTCCATCGTGCCCATGATGCCGCGGTTCTCCTGGCACAGGTCCATCACCGCGCCGATGAACTCCTTGGGCGTGATGATATCGGCCGCCACCATCGGCTCGACGATGCGCTTGATCTTGCCGTCGGGGAACTCGCTCGGATTGGTCACATGGAATTCCGTACCGTCCTCCGCGGTCACCTCGTAGGTCACGTTCGGCGCGGTTTGGATCAGGTCGAGGCCGAATTCGCGGCTCAAACGTTCGGAGACGATCTCCATATGCAGCAGTCCCAGGAAGCCGCAACGGAAGCCGAATCCCAACGCCACGGAGGTCTCGGGCGTGTAGACGAGCGCCGCGTCGTTGAGCTTGAGCTTGTCGAGCGCGTCGCGCAATTCGGGGAACTGCGCGTTGTCGATCGGGAACAGGCCGGAATACACCATCGGCTTGGGATCGCGGTAGCCGTCCAACGGCTCGGTGGCGGGCTTGAGGGCGGAGGTGATCGTGTCGCCCACCTTGGACTGGCTCACGTCCTTCGCTCCGGTGATCACATAGCCGACCTCGCCGGCGCCCAACGCCTTGGTGGGGGTCATATCGGGGCTGATCACGCCGATTTCGATGGGGTCGTGCGTCATGCCGATGCCCATCATGTGCAGCTTTTCGCGGCTGCGCAGCTCGCCGTCGACCATACGCAGATAGGTGACGATGCCGCGGTACGAGTCATAGACCGAATCGAAGATCAGCGCTCGTGCGGGTGCGTCCGGATCGCCGTTCGGCGCGGGCACGTCCATGACGATCTGGTCGAGCAGGTCGGAGACGCCTTCGCCGGTTTTGCCGGAGACGCGCAGCACGTCGCCCGGCTCGCATCCGATCAGTCCCGCGATCTCCTCGGCGTGCTTGTCGGGCTCGGCGCTCGGCAGGTCGATTTTGTTGAGCACGGGGATGATGGCCAGGTCATGGTCGATGGCCATATACAGGTTGCTCAGGGTCTGCGCCTCGATGCCCTGCGTGGCGTCGACGAGCAGCACCGCGCCCTCGCATGCGGCCAACGCGCGCGACACTTCGTAGGTGAAATCCACATGGCCAGGGGTGTCGATCATACCCAGCGTGTATTCAACGCCGTCGAAGGTCCACGGCACGCGCACGGCCTGCGATTTGATGGTGATGCCGCGCTCCTGCTCGATGTCCATGCGGTCGAGGAAGCGGTCGCGCATCTCTCGTTCGGGCACGATGCCGCTCAACTGCAGGATACGATCCGCCACGGTGGACTTGCCATGGTCGATATGCGCGATGATGCAGAAGTTGCGAATCAACGATTGATCCGTGAACCCCGGCTGGTTATGCTGATCGGCCACCGAACACTCCTTTATTTGTTGACGCAAGACAAACTCAACCCATCATAATGGATGGGTGGCAACCGATGAAACCGCAGGAGTCTAGAGAACTCCGTAGAGGCGCAGCGCGAAAAGCACGGCGGCGACCAGCGCCACGAAGAACAGCGACACCAAGGCCGTGCTCGCTATCGCAAGCGGTTCGATCCGCTTGCGCGTCGTGGCGTGCCGTCCACGCGGCGTCTCGTTTTGAACGTTGGATTCGCCCGCCTTCGACGATGAGCTTCGATCGTCGCCGTTGGAGACGGTCTCGTCATCCGAATCGGCGTCCCGTTCGGATGAGCCATGCTCACCGTCGGCGGCGCCATCGGGTGCGTCGTCGTGTTCGTCCGTATCGTCTTCCGTCGCGCCCGAGGCACGAACCGACGCCAGCAGCGACGACACGGAGATGTTCCCGTCGGCGTCCGCGAATTTGGAAACACGTAGATCGTCGATGGTTTTCGCCATCTCCACGAGATCGTCCGGCATGCTCCCGTTCTCCAGACGCGCGAGCATGCGTTTGACATCGTCCCGCTGCTGCAGATAGTCCACATACAGGGGGTAATCGTCCTGAAGAGATGATTCCGCAAGCTGCGTGTAGGCGTGGCTCAGATACGACGAGACATCGATGGCGTAATCCTGGTCAAGACGCGGATTATGCTCAGGCGCATACTCGATGTCATTCGTCATACGTGTTCGTCCTTCCGGCATCGGCCGGCAACCGGAATCAGGCGGCGGAATCCTCATCCGTCGTGCCGGACTGCTCGGAGGACGCGCCCAGCGTGGCTCGCGGCGCGGAGGAACCCAGCGTGTGATCGCCGGTCAGATTGTCGAAGGAGCTGAGCAGCAACGAGCGCATGTCGCTGACGCGGCTGACCAATGCGCTTTCCTTCTCCTGCAGATCGGCGATGCGGCCGTTGAGACGGTCGATCTCGCTTTGCGCGGCGTTACGCAGCATCCGGCTGTCGTTCTCGGCCTTCTCCTTGGCCTCGCGGATAATCGAGTCGCGCATCTGGTTGGCTTCGTCCTGCTTCTTCTGGGCGTAGTCGTTGGCCTCGCTCAGCACGGACTTCGCCTTGGCCAGCATGCTGTCGGACTGCTGCTGCGCGTCCTCGCGACGCTGGTTGAGGTTCTTGAGCATCTGACGGATTTCCTCGGAGGTCTCCTCGCGCTGCTTGGTGACTTGGACGCGCATGCGTTCCAAGGATTCCGCCGCCTCCTTCTCGCTCTGGGCCTTGGTGATGTTGGCCGCGTCGAGAATCTGCTTGGACTCGTCCTCCACCTGGGCGATGCGCTCCTGCGCCTTGCGCTCGGCGGCCTGCACGATTTCCGTGGCCTTCTTCTGGGCGGCCGCCAGGGTGTCGTTGGCCTCGTTCAGAATACGGTTCGATTCCTCGCTGGTGCGCATCTTCAGTTCCGCGGCGGCCCGGTCGGCCTCCTGCCGCTGGTCGGCCACGGCCTTGGTGGTTTCCACCTGCAGCTGCGCCAATGCGTTCTCCTGCTTGGCTCGCTGGGTCTGCATCTCGTCCGTGATCTGCTGGCGGGTGTTCTCGAGCTCGATGTTCAGCGCCTCACGACGTTCCGCGATCTCCTGTTCGGCCCGTTCCTTCAGCTGGTCGGTCTGGGTGCGGGTCGCCTCTTCGAGCATCTGCGCTTCGGAGTTGGCGCGTTCGAGGATGTCCGCGGCCTTCTTGCGGGCTTCGCTGAGCAGAAGCTGCACATCCTGGTTCGCCTGGGTCATCACCGTGGCGACCTGACGCTTGGCTTCCTCCCTTTGACGGGTCGCTTCCTGCTTGGCCTTGGCGATGAGGTCGGTGCTGGTCTTCTCCGCCGCCACAAGCAGCTGCTGCGCGTTGGCGCCCAACGACGAGATGGCGTTCTCGGTGGAGCGCTGCACCTTCTCTTCCATCTGCGCGATATGCTTGTGCGCGTCCTCCAGCTGCATGGTCGCGGATTCGAGTTTGACCTCGGTGTCGTCGCAGCGCTGCTTGAGCTGCTTGATCTGCGATTCGGATTCCTGGCTCGACTTGGTCAGTTGGTCGATTTGTTCCTGCGCCTGTCGCAGTGCGTCATCCACCGCTTCCTTGTCGTATCCACGGAACGCCACCGGAAAATCGTAGGAGAGACTCACAGCAACAACCTTCTTCTTTCTGTCCGCTTTCGCGGTGTATCACTTTAAGGACTTTGGACTACAGCAAATATAACATAGCACGACTCGGGATACTTTGAATGTGACACCCCTACAGGGGTATATATTGAGAAGACGATGGCGCTCTGCGATTCATGCGTGCGCAGGGTCAGGGGTGTGTGTTATATTGTCTCTTTGTATGTCCTTATAGCAAACGTCGTTTGGAGTTACATTGGCAAACATCAAGTCGCAGAAGAAGCGCGTACTGACCAACGAGAAGGCGCACAAGCGCAATGTGGCCGTGAAGTCCGGTCTCAAGACCGCCATCCGCGCCACCCGCGAGGCCATCGCCGCCGGCGATAAGGCCGCCGCCGAGGCCGCCTACAAGGTCGCCGCTCAGAAGCTCGACAAGGCCGCCGGCGCCGGCGTGATTCACAAGAACCAGGCCGCCAACCGCAAGTCCGGTCTCGCCGTCGCCATCAACGCGCTGTGATATATGAAAAACCCCGCATCCCGAACGGGATGCGGGGTTTTTCATATTCCGGGGTCGCACAGAGCAGGTCGTCGCGCCGCTCCGTGCGACTTTTTCTTACGAATGCGCACATGGTCGCACATCGTGATTTTGGCGGAATTCCAACGAAGTCTCGAATATCATGTGCGTTTGGGCCGCAAAAAGGGTCTCACGGATGAGATCGAGGAGCGAATCCGTGCGACGGTCGTCTACAGATACACATGCCGACGTTCGACCGCGCCCGGCACCGTGAGATTGAACTTGACCGACAGCAGCCGCATGACGACCACCACCGCGACGATCACCAGTTCCAGAGCCATCTCCCATTCGAGGTTGATCCAACCCGCGTTCAGGGCTTTGCATACGAAAACGGTGAGCAGGCAGCCCACCGCCGACGGCACCGCGTACCAGTGCTTGTCACGGATCACCATCGGAACCTCGTTGATCAGCATGTCGCGCACCAGCCCGCCGCCCAACGCGGTGAACATGCCCATGAACGCGGCGGTCATGCCGGACGACCCCAATCCCATGGCCTTGGCCGTGCCGTTCACGGCGAACAGCGCGACGGCCAACGCGTCGATGGTCAGCATCGGCCATTTGAGCTTGTCGACCTCCGGGTGGATCACCGCCACCGCGATGCCGGACGCCAACGCGGTGAGCACGAAGCCTTTGTCGGTGATGCCTACGGGCGGAACGTCGAGCATCACATCACGGATGATGCCGCCTCCGAGCGCGGTCAGCCACGCGGTGATGACGATGGCGAAAAGATCGTAGTCCTTGCGTACGGCCGACAATCCCCCGACCATGCCGCAACAGAAGATGGCCATATACTCGATGCCCAAAATAAACGCATTGCTCTCCAGCGCCACTTCCATCGCAGATCTCCTTTTCGCCGCCCCTCAATATAACAAACACCGACGCTCCCCGCTCCCGGACGCGCCGCGAGCGCCCAACCCTCATACGGCGCACTCCTGCCCATAACGCGACCGGAGCGTGGGAACCCAAAGAAAGAGGGCTTCCGTCCGGAACGGAAGCCCTCGATATGCGAATCGGACTCGGACGGGTCAGCAGACCTTCCACATCCAGTTATGCGGATCGTCGATCTCGCCGAGCTGGATGCCGAGCAGTTCGTTGCGCAGATCCACGGTCAGCTCGCCGGATTCGCCGCCTCCCACGGTCACATCGAACTTGTCGGACTTGAAGCGGCCGATCGGGGTGATGATGGCGGCGGTGCCGCAGGCGAACACCTCGGTCACCTCGCCGGACTTGATGTCCTCGAGCAGCTGCTCCAGCGGAATCATCGTCTCGACCACATCGCGGCCATGGTCCTGCATGAGCTGGATCAGGGAGCGGCGGGTCACGCCGGGAAGGATGTTGCCGGTCAGCGACGGGGTCTCCACATGGCCGTCCTTGTGGACGATCATCATGTTCATGCCACCCAGCTCCTCAAGATAGGTCTTGGTGGCGGCGTCCACGAAGCACACCTGCTCGCAGCCGTTCTCGATGCCCTTGTATTCGCCGAGCAGGGAGGCGGCGTAGTTGCCGCCGCACTTGGCGAAGCCGGTGCCGCCGGGGCCGGTGCGGAACCACTTGTCCTCCACCCAGATGCTCACGGGCTTGACGCCGCCCGGGAAGTACGGGCCGGAGGGGCTGGCGATCACGCAGTAGTCCACCTCATGCGGGGCGCGCACGCCGAGGAAGGGTTCGGAGGCGAACATGAACGGACGCAAATACAGCGTGTACTCGCGGCGGGACGGCACCCAGTTCACATCCTGCTTGACGAGCGCGGCGCAGGATCCGAGGAAGTCGTCGATCGGCAGTTCGGGCAGGTACATGCGCTTGGCGGAGTTCTGGAAGCGTTCGGCGTTCGCGTCCGGACGGAACAGCCAGGTGGAGCCGTCCGCGTGACGATAGGCCTTGAGCCCTTCGAAGCATTCCTGCGCATAGTGGAGCACGGACGCGCCCGGATCCATCTTCAGCGGCGCGTACGGTTCGATGCGGCGGTCGGACCAGCCTTCGCCCTTGGTCCAGCTCATGTGGGCCATGCTGTCGGAGAACAGCTGTCCGAAGGCGGGCTTGTCGATGAGTTCGGCGCGCTTGGCATCGGAGGCGGGGTTGTCGTTGGGCAGGACGGTGAACGCTTCGGCGAGCTTGTCAAGAGCCGCCGGATCATGATGCGTGTTTTCAGTCATAATCACTTCTTCTTGGAATGTACGGCCGCGGAGCGGCGTATTCTCTTAGGGTGCGCCCGTGATGCTTGTGGCATGGGGCCTGCACTTTACTTTTCCACACCGGTGTCGTCCATGCGACACGGGGTTCACATGGTGAAAGCCACGTCGCCGAACGCAAAGGACCCATGACTCGCCGTCATGGGTCCGAATGCTGTCAGACGATGGTCGCGGGATCGGGTCCCGCCATCATCACTCGGCGGCCGGGGCCTCGGCCGCGGCTTCGGCGGAGGCGTCTTCCGGCACGGTGACGGAGACGACGGGCTCCTCGAGATCGTCCATGTCGAGCTCGACGCCCTCGGGCAGGACGACGTCCTTGAGCAGGACCTTGGAGCCGTCGGTCAGGCCGTCGACGTTCACGACGATCTTCTCGGGCAGGTTGGCCACGTCGGCGCGCACCTTGAGCTCCTGCATGTCGACGAACGCGACGGCGGCACCCTTCGGCTCGCCTTCGGCGAACACCGGCACCTCGACGTCGATCTTGTCGCCGGCCTTGACCTCGTAGAAGTCGACATGCTCGACGATGCGCTTGACGGGGTTGCGCTGCACGTCCTTGACGACGGCCATCTTGGTCTCGCCGTCGAAGTTCAGGGTGAACAGGGCGTTGTTGTGACGCAGCGCCAGAGTGGTCTCCTTCATCGGGAGCTGGATGAACTCGGGATCGGCGCCGCCGGCGTAGACGGTGGCGGGGATGAGCTTGGCGACGCGCATACGGCGGGCGACGCCCTTGCCGAACTCGGTGCGCTTGGCGCCTTCGAGGGTGATGGTAACGGCCATGATGACTCCTTGAATCGTTTGTACGTTTCGCTTCGGACGCGTCGACGCGCCGAAGGAACACACTCAAGGAGTGAATCGAACGCCGAGTCGATAACGGAAGTCCGCCTTGCGGCTTCCCTCGCCAAAGCAACGGGTCACAAGTATAGTCCGGGCGCGGACAAGGCGATCGGCGCGCGTTTTTCCGGATTTCCCCGATTCCGACGGCTAATATGAGAGCAGCATCCCTCAACGAACCGAGGTTCTTATGAAGCAGCCATCCATGGGCGTCGCAGGCAAGGTCGCACTGGGCGCGGGTCTGTCCGCATTGGCCGCGACCGGAGCGGTGTTCGCCGTGTCGCGGTATCTGTTCGATTTCGCCGTGGACACGCAGTCCCCCAGATCGATGATCGCCCGGCTCCGTACCGGAAAGGTCGAAGGCGCGAATCTCGAAGGCGTGCACTATGACGCGCAGGAGGAGGCGCAGGCCGCCGACTGGTTCGTCGAGTCCCGGCAGCCGGTCGCCATCCGCAGCCAGGATGGCTTTGCTCTGCGCGGTTGGCTTTTGGATCCGGACTGCGCCTCCCCCGCCCCGCATCGTTATGCGGTCTGCTGCCATGGGTACAGCGGCAGTCCCGACCATGTGGCGAAGTACGCGCGGCGTTTCGCACGGATGGGATTCACGGTGCTCGCGCCGGCTTCGCGGGGCCACGAGCCGAGCGAAGGCCGCTATATCGGCATGGGATGGTTGGAGAGGCGCGATCTGATGCGGTGGATCGACCTCATCGTCGAAAGCGATCCGCAGGCGCGGATTTTGCTGTATGGACTGTCCATGGGGGCCTCGACCGTGATGATGACGGTCGGTGAACGCGCCCTGCCTCGCAATGTGGTGGCGGCGATCGAGGATTGCGGATACACCTGCGTGCGCGATGAGTTCATGGCGCAGGCCGGGAACATGTACCATATGCCTCGATGGATGGCGGCCTTGGTCGTGGACGCGGCGGGACTGATCTCCAAACGCCGCGCGGGATACGGGTTCCGTGAAGCGTCCTGCGTCGTGTCGTTGAGACATGCGACGATTCCGATGATGTTCATCCACGGCGGCGAGGACACCTTCGTGCCCTCATCGTTTCTGGAGCGCAATTACGAGGCCTGCGCCAGCCTCGACCGTGAGAAACTGCTGGTCCCGGGAGCGGCCCATGGGATGAGCGCCAGCACCGATCCGGAACGCTATTGGCGCAGGGTCGGCGCGTTCGTGCGCCGCGCGTTCGGCGACTGACGCTCCTTCGCCAATATCAAAAGAGGCTCCCCTCGGGGAGTCTCTTTGCGGTGCGGTCAATTCGAATTGGTCGCATAACGTGTGCGGCATCAAGGCGTGGAGGGCGAAGGCGTACACATGGTGCGCCGGGTCCTTTCCATAATGCGGATGTCACACCACAACGCGGTCAATTCGAATTGGTCGCATAACGTGTGCGGCATCAAGGCGTGGAGGGCGAAGGCGTACACACGGTACGTCGAGCCCTCCACAACGCGGATGACGCTCCGTTATGCGATCAATTCCTTGACGGCGGCGATGACGGTCTGCAGTCCGGCCTTCGCGTCGCCGAACAGCATCTGCGAGTTGTCCTTGAAGTACAGCTCGTTTTCGATGCCCGCGTAGCCCTTGCCGCGGCCGCGCTTCATGACGACGACGTTCTGCGCCATGTCGACGTCGAGGATCGGCATGCCGGAGACCGGGGTGCCGGGACGGCGGGCGGCCGGGTTGGTCACGTCGTTCGCGCCGACGACCAGCGCCACATTGGCGCTGGAGAACTGCGGGTTGATGTCGTCGAGGTCGACGAGCTCCTCGTAGGGCACGTTGGCTTCGGCGAGCAGCACGTTCATATGTCCGGGCATACGTCCGGCGACCGGGTGGATGGCGTAGGAGACTTCGACGCCGTGGCCCTTGAGCAGTTCGCCGAGGTCGGCGAGCTCGCGCTGGGCCTGAGCCTGGGCCAGGCCGAAGCCGGGCACGAAGATGACCTTCTCCGCGTAGACGAGCTGGACGGCCACGTCGTCGGCGGTGGTCTCCTTCATGGTGCCTTCAGGGCCTTCGGCGTCACCGGCGGCCGAGGAGCCGCCGCCGAAGCCGCCGGCGAGGACGGACAGCAGCGGACGGTTCATGGCCTGGGCCATCAGGATGGACAGGGTCACGCCGGCGGAGCCGACGAGCGCGCCGGCCACGATCAGCGCCACATTGTCGATGGCGAGGCCGGACATGGCCACGGCGGTGCCGGTGCAGGCGTTGAGCACGGAGATCACGACGGGCATGTCGGCACCGCCGATCGGGATGACGAACACCAGGCCGTAGCACAGGGCGAACACGGTGGCCAGCACGCTCCACAGCAGTCGCTGCTCGGGCTGCACGCACAGCATCACGAAGGCGATCAGCGTGAGCGCGATGAAGACCACGTTCCACACGCCCTTGGCGGGCAGCGTGAGCTTGCGCATGAACTTGAGGCCCTGCAGCTTGCCGGCGGCGACCAGCGAGCCGGTGAAGGTGACGGAACCGATCACCACGCCGAGTCCGGCGGTGATGAGCACGACGATGTCGGGCGTCTCGGCCTTGGTGAGGATGTCGTTGAGCGCGACGAGGGCCGCCGCGCCGCCGCCCACCGTGTTGAACACGGAGACGAGCTGCGGCATGTCGGTCATCTTCACCTTCTTGGCGGAGACGACGCCGGCAATCGCGCCGATGGCGATGCCCACGACGAGGATCACCACGGCCACGGTGGAGACGAATCCCTTGGCGAACAGCACGATGAATGCCATGAGCACGGCCACGACCATGCCGAAGGCGGAGATCATATTGCCCTTGCGCGCGGTCTTCGGCGAGTTCATATAGTGCAGGCCGACCACGAACATGACGGCGGAGAACAGATAGACGAACCAGGCGACGATGTCGATGGCTCCGATGGTTTCAGTTGCCATGGCTTACTTCTCCCCCTTCTTCTCGTTCTTATTGGACTTGAACATCTCGAGCATGCGGTCGGTGACCACGTAGCCGCCTACCACGTTCATCGTGCCCAGCACGGCGGCCAGGAAGATGAACACGTACGCGAGCGGCGAATTGGCCTCGGCCGCGACGATGACGACGCCGACGATGACGATGCCGTGGATCGAGTTCGCGCCGGACATCAGCGGGGTGTGCAGGGTGGCGGGCACCTTGCCGATCACCTCGATGCCGATGAGCAGGGCGAGGACGAACAGGGTGATGGAAACGACAAGAGTGGGCATGGTTTACTCCTCTTCCTTCTTGGCGGCCGGAGCTTCGGCGCGGCCGGCCACGACCAGCGCGTCGTCGAGCTCTTCGGACAGGTCCTGAGCCAGCTTGCCGTCGCGCACGAAGTGGGCGAGCACGTCGGCCACGTTGCGGCTGAGCAGGTTGGAGGCCGTGGTGGCGACGCCGGAGGCCAGATACGGAGCGCCGATGATCTTGACGCCGCCGTCGGTGACCTGCTCGCCGATCACGGAACCCTCGACGTTGCCGCCGAGGTCGGAGGCGGCGCAGTCGACGATCACGGCACCGCGGTGCAGTCCGTCGACGCCGGCCTTGGTGAGCAGCACCGGGGGCTTGCGGCCCGGCACCTTGGCGGTGGTGATGACGATGTCGAAGCCGGCGGCCTTCTCATCGACCGCGGCCTGCTGCGCGGCCTGCTCCTCGGCGGTGAGCGCGCGGGCGTATCCGCCCTCGCCCTGTCCCGCGGAGAAGTCGAGTCCCAGATCAAGGAACTTCGCGCCCAGCGACTCGACCTCGCCCTTGGAGGCGGGACGCACGTCGTAGGCGGTGACGACCGCGCCGAGACGCTTGAGCGTGCCGATGGCCTGCAGACCGGCGATGCCGGCGCCGAGCACCAGCGCCTTGGCCGGACGGATCGTGCCGGCGGCGGTGGTCATCATCGGCAGGAAGGAGCCGTAGGCGTCGGCGGCGGCGATGGCGGCCTTGTAGCCCATAACGGAGTTCTGCGAGGTCATCTCGTCCATCGACTGCGCGGAGGAAAGCTGACGCGGCAGCTTCTCGATGGCGACGCCGACCAAACCGGCGTTCTCGAGCGAGGCGACATAATCGGCGTCGGTGAACGAGCCGAGCATGCCGATGATCCACGTGCCGGCCTTGACCTTGGCCAGCGTCTCGGCGGACGGACGGTCGACGAAGCCGAGCGCGTCGGCGCCGGCGATCACCTCGTCGCGGGAGGCGACCTTCGCGCCCGCGTTCGCGTAATCCTCGTCCGTGTACTGTGCGGCGGCACCCGCGCCGCTTTCAATCAGGCAGGAGACGCCGCTCTTGCCCAGCCGGGTGACGATGTCGGGCGTCAACGCGACGCGCGACTCGATATCCGACGTCTCGTTCAGGACGCCGAAAGTCACCGTGGCTTTCTGGGTTTCAGCCATGAGAGCCCTTTCTTCTTACGAAACCTTGTCATAACACGTCGTAACGCATGCGAAACCTTGTCATAACAGGTCTTGGTGTACAGCGGAACAGTGTAACCCAGACCACAGAGCTTGCGGCCGCGAATCCCGCCAAATGGGCATCCCATGTTCGTTCCGTTCGCGCGCGGTCCGCCCATCCGAGCCCTCCGCCTACGGTAGCGTAAGGTGACGTGTCGCGTTTTGCCGGCTAAACTGGCCATTTTGAGAACCGCTTAGGTCATATAAGAAGAAGACTTGTCAAGGAGCATCACGTGTCCGTTATTTCCTCATTGAAGCAGCAGACTGCGAATATGACGCGCAAGGCGCTGCGTCTGGGCGCTGATTTCGTGCATCCGGTCAGTGATGATTCGGCGGGGCAGCCCGATTACGCCGGCGGCGAATACGCCTCCTCCAGCCAGGTCGACCTGCCCCACACCGACGAATGGGGGCCGGGATTCCCCACCGTCACCGACATCGACGCGATCTCCAAGCTGCTGACCTCGCGCACCGAGGGCAATCCGCCGCTGGACGAGGGCATGTCGATCTACGACATCTACGCCGACCGCGCCGCCCGCATGGGCGACGAGCCGCTGTACACCTATAAGGTCGGCGACCAGTGGACCACCAAAACCGCCAACGAATTCCTCGCCGAGGTGCGCGCCGTGGCCAAGGGCCTGATGCACTACGGCCTGAGGAAGGGCGACGCCGTGGCGTTCATGTGCCGCACCTCCTACGAGTGGGATCTGACCGACGCCGCCGTCATGGCCTGCGGCGGCGTGCTCGCCACCATCTACGACACCGATTCGGCCGAGCAGATCCGCAATATCGTGAACAATTCCGACGCGCGTCTGCTCATCGTCGAAAGCACCGAGATGCGCGACAAGGCCGAGGGCGCGGTGGAGGAATGCCCCTCGCTGGAGCATGTCGCGACCATCGAAACCGGCGGACTCGACGAGATCAAGGCCTATGGCGCGTCCGTGAGCGACGAGGACCTCGACGAGCGCATCGACTCGGTCAAGAAAACCGACCTCTGCTCGATCGTCTACACCTCCGGCTCCACCGCGGCGCCGAAGGGTGTGGAGATGACCCATGAGCACTACTGCACCACGGCGCTCAACCTGCCGAGCTACATGCCGGAACTGCTGCACGACAAAAACCATTCCGTGCTGCTGTTCCTCCCCCAGGCGCATTCCTTCGCCCGCGCGATCAACTACATCGTGGTGGCCTCCGAGCTGCACATCTATATCGCGCAGGGCATCAAGACGCTGATCTCCGATCTGCAGGTGGCCAAGCCCACCGTGATGATCGTGGTGCCGCGCGTGCTGGAGAAGGTCTACAACGCGGCCTCGCAGAAGGCCGGTCATGGCGCCAAGGGCGTGGCGTTCGCCGCGGCCGTGGTCGCCGCGCAGAACTACATGGCCGAACTTGGCGAGGGCAAGGTGCGCGCGCTCACCCGCACGCGCCGCGCGGCCTTCGACCCGCTGGTCTACAAGGCGTTGCGCGATGTGCTCGGCGGTCGGGCCAAGTGGATCGTGGCCGGCGGCGCCCCGCTTGATCCGGAGCTTCTCGCCTTCTTCCGCGGCGCGAACGTCCCCGTCTACGAGGGTTACGGCCTGACCGAGACGACGGCCCCCTGCGCGTTCACCCCTCTGGGCGCGTCGTATCATCCCGGCTCCGTCGGCATCCCCTTCCCCGGCTTCAGCCTGCGCATCGCCGAGGACGACGAGATCCAGGTCAAGGGCACGGCCGTGTTCCCCCGCTACCATAAGAACGAGGATGCGACCGAGGGATCGTTCACCGAGGACGGTTGGTACGCCACCGGCGATCTGGGCCGTCTCGACAACGACGGGTTCCTCTACATCACCGGACGCAAGAAGGACCTCATCATCACCGCCGGCGGCAAGAACGTCGCCCCCGGTCCGATCGAGGAGATCATCCAGCGCTGCCAGTTCGTCTCGCAGGCGCTGGTGCTCGGCGACAAGCGTCCGTTCATCTCCGCGCTGGTGACGCTGGATGAGGAATCGCTGCGCCCCTGGCTGGAATCCAAAGGCCTGGACCGGAACATGTCGATGCAGGCCGCGGCGAACAACGCCGCCGTGCGCGCCGAGGTGCAGAAGTTCGTCGACCAGGCCAACGACGGCGTCTCCCGTGCCGAATCCGTACGCAAGTTCATCATCCTGCCCGAGGAGTTCACCCAGGAGAACGGTTTGATGACCGCCTCCATGAAGGTGATCCGTCCGAAGGTGATCAAGCATTACGCCACGCTGCTCAACACGCAGATGTACACCACCAAAAAGAAGTGACGAAAAAGGATGGGCCGCTTGAGTTGAGCGGCCCATCCTTTTTCGTCATATGGCAGAAGCTTAGAAATCGGTGGATGCGGCGAGCTCCGTCTGGGTTTTGAAGTCCGCCAGGCGTGTTTCCAGCCGTTCGATGGTCGCCGCCAACGCCTGGCTGCCCAGCACCATGCGCAGCGGAGCGGGTTCCTGGTCCGCGCTGGCGATGATGCGTTCCGCCATGCGCTTGGGGTCTCCTGGCGCCAGGCCCTTGGAGGCGTCGAGCATGGTGAGGAATCCATGGCAGCTCTCGTATTCCGGCATCAGGTCGGCCACTTTGGCGCTGCCGTAGCGGAATTCGGTGCGGGCGCCGCCCGGTTCGACCATGGTCACGCCGATATTGAACTGCGCGACCTCCTGCGCCACCGCCTCGCAGAATCCCTCGATGCCGAATTTGGTGGCGTGGTACATGGAGTTGGCGGGATACGCCACCTGCGCGCCGTAGGAGGACATCTGGATGATGCGGCCGCCGCCCTGGGCGCGCAGATACGGCAGCGAGGTTTTGATGAACTGGATCGAACCGACCAGGTTCGTGGCGACGATATGGTCGATTTCGGCGTCGGAAAGCTCCTCCGCGCAGCCGAACAGACCATATCCGGCGTTGCTGACCACCACATCGATGCGCCCGTGCCGCTCGAAGGCGTCCCTGACCGTGCGCTGGAGCGCGGGCACGTCGGTCACATCCAGCAGACGGCAGTCGAAGGTGTCTGGATAGCGCTCGATCAGGTCCCCGACCTTGCCTTCGTCGCGCACGGTGCCGATGACGACGTCGCCGCGCTCAAGCAGCTGTTCGGCCATTTCGCGGCCGAATCCGCTGGATACGCCGGTGATCATCCATGTCTTGCCCATGGTGTGCTCCTTACGTGTGGGGAATCGCTGATATCCTTCACGCTAGGCCGCGTCAAAAAAGAATGCAAATACAGAAACTTGTACCAAACACATCTGTTATCTGAATATATTTCGATACTCACACCGTATCGTCCGCATCACCGGAAGACTCGCCGTCGATGACGTCACGCAGCAACGAGAGAAAGACCTCGGCCTGCCGCGATAACGGCTGGTTCTTCTTCCATGCCAGGCTCACGCGCACGACATGCTCCGGCGACACCGGCACGAACGCCAGACCGCTCCCCTCGCCCGTCTCGGCCACGCTCTCCGGGCAGACCATCGCGCCGAATCCCTCCCGCACCAGATAACCCGCGTTATGGGCGAGATTCATCGTACCGATCATCCGCAGTCCATCGGTCAGACGACGCGATTGAATCAGAGCGTCATTGCGGCTGATGGAGCCTTTGGGCACGATGGCGCGTATGTCTTTGAGCTCGCCCACATCGACGCTCGCGCGTCCCGCCAACGGATGGTCCTCGCGCACCACGACGCCCAAAGGGTCGAGTCCGGGAATGTCGAGATAATCGAAACCGCTCATATCCACCGGCTGCACCAGCAGACCGAAGTCGGTGAGCCCATTGTTGAGCCGGTCGATGATGTCGTCGCTGTAGGCGTCCTGCAGATGCACCACGACGCCGGGGTGCCGTTCGCACAACGCGGCGAGCGCCTTGGCCACGATCCGCATCGAGCAGGTCTGGGCCGCGCTGATGTGCAGGTCCCCCTCGACAGTCTCGCTGGTCGCGATCTCCGCCTCGGCCTTGTCCGCGAGCGCGATGATCTCGCACGCGCGCCGGTAGAGCATGCGCCCCTCGCGGGTGAGCTCCAGAGTGTGGCCGCGGTTGCCGCGGGTGAAGAGTTTCGCGCCCAGCTCATCCTCGAGGTCGCCGATTCTGCGTGACAGAGTGGGTTGGCTGACGCGCAGCATGTCGGCTGCGGCGGTGATGCCCTCCTCCTGCACGATCGTCACGAAATACCGCAATGCCCGAATCTCCACGTCGTCCTCCACTCCATTCTCCGCAGATGCCGCTATGTCCAGATTGTATATGCGAACGCCGATGCGCGCCCGTCGCACGTCCCTGTCTGGCCATATGAAAGGCGGCGTCCGAAAGCATCGAACGCCGCCCGCAATGCAATGGGATGGGTGGGTATGTTACTCGTCGCCGCCGTCGGCATTGACCACACGCTTGCCTCCGGACTTGTACAGTTCGGGGTGCGCCTTGGCGTGCTTGGTGCGACGGACCATCATCACGACCAGTCCGACCGCGAGGATGGCGGCCGCCGCGTCGCCGACACCCAGCCAGATCTTCCACGGTGAGGTCTTGTAGGTGATGACCGTTCCGGGGGCGATGCCGTTCATGGTGCGGCTGTTGACAATGGCATAGCTCATATTCTTGACCGCGCGGCGGATGGTGCTCACGCCCGTGGCCGAGGACGTGTCCTCGATCAGCGAGGTGAACGCGGTGCCCCATGCCATCCAGCTGTCGGTGCCGGAGCGCAGCGCCTGATCGACGCTGTTGGAGCCGGCGTTCATCACCATGTCGGAGATGAGGAATCCGTTGAAGCCCCACTCGTCGCGCAGCAGCTCGGTATTGAGCGCGTAGCTCGAACCGCCCCAGGTGGTGCCGATGTAGTTCATGCAACCCATCACGGAGGTGGCGCCGCGCATCGTCTTGGACACGGTCTGCTTATCGTCGTTGACGTAGTCCACGGTCATCGTCACGTCCTTGATCGCCATCTCGAACGGCTTGAGGTAGATCTCGCGCATGGCCTGTTCGTTGGCCCATGTGGCCACGCGGCTGCGGTCGTTGTCGTACATCTCCTGGTCGTTGAGCGCGAAGTGCTTGATCGTGGTGATCAGGCCTTGGGCGGCGGCGCCGGACACCTCGCTGGTGAGCATGGCGCCGGAGAGGACCGGATCCTCCGAGAAGTATTCGAAGTTGCGTCCGGAGAAGGGCGAGCGGTGGATGTTCGCCGCAGGCGCGTACCACGAGTTGACTCCCGCGGAGGCCGCCTCCTGGCCGACGCTGTCGCCCATCTCGTAGGCGAGGTCGCGGTTGAACGTGGCGGCGATGATCGGCTCGGTCGGATACGCGGTGTATTCGGTGGCGTCGGTGATGGATCCGACGATGCCCTGCGGGCCGTCGAAGTCCACCGTCGCGGGTTTGCTGATCGAACCGATCTGGGCGGTCTGGTCGTAGGAAGCGGCCAGGGCCACATACAAACTGGACTCGTTCAGGTCAAGCTGGTCGAGCAGTTCGTCCCACAGCGGATCGTTGTAGTCCACACCGCGCAGATCGGACAGGGTCAGATCGTTGTCGGCGTTGGTGACGGGCATGTCTTCGGTGTAGACCTTGCTTTCCTCGGTGTTGCCAAGTGTGGTGTCGGTGTCGAGATCCATCTGTTCCAACGTCATCGTGCCGTCGTCGGCGGTGCTGTAATGGAAGCCCGTGGGAATCTCGGCCATCTCCTCTTCGGTCGGGAAGGTGGCGGTATTGCTCAGGGCGCCGTTGGCGCGGGTGAGCTGGTCGGTTCCTTCCATATGGTCGGAGAGCTCCTGGAACAGGTTGGTCGCGGCGACGAACTCCTCGCCGTTGGCGGGTTCTCCGGTCGGATTGCCGTCTTCGTCGAGAGCCGACTGTGCGTCGATGTCGGACTGGCGGGGGTTGTCGTTGTCGTACCAGATGGTCTCCGGCACGTTCATGGTCACGGAATCGTACTCATCGTGCGCGGTCTCGTTGATGCTCAGCGCGTAGTCGCCGGCCTCGAGCAGATAGGCGCCCACGGTGCCGTCCGAGTTCTCATGGGTGTAGCTGTAGGAGGCGAGATCCTCCTTGTCGATGTCGATGGTGACGGTTTCGGATTCGCCCGGCGCGATGTCGCCGGTCTTCTCGAAGGCGATGAGGTTGACCGTGGACTTCTCGATGCCGTTCTCGGCGTCGAATTCGGTGTACGGCGGATTGTAGTAGGCCTGCACCACATCCTTGCCGGCGCGGGTGCCGTTGTTGGTCACACGCACGGTGAGGCTTACGCTTTCGTCGTTCTCCTCACTGGAGACGATCTCCTGGTCGAAGTCGGTGCCGTAGCTCAGACCGTATCCGAAGGGCATCTGCACGGCCTCGTCGTAGGTGCGGCCGCTTTCGCCGTTGACGGTGAAAGCGCCGCCGGTGTCGTCCACGGTCTCGTAGTAGCGGTATCCGACGTAGATGTTCTCCTCATATTCGATGAAATTCATCTCGGTGGGGTCTCCGACGGGATTCGGGTAGCCGCCCTGCAGCAGGTAGAGGTCGGTGTACTCGGCATTGCCGAAGTTCGACATGCTCGGATCGGCCATGATGTCGGTCATCCACGTATCGACCGTCTTGCCGGATGGGTTCACGTCGCCGCACAGGATCTCGGCCAACGCCTTGAATCCCTGTCCGCCGGGTCCGCCGATCCATACGATCGCGTCGGCGGACAGATCGCCGCCGTCCTCCATGAGGTCGGCGATCTCCATGACGTTGGAGGTGTCGAGCACCACGACGACCCTGTCGCAGTTCGCTTTGGCGAAGCGCAGCGTGGTCTTCTCATCCTCGCTGAGCGCCAGCTGGTGCGGAGTGCCGTCCGCGTATCCGGTGCCTTCGACCTGGCTGCCCGGCACGTCGGCGTTCACGTCGCGTCCCTCGCCGCCGGAACGGCCGATGAACACGATGCCGGTGGTGCCGGAGGCGGAGTCCTCGAGGCCGGTGTAGATGGTGGGATCGTATTCGATGATCTTCTCGGTCGCCCCTTCGAAGCCGCTCTGCTCGTCGGGATTCTGGTATCCTTCGGCGTCCAATCCGCGGGCGGTGGCCGATTCCATGGCGTCCTCGACCTGCTCGTTCACGGAGAAATACTCGTTGAGCGCGCTTTGCGCCGTGTAGATGCGCGAGGATGAGGTGTTCACGCTGCCGGAACCGGTTCCGCCATAGATCGGGCTGATGTAGCGGTATCCGAACGGCGTGACCGCGGAGTCCTTCGCCAGCGGCAGGGTGTCGTCATTGTTCTTCATCAGCACGATGCCCTCTTCGGCGATGGCCAGCGCCGTCTGGTCGGTGTGCTCGTCAAGGTTCTCGACAGGGTCCTCGTAGTATGCGGCGTCCACGTCGGACATCTCCGGATCGGCGCTGACCACTTGGGCGCCACGTCCGAGGAAGATCTCCATGGATAGTGAGAAGAAATTCATCGCGATGGTGGCGGCGAGCGCTATCACCACGATGACCGCCACAACGGCGCTCCATATGGTGTTGAATCGGCGTGTGCTCATGCGGAGCTTCGGCTTCGAACTCATCTTTGTTCTCCTTGTGTGTTGTGATACGTCGCTTCGTCGTCGGCGTTCATGCTTATGGTCGCGAAATATCGGTGTTTAAACCAATTCGTTTTTCATACATGCATTGCATTCACAAATCGCATGTATTGCATATGGATATTCCGTGAGCCGTTGTCGCACAAGGGAACCCGTTGCCCGCGGACCGCCTTCCGAAAGATCGCGGCGCCCATGACTCTTGGATAACCTGTCGTTTTCGACGCACAATCTGTCGTCGGTTCCGACCTTTACGAATCGTCTTGCATCCGGTTTCGGCTGGACGCGGAGGCAAACGCATCGAATCCTCAATGCCGCGGGCGTTCGAAATGTGGATAGGTGGAGCCCGCGCAACAGACCTTGGCTCCATAACAGTGTTCCGTCCGCGATATGGAAAAGCGCCGCCGCGGGAAGTCCACGGCGGCGCTCGCAATGCAATGGGTGAGAAGATCAGGGGTTACTTGATGTCGGTTTTGGCCTCCTTCGTGCGGGTGAGATAACGCTTGACGGCCAGCGCCTCAAGCCCCACGAACAACACGCCGAGCACGGCGATGGTCGTGTAGGTCGCGATCTGCCACATCGGGGTGGAGGATTCGGGCTCGCCGTTCTCGTACCGGTAGCTGTTGACCGCCGTGTACAGGATGTTCTTGGTGGCCTGGCGCATCGCGATCACGGAGGTGGCGCTTTCGTCGGTGATGTGGTTCGTGGTCTCGGTGGTCGCCAGCATCGCGTCGGTGCCGCCGCGGATGGCCTGGTCGCCGGTCTGGTAGGCGTAGTTGGTGCCGGAGAAGTAGTCGGTCTCCACGAAGCCGCGGAAGCCCCACTCGCCGCGCAGCACGGTGTTGTTCAGGCCGGTGTGGGCGCTGGAGTAGGTGTTGCCGATGTAGTTGAACGAGCCCATCATGGCCTGCGCGTCGCCGTCGGCCTTGACGATCGTCTCGAAGGGCTTCAGATACAGTTCGCGGATCGACTGCTCGTTGGCCCAGGTGCACAGCTGGCCGTTGCGCTGCGTCTCCTGCTCGTTCAGAGCGAAATGCTTGGTGAACGAGTAGACGCCGCGGTCGGCCGCGCCCAGCATCTGTTCGGCCGCCAGATCGCCGGTCAACACCGGATCTTCGGAGAAGTATTCGAAGTTGCGGCCGCCGAAGGCGGAGCGGTGCAGGTTCACGGACGGGGCGTACCAGCCGGAGATCTGCAGGTCATGGGCCATGTCGCCGATGACCTCGCCGAACTGGCGGGCCAGATCCCTGTTCCAGGAGCAGGCGAGTACGATGTTCGAGGGCAGGCCGATGGAGCTGGCGCCGGTGAAGTTGTCCTTCAGGGCGGCGGGGCCGTCGGCGTCGGAGAGACGGATCTTGCCGATGGAGTCGATGGCCGCGTTCTGGTAGCCGGCGTTGGCGATGATCTCGTCCATCTCGTCGAAGTCGAGCTGGTCGAGCAGCAGGTCCCACTGCTCGTCGTCGTAGTCGACGCCGCGCAGGTCGGCCAGACGCAGGCCGTTGTCCGCGTTCATGGTGGGCATCTCGTCGTCCGGATCGTCGAATTCGGTCGGATCGTAGTTGCCGGTGTTGTAGAACGTGGCCTTGTCCTCGTCGGACATGCTGTAGTCGGTCGGAGCGGCGGTGGCCTCGGCGTAGTTCGCGAAGCCGTCGGCGCGGCTCAGGTAGTTCAGGCCGCCGTTCGCGTCGTCGAACACGTTGGTCGCCACGACCTCGTCGCCGTTGTGGGTGTTGTCCTCGGTGTCGTAGGTGATGGTCTCGGCCACGTTGACGGTCTGCTCGTCGATCACCGTGTGGGAGTCCGAATTGATGGACACCACATAGTCGCCGGCCTCAAGCACGTACGCCTCGGCGTTCTCGTAGTCGTAGGAGGCCATGTCGTCGTCCTCGAACTCGATCGAGATGGTCTGGGATTCGCCCGGGGCGAGCTCGTCGGTTTTGGCGAATTCGACGAGGTTGGCGCTGGCCTTTTCGATGCCGCCGTTGGTGTAGGGCGGGTTGTAGTAGACCTCGACCACGTCCTTGCCGGCGGTGTCGCCCGTGTTGGTCACGGTCACGTCGAAGCTCACGATGCCGTCCGCATAGGTCACGTCACCCATCTCCTGGGAGAAGGTGGTGTAGCTCAGACCGTAACCGAACGGATACTGCACGGCCTCGTCGTAGTTGACCAATCCCTCGTCGTCCGCGGTCTCCCAGAAGCGGTAGCCCACGTAGATGCCCTCCACGTAGTTCACGAAGTGCGGATAGCGCACGCCTCGGGCGGATTCGACCTCGAATTCCTCGACGTTGTCGTAGGCGAAATCGCCGAAGTTGTTCCAGCTCGGAGCGGTGGTCAGATCGGTCAGGAAGGTGTCGGAGGTCTTGCCGGAAGGATTCACGGCGCCGGAGAGCACCTCGCCGAGGGCGGCGAAGCCGGCCTGACCGGGATGCGGCGCCCACAGCACGGACTTGATCTGCGGATAGTCGTTCAGGAAGTCCATTTCGAAGGCGTTCGCGCCGTTGTACACGAGCACCACGTTCTCGAAGCGCTCGGTGACCAGGTCGATCATGTCGCGCTCGGAGCGGCTGAGCTCAAGATAGTGCTGGCCGTCCTCGAAGTCGGCGTAGTCCTCGGAATTGTTGTCGTAGTTCACGCCCTCCACGGTGCCGGCGACGCTGGCGATGTCGCCCATGTTGGTCGGCAGGTCGAGTCCTTCGCCGCCGACGCGTCCGATGACGATCATGGCGGTGTCGGAGAACTCCTCGGCGTTGGCGAGCAGATCGTCGCCATAGGTGCTGGCGGGCGGCTCGGGCAGCGTCCAGTCGGCGGAGGTGACGGTGATGGAGCCGCGCTCGGAACGGTAGTCGGTGTAGAAGTCGGTCAGTTCGTCGTTGGTGGTGAAGCCGGCGTCGTTGAGGCCGTCGAGCAGCGAGACGGTGTCGTACGCGTCGGACAGTGCGCCGGAGCCGGTGCCGCCGTAGATCGGATTGGTGGACGCCCAACCGAACACGTTGATGTTGCCGGCATCGCTCAGCGGCAGCAGATCGTCGTTGTTCTGCAGCAGCGTGATGCCTTCGCGTTCGATGTCGACCGCAAGCTCGTTGGCCGCGTCGATGTTCTCCTGGCTCAGATCGTATCGGGTGGCGGTGGCCATGGTGATCATGCTGTTGAGCGGGCCCATCAGCATCATGGCGACGGAGACGATGGCCGCGACCGCGGCGACGACCCAGGTGGTCGAATGGGTGAGTTTGCGCACGGCGGTGTTCTCGACGGTGCGCTTGTTGACCGCGACGGTGACGACGATCGCCAGCACCAATGCCACGGCGATCGCGATCAGCTGGGTCTGGATGGATTGGATGACCGCGATGACGTCATCCATATTGATTTCCAGCATGGTTTCTCTCCTGTGTGGGACTACTTGTTTCTCTACCGCTCGCAAGGCTTCGCTGCCGTTGTGTTGGGGAACGTGTGCACGCCGTTATGCGAGTGGTTCCATTGTCTGCAAACCTCTCTGCGCAAACCAATGCGCAGTCGGAATCACCCACTATGCCTCGCATGCATACTGTTGTGCTGGCCATGGCTGAAAACCCAGTCGTTTCAAGGCTTTGTCGGTCTTATGTTTTGTGGTCCCAGAGTCAATGCGACGATGATGCGGCCGCATAACCTGTCGATTCCGACGCATAACCTGTCGCTTCCGTTTCGTGTGATGCTTGCGTCTCGCTGCGCCTTATCTTCATCATCATGTGGAGATCTGTGCCTCGTCGCCCTCCGCTCAGCATGACGAATAACCATTATCTTCGTCATGCTGAGCGGAGTGCGCAGCCCGGGGTCGAAGGATCTCTCCATGCTCACAAGACATGAAGAAGACAACGACGCATGCATTGGTTTTCCATTTCCCCGCTTTCTAGGATGCGTGGTGAAACCCACGATTTGGAGAGCAACCATGTCCACCACCATCATCGAAACCTCCGCCGCGGCCCCATCGGCCGCGCGCTCCGCATCCCACATCCCCGTGTTCGTGGCGTCGGCCGCGTTCTTTCTAAGCGGTCTCGACGTACTGATCGTCAACCTCGCGCTGCCCACCATCAGCCAGGAGCTGGGAGGCGGCGTCTCCGCCCAACAGTGGGTGGTCGACGGCTACACGCTGCCGTTCGCCGCGCTGCTGCTCACCGCCGGCGGCCTCGCGGACCGGTTCGGCGCCAAACGCATGTTCGGCATCGGCTGCGCGCTGTTTCTGGCCAGCTCCATCATCTGCACCTTCGCCATATCCATGCCCATGCTCATCGCCGGCCGGTGCCTGATGGGCGTGGGGGCCGCGATGTTCCTGCCCTCATCGATGAGCGTGATCCGCGAGAACTACCCCGACCCCAAGGAGCAGGCCGTGGCGATGGGCTATTGGGGATTGGGCGGCGCCGTGGCCGGCGTCACCGGACCGATTCTCGGCGGACTGCTCACCCCGATCCACTGGAGCCTGGTGTTCGGCATCAACATTCCCGTATGCGTGCTGATTCTGGCGCTGCTCCCCCGCCTGTCCGCATCCCGACGCAAGGAGACGCCGTTCGACTGGCCGGGGCAGATTCTCGCGCTGCTCGCCTTGGGCGGTGTGGTCGGCGGTCTGATCGAAGGCGGCGAGCTGGGTTTCACCTCGCCGGCCGTCATCGGATTGCTGGTGTTCGGCCTCGCCGCGCTGGCGGCGTTTCTGCTCGTCGAGCGGCGCGCCGCCCATCCGATGATGCCGTTGCGTCTGCTCAGGTCGTATGATATGCGCGTCTCGCTGGCGATCGGACTGGCGTTCATGATCTCCTGGTATGGCACCGTGTTCCTGTGCACCAACCTGCTGCAGAACGAATACGGGTTGTCTCCGCTGGTCTGCGGGCTTATTTTCGTGCCTTCGGCGGTATGCGGCGCCATCGGCAATCTCTCCGCCCCAAGGGTCGCCAACATGTTCGGCACCAGGGTTCCGGTATTGGCGGGACTCGCCGCGATGATTCTGGGATTGGCCGCGATGGCGGCGCTCGGCACGCATCTCGGGGCCGCACTGGTCGCCGTCTTCAGCGGCGTCGTCGGCCTCGGCTGCTCGTTCGTCACGCCTCCGGTCTCCGCTTTGGTGCTCAGATGCGTGGAACCGCACGAATCCGGCATCGCCGGCGCGATGTTCAACACCAGCCGCCAGATCGGCAGCACGCTCGGCATCGCCGTCTTCGGCTCGCTCGTCGCCTCGCTGCCCACCTTCGACGCCGCTATGCGCGTCAGCTTCCTCACCGCCGCGGTGATGCTCGTGCTCGTGCTCGCCGCATCGACCCGACTCGACCGCTGAACCAAACACAACGCGGTCGGCGCATGCACACGCATGGCGGCCGCGTTCCAGCTTCGGATGGACATCGGCTGTGAGGGAACCCGAGAATCGGAGTTCCTCACGGCCGACTGTCGACTGCCGCTAGCGTTCGAACACGGACCGGCGGGGTTTGCGTGACGGCAGGGCGACCACCACGAGCAGCAGCGCCAATCCGACCGCGCCTACCACCAGCAGCGGGGCGCTGCCCGAATTCCATGCGCCGTGGCCGTTGTAGACGATGTCGCGCACGCCGTCGCCGATGAAATGCTGCGGCACCCACGGATAGATCCAATCCTGCCAGAATTCGGGCAGCATCTCGTAGGGGAACATACCCGAGGACAGGCCGAGCGCGAGCGTCAAAGCGCCGCATGCCGCGCCCAGAGGCGTCGCGATGTCGAACAGCGCCAATGCGGCGAGCATCACGCACAGGCTCGCCATCCACATGAACGGGATCGCGGCGGAGGACATCCAATTGCCGGAGACGGCCGCGGAGATGCAATCCACCGCCAAGGACGCGGCCAGCGAGACGACGACCACGAGTGCGAGCTGCGCGCCGATGCGTTTGGTGCGCTCGAGCCGGTTGTCGGCGTAGGAGATTCTCATCGCCCTCGAAACGAACATGGCGCCGACGAAGCTCATGACGAACAGCGGTGCGATCGCCATGTTCTGCGCCATCATGGTGCCGATGGCCAGTCCGGAGGACGAGGATGACGCGGTATCGCCCTCATGCACGGTTTCGGTCTCGACGTTCGCGCCCGTCTGTTCGAGCACGCTGGGCAGCGCCTGGGCCAGCAGGCTCGCGGCTACCGGGCTTTTGCCGTTGTCGATGATCACGCGCAACGTCGGCGTGGCGGACTCGTCGTCGGGGTTGAGCTGGGCCTGAATCTGTTGCGCGCTGAAATCCTCGGGAATCACCACGGCGGCGTAGTATTCGTTGTTTTCGATGGCCTCGTCCAACTCGGCTTCGTCATCCAGCCGTGTCCACACCATCGTCGCGGAGTCGTCGTTGCTCGACGTCAGCTGTTCGGCCATCGTTTCGCCCGCGTTGACGCTCGCCTGCGGCGTCTCGACTCCTTCGTCCAACGAGACGATGGCGACCGGCAGCCCCTTGATCTCCAAGTGCATCATCGGGTGGAAGATCACCATCATCATGCACATCACGCCCAACACCACCGCGAAGGGCATCGCGAACCGTTTTGCCATCCCGATACCGTGCTTCTTCCGCTGTTCCATAGAACCGCCTTGCTTTCCTTGTGATTTCCGTATGGTCGTTATTTGATTCAGCTGAAACCAAAAGGACATAATATTAGAGAGTTATTCTAATTAAAACGGAATCAATCAGACGGTTCCTCTAGTTTTCGCACCGTCCCACGCCATCCAAGGAGCGCGCATGCCACGGCCAAGAAAAGACTCCGGACTCCCCTCGGCGCAGGAACGCATGGAACAGGCGTTCTGGACGCTGCTCGAACGCCATCCGTACTCCCAGATCTCCATGAAGGAGGTCACCCGTCTCGCCGAAGTGAACCACAACACCTTCTACTACCACTACAGCGGATTGGACGAGCTGGCCGAAAGCGCGATGCAACACTCCATCCCGCACGAGCTCGTCGCCGCGGTGCTGCGCGGATTCACCGGCTCCGACGAGGCGCTCGCCCGTCTCATCGGCGATCCGACGCTCAGCAACCATATGGAACATCTCTGCCATGCGGCCAGCGAGCGCAGCTCGCCCCGCATGCGCGCGATGGTGAGGGGCGCCATCCGCCAGACTTGGTTCGACATCCTCGACATCGACCCGCAGGCGATGGGCCCGAACTCGCAGCTCGCCGTCGAAGCGGCGCTCGGCGTGTTCATGGCGCTGTTCTCCTACCGCGCCGAACACTCCACCGACATGACGTTGGTGGAGTTGCTGCGCACGGATTCGGCCGGCCAATTGCGCGCCATGCTGCCCGTTTGGGTCATGTCGGCGCTTGCGGCGGACGGCGCGATACCGGCATCGCGCGCGGATGCCACTATGATGGGGAGGGCTCACGAGGAAGAGGCATGATATGACCGACGGCGCACAGCCCGCAGATCGCACACGGAACCAACGGACAGTGGATCGCGAGGGGCTCGCGGCCCCGACAGCCGATCCGATCCGCGTCAGGATGAGGCTGGGCGCGCGAGAACGCATGCTGCTCACCTTCACGTTCTTCTCGATGTTCTTCGGCGCCGGCAATCTCATCTTTCCGCCATGCCTTGGCGCGCAGGCCGGCTCACGCACCGCTCCGGCGACGGTCGGGTTCATCATCTCCGCCGTGGGACTGCCGGTATTGGGTGTGATGGCGGTCTCCGCCGCCGGCGGATTCGAACGTCTCGCCAACCGCGTCTCCCCTGGTTTCGCGCAAGGATTGGGCGTGGCGATCATGCTTACTATCGGCCCGTGTTTCGCGATTCCCCGCACCGCCACCACCTCGTTCGAGATGGCTGTGGTGCCTTTCGCCGGCGAGACGCCTACATGGATCGCGCAATTGGCGTATTCCTTCGTGTTCTTCGCGGTCGCGTTCGCGCTGTCGAGACACCCGGAAAAGCTTTCGAAAGTGCTCGGCCGATTCATGGGACCGCTGCTGCTGGTGATGATCGCAGTGCTGTTCGTCGCCTGCGTGTTGGGTTTCCAAGGAGAGGCGGCCGCGCCGATGGGCGATTACTCCGACGGCCAGTTGGCGAGGGGATTCCTCGACGGATATCAGACGATGGATCTGCTGGCAGCGTTGTACTTCGGCATTGTGATCTCCGCGAACGCCAGACAGATGGGAATCGCATCCGACGCGCAGGTGCGGCGTGAGACCGGCTACGCGGGACTCGGCACCGGCGTGCTGCTGATCGTGATCTACAGCGCGCTGTCGTTCGTCGGAGTGGTGTCCGGTTCGCTGGTCGCGATCGATCCGAAATCCGACACTGGCGCGACCGTGCTCACGAACTTGACCGGTGCGATGTTCGGCCCCTTCGGCACGGCGTTTCTCGGCGCGGTGTTCGTCATCGCCTGCCTGAACGTATGCACCGGTCTGATCTGCACATGCAGCTCGTATTTCCAAAGCCGCTTCCCCACCGTCGCCGGCCATCACATCGGATACCGGGTGTGGACGGTGGTGTTCACCATATTCAGTTTCATCGTCTCGAACGCCGGATTGAGCGCGATCATCACAGTATCGGTGCCTGTGCTGTCCGCCCTGTACCCGATCGCCATCGTGTTGGTCGCGCTTTCGCTCGCCCACAATGTGTTCTCCGTCCGGTTCCCGCGCGTCTACTTCTGGACCGTTCTGTTCACGGGTGTGGCGGCCGGATTGCGCTGCATCGCCAGTCTCGCCGTCGTGTTCGGAGTCTCGATCCCCTGGCTGGACACGGCGCTGTCATGGCTGCCGTTCAGCCAATTCACCCTCGGTTGGGTCGTGCCGGCTCTCGTCGGTCTTGTGATCGGTATGGCCGACGGCCTGCTGCGCCGCCGCTGACGCGAGCGCGTGCTCGCGGAAGGTGTGTCCCGCCTCACGCCGCAACGTCATGACGAGTCCTACGATGATGACCGCCACGCCCAACACCACGCCGAAGATGCCGGAGCTTTCCTTGGCATAGTCGGATCTATTGGCTTCCAGGAGCACGTTCTGCATGACGACGATCGACAGGCACGCGTCGGTGATGGCGATGATCCTGACCGCAGCATCCACCGGATTGCGTTCGCGTCTCGCGACCACCGCGCCGCGCACGGCGACGGCGATTTTGACGACGGTGATGGCAGCCACGGTGATCGAGGCGATGCTATCGTAACGCTGGCCGGAGCCGGTGAAGAACAGAGTGATCGAAAACAGCGCGTACGACAGTCCGATCACGCATAGGAACAGCCCCGTACAGCGGTACACCGTCATCTCGCGGTCCAGTCGCGTCATGACGTCGCCGATGGAGCGGATCATCAGATGCTTGCGCACGATGGTGAGCCGGCATCCGCATAGTATGGCGTAATAGACGGCGATGACGACGAACAGCACCGACTGGGTGAGCACGCCGAGCACCAGTTTGGCCACCGCCATACCGACTCCGACGACCGTCGAGCCGGCCGCGGACAGCATCATACGGTCGACATAGTCGAGACCACGGTACCGTCGCATCATCTCACGGGTCCGCTTATGCAACGACATAGGCCGGCTCCTTGTCCCTCAACACACCACGCACGGATGGGGTGCGGCACGACGATCGCCCGTCTGCCGCACCCTCCACGCCGTCGCTTCAGTATTCGATACGTTCGATGCGTTCGCCGTACCGAACCATCAGCCGAGCAGTCCGCTGGCGCGCTTGGTCAGCTCATAGATCGAATCGTAAACCGCTTCGATCTGCGGCGCGGCCTTCTGCTGGGCGCTTGCCAGCACGGCGCGGTACGCCGGGTAGGCGGCGATCCACAGGATGAATCCGGGCACGGCGAGGATGATCATCAGCGCCATCAGTCCGCCCAGATAGGAGAACATGGAGCCGCCGAGGAACACGCAGCCGAGGATGCCAAGCGTGAAGGAGACGATGGAGGCTTTGGTGCGTGGGGACGCATGCAGCGCGTTCACACGCTGGATCGAGGAGTCGAATTGGCGTTGCAGACGGGAGAGTTCGGCTTTGTTGCGGATCTGGCGGTCGCGCTTGAACCGCAGTTCGCTGTTGCCGATGGTCTGTCGGGGGCTGGCGGCGTCCAGCATCCAGCCAAAGCTACGGTAGCTGTCGATGACCAATCCTTCCAGATCGGCGGGCACCTGCATGGTGCGGTACTCGTAGCCGATGAAGTCGGTGGTTTCGGCGGTCGCGTTCGTTGCGTTCATGTTCGCTCCTTCGAGGAATCGTTGGTTTGGTTGGTGATTCCTAAAGTACGGGGCGAATGTTGGCCGACTGTTGGCGGATTGTTTGGTTTGGATGAGGAATTGTTTGAGTTGTGTTAAACCGCGTTCGCGCGCGCCGACCGACTACCGCGCGACGGGCACGCGCACCGTGACCGTGGTGCCTCGTCCGGGCTCGCTGGCGATGGCGATGTCGCCGCCGCACAGTTCGACCGCCCGCTTGGTCATGGCCAATCCCAACCCGTTGCCTTCCGACGCATGCGAGGTGTCGCCTTGGTAGAACTTGTCGAAGGCGTGCATGGCCTCCGAAGCGGTCATGCCGCAGCCGGTGTCGTCTACCGTCACCGTGGCGGAACGCTCGTCGGAGGTTTGGGTCAGGCTCACGCGCCCGCCCGACGGCGTGAATTTCAACGCGTTGGACAGCACGTTGCTCCACACGATCTCCATCATGCCGGCATCGGCATGCGCCAGCACGCGGTCTTCGATATCCACGTCGAATTCGATGCCCTTGGCGTCGAACAGATCACCCATGCCCAGCGCCACATCGGCGAGCTGGCGGGCCAGATCGTAGTCGTCGACCTGCGCGTGGGCGCCGGCGGCTTCCATACGGCTGAGTCTGAGCACATTGGACACCAGTGTGCTCAGCCGTTTGGAGGCGACGACCACGGTATGCGCGTATTCGATCCGCTGCTCCTCGCTCAGATCCGGCCTCTCCAGCAAGGCGGCGTAGCTTTGGATGACCGAAAGCGGCGTTTTGATCTCATGCGAGACGTTCGAGACGAAATCGTCCTTCAGCATCTCGACGCTGCCCAACTCCTCGACCATGGTGTTGAAGTCGGCGTACATCTGGTCGATGGAATCCCATTGCCGCGAGCCTTCCAGATGGCGCGGCTCCAGCCAGACGCTGAAATCGCCGGCCGCGACCTGACGGCTGGCCTCGGCGAACTCCTCCATCGGCTTGACCCGCCGGCGAATCTGCCGGTAGGTGACGACGCTCATCACGGCCGCAACGATCACCCAATAGCCGGTCATGCCGAGGATAAACGGCAGCGGCAGTTTGTCGATCCGCGCATATTCGGCGAGGATCAACGCCTGACCTCCCGCCAGCGCGCAAAGGATCAGGAACGTCCAGACGAACACCCATGGGGAATAGCGGCGTTCCTTGACCGTGGGACGGGCGTTCACCGCGGCACCGCCTTGTATCCCAACCCCCGCACGGTGAGGATATCGAAATCCTCGCAGGCGCCGATTTTCTTACGAAGATTGGTGATGTACACGTCCACGGCGCGCAGGCTGGTCTCGCCGCCGGCGTCCCAGAACTCGTCCATCAGCTGGGCGCGCGAGAACACCTGTTTCGGGTAGCTGAGCAGCTTGTAGAGGATGTTGAACTCGCGTGCGGTGAGCGCGATCGGCTCGCCGTCCAGACTGGCCGTGGCCTGGTCGGCGTCCATGACGAACGCGCCGACGACGAGTTTGCGCTCATCCTCGATATGCGCGCGCCGCAGCAGCGCCTCGATGCGCAGCGTGAGCTCCTCGAAATCGACCGGTTTGACGATGTAGTCGTCCACTCCGGCGTGGAATCCGCGCTTCTTCGAGGCGATGTCGTCGCGTGCGGTCATCAGGATGATGGGGATATGCCGGTCGAGTTCGCGCAGCTTCTCGGCGAACTCGTAGCCGTTCGCGCCGGGCATCATGATGTCGGAGAGCACCAGGTCGAACAGCCGGCCGTGCATGGCCTCATAGGCGTCGTGCACGTTGCGGCAGCCGGTCACGGCGTAGCCCGCGTCGCGCAGATACATGCAGGTGACCTCGTTGAGGTCCCCGTCGTCCTCCACCACCAGTATTTCGGTCATGGTCGATCGCGAGCCTTAGAAACCGAGCTTTTCCAACTGCTTCGGATCCGACTGCCAGCCCTTGGCGACCTTGACGTGCAGGTCGAGACGCGCCTTGCAGCCGACGATGCGGTTGACTGGCGTGCGCAGCTTCTTCTTGACCGCCGTGAGGTTCGAAGCGCCCTTGCCGATGATGATCGGCTTCTGCGAGTCGCGTTCCACATACACCGACACGCTCACCAGGGCCTTGCCGTCGTAGGTCGCACCCGTCTCGTTGTCTTCGGGATAGTCGATGGAGTCCACGACCACGGCCAGGGAATGCGGCAGCTCGTCGTCCAGCGTCTCCAGGAACGCGCCGCGGATCAGTTCGGCGATGGTGTCTTCAGGGCGTTCCTCGCTGATCTGGTCGTCCGGATACATCTGCGGGCCTTCGGGCGTATGGTCGATCAGCACGTTGCGCACTTCGTGCAGATTATCGTCCTTCAGGGCGCTGACGGGCACGATGTCCGCGAAGTCGGCGAACTCGTTGATCTCGATGAGTTTGGAGACCAGCTGGTCGCGGCTGAGCGTGTCGATTTTGGTGACGATGGCGATCAGCGGCACACGCCATTTGTAGGTGCCGTCCTCGCGCTTGGTGGCGAAGTCGGTGCGCAGACGGGATAGGATGCGCTTGTCGCCGGGGCCGATCTGTTGGTCGCCGGGAAGAAGGAACGCCACCACGTCCACGTCGGACAGGGATTCGTCGACGATGTCGTTGAGACGCTGACCGAGCAGTGTGCGCGGACGGTGGATGCCGGGGGTGTCCACCAGCACGAGCTGCGCATGATCGGTGGTCAGAATACCGCGGATCGCCTTGCGCGTGGTCTCGGGGCGAGACGATGCGATGGCGATCTGCTTGCCGATCAACGCGTTGATCAGCGTGGATTTGCCCACGTTCGGACGGCCGACCACCGCCACGAATCCGGATCGGTAGACTTCCTCGCCCTGCACCGATTCGTTGTCGGTCATATCACTCCTCGTCATTCGTTTGTTCGGCGACCGTTTCGTCGCCCGATTCCTCGTCATTGTCCTCGTCGGCCTCGACGTGCGCGGGCTCCGCCACGATGATCGACACCTTCTTGCGCCGGCCGGCCGAATCCACGGCGGTCAGGCGGATGCCGCGCGTCACCGCGGACGCGCCGACGATCGGCACCTGGCCGAGCAGTTTGGTGAGCAGTCCGTACACGGTGTCGACGTCGTCCTCGTCGATGTCGACCTCGAACAGTTCCTCCAGGTCGGCGATCGGCGTGCGGGCCGGCATCTGCCATTTGCTCTCGCCGATCTTCTCCGGTTCGGCGCGCTGCGTGCGGTCGTGCTCGTCCTCCAGTTCGCCGACGATCTGTTCGATGGCGTCCTCGATGGTCACCAGACCCGCGATGCCGCCGTATTCGTCGACGACGACGGCCACATGCTGCCGTCTGCGTTGCATCTGGTGGAAGAGGTCGTCTACGGGCTTGGATTCGGGCACCAGCATCGGCTCGCGGCAGATGGATTCCACATCACGGTCTTTGGCCGCGGGATTGAACGCGGTGGCGCGCACGGCGTCCTTGAGATAGGCCATGCCGACCAGGTCGTCCACGTCGCCGCCGATCACCGGCACGCGCGAGAATCCGGAACGGGAGCACAGTTTGAGCATCGACTCCAGCGTGCAGTCCCGTTCGATGCAGATCATGTCGGTGCGGGGCACCATGATCTCACGCGTCAGCGTATCGGAAAGCGAAAGCACGTTGCGCAGCATCTCCGAAACCTCGGGATCGAATTCGTTCGTCTCCATCAGACGGTCGATGGCGGCGCGCCCCTGCTCGAGTTGGATCTTCTCCAATTCCTCATCGTCGGACAGGCTTTGCCTGCGTTTGGAGGCGGCCTGCTCGCCGATGCGCGCGAACGGCGTGATGGCCGCGGCCACGGCGATTTTGCCGGCGTGCTTGAGCATGATGTCGGTCGGTTTCGAGGCGCCGGCCGACCGCGGACGCACCAGCACTGACACCACGGCCACGACCAGCGCGACCAGCAGACCGAGCAGCAGCTCCGCCCACAGCGGCGCGCCGTACAGCGAGGCGATGCAGGCGACGAGCACGCCGACGAGCACATTGCAGGCGATGCGCACGAAGGCGCAGCTTCCCGCCGTGGCGTATCGGTCCGCGATCAGTCGTTGGACTTTGTGGATGCGGTCGATCTTCTTCATCCGCGCGAACTGGCCGGACTCGCCGTCGGTCTGCACCTCGAGGATGAGATTGTTCAGGCTCGAGCGGGTGACGCGGGCCACCGCGCCCTCGGCGGCGGCCATGGCCAGCGACAGCCAGACGAACAGCGCCGCGACCAGCACGAGCGTGACGGTGAGGGTGATGAGGACGGTACTGGAATACTCCATCGGTGTGTGTTCCTTTGCGGAAAAGAATCGTTGTGTCTACTATGCGGATGACTGGTGGGTGAGGACGGATCAGTGGCCGAGCTGTCGGCCTCCGCCGTGTTCGGCGTCCCAAGCGGCGAGCAGATCGGGGGTGCCGGCCGGCAGCACCGCCTGCTGGATGCCCGCGGGGCGCGCCGCGAAGAAGGTGAGCAGCAGTTGGCGTTGCAGTCCGAACATCTGACGCTCCTGCTCCTCGCTCACATGGTCGTAGCCGAGCAGATGCAGGATGCCGTGGATGGTGAGCAGCATCATCTCCTGCATGGTGCTGTGGCCCGCGGCGGCGGCCTGTTGGGCGGCCACCCACGGGCAGATGATGATGTCGCCGAGAATGCCCTCCATCACGGTTTTGCCGTCGCCGGGCCGCAGTTCGTCCATCGGGAAGCTCATCACATCGGTGGGCCCCTCGAGATTCATCCACCGCATATGCAGTTCGGCGATCGGATCGGGGTCCACGAACATGATGGTCAGATCGGACTGCGTGCTCACACGCATCTGGTCGAGCACCCACAATCCCAAATCGGAGAACACTTTGGGATCGATGGTCCACGATGTCTCGTTGGTCACTTCCACGCTCATTGGCGAGTCTCCTTACCTTCGGCGTCCGCAGGCCGCGCGTCGTTTTCGCTTTCCCGTCGGTCCGCGTGCCGTGACGCCCGCGAGGCGTTCGCCTGCGCGCGATGGTCGCCGTCGATGGCCGCGTGACGCTCGTAGGCGGCGACGATCCGCCCCACCAAGCGGTGCCGGACCACATCGTCTGCGGCCATATGCACGAAGGCGATGTCGTCGATATCGCCAAGAATGCGTTCGATGCTCGCCAGACCGGAACGGGGCACGGTCAGATCCACCTGCGTGACGTCGCCGGTGATCACCATGGTGGTGTTGAATCCCAGACGCGTCAGGAACATCTTCATCTGCTGCTCGGTGGTGTTCTGCGCCTCGTCGAGGATCACGAACGCGTCGTTGAGCGTGCGGCCTCGCATGTAGGCGAGCGGAGCCACTTCGATGGTGCCGTCGTCCAGATAGCGTTTGAGCTGGTCGGCGCCCAGCATGTCGGACAGCGCGTCGTACAGGGGCCTCAGATACGGGTCCACCTTCTCGTTCAACGTGCCGGGCAGGAATCCCAGGCTTTCGCCCGCCTCCACCGCGGGTCTGGTCAGGATGATGCGGCGGACGCGCCGGTCCTGGAAGGCGCGCACGGCCTTGGCCACGGCCAGATAGGTCTTGCCGGTGCCGGCCGGTCCGATGCCGAAGGTCACCGTATGCGATTCGATCGCGTTCACGTAGGCGATCTGGCCCGCGGTTTTCGCGCGGACCGGCTGGCCGAGCGCGAAGGTGATCACGCCGGGCACCGTGGGCTTGCGGTATTGCGTCCGCTGCCGTGCGTCGAGCGCCGGGGACGGCGCGCCACCGTCGCGCTGCGCCGACTGCACGGCGAGCCGGGCCGGGGCGGCGCCACGGCCGGGGAACTCCTTGCGCACGTCGTTGCGCAGCACGCGCTGGTCGAGCATGCGCCGCACGGTGTCCGCGTCCATGGGCGCGGTGAACGCGGCCTGGATAATCGAATTGACGAGGTCCTCGGCCTGCGAGGCGTCGGATTCGGTGCGGCTTGACCGGGACATGATGGCGACGCGGTTGCCCCGCACGATGATCGTCAGTTCGGGGAACGCGCGTTCCACCTCGCGGATGACCTCGTCGACCGGTCCTAACACCGCGACCGGGTCGAGCTGCGGGGGAATCGTGATGGTGCGTGTTGTGGTGGCCACAACGTCCTTTCGTTACGTAAAAGTCTCTACGTGCTGGGATGAATCGGCTATTCGTCGAGCGTCTCGCCGGTCATCACGTGCGCGTGCACGTGGAACACGGTCTGCCCGGCGTCCGCGCCGGTGTTGAACACCAGACGGTAGTCGCCGTGGAAGGCGTCGTCGGCGATGCCCTGCGCCACCTCGACCATATGCGCCAGCCGCGCGGGGTCGCCCGCCGCCAGCTCGGCGACGTTCGCGTAATGCTTCTTGGGCACGACGAGCACATGCACCTTCGCCTTGGGGTTGATGTCGTTGAAGGCGTAGGTCGTCTCGTCCTCATAGACCTTGCCGCTGGGGATCTCCCCCGCGATGATCCTGCAGAACAGGCAGTCGTCACAATCGCTCATCATGCTCCTTGATTCGTCGTCGCCGGCCCCTCGGCCGTCGCTTTCTATGCTATTGCGTCGCGTGGAAATTTCGCGTTACGCAAGAATGAATTCCCGAAACGGTCAGGCGTATCGCCCCAACGCGCGGCTGAGCAGACTCAAGGCGACGGGCCCAGCGGTCGAAGCGCGAAGGATGTTGGAGCCCAGCACGCAGGAATGCGCGCCCGCTTTGACGAAGCCCTCCACCTCCGCCTCGCTGATGCCGCCCTCCGGACCGACCACCACATAGACGGTGCGGGGCTTGCCGTCGGACAGGCAGCGATCCTGCAGCTCCTCGACATGGCGCTCAACGCCGGCCCACGTGTCGGTGGCGTCCTGATGGAGCACCACGACCAGATCGCCGTGCACGCAGGCGCGCCGGCATATGGCCACGATCTGTTTGCTGGATGCGCACTCCTCCAGCGTCGGCATCCAGGAGCGGCGGGACTGTTCGGTGGCCGCCTGAAGCACCTGCGACCATTTGCGGTCGGTGCGGCCCGTCTTCCATTTGGCGATGGACCGGTCCGCCTGCCAGGGCACCACCGTATCCACGCCGATCTGCGTGGCCGTGTCGATCGCCTGCTCGTCGTGTCCGTTTTTCGCCAACGCCTGCACCAGGGCCAGTCGAGTCAGCGGCTGCGGTTCCAGCCCCATTTCGGTCACCTTCGCCACGCCCTCCTGCGCGTCGTCGAGCACGGCTTTCAGGCGTAATCCGCGTCCGTCGCTCAGCTGCAGGCTGTCCCCCACATCCAATCGCATCGCCTGGATGGCGTGGCGTCTGACGTGGGCGGGCAGGGTGAGCGTCCATCCGGCGCGCAGTTCGTCGGTGTTGACGGGCACGCCGTCGACGTCGGGATCGAAAAGAAACAAGGCATCGGTCATGGTCCCAAGGCTACACCGACACACGCGACACTCCGGAATTGCACGCTCGTAGTTTGGTGGTAGAGTATCTACTCGTTGTCCAAACGACACCTGCCCGGGTGGCGGAATGGTAGACGCGCTAGCTTGAGGTGCTAGTGCCTATTTTAACGGGCGTACGGGTTCAAGTCCCGTCTCGGGCACCAACGAAAACCCCTTGGAATCCAAGGGGTTTTCTTGTATCCACCTACCATACGAAAGGCCACGCATGCGGTTCATCACCTTGCAGACCATCGACGACGAACGCGTGTCCGCCTACGTGAACCTCACCGAAATGCAGCTGCGCAACCGGCTGGAACCGGCCAAAGGCCTGTTCATCGCCGAATCCCCCAAGGTGATCGACCGCGCGCTGGCCGCCGGGCGCGAACCGATATCGCTGTTGGTCGAGGAGCCTTGGATCGAAGGCATGGCCGAAACCTTCGCGCGCATCGACGCGCAATGGGGTCCCGACGTTCCCGTCTACGTCGCCAGTCCAGAACAGCTGCAGCGGCTGACCGGCTATCGGCTGCATCGCGGAGCGCTGTCGGCGATGCGCCGCTGGCCCTTGCCCTCCGTGGCCGAGGTGTGCCGCGACGCCCGCCGTGTCGCCGTGATGGAGAATATCGTCGATCCGACCAATGTGGGCGCGCTGATGCGTTCGGCCGCCGCGCTCGACATCGACGCCGTGCTGGTGACCCCGTCCTGCGGCGACCCGCTGTACCGGCGTGCGGCCCGCGTCTCCATGGGCACCGTGTTCCAAGTGCCGTGGACGCGCATCACCGGATACGAGCCGAGCGGTGCGGAGAACAAACGGTACTGGCCGTTTCTGGGAATCGACGAGCTCAAGTCGTTGGGCTTCACCACGGTGGCCATGGCGTTGGAGGACGACTCCCTGTCCATGGACGAACTGGTGGACCGCCTGCACTCCCCCGCGGATGCGCCGGGGCACATCGAACGCCTCGCGTTGATCTTCGGCACCGAAGGAGACGGCCTGTCGCGACACACCATCGCGCGCGCCGACCTGACCGTGAAAATCCCCATGAGCCACGACGTGGACAGCCTCAACGTGGCCGCCTCCAGCGCCGTGGCCTTCTACGCGACGCGAATTCGCTGAAATCTCCTGCGCCACGCCCACGCCTTACCTTGCGTGTCGGAAAAAATCTGCAATTATGGACAGTGCGAGTCATTGGCGACGAAGCCGGGGCTCAGTGAAAGTAGTTCGGTGTCGTAAGACGCTCCGGCAGTGACTAAAGAGAGGATGCAGCGATGGCGAAGAACAAGCAGAAGATCCTGTCCATCGTTCTGGCAGGCGGCGAAGGAACTCGCCTTATGCCGTTGACCCGAGACCGTGCGAAGCCGGCCGTGCCGTTCGGCGGCGCGTTCCGACTGATCGATTTCCCCCTAAGTAATCTGGTGAATTCGGATTACCGTCATATCATCGTGCTCACGCAGCACAAGTCCCATTCGCTCGACCGTCACATCTCGCAGATGTGGCGTTTCTCGTCGTTGCTGGGCAACTACGTCTCCCCCGTGCCGGCGCAGCAGCGCCTTGGCAAGCACTGGTATCTCGGCTCCGCGGACGCCATCTACCAGACGATCAACATCATCGAGGACGTGCAGCCCGACATCGTCGTCATCGTCGGCGCCGACCACGTGTACCGTATGGACTTCGGCCAGATGGTGCAGCAGCATATCGAATCCGGCGCCGAGTTCACCGTCGCGGGCATCCGCCAGCCGATCAACCAGTCGAACCAGTTCGGCGTGATCGACGTGGATCCCGAGCATCCCAATCAGATTAAAACCTTCCTGGAGAAGCCGGACACCTGCGCCGGTCTGCCGGACGATCCGAACTCCTTCCTCGCCTCGATGGGCAACTACGTGGCCAACACGGACGCCCTGTTCGACGCTCTTGCCAAGGACGAGAAGGCGACCGACACCAAGCATGATATGGGCGGCGACATCGCCCCCTACTTCGCCTCCCGCGGCGAGGCCGGCGTGTACGACTTCAACACGAACATCATCCCCGGATCCAACGAGAAGGACCATGCCTACTGGCGCGATGTGGGCACGCTCAAGCAGTTCTACGACGCGCATATGGATCTGATCTCCTATGTGCCGGAGTTCAACCTGTACAACCAGCAGTGGCCGATCTACACGAACACCGGCACGTTGCCGCCGGCCAAGTTCGTGCATGCGGGCCGCGACCGTCTCGGCCACGCCACCGATTCGATCGTCTCCCCCGGCGTGATCGTGTCCGGCGGCGAGGTGCACCACTCCGTGCTCTCTCCGAACGTGCACATCCACTCCTGGGCGCAGGTCGTCGATTCGATCCTGTTCGATGGCGTCACGATCAACCGTCGCGCGCGCGTCTACAAGGCGATCCTCGACAAGAACGTGGTGCTCACCGAGAACTCGACCGTCGGCATCGACACCGAGCATGATCTGGCCCGTGGCTTCACCGTCACGCCGGAAGGCATCACCGTCGTCCCGAAGGGCACCATCGTCGACGACTGATCGACCCGATCAAGAAACGCGATGAGGGCCTCGCACCACACCGGTGCGAGGCCCTCATCTTTTCGTCATCCTAAGAGCCTTTCACATCCTGACCGGAGCCTCCCCTACATCATCCTGAGCGGAGCCCGTAAGGCGAGGCGTAAGGATCGCTCAGCCGGACATCGTTAAGAGATCCTTCGACTCCGCTGCGCTTCGCTCAGGATGACAGAAAGAGGCCACTCCGCTCAGGATGACTGGAACTTAGTATTTCGGCAGGTTGTCGAAGTTGAAGCCGAGGGCGGCGAGCTGTTCGCGGCCCTCCGGAGTGATTTTCTCCATGGTCCAACGCGGCTGCCAGGTCCAGTCGATGCGGAACTCCTCCACAAGCCCGGCCAGCGTGCTCGCGCACTCGTCCTCGATCAGGTCGGTGAGGGGGCACGCGGGAGTGGTCAGCGTCATGGTGATGATGGCGCGGCCAAGCTCGTCGATCTCGATGCCGTACACCAATCCCAGGTCGATCACGTCGATGCCGAGCTCGGGGTCGATCACCTGATGCAACGCCTCACGCACGTCGGCCGCGGTGGCGCGTCCGATCTCATCGACGAATTTCAGCGGGATTTCGTCGTCGCCGTTCCCATCGGAGCAGCCGCACTGCTCACCTTCGCCGCAACCGCAGTTTCCATCGTCGCCCTCGACGGGCTGCGGACGTCCGTTCGGGAAGCCCTTGGCGAGGGCCGGATTCGCCATCACACGGCGCGCGGCGTTCTCGTCCTGCAGAACGCCGTTGACGGCGTCGAACACGGAGGCGGAGGGTTCGGGAACCAGATTGTCGCTCATTGCTACTCCATCATTAAAAGAACATGCTGCTACACAGCATAATCGTCATCTGCGGTGTTTGTCACCACCGTCACGCCGTTTTCATCCGGCGGCGCAGAGCCGCATCGTATGGGTCCCTTCCGGAATCCCTCGATGGCGGCGCTCCGTCAGGCTTTGGCGGCGAGGGCTTTGGCCACCGCGTCCTTCATACCCTCCCAGCCGAGCAGCGCGCATTTGATGCGCATCGGATATTTGGATACGCCTTGGAATACGACGGCATCCTCCAAAGACTCCTCGAGCGCCTCGTCGTCCAGTCCGGCGCCGCGCGACTCCATCAGCTTGCGGAAGGCGACGGCGAGAGCCATCGCCTCTTCCACGGTTTTGCCGTCGACCAGATCGACCATGATGGACAGACTCGCCTGCGAAATCGAGCAGCCCTGCCCATCCCACACCAACCGTTCGATGGTGTGGGGTTCGGTGTCGGAAACCTCCACATGCACGGTCGCCTCGTCGCCGCAGGTCGGATTGAACTGGTGGGATTCGCCGGGAGTGCAGTATTCATGCCCCGCACGCACGATGGCCTCACCACCGGACGCCCCCTCCTCCTTGGTCAGGTCGCGGGCGAAACGCTCCTTGCCATGCGGGTCGCGCGCGGCCTCCATAATGACCTGCTGGTACATCTGCTCCAGCTCGTCGCCGCTCATGCCAAAATCACTCATAGTTCTCCAATCTACCGCCATCCGCGCCCAACCAGACAGCGTCTTCACGTTCGTGGGCAGGCGAAGCGAAAGCCAGTCCGTATATCGTATGCCGTACGCATACGGGTGATCGTCACCCGCGTCATGCGGCTCGCGGTCACGCGCCGAAGAACGCGCGCACCTTGCCCAACGCCTCGACCAGAGCGCGCGCGCCCTCCACGCTGTTGTACACGCCGCTGGATGCGCGGTTCGACGCGTAGATGCCGAAATGGCGGTGCACGGGTTGCGCGCAGTGGTGTCCCACGCGGATGGCGATGCCTTGTGCATCGATGAATTGGCCCACATCATGCGGATGCACACCGGCGACGTCGAACGCGACGGTGCCGATGCGGCCGGCATTCTCACGGGGACCGAGAACACGAACGCCGTCGATGTCGCCGATCTTCAGCAATTCGGCCGCGATTTGACGCTCATGCGCCTCGATGTTCCCCAAGCCGATGTCCATCATCCAATCGGCGGCCACGCCGGCTGCCACGACCTGCGCCACCGGCTGGGTTCCGGCCTCGAAACGGGCGGGCGGCACCATGTATTGGGCCGGCTGGTCCATCCACGCGAGTTCCACCATCGAACCGCCGAAATTGGCCGGAGGCAGCGCCTCCAACAGTTCACGCTTGCCGTAGAGGAATCCCACACCGGTAGGGCCGTACATCTTATGCGCGCTCCACGCGGCGAAATCCACGTCCAACGCATGGAAATCCACGGCCAGATGAGGAACTGACTGGCAGGCGTCGAGCACGAACACCGCGCCCACCTCATGCGCGCGGGACACCAGCGGCGCAATATCGGTGATGGCGCCGGTCACATTCGCCACATGGGTGACGGCGACCACTTTCGTGCGTTCGGTGATGACCTCGCGGGCCTCATCGACGCGCACGCGTCCCTCGTCGTCCAAATCCAACCATTTGAAGGTCGCGCCGGTGCGGGCCGCCAGCTCCTGGAAAGGCAGCAGCACCGAATGATGCTCGGCTTTCGAGACGACGATCTCATCGCCGGGTTTCAATGCGAAACGGGCGGCCGCCGCTCCCCCACGGCCCAGACTCGCGTTGCCGAACGCAGTGGCCAACAGGTTGAGACCAGCCGTGGCGCCGGAGGTTACCACGACCTCCTCTTCGCCCTCCGCCGCGTTCGCGCCGACCAGACGGGCCACTTTGGAGCGCGCGTCCTCGAAGGCCATGGTGCTGCGGGCCGCAAGCTCATGCGCCCCGCGATGCACGCCGGCGTTGATGGTGCGGTAGAACTCGCTCTCCGCGTCAATCACGCACTGCGGCTTCTGGGCGGTCGCGGCGGAATCCAGATATACCAGCGGACGCCCGTGCACCTGCTGGTCCAGAATCGGAAACTCAGCCCGCACCTTATCGAAATCAATCATCTCGCCTATTCCTCTTTCGTAAGTTGCGTACGTAACGAGCGGGGAGCTGGGATGTTCTGTTCTCGACCGTAAAGACTTGGCCTGAGCGGCCCGGAGCGTGTCGTGAATAGAACATCCCAGCTCCCCGCGGCCCATGCTGGAACTTTAGAGCACAATCCAGAGCAGATGAAAACAGAGCCACTCCAGGCCCCCGCGGCCCACGCTGGAACTTTGGTCCTTACGCCAGCGCGGACTCGGAATCGGATCCGGCGGGCAGGTACTGGTCGTAGCCCTGCTCTTCGAGTTCGTCCGCCAGCTCCGGGCCGCCGGTCTTCACGAAGTGTCCGTCAGAGAAGACGTGCACGATGTCGGGCTTGATGTACTTCAGAATGCGCGTGTAGTGCGTGACCATGAGGATGCCGAAGTTGTTGGCCTCCTTGGCACGGTTCACGCCTTCGGAGACGACGCGCAGCGCGTCCACGTCCAGACCGGAGTCGGTTTCGTCGAGGATGGCGAACTTCGGGCGCAGCAGTTCGAGCTGCAGCACTTCGGCGCGCTTCTTCTCGCCACCGGAGAAGCCCTCGTTCACGGAACGGGTCGCGAACTTCGGATCCATCTTGAGGCGCTTCATCGACTCGGTGAGCTCCTTGGTCCACGTGCGGATGGCGGGCGCCTTGCCGTCGATCTCCGTTTTCGCGGTGCGCAGGAAGTTCGTCATCGACACGCCCGGCACTTCGACCGGATACTGCATGGCCAGGAACAGGCCGGCTTTGGCGCGCTCGTCCGGGGTCATCTTGAGCACATCCTCGCCGTCGAGCAGCACTTGGCCGGAGTCGACGATGTACTTGGGGTGTCCGGCCAGCGTGTAGGCCAGCGTGGACTTGCCGGAGCCGTTGGGGCCCATGATGGCGTGGGTCTCGCCCGAGTTGACGGTCAGGCTCGCGCCTTTGAGGATCTGCTTGATGCCGTCCTTGGTTTCGACGTGGGCGACGAGGTCTTTGATTTCCAGGGTTGCCATTGGTGTTCTCCTAAAACTGGTAGCGGCTTACTGCTCTTCGAAGGCCTTCGCGAGTTCCGCGTTCTCGCCGCGGGACAGGCGTCGGTCGATGACGGTCATGAGATGCTCGGAGATGGCGGGCACGCCGATCTCGTCGACGAGTTCGCCGAAGAAGCCGCGCACCACGAGTTTGCGGGCTTCGATTTCAGGGATGCCGCGCGACTGCAGGTAGAACAGCTCCTCATCGTCGAAGCGGCCCACCGACGAGGCATGGCCCGCGCCGACGATGTTGCCGTTCTCGATCTCCAGATTCGGCTCGGAGTCGGCGATCGCGCCCGGGGTGAGCACGAGGTTGCGGTTCAGCTCGTATGAGTCCGTGCCGGGGGCGGTCGGTTCGATCAGCGCGTTGCCCACCCATGTGGAGTGCGCGTCCTTGCCGTCGAGCGCTCCCTTGTAGACCACGCGGGATTTGCATTCGGGATGGTTGTGCACCACCATCGTGCGGTGTTCGATATGCTCGCCCGGATCGACGAAGTAGATGCCGAGCATGTTGAGCTCGCCCTGCTCTCCGCCGAAGTCCTGATCCATGCGGATGCGCACCACGTCGCCGCCGAGGGTGACGACGGAGTGGCGCAGGCTCGCGCCCTTGCCCACATGCAGGCGATGATTGCCCACATGCTTGGAACCGTGCGCCCATTCCTGGATGAACGTGGCGGAGATGTGGCTGTCCTGTCCGGTGACGATCTCCACGCCTTCGGCCAAGCGCGCTTCGCCGTCGTGTTCGACGACCACGTCGGCATGCGTGTTGGGGGCGGCCGCGATCACCAGATGCAGGGCGTCGAGCGTCTGGCCCGCGCCGTGCACCCGCACGAGCACCGGCTGGTCGAGTTCGCCGTTCAGTTCGATGATGGTGGCGGTGGCGCCGGAGTTCCATTCCACGGCGGCCACGCGGTCGCTGGGCTTGGAGACGGTGCCGGAGGGCGCTTCGCCGAGCTTGCGCTGGGCGATGGTGACGTGGTTTCCGGGAACCGGGGAGCCGTCCACCATGCCGATTTCCACCACGGTCTGGCCGGATGGTTCGAACACGTCGAAGAACTCCTCGATGCGTTCGATCGGAGTGTAGCGCCAATCCTCCTGGTCGCGCGAGGGCGCGGCGAAATCCGCCACGTCGAAGGAGCGTGGATTGCGGTCGGCGCTCGACGGCATGGCCGCCGGAGTCGCATACGGATCGTTCGGATCCGCGACGGGGATGTTGATTTCCTTCTCGGCCATGCTCAGCCCACCGATCCTTCCATCTGCAGTTCCACCAGTCGATTGAGTTCGAGCGCGTATTCCATCGGCAGCTCGCGGCTGATCGGCTCGACGAAGCCGCGCACGATCATGCCCATCGCCTCGTCCTCGTTGAGGCCGCGGCTCATCAGATAGAACAGCTGGTCTTCGGAGACCTTGGAGACGGTCGCCTCATGGGCCATGGACACGTCGTCCTCGCGCACATCCACATGCGGGTAGGTGTCGGAGCGGGAGTAGTCGTCCACCAGCAACGCGTCGCACACGGTGGAGTTCGACGAGCCTTCGGCACCGTCGACGATTTTGACCAGGCCGCGGTAGGCGGAACGTCCGCCGCCGCGGGAGATCGACTTGGCGACGATCGTGGAGCTGGTGTGCGGAGCGAGATGGATCATCTTCGCGCCCGTATCCTGATACTGGCCTTTGCCGGCGAAGCCGAGCGACATGGTCTCAGCCTTCGCATACGGTTCGGCGAGCACGCAGGCCGGGTATTTCATCGTGGCCTTGGAACCGATGTTGCCGTCCACCCATTCCATCGTGCCGTGCGCGCGCACGTAGGCGCGCTGGGTCACGAGATTGTAGACGTTGTTCGACCAGTTCTGCACGGTGGTGTAACGCACGCGGGCGTGCGGCTCCACGAAAATCTCCACCACGCCGGAGTGCAGCGAATCGGTGGAGTAGATCGGAGCGGTGCAGCCCTCCACGTAATGCACGTAGGAGCCTTCGTCCGCGATGATCAGCGTGCGTTCGAACTGGCCCATATTCGGGGTGTTGATGCGGAAGTACGCCTGCAACGGGATGTCCACATGCACGCCCTTGGGCACGTAGACGAACGAGCCGCCCGACCATGCCGCAGTGTTGAGCGCGGAGAACTTATTGTCGTTGCTGGGAATGCACTTGCCGAAGTACTTCTGTACGATCTCGGGATATTCGCGCACCGCAGTGTCGGTGTCCACGAAGATCACGCCCTGCTTTTTCAGGTCGTCCTGAATGGAATGGTAAATCATCTCGGACTCGTACTGCGCGGCCACGCCGGAGATCAGACGGCTTTTCTCCGCCTCCGGAATGCCGAGCCTGTCGTAGGTGTCGCGGATTTCGTCGGGCACTTCCTCCCAAGAGGCGGCCTGCTTGTCCATCGGCTTGACGTAGTACTTGAAGTCGTCCGCGTCGAAATCCTTCAAATCGACGCCCCACAGGGGCATCGGGCGGTTCACGAAGTCGCGGTAGCCTTCGAGACGTTTCTCGAGCATCCACTCGGGCTCGCCTTTGTCAGCGCTGATCTCACGCACCACCTGCTCGCTGATGCCCTTTTTCGCGGCCTCGCCGGCGGCGTCGGAATCATGCCAGCCGTAGAGGTATTCGCCGAACTGCGAGATGATCTCGTCATCCTGCCTGATCTTGTCCTCGTTGACGCGGCCTCGATCAGCCACATACTGGCTCATCTCCACGTCTGACGCGGCGCCAGGGGCTTGTTGCTCGCTCATGTGCCCGCCTCCTTACATTTCTTGATTTCGTCTTACGCCAACGTAACAGAACTCGGCGAGCAATACTAGTATCCGCACCGGATGTCGGCCGACCGCGAACGTGATATGAAACACACCTGAACGGGTCTACAGCCAGTGGTGGCGGACGCTTATGACAAAGCGGCTTCCCGTATGCGGAAAGCCGCTTTGCGTGACTGTCGAATCGGCTGGTGCGGCTCGTCAGACCTGCACGTGCACGGTGGTGCCCATCACGCACCAGTTGTAGAACCATTCGGCTTGGTCCCAGCCGATGCCCACGCAGCCGTGGGAGGTGTTGCCCATCGCCGCCACCGCCGCGTCGCTGACGTAGCCGGACGTGGCGATGCGGTGGATGGCGCAGCCGCTGCGGGAGAAGTAGTTCACGAATCCGACGCCCTTGACGTCCCATTGGGAGGTGGAGCCATCGGACAGGGTGAGGTTGCCGCTCATATCCTGCGATTCGTACTTCAGCCAGATGGTGAAGTCTCCGGTGGGAGTGCACAGGTCTCCGCCGCTGACGCATTCGCCGGTAGTGCGGCTGTTGCCTTGACCGGCGGACATGCTCATCGTACGGATCAGCTGGTCGTTCTCGTAGGCGTAGACCTTGTTGTCGGACAGATCGACCACCACGTGACGTTTGGTGGTTTTCGTCTGCATCGGATCGACGGTGCCCTCGACGCTTACGGAGCCGCCGCCATTGGCCAGCGCTTCGACGAGCTGCGGACCGATGTTCGTATCGGCGCCGTCCGCCACGGTGACACCGTCATGGCCTTCGGTGACCACTTCGAGCTCTTCGCCGTTGTTGTTGACGACGACTTCGCGATCCTCACGCCCGGTCTGCAGATTCGTCTTGATGGAGTTGTTGTAGTACTCCTGCATCTTGTCGGCGTTGAACACCACATAGCCGTTGCGGGTTTCATTATCCGCCAGCTTGGCCTGTTCGTTCGCGTTGATCGTCATGGAGGCCGCGAGGGCGGGGGCGTCGATCGTGGCGATGGTATGGTCGTTCACCTTGATCTCCACGGGATTGCTCACCAATCCGTCAAGTGTGGCCTTCGCCTCGTTCGCGATGGTGTCGGTGACCGCGGGCTCGGTATCCTTCAGTTCGATGGTCACCGTCTGCGGCTGGACATCGCCCAGAGACTCGACCGCGGCGATGCCTTGCTCAGCCACCGCCTGCGCGTCCGCGCCCTTGCCGAGCTGCATCGGCACCACGTCGAAGCCGTTGCCATCCGCGTTCAGGGTCACTTGGGCGTCCACCGGCGTCACTTCGGCCGTACCCAAAGCCTCGTCGATCACGGAGCCGTCCGCGACGGACAGTGAGATGTCGGGCTCGATGTTCTCCTGTTCGTTCGGCAGATAGCGCTTCCACCATGCGCCGTCGCGCTTGGCGTTCACTACCTGATCGGCGATCTCTTCGGAATCGATGTCGTAGCCGAGTTCCTTCAACGTGAAGGAAGCGGTTTCGCCGTTGTATTCCACCGGCACGGCGGTGTTGTTCACCTGATCGTCGATGGCGTTGATGATCTGCTGCCTGGATTTGCCCACCATCGAATTGCCCCACAGGCTCACGCCCGGCAGCGCATGGGATTCGAAGAACCACCAGCCGCCGGCGGTGGCAGCGCCCAGCACGAGCACGACGGCCAGCACGATCCACGGCCAAATCAGACGCTTCTTCTTCACCTTGACCTTGCCCAACGCGTCCATGTTGTCATCCATCGGATCGATGACCGCGGTAAACGGAGACTCGGACACGGGACGAATCACCTCGGTCTCGTCTCCGACGTTCCACAGCAGCTCAGGCGTCGTATCTGAGCGATTCGGGTCCACTGACTCATCAGCCATTGTCGTTCCTTCTTTGAAACCCTTGTTTCTCGCACAACGAGCGCCGTTTATGCCGCGGCGCTCACCGTGAGCCAATATAGCAGCAAGCCCCGTCACCGAACGGGGCTTGTCCTGCGTGCGTCACAGGGCGCGATCAGCGGCCCTGCTGGTGGTCCAGCGCGGCCTTGACCAAGCCAGCGAACAGCGGATGTGGCTTGGTCGGACGGGACTTGAACTCGGGATGCGCCTGCGTGGAGACATAGAACGGATGCACCTCACGCGGCAGTTCCACGAACTCGGTGAGTTCGCCGTCCGGGCTTTGGCCGGAGATCCTCAGGCCGGCCTCGCGCAGGGCGTCCTTGTAGGCCACGTTCACCTCGTAGCGGTGGCGATGGCGTTCGGTCACATGCGTGGTGCCGTAGAGTTCGGCGACCAGCGAGCCCTCCTCCAATTCGGCCGGGTAGGATCCCAGTCGCATGGTGTGGCCCATATCACCCTTACCGGCGACGATATCCTTCTGCTCCTCCATCGTGGCGATGACGGGCGTGGCGCAATCGGGCTCGAATTCGGTGGAGTTCGCGTCGTCAAGACCGACCATGTCGCGGGCATATTCGATGACCATGGACTGCAGACCGAGGCACAGGCCGAGGGCGGGCAGCTTGTTCTCACGGGCGAACCTGAACGCGCCGATCTTGCCGTCGATGCCGCGGATGCCGAAGCCGCCGGGCACGACGATGCCGTCGACCTGGTCGAGCGCGGCGGCCGCGCCCTCCTCGGTCTCGCACTTGTCGGCCGCGACCCACTTGACGTTCACCTTCGCGTAATTGGCGAAACCGCCGGCCTTGATGGCCTCGGTGACGGACAGGTAGGCGTCCGGCAGGTCGATGTACTTGCCGACGATGGCGATGTTCACCTCATGCTTGGGATGGTGCACACGCTCCAGCAGATCGGACCATTCATCCCAATCCACGTCATGGAAGGGCAGACCGAGCTCGCGCACCACGTAGGCGTCGAGGCCTTCGTCGAAGAGGATCTTCGGCACGTCGTAGATGCTCGGAGCGTCCACGCAGTTGACCACGCCTTCGGCGTCCACATCGCACATCAGGGAGATCTTGTCCTTGACGGATTCGTTGAGAGGACGGTCGCTTCGCAGCACGAGCGCGTCGGGCGTGATGCCCAGCTGGCGCAGCATCATCACGGAATGCTGGGTGGGCTTGGTTTTCAGCTCGTGTGCGGCGGAGATGTACGGCACCAACGAGACGTGCACGAACATGCAGTTCTCGGAGCCGAGGTCGCGGCGCACCTCGCGCGCGGCCTCGAGGAAAGGCTGGGATTCGATGTCTCCGACGGTGCCGCCGATTTCGGTGATGATCACGTCCACGTCGTCGCTCGCTTGGGCGCGCATGCGGGACTTGATTTCGTTGGTGATGTGCGGGATGACCTGCACGCACTGGCCGAGGTACTCACCGGCGCGTTCCTTGCGCAGCACCTCCTGGTAGATCTGACCGGTGGTGACGTTCGCCTTCTGGCTCAGATAGACGTCGAGGAATCGCTCGTAGTGGCCGATGTCGAGATCGGTTTCGGCGCCGTCCTCGGTCACGTAGACCTCGCCATGTTGGAACGGGTTCATCGTGCCCGGATCCACATTGATGTAGGGATCGAGCTTCTGCTGCAGCACATGGATGCCACGGGAGCGCAGCAGGCGGCCGAGGGACGATGCCGTCAGGCCTTTGCCGAGGGATGAGACCACACCGCCGGTGACGAAAATATGCTTGGTGATGTGTTCGGAGGAATTGCCATGTTGTCTTCTAACCATGGAATTTCATCCTATCATCCGTATGTGACCCGGCGTGTTTACAAATAGCGCGAATGCGGCTAGTCCGCAATCAGGTGGGCGACGGCGTCGAGGGCCATTTTGTAGCCGTAGAAGCCCATGCCGGTGATGGTGCCGGTGGCGACGGGGCTGATCACGGAACGTTTGCGGAACTCGTCGCGCGCCGACGGGTTGGAAATGTGCACCTCGATCAGCGGCAGCCCTTCGTCAATGACCATATGGGCGGCATCGGCCAAACCGTACGAATAGTGGGTGAAGGCGGCGGGATTCATCACCACCGGGGTCTTCTCGTCGGCGGCCTGGTGCATCCAGCCGATGATTTCGGCTTCATCGTCGGTCTGCCGCACTTCGACCTCCAGCCCCAATGCCGCGCCCCATTCGGCGCACAGGCTACGCATCGTCTCCAAGTCCTGGCGGCCGTACACGTCGGGCTGGCGTACGCCGAGCCGTCCCAGATTCGGACCGTTGACGACGATGACCTTGGTCATGATTGCTCCTTATCCATTCGTCCCCACGGGACGGGCTGTTGGGAGGACCGGAAGGCTCCGGCCCATTATCTTCGATTGTGACGGATGCGTCTTGAATCCGAAATCCGACGTGTCCGTCGACACCCGGCCTATCGGCTGATGCGTTCGAAGGCCTCGCGCACGGCGTCGGCCGGCGGGTTCTCCAGATGCACCACATGGCCGGGGCGGTCGAGCACCACGAAGCGCAGCGTGTTGCCGCGGGCCTTCTTGTCTTTGTGCATCAGGGCGAGCACGTCATCGAACGACCCGTTGTTCCACGAGATCGGCAGTCCCAGCGAGGAAAGCAGCGAGCGGTGGTAGTCGACCAGATCGGCGTCGATGTAGCCGAGCAAGCACGCCAATTCGGCCACGTACACCATGCCGACCGCGACGGCGTTGCCATGCCGCCAACGGAAGTGTTCGAGCTTTTCGATGGCATGGCCCATGGTGTGGCCGTAGTTGAGGAACTCGCGCATGCCGGCCTCTTTGAGATCTGCGGAGACGTGCTTCGCTTTGACGCTCACCGTGCGTTCGATCAGTTCGGCCACCACATCCTGCAGTCCGGAGCCGAGGAAGTTCGCGCCGTCGAAGGCGCGCAGCTCATCGGCATGCTCTTCGAGGATGCGCAGGATCTCCGTGTCCATGATGAAGCCCGATTTGGCGACCTCGCCCAAGCCTTCGGTGAAGATGTCGTTCGGCAGGGTCGCCAGGGTCTTCACATCGGCCAGCACGCCGGCGGGCGTGTAGAAGGATCCGACGAGGTTCTTGCCCGCGGCCGTGTTCACGCCGGTTTTGCCGCCGGTGGAGGCGTCCACCATGGCCAGCAGGGAGGTCGGGCAGTTCACGTAGCGCACGCCGCGCATCCATGTGGCGGCGATGAATCCGGCCAGATCGGTGGCCGCTCCCCCGCCGAGTCCCACGATCGCGTCGGAGCGGGTGAACCCTTCGTCGCCAAGACGCTCCCAGATGCCGTTGGCCACGTCGACGGTTTTGCCGCGTTCCGCGTCGGGGATCACGATGTCGCTCACCTCGTAGCCGGCTTGGCGCAGCAGGGTGCGCGCGCGGTCGGAATGGCGCTGCACCGGCTGGGTGTGGATCAGGGCCACGCGCACCGGCTTGGGGCCGAGCACGTCGGCGAGATGGTTCATCACGCCTTCGCCGATGGCCACGTCATAGGGTTCGATGGTCGAGCCGGTCACATGCACCGTACGTTCCGCAAGCATATCCATCACCTTTCTCGCCGCCATCTGCGGCGTCAGTCCGCGTGTACGCACATGCGCGTTCGCGACACGCTGGAACACGGGATCGCGTTCCTTGTACAGCTTCTTCCAGCGCGCGTCCGCGTCGCCGTTGAGCATGGGGCGGCCGCCGCCGCGGTTGGCGCGTTCCATCGCCTCGGCGGGATCGGCCATGAGATAGACGACCTTGCCTCCGCGCTCGATATACAAAGCCAGCGCCTTCTGCACCGCCGGCGTCATGGGAGCGCCGCCGCCAAGCGAGAAGACGCCGTCGAAGTCCTCGAGCATGTCGAGGATCAGGTCGCGTTCCACCTCACGGAAGGCGGGCTCGCCAAAGCGCTCGAAATAAGCGGGGATCTTCATGCCCACTTCGCGCTCGATCTCCACATCCGCGTCTGCGAAAGGCAAACCGAGCATATGCGCGACCTCTTTGCCCACGCGTGTCTTGCCCGCGCCCATCATGCCGATGATCACCGCATACGGGAGGATGACATGGCTTTCGCCGGCCGGACGGCCAGTTCGTTCAACACTCATCTGCACAACCATTCATTCGTCGGTTCGAGGGTGCCTGTCGCGAACCTGATAGGGATGGGCGGGCCTTTCCGCCCAGCATCCATCCCAGTAGGTTCCACAGTTCCTCGAGTCAGCGCATATGCTCGGGCCAGGAGGCGAGATAGCTTTCCATATTGCGGCGGGTCTCCTCGACGCTGTCGCCGCCGAACTTCTCGAGCGCGTACTGGGCGAGCGTGAGCCGCACCATCGCCTCGGCGACCACGGCGGCGGCCGGCACGGCGGTGGAGTCGGAACGCTGGTTGATGGCCTGCGCGGCCTCGCCGGTGAGCACATCCACGGTGCGCAGGGCCTTGGGAATGGATGGAATCGGCTTCATCGCGGCACGCACGCGGATCGGCTGCCCGTTGGACATGCCGCCTTCGATGCCGCCGGCGCGGTTGGTCACGCGTTCGATGCCGCCGTTCTTCCCCGGCACCATCTCGTCATGCGCCTGGGATCCGGGACGCATGGCTTCGAGGAAGCCGTCGCCGATCTCCACACCCTTGATGGCCTGGATGCCCATCATCGCGGCGGCCAGCGCCGCGTCGAGCCGACGATCGGATTCCACATAGGTGCCCACGCCGGCGGGCATGCCGTAGGCGATGACTTCGACCACGCCGCCCAAGGTGTCGGCGGATTCCTTCGCCTCGTCGATGCGGGCGATCATGCGGGCTTCGGCGTCCTTGTCCAACGTGCGTACGGGCGAGGTGTCCAGAGCCTGAACGTCGGCCGCGGTGGGCAACGTCGCCTCGGTGGGGTCGGTGATGCCGGCGCCGCCGATGGACAGCACATGCGAGGCGGTGGTCACGCCCAGTGTCTGCTCGAGGAATTGGCGGGCGACCTCGCCCAAGGCCACACGGGAGGCGGTTTCGCGCGCGCTGGAGCGTTCCAGCACGGGGCGCGCGTCGTCGAAGCCATATTTGCGCATGCCGGTCAGGTCCGCATGCCCTGGGCGGGGGCGGCTGAGCGGCGCGTTGCGCCCTTCGCGTTCCAGTTCATGGTCGAGCGGGTCGGCGCTCATCACCTCGGTCCACTTGGGCCATTCGGTATTGCCGATTTCGATGGCGATGGGGCCGCCGATGGTCACGCCGTGGCGCACGCCGGTCAGCAGACGCACCTGGTCCTGTTCGAATTTCATGCGCGCGCCGCGGCCGTAGCCCAGACGGCGGCGGGCCAGTGCGCCGACGATATCGGCCGTGTTGACGCGCACGCCCGCGGGCACTCCCTCGATCATCGCGACCAACGCCTCGCCGTGTGATTCTCCCGCGGTCTGCCAGCGCAACATGCCTTCTCCTTTATCCGATGGGTAACTTCGGACTATCCTACCGGTATGTCATACCTTGCGTGTCTGCCGAGTCTTCTATGTGGACTGGCGTTGTGCGCTGAAGACGTGCGCCATCGTCGGGTGCCGCGCGCATGGGTTGCGGTGGGTTCGCTCACGCAGCTGCTCGCCCTCATCGTGGTGGCGGTGGCCGAGAACAACGCGTTCGTGATATTGCAGTCGCTGCTGTTCGCGCTGCTGTGCGCGGCGGTGCAGGGCGCGTTGGCGCTGATTCGACCGGGAGCGTTGGGATTCGGGGATGTGACCTGCACGTTCGTGATTGGTTTGGCCGTCGGAATGTTCGGCTTGTTCGCCGTGGTGGTCTGGTGGCTGGCGAAGGGGGCGTTCGGCCTGCTGTGGATGGCCGGGTGGCGGCGATTCGACCCGCAACGACGCACGCCGTACCGCGGCAAGGTGCCGTTCGTGCCGGTGATCGTCGTCGCCGCGGTCGCCGCCGTGGCATGCGCCGCCGTATGGGGTTGAACAACAAAAGCGCCCGGAACCGAACCTGTCGATTCCGGGCCGCTTGCGATCCGCCTTCAACGCATGTCAGTTGGCGTTCTCGTTGTTGTTCTTGTATTCGTCGCGGATCTGCCAGAATTCGTCTTCGGTGGAGACGAACTTGGTTTCGCCGGTGGAAAGGTCGACCGTCACGAAATACAGCCAATCGCCTTCCTCGGGGTTGATCGCCGCTTCGAGGGCGTTGTCTCCCGGATTGCTGATCGGCGTGGGCGGCAGTCCCTCGTGGTTGTGCAGGTTGTACAGGTTCGACTCGTCGGCGATATCCGCGTCGGTGATTTCGCTGGCGCTTTTGCCCAGACCATAGGCCAGCGAGGTGTCCATGCCCAGGTTCATGCCGATTTCGAGACGGTTCTCGATCACGCGCGTGACCTTGCCGTAGTACTCCTCGCGATTCACCTCGGCTTCAGCGATGGATGCGATTTTCAGCACGCGTTGGCGTTGGTCGGCGGCGACGCCCAGATCGTCGAGTTTGGCGATGCGGGCATCGACCATCTCCTGCAGGATTTCGGTGACGGTTTTGTTCTGCACGTCGTAGGTGCCGGGTTCCAGCCAGCCTTCGAAGCTGCCTTCGGCCTCGGACGGCAGAATGCCGTCGCCGCCGCCGTTGACGACGCTTTCGAAATCACTTTCGGTGTAGTCCGTCAGCAGCACGGCGTTGGCGATCACCGCGGAGACGCGGTCGCCGGGGCGCACTTCAAGGAATCCGCTGGCGTTGGTCTGATCGGAAAGGATGTTCGCCACGTCGGCGGCGGCCATCTGCAGCCGCAGCGTGTAGGTTCCGGGATACAGCGTCAGATTGTTCGCGGCCACCACGGTGGTGAACGCCGCCGCGGATTTGACGATGTCCGCCTCGACGAGGTTCTCGGCGATTTGGGTCGCGCCCTCGCCCTGCTGCACGGTGAACAGCACTTCTTCGCCGCCGGGACCGGGATAGTCCTGAATCGCGGCCTGTTCCTGCTGCGCGTTGCGGGCGGCGCTCCAAGCGGCCAGCGCGCGGTACCCGAAATATCCGCCGGCGGCAAGCAACGCCAATACCACGATGACGATAATCGTGCGCACCACGCGTTTGCGCGCACGCTGCTCGCGGCGCTTGCGCATCTCCTTACGCGATTTCGGCGGACGCGGGGGTTCCGCGCCGAGAGGCGTTTCGCCGGGATCGACCCACTGCGTGTTCTCGTCGAAAAAATCGTTGAAGCTATCGGACATCGATCGCCTCCTTCTTCTCTTTCGCACCATCAAGTGCCGTCTGCAATATCACCACAGCAGACTGTTGGTCGACGACGGGCCTGTGCCTGTTCGTGCGAACCGACGCGTCAAGAAGCAGACGGTGCGCGCTGACGGTCGTCAGCCGTTCATCAACCAATGTTACCTGTGGAACCGTCTGAATCGGAGACTGGTCGTCGTCCACCAGCAGTTTCAAACGTTTGGTGAGATTGTCGGCCCACCGACGGGCCTTTTTCGCGCTTTTGCCTTCCGTGCCGTCCATCTGCAGGGGAAGCCCCACGATCACACGGTCGACATGCTCATCCTCGATCAGGGCGCACACATCCTCCAGCGCGAAGAAGGAATCGCCATACACGGCGATGTTGCCTGCCGGATGGGCAAGGGTGAGCTCCGGGTCGGACAATGCGAGTCCGACCCGTGCGTTCCCCAGATCAACGCCTAACCACACCATCGTCGTGCGTGTCAGGCCTTCGCCACCTCGGAGGACAGCGCCTCCAACGCCTCGTCGATCTTCGTCGCGTCGGCGCCGCCGCCCTGGGCGAAGTCCGGCTTGCCGCCGCCACCGCCGCCGAGGATCTTGGATGCGCCGCGCACCAGATCGCCGGCCTTGATGCCGAGCTTGCGGGCGGAATCGTTGGTGGCGACCGCCACCATGGGCTTGTCGTCCTCGCTCACGCCGGCGAGGGCCACCACCACGGGAGCGTCCTCGCCGAGGCGGCCGCGCACGTCGAGCACCGTCTTGCGCAGCGCGTCGAAGGAACCGAAATGTCCGACGTTCTTCGCCGCGACCTTGATCGAGTGGTTCGACTGTTGAGCGGCCGTCACCAGTTCCGGCACGGACGCGGCCAGCTGGGATTCGTACATGGAGGCCAGACGTCGGTCGGATTCCTTGAGCTTGGCGAGCAGCGTGTTCACACGGTCGGCCAGCTCGTCCGGACGCGCGTTGAGCTTGTCGCTCAGCTGCGAGACGAGCGCGTGCTCACGCGCGTTGTATTCGTAGGCGCTCTGTCCCACCAGCGCGTCCACGCGACGCACGCCGGAGCCGATCGACGCTTCGGACATGATGTTGACCGCGCCGATCTTGCCGACGTGGTCAACGTGGGTGCCGCCGCACAGCTCGCGGCTCCAACCGTCCTCGCCGATGGACACGACGCGCACGATGTCGCCGTACTTCTCGCCGAACAGATGCATGGCGCCCAGAGCGATGGCGTCATCGAACTTCATCTCCTGCGTGGTGACGGCCAGATTGTCGCGCAGACGGTCGTTCACGCGCTCCTCGACGGCGCTGATCACCGTCTTGGCCGGCGCCTTGGACCACTGGAAGTCGAAACGCAGACGGTTCGGGGCGTCCTCGGAGCCGCGCTGGGTGGCCTGCGGGCCGAGCTCCTCGCGCAGCGCCTTGTGCACCATATGGGTGGCGGTGTGCGAGCGGGCGATGGCGCCGCGGCGGTTCAGATCGATGTTGGCGTTGACCTGCGTGCCCACCACCAGCGTGCCTTCGGTCAGGCGGCACTGGTGGACGATGAGATCCTTGATGGGCTTCTGCACGTCGTCGACCTCGAGCACCGCGCCGTCGTCGGAGAGGATCTCGCCCTGGTCGGCGAGCTGGCCGCCGGCCTCCGCGTAGAACGGCGTGCGGTCGAGGATCACCTCGACGGTCGCCGGAGCGGTGACCGCGGGCACGGAGCCCTTGCCCTCCTGCATGATGCCGAGCACCGTGCCGCGGGCGGAGAAGTCGGTGTAGCCGAGGAAGTCGATCGGCTTGGCGAGCGTCTTCTTGAAATCGTCGTAGACGGACAGATCCACGTTGTGACGCTTCTTGAGCGCGTCGGCGCGGGCGCGGCCCTTCTGCTCGGCCATCAGCTCGCGGAACTTCGCCTCGTCGACCTTCACGCCCTGTTCGGCGGCCATCTCGAGGGTCAGCTCGATCGGGAAGCCGTAGGTGTCGTGCAGGGTGAACGCGTCCTTGCCGGACACGGTCTCCTCGCCGGCCTCCTTGGCCTTCCTCACGGCCACGTCGAGGATGGTGGTGCCGTTCTCCAGCGTGCGCAGGAAGGTGTCCTCCTCGCCGTAGGCGGCTTCGGTCACGTCATGGAAGGTGTCGTTGAGCTCGGGGTAGCTGGCCTCCATCGCGGCCTTGGAGACCGGGAACAGGCTGGGCAGCACCGGATCGGTCACGCCGAGCATGCGCATCGAGCGCACGACGCGGCGCAGCAGGCGGCGCAGCACGTAGCCGCGGCCCACGTTGCTCGGGCGCACGCCGTCGCTCATGATCATCAGGGCGGAGCGCACATGGTCGGCGACCACACGGAAGCGCACGTCGGCGTCCGCGTCCTCGCCGTACTTGTGGCCGGACAGGCGTTCGGCCGCCTCGATCACCGGGTAGACCTCGTCGGTCTCGTAGATGTTCTGCTTGCCCTGCAGCAGGTAGGCCAGTCGCTCCAGACCCGCGCCGGTGTCGATGTTCTTGTTCTCCAGCTCGCCCACGATATGCAGGTCGGTTTTGGATTTGACGTTGTCGACCTCGTAGTTTTCGAACACGAGGTCCCAGATCTCGATGTAGCGGTTCTCGTCCGCGATCGGGCCGCCTTCGACGCCGTATTCGGGGCCGCGGTCCACGTAGATCTCGGAGCAGGGGCCGCCGGGACCGGGGCCGCCGGTGGTCCAGAAGTTGTCCTCCATGCCCATGATCTGGATATGCTCGGGGTCGACGCCCTCGTTGCGCCACATGGCGCGGGCTTCCTCGTCATCGGTGAAGGTGGTCATCCACAGATCCTCGGGGGCGAGTCCATAGCCGCCCTGCTCGACCGGCAGGGTCAGCAGCTCCCACGCGTAGTGGATGGCCTCCTCCTTGAAGTAGTCGCCGAAGGAGAAGTTGCCGATCATCTGGAAGAAGGTGCCGTGGCGGGTGGTTTTGCCCACCTCGTCGATGTCCAGCGTGCGCACGCACTTCTGGTTCGAGGCCATGCGCGGGTACGGGGCGGTCTGCTCGCCCATCAGGTAGGGGATGAACGGCACCATGCCGGCGATGGTGAACAGGGTGGTCGGGTTCGGCGAGATCAGGGACGCCGACGGCACGACGAGATGGTCGTGCTTCTCGAAATAGTCAAGGTAGCGCTTCGCGATTTCAGAAGTGCGCATTGTGGTGCCATGCTCCTTGTGGGTTGTGGTGTGAGGGCGCGCGGGCCCTTCATTGAGGAATTACAGGTGTGGCCGAGGGCCGTTGAAACGTCGAAAACAGTCGCGCCTATAGGTGTTCAGCGGGCGCGGTCCGCGTATTGCCGGTTGAGTTCAGCCTCGCGGGCTCGACGCGTGGCGTTGAATTCGGCGATCAGGCCTTCCATCGTTTTCATCGTCACGTTCTCGGGATCGGGGCCGAGCAGGAACTGGCGCGCCTTGTCGGGCGTGTGCGCCTTGACGTAGGCCTGCGCCTTGGTGACGGCCATCACGCCGATGGCCGCGCCGATTCCGATCCAGAACAGTCGTTTGAACATCACTTCTCCCCTTGGTCGGTGCTCTGCTTGGCAAGGAAGGATTGGGCGGTGCTTTTCAGCGCGTACGCGGCGGACGCCGCCTTGATCACCGGCTTGCCGAGGAACGAGCCATACAGATCGGTGAGCGCGCCGACGTTGTTCGCCGTGGTGGACGCGGCCGCGGAGATCTTGTTCACGTCCTCCAGCGACTTGTTGACCTGGCGCACCGTGGTCACGGACTCGTCAAGCGCGGGAATGGCATGCTCGCCGGACTGCTTGACGGTGTCGGCGATCTGGTCGAACAGCTTGCCCAGACGGATCAGCGGGTAGATCATGAACCCAGCGAGGATCGCGAACACAATCGCCGCGATCAGACCTGCGATCTCTCCTACAGCCATCTTGAACCTCTTTCCTGCTCAGCGAACTCTTCCGTACACAATACCGCACCAGACTAATCAATAGGTGCGACTCACGAACCGTCACCGGTTGTACGCGGTGATGGTGATGGCCTCGGCGAAGGGTTTGTCGGTGTCGAAATCGAGCACGGTGACCGAACCGTTGGCGGGGCGCTCACTCAGATCCAAATCGTCGCCGCCGAAGCGGTGGGCGAGGCTGAGCAGCGTGTTGCCGTGGCTGATCTGCAGCACATCGTCGCCGCCTTTGAGCGCGGGATTCGCGGCGATCAGCGCGAACGCGCCTTCGACGCGCGTCCAGTACTCCTCATCGGATTCCGCGTCATGAAAGGGATCTGCCTCTTTAAGGAAGTCGCGTGTGGCGGCGAGTCCGAATTTCGAGACGATTTCGTTATAGGTTTTCGCGCCGTGCGGAGCGCCGGCCGCGTACCAGGCCATCGCCATATCCTGGCCTTCGTAATAGCCGTAGCATTGCTCGCGGAAATGCATGTCCGCGACAAGCGTGGGACGTGCGTGGCCGGCCGCCTCGTTGATGTCGAGGATGCGTTCGGCGGTCATCTGCGCGCGTGTGGTGTCCGAGCAGTAGGCGGCGGCGAAGTCGATCCCCTTGAGCTTCTCCCCCGCCGTGACGGCGTCGGCGAGTCCCGCTTCCGTCAGAGGAGAGTTCGACCAGCCCTGCAGGCGGTTGTATCGGTTGAAATAGGTCTGTCCGTGCCGGACGAGGTGCAGATGAAGAATCATGCCTCCCAGTGTACGCGCACGACGGGGAGTCGCAATCGTTTCCGTGCGACTTTTCCGAACACGAACCGAACATCGCATAACAGCGCGAATCGGCAAGATGACGGCGATTCCTCGGGAATATGTGCGTTTCGCCGGGATTTATGGGTCGCACGGGATGGTCCGGGGCGTCGGCCTGTGCGAACCCGGCCACAACGAACGATGCCCCGCGGCCGCATTCGGCCACGGGGCATCGCCCGGTATGTCCTAAAGGATGGGTTCGCTGAGGATCAGCGAGCGTAGAATTCGACCACGTACTGGATGTTGACCTGCACCGGCACCTCTTCGGCTTCCGGCTTGCGGGTCAGGGTGGCCTTCAGGGAGGCGAGGTTCACGTCGAGATAGCCGGGAACCTGGGGCAGCACGTCGCGATGCACGCCTTCGGCGGCGATCTGGAACGGCACCATGGTCTGGCTCTTGGCCTTCACCTGGATGGTCTGGCCGGGCTTGACGCGGTAGGACGGGCGGTCCACGATGTTGCCGTCGACGAGGATGTGACGGTGCACCACGAACTGACGGGCCTGGGCGGTCGTGCGGGCGAAGCCGGAGCGCAGCACCAGGTTGTCGAGGCGGACCTCGAGGTCCTGCAGCATGGCGTTACCGGTCTGGCCGGCGGTGCGGGTCGCCTTCTCGTAGGAGGCGCGCAGCTGCTTCTCGGAGATGCCGTACTGGGCACGCAGACGCTGCTTCTCGCGCAGACGCACCGCGTAATCGGACTCGGTGCGGCGGCGGGTGCGGCCGTGCTCGCCGGGGGCGTACGGACGCTTCTCGAAGATGCGCTGAGCCTTGGGGGTCAGTGCGATGCCCAGGGCGCGGGAAAGACGCACCTGACGGCGGGAACGCTGAACGTTCGTCATGATATTCCTATTCTTTCTGTCGTTGTCTGAACGGAACGCGGGAATCCTTGGGTGGATCCCCACGCTGAGCCGGCCTCTCCAACGCTTCGTCGTGATCGCTCACGAACGGCCTGCCTCCTTACGGATTCGGGCCGCCGACCCGTTGATGGGCTAAGGCTCCAGACAGTGCGCCCCTGATGGGACACACCAAAGTGAACATAGTACCCGCGCCTCGTGACAAGCGTCAGTCTTGGGTGAGGATGCCCCGGTCCATACGGTAGCGGCGGTCGACGTAGGCCAGCGCGTCGTGATCATGCGTGACCATGAGCACGGCGGTGCCCCGGTCCGCGGTTTCGCGCAGCAGACGCATGACGATGGCGGTGCTTTCCGCGTCGAGATCGCCGGTCGGTTCGTCGGCGATCAGCAGTTTGGGATCGTTCATCAGCGCGCGGGCGATGGAGACTCGACGCATCTCGCCTCCGGAAAGCTCCTTCGGATAGCAGGCGGACAGATCGGCCACACCCAGGCGGGTGAGCAGCTCCGTCGCACGGTCGACCAGAGGGTCGGCTTCGCTTGCGTTGGGTTCGGCGGCGGGCATCGGCGCGATGACGTCGGGCATGTCCGGATCGACCTGCGTTTCGGGAGATTCCTCGACTTCGCTCGGAATGACGAGAGAACCATCACCCGTCTTGGCAAGGGATTCCTCGACTTCGCTCGGAATGACGGAGGAACCTCCGCCCGAGGTGGTGGAAGAGTCGTCCGATGCGACAGAAGAATCACCACTCGACGTGGCGGAGGAGTCGCCTTCCGATGCGACAGAAGTCCCATCATCCGTCATCCCGAGCGCAGTCGAGGGATCTCCTCCCGCCGGAACCTTGCCTCCGCCGCCCAACACGGCGGGCAGGATCACATTGTCGAGCACGGTGAGGTTGCCGAGCAGCGTATGGCTCTGCGGCACGAATCCTATGACCGTGTTGCGCAGGGCCGAGATCTCACGGTCGGAAAGCGAGGCCACGTCACGACCGTCCAATGTCACCGAACCGCTGGTGGGCGTCAATAATCCGGTGATGAGATTGAGCAGCGTGCTTTTGCCGTTGCCGGAACGTCCGACGATCGCGATGAATTCGCCGGCGTCCACAGTGAGATCCACATGGTCGACGGCGGCGAAGGCCTCGCCTCGGCGTTTGAATTCGCGGGTCAGATCGCGTATCGCAAGTAAAGGCGTTTCGTGATCCTGCATCGTTGCGACAGAGGCCGTCGCGCGCGTCTGGTCCATCTGCGTCATCGCTTCGCCTCCTCTTCCCTATATTCGGGATAACCAAAGGGTACGAGTTCGATCATGCGCGTCACTCCCCCTCCCTGAGCATGAGATAGGTCTCCGGTTTCGACAAACGGTAGGCGGACGCCACCGAAGCGATCATGCCGGTGAGCACGGCGAACACGAGTCCGGCCGCCATCAGACCAAGCGTGGTGGGCACGCCGACCTGTAGGTACGGCAGTTGCAGCTGGCGGCCGATCAGCGTGCTGAACGGGAAGATCACCAGCGAGGCGAGCGCGATGCCGATCACGCCGCCGATAAGTCCCAGCAAGGCGGACTCCTTGACGATCAGCCCCACCAGCGTGCCGCGGGTCGCCCCCATAATGCGCAGCGACGCGAATTCGCGTTTGCGTTCGTTGGTGGATGAGGAGAACACGGCGAGCAGCACGACCACGCCCATCACCCAGAAGGCCGCGAGGAACAGGGCGACGTAGCCGACGATCGCGCTCAGATTCGTCTTCGTGGTGGCGGTGATGCCACCCGGATACACGTATCCCAGGCCGTCGAGTCCGGAGGCCTCGGTGATGTTGTCGGCCACCTGTTCGGCCGAATATCCGTCGGCCACTTTGATCAGCACGGCGGAGACGGCCGTGTCGGCGTATTCCTCGGGAATCGCGGGATGCCCCACTTGGGCCGAATATCCCACGATGCGCGGAATCGTCTCCTGATTGACGAAGACGGAATTGTCGAGGCTGGTGCCGGTGGTGGCCAGTTGCGCGGCCACCGGGAACTCGTGGTCGTAGAGTTTGATGGTGCCGGAGGTGGACACGTTGATGTTCGCGCCGGCGATCACCTGGCCCGTCTCCAACGTCTGGTCGTATTCCGAGGTGATCCACGGTTCGATGACGAAGTCGGTGGCCGGGTTGAAGCCGATGATCTGCACCTGTTCGTCGCAGCAGTCGGCGGTGAGCGAGGAGATGTACGTCTGCACGGTGGATTGCGCGATGCCGTCGGCTTTGCTTACCAATGAGGCGATGTCGTTGGTGAAATAGAAGGTGCTGGAGGTGGAGCTGGTGAGCAGCGCCTCGGCTTTGGCGCCGGTGTTCTGCGGCACCACCATGAGGTCGGCGCCCAGACGCTTCTGCATGCTGTCAAGGCCTGCGTTGAGGTTCAATGCCAGCATCGCGCCGCCGAAGAACGTGGCGGAGAGCATGGTGACGATCACCAACAATGCGGCCGTGCGGAACGGTTTGCGTTTGAGATTCTCGAAGGGCAGCCTGCCCAAGGTGATATGCGGCATGTCGGTCAGCGCACCCGCGTGGCGGCGGCGTTGGTGGACTTCGCGTCCATGACCAGGGCGATGGCGGCGAACACGATGGCGAGCGCGCCGAGCACCATCAACGTGGGCAGCATCACCATACGGCAGTGCATCATCGCTCCCTGGCATACGCCGATCAGCACGGTGGGGATGGCGAGCACCAGCAACGCGTTGATCACGACGGCGATGTTCAGTCCGATGCGTTCGCGCGTGCCGACGAACAGGGCGGCCACGCCGAGCAGGGCGATGACGACGCCGACGCCGCTGGCCGCCAGCGCCGAGTAATGGCAGGCGCCGGGAACGTCATGGCCGGCGCAGGCGTGCGCGAAGGTCTGCGGGGCGATGGCGGTCAACGCGCCGAGGATGATGGCGGGCAGGGATGCGATCAGCTTGTTCTTCATGATGTCCTCTCATCAGTTGCATAAACCTTCGAGATTATGCAGCCGAACATCAAGAAAATCAAGACTTGATTTGCATGCCGGTCTGTGGTAGCGGCAAACTCCTTCAGAGTTTTTCGATCGGAACTAAGGATGGCTCCGTCGTCGTACAGCCCGCTGGGCTGTCCGACTCCTCGCTGCACCGATTTATGAAAAACTCTTTTAGAGTTTTTCGATCGGTGCCACGCGAAGCATGAGACGTTTGGTGCCGGCGGAGCCGAAGTCGACGGTGATCACCGAATTGCGCCCCTTGTCCTGCAGGTCGACGACGGTGCCGAGTCCGAACTTGTCGTGCGTCACCTTGTCGCCGATCGAAAAATCGGCGATGTTCAGCTGGTTGTCCTTATCCAGCGAAGACACGGGCTGCGCGGACGAACCGCCGGACTTCGGAGCGACGCGGCGCGTGGTCACCTTGCCGCCGCGCGTACCGCCATGCGAGGAGCCGGAACCCGAGCGCCCGGAACCATAGGACGAGCCCGAACCGGAACCGTATCGGGAACCGGAGGACCCATACGAACGCGAGCCGGAACCCGATCCGTAGGAGCGGCCGCTCGAACCGGAACCATACGATGAGCCTCCATACGAGCCGGAGCCGGAACGGCTGGATCCGCCGTATCGCGAGCCGGAGCCATACGACGACGATCCCGAACCATACGACGAACCGTATCGGGAACCCGACCCGTACGACGAACCATACGAGGAACCGGAGCCGCCGAAGGTCGTCCCGGAGGAGAAGTCGTCGTCCCAGCCACCGAAATCATCGTCGAACTCGTCGCGCCCCCACGCGCCGCGCATACGCTCCACGCCGGCCTCGCGCCGCTTCCAGTCGACCAGCTCGTCAGGAATCTCGTCGAGGAACTGGCTGGGCATCATGTCGCTGGCCTGCCCCCACTGGGAGCGCACGGCCGCGCGCGTCACATACAGCCGCCGCTTGGCGCGCGTGATGCCCACGTAGGCGAGACGGCGTTCCTCGGACAATTCGCTGATATCCTCCATGGCGCGCGAATGCGGGAAGGTGCCCTGCTCCATGCCGGTGAGGAACACCACCGGGTATTCCAAGCCCTTCGCGGTGTGCAGGGTCATCAGCGTGACCTTGCCGGAATCCTCGCCCTCGTCGGGCAGCTGGTCGGAGTCGGCCACCAGCGCCGTGGTCTCCAAAAAGCCCGCCAGCGTGGCGTCCGGGGTTTTCTGCTCGAATTCCGCCGCCGTGGATTGCAGCTGGGAGAGGTTCTCCAGTCGCGAGGCGTCCTGCGGGTCGACGGATTTCTCCAGGTCGGCGCGCAGACCCGACTTGTCGAGCACCTCGGCCACGACCTCGCTGGGTTTGGCGTCATGCGCGCGGGTGAACTGCGAAAGCGAGGCCATCAGGTCGCGGAAGGCCCGCAACTGGTTGGCGGTGCGCGTGGGCATGTCCTGGATCTCGTCCACATGCATCAGCGCGTAGAAGAAGCTGGCGCCGTGCTCGCGCGCATAGTTGAGCAGGATACCTTCGGCCCGGTCGCCGAGTCCGCGCTTGGGCACGTTGAGGATGCGGCGCAGGTTCACGTCGTCGTCGGGGTTGACGAGCGCCTGCAGGTAGGCCAGCGCGTCCTTGACCTCCCTGCGTTCGTAGAACTTCGTGCCGCCGACCAGCTGGTAGGGCTCTCCACCGTTGATCAGCGCCTCTTCCAGCGAGCGCGACTGCGCGTTGGCGCGGTACATGATGGCCATGTCGGAGTAGGCGATGCCTTCCTCGGCGTGCAGGCGCGCGATCTCGCCCGCCACCCATGCGGCCTCCTGCTGCGCGTTGTCGGCCGCGTAGCCCACGATCGGCTCGCCTTTGCCCATGGCGGTCCACAGTTTCTTCGGTTTGCGGCCCTCGTTGTTGGTGATGACGGCGTTGGCCGCGTCGAGGATGGTCTGCGTGGAGCGGTAGTTCTGTTCGAGCATGATGGTTTTCGCGTTGGGGAAGTCCTGCTCGAAGTCCTGGATGTTGCGGATGTCCGCGCCGCGGAAGGCGTAGATGGACTGGTCGGAGTCGCCCACGACGGTGATCCATGCGGGGCCGGTTTTGCCGGCGAACCGACCGTTGCCGCCGGGCGTGGCGTCCGCGGATTCGCGCGCGTCCACTCCGGCGAGTTCGCGCACAAGCACGTATTGGGCGTGGTTGGTGTCCTGATACTCGTCGACGAGGATGTAGCGGAAGCGGTGGTGGTAGTAGTCGGCCACCTGCGGGTCCTTGCGCAGCAGTTCGACGGTGCGGCCGATCAGGTCGTCGAAGTCGACGGCGTTGGCCAATCCCAGACGATGCTCGTATTCGGCGTAGAGGACCGCGTGGATGGCCTCCAGATCGCCGGCATGGCCGAACTGGTAGCCTCGCTGGCCGGGCGTGAAGTCCGGGGCGTGCGCGGCGAGGTATTCCTGCCATCCGGTCAGATTGTTCTTCAGGTCGGAGATCTTGCCCAGGATGGAGCGCGGGGTGTAGCGCTTGACGTCCAGATTGAATTCGGTGGCGATGATTTTGATCAGGCGTTCCGAATCGGCGGAATCGTAGATGGAGAAGCCCGATTTGAGTCCGATGGACTGGCCGTCGCGGCGCAGGATGCGCACGCAGGCCGAATGGAAGGTCGACACCCACATGCGTTGGGCGACCGGCCCGATCAGGGTGGCGAGGCGTTCGCGCATTTCGGCGGCGGCTTTGTTGGTGAAGGTGATGGCGAGGATCTGGCTGGGCCATGCGCCGAATTGGCTGAGGATCCACGCGATGCGGCGGGTGAGCACTCGGGTTTTGCCCGAGCCTGCGCCCGCGCCGATCAGCAGCGCCGGGCCTTGGTATTGCACGGCCTCGCCCTGCTGCGGATTGAGGTCGCCCACGAGTTCCTCGGCGGTGCGTGCGATGACATCGGGATCCTGCTGCACTGGTGCTCCTCCTGCTATCCAAACCGTCCGTTCCCTCCGCCGGTCCGTCATGCGTCGGGGACGATGCGTATGCGCCCATCATGTCTATCACACCGTCGGGTCAGGACGGTTCGCGACGCGCACGTCGCATGTGCGCCCGCGAGTCAACTATGGGGCGTATGGTTTACCCATTACCGTTTGCATCACCATACGAGGAGTGTTTGTTCATGAAGGAACTCGAAGAGCGAATCCGTCAGGACGGAACGGTCAAGCCGGGCAACGTGCTGAAGGTCGACGCCTTCCTCAACCACCAGTGCGACGTCTCCCTGTTCGACCAGATGGGCGCCGCATGGGCCGAGCATTTCGCCGGCAAGCGGATCACCAAGATCCTCACCATCGAGGCGTCGGGCATCGGCATCGCCTGCATGGCCGCGCGTCATTTCGGCAATGTGCCGGTCGTGTTCGCCAAAAAGGCGCAGTCGATCAATCTGGACGGCGACCAGTACACCACCACCGTGTATTCCTTCACCAAGCAGAAGGAGTTCCCGGTGATCGTCTCGAAGAAGTATCTCGAGGCGGGCGACCGCGTGCTGCTCATCGACGACTTCCTGGCCAACGGCAAGGCGCTGCGCGGTCTGATCGCGCTGTGCGAGGCGGCGGGCGCGAGTGTCGAGGGCATCGGCATCGCCGTGGAGAAGGGCTTCCAAGGCGGCGGCGACAAGCTGCGCGAGGAGGGCTACGACGTCGATTCGCTGGCCATCGTCGAATCCATGGATCCTGAGACCGGTCGTATCGAGTTCCGCTGAGCGACGATTCCCGCATGAACGCACTTTGAGATGCTTCGACTTCGCCTGCGGCTCCGCTCAGCATGACGATTCGTTGTCGTCATGCTGAGCGGAGTGCAACGGAGTCGAAGCATCTCTGACGTAAAACGCATACGTCACATCCACCAATGAATCCCCAGAGAGGAACCCATGTCTGAAGAGAAGAAGAAGTCCGGCATCTCGATGGAGGCGCTGACCTCCCTCGACGCTCCCGTATCGTTCTGGAAGGGCATTCCGTTCGGTCTGCAGCACGTGATGGCGATGTTCGTCGCGAACCTCGCCCCGATTTTCATCGTCGCATCCGCGGCGAATATGACGGACGCGCAATCCGCGACCATCATCCAGGCCGGTCTGCTGGTCGCGGGTCTGGGCACCTGCCTGCAGTTGTACGGCGCGTGGCGCATCGGCTCGCGCCTGCCGATGGTGACCGGCATCTCGTTCACCTATGTGGCCGCCGCGGTCGCCATCTGCGCCGACAAAGGCTATGGCGCGGTCGTCGGCGCCGTGATGGTCGGCGGACTCCTCGAATTGGTGTTGGGCCTGACCGCCAAGTATTGGCGTCGTTTCGTGCCGCCGATCGTCTCGGCCATCGTGGTCACCTCGATCGGCTTCTCCCTGCTGACCGTGGGCGCGACCTCGTTCGGCGGTGGTGATGGAGCCGAGGACTTCGGTTCGTGGCAGAACCTCACGCTCGGCCTGATCTCCCTGGTGGCCTGCCTCGCGTTCCAGCTGCTCATGAAGGGCACCGCCAAGCAGCTGTCCGTGCTGTTCGGCCTGGTGGTGGGCTATGTGGTGGCGATCTGCATGGGCAAGGTCGATTTCTCCGGCTTTACCGATCTCGCCATCGTCTCCGTGCCGCAGTTCATGCCGTTCAAGCCCGAATTCGATTGGGGCGCGATCATTTCGCTGGGTCTGCTGTACGTCGTCTCCTCGGTCGAGGTGCTGGGAGATACGGCCGCGCTGACCAAGGTGGGTCTGAACCGCCTGCCCACGGAGAAGGAGACCGCGGGCGCGATCGCGGGCGATGGTCTGATCTCCTCCGTCTCCGGTCTGTTCGGCTGTCTGCCGCTGACCTCCTTCGCGCAGAACATCGGACTTGTGGCCATGACCAAGGTCGTCAACCGCAAGGTGATCCTCTCCGGCGGCGTGATTCTGATCGTGGCGAGTTTCGTGCCGGCCATCGCCGAAGTGTTCAACTCGCTGCCGCAGTCCGTGCTCGGCGGCTGCACGATCATGATGTTCGGCAACATCATCCTTTCGGGCTTCCAGATGATCTCCGAAGCGGGCTACACGCAGCGCAACATCACCATCGCGGCGCTTTCGCTGACCATCGGCATCGGCTTCACGCAGGTGAGCGACATCTTCGTGAACTTCCCCGCCCTGTTCCAGTCGATCTTCGCCTCGAACTGCATCGCCGTCGCCTTCGTGGTGGCCGTGATCCTCAACGCCGTCCTCCCCAGCGAGGAGCACTTCCTGAGCGCGCCAGCAGCGAAGGAAGCATAAGCACAGTCTGAGCGCACCGGAGGCGAAGGAAGCATAGGTCGGGTTCGCACGGAGTCGTTCCCGACAAGCGCCCGTGCGACCCTTTTCATCACCCCAAATGAACATAAAATGGCGGCATTCCTTGGAATGCCGCCATTCGTCTTGTGAAGCGATGTGACTTTCCTGTGCGGAAAAGTCGCACGGATTCCAGCCAGCTTAAGCTTCGTGCGAAGGCGTCAACATCACACCACCTGCGTCAACGCAGGGCCGGCGGCCGTGGGATTGAGCTGACGCACGCGGCCCACCGTCAATCCTATGGAGGCGAAGGCCAGGGCGAACAGCAGCAGCACGCCGACCGATGCGCACCAGCCGCTGAAATCAGGCGCTCCGGCGATGGCGGCGTCGCGTCCGCCGAAGGATTGGTAGATGGACTCCACATACCACCAGCCGGGCGTGAACTTGGCCAAAGCGATCACGATATCGGGCATCATCGACGAGGGAACCCACGCGCCGGAAAGAAACGCCGCGACCATGCTCACCACATTGGCCACACCGCTGGTGGCGTTCCACGACAGTGAGAACTGCCCGACCATGAAGCCGAACGCCAATGCCGTCAGGCAGAGCGCCAGCATCGCCGCCAGCGACAAGGCGATGCGGGACGGATCCAACGCTCCCAAACCGCCCGGCATCACGGCACCGATAACCAACAGCAACGCCGCATGGTACGCCCAGACGACCGCCGCCACAACCAGACTGGCGACCATCACGCCGCCGCCGATACTCGCGGACGATTGCGGCGGCGCCGCCAGCCGCGAACGGACGAGCGGTTCGTTGAACCGCGACACCACCAGGCCGACGGCCAGCGTCATCACCATCATCATCGGGTAGACCATGCTGCCCGCCACCACAATGAACGCGGTGATCGACACTGCGGTGCTACGCCCCGACGTGCTGCCGTCGCCCGCGGTCCGCACCGTCACCTGCGGCAGATCGGCCTGTTGTTCGACCACGAGGTCGATCGCCTCGTCGATTGTCACGTCCATGTCCGAAGCGAGGGCGAGGCGCACCGCGTCGAGGAATCCGTTGACTTGGATGCCGGCCATGGCGGTCGTACCGGAGCTGGAGCCGGTCACCGTGTCCACGCTGGGCATCGCACTCCCCTCGCGTGCGGCTTGGACGAATCGTTCGGTGTAGTCTTGCGGGATGATGACCAGAAGTTTGATCTGGTCGGCGGCCAGGGCATCCTGCATGTCGCGTGTGGTGTCGCTCACCTCGTGGAAGGTCGCGTTGTCAGCCAACGCGCGTTCGATCCCCTGCTTGAACGCATGTTGAGAATCGGAGTCCCGGTCGATGACGGCCACGCCGACCGTCACCTGCTGGAAAGCGTCGGAGCGCCCGTTCCCATCGTCCGACGTAACGACCACGCCGACGGAAAGCATAATCATCAGCAGGCTGCAGGCGAACATATAGCCGAGGAAGATCCCGGCTTTATGCGACCAGATGACGAGAAACGCGGTTTTACAGGTGCGCATAGCGTTGCCTCCTGAGCAGAGCCGTCGCGGCGGCTACGGCGAGCGCGGACATGACGAGCAGAACGGCGATGGTTTGGGCGAACGGGGCGAGAGTGTCGTAGTACAGCAGGTCATAGAACAGATTCGAGACCTGTTTGACGGGGTTGATGAGGTGGAACAAGGGAGCCTCGCGCTGGATCGTGTCGTTGAGCGCCATGGAGGTGATGCCCATCAGTCCTGCGGGAACGGACAGCCCGACGGAGATGGCGATCGATATGGCGTTTTTGGCATTCAAGGAGAGTTTGGGAATCGCGCCGAGCGCCAGTCCCAAGGCACTGGCTGTGAACGAGGCGACAAGCAGTCCGATTTCGGCCAGAATCTCACGTCCGCCGACGGTGATGCCGAGCACGCAACGGATATAGAGGAACGCGATGCTGGATGAGAGGAACGACATCAGCCATCCGGCGAGGAACACGCCCAGCACCATGCGCGATTTCGGCAGCGCGCCGGCGGTGATGCGAGCGCCGTTGTCGGTCAGGTTCGCCTGCATGAACACCAAGGGGATGCAGGAGAATAGCATGCTCAGCATGGCGGCCATGCCCAGCAGCGCGAAGTGGTATCTGGCCATGGGGTCGGGTGTGAACCGTGTGAGCGTGATCTCATTGGTGTAGGAGACGGCGTCGGTGCCGAGGCGGTCGCTGAAGGCCGTCCAGAAGTCGGGGTCGCCGGCCAGCTGCGGATCTCGCCGCAGTGCCGCGGTGATGGCGTCGGCGATGATGCCGCTGTTCGTGTTGAACACGTCGAGCACGTTGCTTAACGCGCTCAGACTGATCGAGGTCGCGTCGCCGCCGTTCACTTGGGCCGCCCGCACTTGGGCCGCGGTCGTGTCGGAGATGGTCATGGCGATGCGGCCGTCGTCGTCCGCGGCCAGTATGGCGCTCACTTCGCCGCCGTCCAGTAGCTCTTCGGCCTGCTCGATTCCGTTTGTTTCGGTTATGCTCACCAACGTTGTCTCGCCGTCGCCGCCTTCCGCCAAGGCCCGCACGAAGCGTTCGGCACCATACACGTCGTCCCATGCCGCATCCGACACCACGGCCACTGGCACCGGCTCGATCACGTTTTGCTCGGAGATGCCGCCGAACACACCCTGCAGCATGGTGGCGAGGATGATGGGAAAGCAGACCATCCAGAACACGCCCGATTTGTCGCGCAGGTTGACGCGCATCATGGCGATGAACGTACTCCACATGTCCTGCTCCTACTCTTCGGTTCCGTCGCTGTCGGCCGAATCGCGCAAGGCGGTGCCGGTCAGTTCCAGAAACACGTCGTTCAGGGAGGGCGGGCGGCTGGTCAGATGCCCGACGTTGACGCCCGACGCGTTGAGCATGTCGAGCAGATCGGCGAGATTGCGTTCGCCGCGTCTGCAGCGCACGTCCAATTCCTTGCCGTCCCAAGCGGCTTCGATGACGAACGGCAGCGCGCGGATCCGCCGCAGCGTCACGTCGTCAAGGTCCAGGGTCGCGACGCTGATGCGCTCCCCCATGCCGATCATGTTTTTGAGTTCCTCGGCGGTGCCGAGCGCGAGATGCCGGCCGTGGTCCATGATGAGGATGCGGTCGGCGATCCGTTCGACCTCCTCCATGTAATGGCTGGTGTATACGATGGTCGCACCTTCGCGGTTGAGCCGCTGGATGCCCTCGAGAATGGCGTTGCGGCTTTGCGGATCGACGGCCACAGTCGGCTCGTCGAAGAAGATCAGCTCCGGCCGGTGGGCGATGCCGCAGGCGATGTTGAGTCGGCGTTTGAGGCCTCCGGAGAGTTTGCCGGGGCGGAACCTGCGGAACTCCCCCAATCCGACGAAATCGATGGCCTGATCGACTAGTTCGGCGCGGCGCTTGCGCTCGGTTACGTACAGCGAACAGAAGTAGTCGATGTTCTCTGTGACGGTAAGCTCGTTGAACACGGCCACGTTCTGCGGCACGATGCCGATACGTCGCTTCACGTCGTAGCTGGTCGGCGTGACCGGTTCGCCGAACACGCGGATCTCTCCCTCGTCATAGGTCAGCAATGCGAGGATGCAGTTGATAGCCGTGGATTTGCCGGAACCGTTGGGCCCGAGCAGACCGAAGATCTCACCTCGCCGCACGTCGAGGTCGAAATAATCCAAGGCCAGCATGTCACCGTACCGTTTGACCAATCCCTTCACTTCGACCGCCGAATCCGACACGTCATCGCCTCCATCCCGCGCCGACGATGCCGCCCGCACGTCAGACGGACGCGATTCGTTTGCTATATCCCTCATCATCACCCTCCCATACTCGTCGTTACCTCCATCATCGCCCATGCGCAGGGCTCGACACCGGTGACCACACTCACTATTCGACTTTCGACAATGACATTTGTCACGGCCGCGCAGCCGACGAAGATGAGTAGACTCATGCTTGTGACCGGATTATTGGACAAGTTGCTGCTGATGGCGCTGTGCGCGCTGCTGCTTGTCCAATGGCGGGGTGCCGTCACGGCGCGGGATGTCGCCGTGATACTGACGGCCGTCTGCTGCGCGTCGGCGACGGAATGGATGCTCACCACGATGCGGTTCTCTTGGGCGTGGGTTCCCGGATGTCTGATGATCGTATGCTCGCTGATATTGCCGACGTTTCTTTTCACCCTGCCGACGGTCGCGTTCGACGCCTGCCGCCTTGCCGATCATCCCAACACGGCACGGAACCCTCATCAACGCCTCGCAATGCAGCGTTCGGAATCCTGGCTGCGGCAGATTGGCCGTGTCACGGTATTGCCGTATCTGTGGATGGTCCCGCTGTGCTGGACGCTGCTGGCCCATCCCGACTGGCGCGCCACCGGTGCCGTGATCGCCCTGTTGACGGTGATGGCGTTCCTGTGGGGATCGTCCGCGCACCGGCAGACGCTGACGGGACTTCGTTTGAACCGCATACAGGATGAGCGACGCAACAGCGTGCGGGCGCTGCGAGATCAGCTCTCCGACGCCCACGAGGATCGCATGACGGCTACCCGCACCGCCATGCTGAATGAGCGCACACGCATCGCACGCGACATCCACGATAATGTGGGCCATCTGCTCACCCGCGCGATCATGCAGAGCGAGGCGTCGCGCGTGCTCGCCGAAGCGAGGCATGACGCCGTATCCGAGCAGGGCTTCGCCGATATTCACAGCACACTTGACGAGGCCATGACGATGGTGCGGCGTTCCGTGCATGATCTTGATGACGAGGGGGTCGATTTCGCCGCGTGGATGGCGGATGCCGCCCGTTCGACGGGCCGACTGCGTGTCGACCTGCGCAGCACCGTCACCGACGCGCCCGCGCCGGTCGCCCGCTGTTTCGCCGTGGTTATCCGCGAATCCCTATCCAATGCCGCGCGACACAGCACGGCCAACCGGGTGACGGTGGTCGCGCAGGAGTTCCCCGCGTTCTGGCAGCTGGTCGTACAGGATAACGGCGATGCCGTCGCATGGAGGAATCCCCACGGCAGCGGAGGGATCGCGCCGACGATGCCCTCGCGTCCGACCGGCAGGACCGCAGTCATGCCGCGCGAGGACCGCCGCGGTATGGGATTGGCCGATATCGAAGCCAGGGTGCGGGCTCTCGATGGCGTCTGCTCGACTGGCCCTCATGGCGATGGATGGCGGGTGTTCGTGTCGATTCCCAAAGCGCCGTTCGCGCATCGCAACGGCGAGATTCAATCCTTAGCCCGGAATACGAGGAATGGAGCGGATTCATGAAAGTGGCCATCGCGGACGACGACGCCATCGTGTGTTCGTCGCTCACCACGATTTTTCAGGCGACGGGCGTCGCCCAAGTGGCTTGGACGGCCGCCGACGGGGCCGAAGCGCTGGAACGCTACCGTTCCGGACCGGCGATGCGGCCCGATGTGATGCTGATCGACATCCAAATGCCCGGCATGGACGGACTGGAGGCCGCGCGCCGCATGCTCGATTTCGATAAGGCGGCCCGCATCCTGTTCCTCACCACCTTCGCGGACAAGTCCTATATCGACGAAGCCATGGCGTTGGGCGCGAAAGGCTACCTCATCAAACAGGATGTGGCCTCGGTCGCACCGGCCGTGCAGGCGGTGATGGCCGGACAGATCGTGCTCGGCGCCGAAGTGCTTGGCAAACTCACCGGCGTGGGGGCCGAACGCAGCGTGGAGAATGACGGACGGTCCCCTCTCTCCCAATCTGAATCCTCCGCCGGAACGCACAATACTCCCAGCGTTCGTGCCGGGAACGACAATGCCGGAGGACGCAGCCGCGACATCACCATCAATGGCGGCGACAGCGCCACGGACAAAGACCTACGCCTACTGCATTCGTTATCCGACCGCGAACGTGACGTCGCTGCCTTGGTCGCCGAAGGATTCGATAACCGCGAGATCGCCGCGCAACTGTTCCTCAGCGAAGGCACGGTACGCAACCGCATTAGCAACATCCTCGACAAGCTGCACCTGTCCAACCGCACCCAACTCGCCATCCTCTGGCTCAGACAGACTTCGCACAAAACTATTCCCTCCAACCGTCCGTGCGACCCTTTTAATCACCCAAAACGAGCATAGAATGGTGATATTCCTCGGAATGTCACCATTTCGTCTTGTGTGACAATGTGACTTTCCTGTGCGAAAGGTCGCACGGACTCCATCCAGCTTAGGCTTCGTGCGAAGGCTCCAACAACGATCTTCCTAAGAACCGATATCAGCTGCGGCGGCTTCAAGCCAATTGCTGAATTCAATTGCAAGATGCCACTTATGGCCATCAACCACTTCTGTCATCGTCTTTTTCGGGAATTCTATGCAGAGATGACCGTGCAAGCCCTCAGGCGTGTCCTGAAACTGATGTCTCGCGGCACCGACGCGCTTCCCATCAGAAAGTTTCGATACCCCTTCTATTCGGTGGGGATGATTATCCAACAACGGAATATTGATGCAATTCGTTTCGTTGAAATAAATGGTGAACGCCGCCGCGAATGGTGACCCTCCATTGGTTTCACACACATATTGCGTTCCATCTGGACGGTTATCAATAATGTAATGTTCAGGATGAGCCGCTAACATCGCCGGAATATTATTCTTCTTGACTTGCAGATCGAACCATGCGGTAAAGTCTTTCGCTGAAATTCCATTCGCATAGATATCTATCCCAGAGAGCACATATTCTTCATGTGACAAGCGTACGAATCTCCTGACGAGAATATCCGCCAAACGGGTTTCTTTTCTCATGAGCTTCTTCAAGACATCTTGTCCTAAATCCAACTTTCTTTGCAATATGAGTTGGCGGATTTCCGAAAGTTCTTCATTCTGGATTTTCAGGTTAAGTTTTCTAGACGCATGAACGCATCGTTCCATTTCCTTTTTCTGAACGTCCTCTCTGGAAATCTCACGTCCATCGATTACGACACGAATTGAAACATCGCGAGCCATATCCGTTTCCTCCAAAAGTAAACTGTTATGTCACTTTATATTGATATGCTAGCGTCGGACTTTAAGGTCAGCAATGTTTTCATGACAAATGACACAAACTGGTCCGAATGTGTCAGTTTGAGAGAATCGATGTACCGTTCAAATAATCCCAGCGCCTTACGGTCGCAGACCAGGATAATCAATTCCTTTTATCAACTTCTTAATGACACCGCTTACGAAGAAATATCTGTAAAGCAGATCATTTCAAAAAGTCAAATCTCAAGAAAAACGTTCTATCGTAACTTTGATTCAAAAGAAGATGTTTTAATTAGCTGCATCTCCAAAATATTATCAGCTTACATTGAAGAGATGCATACTCAATCAGAAGTCACTCTGTCATGGATCATAGAACAAGCGTTCCGAATCCTTGAGCACAACAAGAATTTCTTTCAGCTGCTGCAAAGGGACAATCTGCTTTATCTTGTATTGAATGTCATCAACAGAGAAATTTTAGACGAGCATTTTTCTCTGTCCGACCAGAAATCGGATTTCAGCCGATATATTGTCTACTTTAATGTCGGAGCGCTGTTTAACGTTTTATCTCTATGGCTTGAGAAAGACGATGCTTATTCAGCCGACGATATTCTACGTTTTCTCAGTGATTACATGGCAGGCGGTATTACAAAAAATTTGAAAAGCCCTCTGGTCATCCAACCATGAGTTCGTCAGATACGGTTCCGATATTCAAACGAAGACGCTCTTTTTTCTCGCCAAACTACATCCGACCGACCGCACCCAACTCGCCATTCTCTGGTTCAACCCCACCGCTAACCGGATCCTTGGACTCCGTTCGCCGTGCTCACTTCGCCCAGGATGACAGGAAACGGCCGCTCCGCCCAAGATGACGTTGAATGCCTACGCTTTGAGAAGAGATGTCTCGACTCCGCTCGACATGACGACATAGCCATCAACGTCTCCTGAGCAAAGCGAAGTCTTTTTCTATCATCCTGAGCGGAACGAAGTGGAGCCGAGGGATCTCCTGAGGATAAAACCGATATTACGGCTTACGATTGTTTAGATAGAATGTTGTGCGGAAGGAGGCTTGTATGTCCACTGCGATATTTGATCCCAAGCCCATGAACGTAGATGCGGATGCTTTGCGCGTATTCAGCGGCCTCGCCAAGCTTAAAGGCATGACGCCGGATGAGTATGTCGCCGATTGGGTGAATTCGTTCAAGCCTGCCACCACAGGCGTCAGTGTGATCGGAGAAGATGAGGACGGGCCGATTTTCGACATCCCGGACGCTCTCGTATATCAGCCTCGATATGACGAGGACGGTGCGATGATTCTTCCCAAGTCCTGGAAAGACGATGATGACTGATCGCAAGCCTCTTCCTGATCAATTGCGTCGTTTCGACGTGGTACGCGCTTGGGTGAGGTACGAGGACGATAAAGGACGCGGCAAGTATCGCCCCATTGCAGTGATCAGAATCTCCAATGACGGTGAGGAAGGCGTGGGAATAAAGGTCACCAGTAATCCCACATGGACCGAGGAAGGCGACATTCATATCGAGGATTGGGCCGAGGCCGGACTCGATCACCTCAGCACCGCCCGCTGCGCGCAACTTGTGCGCTTTGAGACTGCGCGACTCGATGGCTACTATGGCCATTTGTCCCGCAACGACATCGAACGACTGAGTCAGGTCATTACGTCGCTACCGCCGGAACGATTCGTCTGGCTCTAGCGTGATTACACACGTCTAGAGCCAGCGGAAGACAGACACTAAAGCTCTCCGTCGCTACCGGTCACGGTGGCTTTTGAAGATTTGGATGATCAGCGCGGCGATGCCGCAGCATAGGGCGCCGATGGGCCACGACAGCCAGAACAGGCCTTGTCCGGTGCGCCATCCGTCGGACCAATCCATCTCACCGATGGGCTCGCCCGTGAACAGAAGCAGCAGGGCGATGATAGTGGCGATGATCATAATGATGCCGCACACGGCGCCGGTGAGCTCCCCGTAGCGGTCTCGCTCGCCGGCGCGTTCCTTGCGTTCCTTTTCCAAAGAGGCGTTGCGCCCCTCGATATTCATCAACTCATGGCGAACACCCACATAGACGAACAGCCATACGCCAACCGCGACCGTCATCAGCATGAGGCATACCGGCCATCCGTCGTCGACGCCCAACACCTCGTCGGCGTATATCAGTATCAGAATGCCGATGATGATGACGGCGATACCGACGACCACGCCCACAGCGGTACGTCGCGCGGCGGATGTGCGGTCGGCGTCGGTGTAGAAATCCTCGATGAACGGGTGTTGGCGATTGAAGTCAGCGTGCCTCATGCCGCCTGGAATCAGCAGGGCCAATCCTATGACCGTGCCGACGAATACGAACAAGACGGACAGCACCTCGTTCCATGAGCTCGACCCGATGATCGAATGGTTGTCGTCGAACAGACTCGCCAATCCGACTCCGATGATGATCGCCGCGACGCCGGACGCGACCATAAGGGCGAACTGGCGCACATGATCGTCGTAGCCGGTCATATCCTGCGCCGGTTCCTCGGATGCCGTCATCGATAATCCACCGTTCCCGACTCGCCGATCGTCGATGGTTTCAGTGAGAGCGGAGGCATCGTGGGACGAGACGGCCGGATTCGCGGGATTGCGCACGTCTCCCATGACCAGATCGTCCAGCGTGCAGCCGAACAGGTCGCAGATCATCAGCAGCTTGTCCATTTCGGGATACGCTTTTTCACTCTCCCATTTGGAGATGGACTGGCGTGAGACGCCCAACAGCATCGCCAGACGCTCCTGGGTCAGATTGCGGCTCGCTCTCAGATATTGCAGATTGTCGCGGAAACTTATCGCGGGACTCCTTACCGGTTACGCATCAGTGTACGGCCTTCACTATGCGGCATCGACGCGTCCTTGCGCTACCAACTTGCGGTCGCATCCCGATTTTTCTCCGCAACCCACGGTTGCATCGGCGTCATTCCAACGTTTTCGCAACCCGTCATCCTGACGGGTTGCGCACAGCATTATTCCCACCAAGTATTCGTGTGACCCTTTGTCAACCCGAAACGAACAGGAAATGGCGGCATTCCAAGGAATGCCGCCATTTCGTCTTGTGAGGCGATGTGACTTTCGTGTGCGGAAAAGTCGCACGGCATCCACTTTCCGAGAATCCCGTGCGAACCCGCTCAACAGCAACAGCTCGTATTGGGATGCAGACGGTCGTATTCCTCGCGGGCGCGCAGGTATTCGACCTCGCTCATCGGGGTTTCGCCGGGATGTTCGACGGCGAAATGCTCGAGATAATGGTCGTAGCGCGCTTCGCCGCTGACCTCGCGCAGATACCAGACGACGCCGCGCCATGCGCGCTCGAGTTTGTCCAATACGACGTTCATGTTCTTTCCACCAGTTCGAATCATATATAGGACCCGTCATTCTGCGAGGAGATGCTTCGACTCCGCTCAGCATTATCACCGTTATTCTGAGCGGAGCACAAAGTACGGAGTCGAAGAATCCCTTACCCATTGCGAGTGAGATTCTTCGACGCCGCTGCGCTCCGCTCAGAATGACGCAACGTGGGGACGTGCGTCACACCCCAGCCGCAGCCCGGATCAGGCCGCGGCTTCGGCGTTCTGCGCGAGCTCGTGCAGCTTGGCGCTGTATTCGCGCTGCACCTTCTTCTCCAGCGAGGTGGCGACCAGTCCGGACGGGGCGAACCACTGGGATTCGACGAACGGCTCCTCGCTGGTGGTTTCGACGCCCACTTTGCCCGAGATCAGCGTCTTGGCGACGACCACGATGCCGACGATCAGGAACACGCCCATCATCACGAGGAAGAACACGCTCAGCACGCCGTCGAGGTAGGCGTTGCTCAGCGCGGCCCTCGCGTTGGCCAGCGCCTCGCCCTCCAACGCGCCGGATTCAATCTGCGCGCGGTAGTTGGCGGCGGTGGTGAAGTAGCTTAAGGGTCCGAAGATCTTCTGGAAGTCGGCGGTGAAGGTCACGGCGACATCCCACACAAGCGGAATGACGGGGATCCACGCGTACTTGGCGCGGCCCATCTTGACCACGCACACGGTCACCAGCACGAGGCAGGCGGCCGCGAGCAGCTGGTTGGAGATGCCGAAGATCGGGACCATGGCGTTGATGCCGCCGTTCGCGTCGGCCACGCCCATCCACAGCAGGCCGCCCCACAGCGCGGTGGCCACCAGCGTGGTGATGATGTTGCCGGGCTTCCAGGTGGGGTCGCCGAACTTCTTGAGCCGCTTGACGTTGGCGAGCATCTCGCCGATCTGGTAGCGGGCCACGCGGGTGCCGTTATCCACGGTGGTGAGGATGAACAGCGCCTCGAACATGATGGCGAAGTGGTACCAGAAGCCGAGCGATCCCTGGCCGCCCAAGTAGGACTTGAGGAAGTTGGCCATGCCCATGGCGAAGGTGGTGGCGCCGCCGGTGCGCGAGACGATGCTCTGCTCGCCGAGGTCCTCGGCGGCCTTGGTCAACGCCTCCTCGCCCTCGTAGACCACCGGATCGCCGTTCTCGTCGACCGACTCCCACGTGGTGGTCATCTGGTTGCCTTCGATGTCGGAGACCTGCATGTTCTCGGTGGCGGCGACGGCGTTGGCTTCGGCCGAGGCTTCGGCCGAATAGGATTCGCCGGCGGCGGCCTGGATCTGCGCGGTCGACATGTTGGTGGCGAAGTACAGGCCCTGGCTCAGGGTGATCGCCGCGATGAGCGCAATCACGGCGGTGAAGGATTCGACCAGCATGGAGCCGTAGCCGATCATGCGGATCTGGTTCTCCTTCTCGACGGCCTTCGGGGTCAGGCCGGAGCTCACCGCGCCATGGAAGCCGGAGAGGGCGCCGCAGGCGATGGTGATGAACAGGAACGGGAACAGGTCGCCGGAGAAGGTCGGTCCGTTGGAGGTGAAGGCCAGTTCGGTCAGAGCCGGCACCTGCACGGAGGGATTGGCGATGAGGATGCCGATCACCAGCAGCACCAGCGTGCCGATCTTCATCAGCGTGGACAGGTAGTCGCGCGGGGTGACGAGCAGCCAGTGCGGCAGCGCGGCGGCGGCGAAGGAGTAGATCACCAGCGCGATCACCAGCTGCGGGGCGGTCAGGGTGAAGATCGGGGCGAGCACCGGCGAGTCGGCGATGTAGCCGCCGGCGACGATGTCGAGCACGAGCAGCACGAAGCCAAGCAGCGTGGTTTCGATGACGCGTCCCGGGCGCAGGAAACGCTGGTAGCAGCCCATGAGCAGGGCGATCGGGATGGTCATGCCGATGGAGAACACGGCCCACGGCGAGGAGGCCATGGCTTTGATGGCCACGAGCGCGAGGAAGGCCATGGCGATGGCGGTCATCACCACCAGGAAGATCGACAGGATCATGCCGCCGAACTTGCCCATCTCATCGGTGGCCATCTGGCCGAGGGAGCGGCCGCGGCGCTTGGCGGAGATCCACAGCACCAGCATGTCCTGCACCGCGCCGGCGAGGATCACGCCGAGGATGATCCACAGCACGGAGGGCAGGTAGCCCATCTGCGCGGCCAGGATCGGACCGACGAGCGGGCCCGCGCCGGAGATGCCGGCGAAGTGCTGGCCGAAGAGCACGCGGCGGTCGGCGCGTTCGAAGTTCGCGCCGTCGTGCACGCGTTCGGCCGGGGTGGCGTTCGCGTCGTCGGTGCGCATGATCTTCATTTGGATGTAGTACGCGTAGAAACGGTAGGCGATGGCATAGGAGCACAGCGCCACGATCACGAACCAGATGGCGCTGATCTGTTCGCCGCGCGAGACGGCGAGGATGGACCAGCCGATGGCGCCGACGATGGCGATGGCGGCCCACAGCAGGGCCTTGGGCCAGGTCCACACCATCTTCGGGCGCACGCCGACGGGCAGTCCCTTACTGTTGCGGATGACGCGCTCGGCCTCGGCCGGCGTATAGTCGTTCTCGAATTCCAGCCTGCCTGGCGCTGGCGCTTGGGCGGCTGCGGATGACGCAACGTTCGTCATGATTCCCTCGTTCGTGATTCTCTCGTGTTATCTCTGTGAATCGGCCACAGTGGGTATTCCGTGGCTCCCATCACGCTAACCCCCACATATTGCCCCGAAAGAAAAAGTCCACTATATGAGCGGACTATGAGCTAGCTCACATATGATGGACGATAGAGAGAGGCAGGTGAACCGGTGTTGCATATAGCGATTTGCGACGATGAAAAAGCTTTTGTTCAACATTTGACCGGCCTATTGAACCAATACGGCAAAGAGACGGGACTGGGCATAAAGATCACTCCCTACTATGACGGCATGGAGCTGATCGAGCAATACGATCCCACCATAGATCTGATTTTCCTTGATATTCGCATGAAGCTGGTGAACGGCCTTCACGCCGCCGAACGCATCCGGCGGATGGATGAACGCGTGGGGATTATTTTCCTGACCACGCTCACGCAGTACGGGCTTGAGGGATATAAGTATCAGGCGACCAACTACATCATCAAACCTTTACAGTACGCCCGTCTGAAATCGGAGCTGGATAAATTCGTAGAGCGCAGACGGAAAGAAGACGATCCTTCTCTGGTGATCGCCAACGACACGGGAAAATACAAGGTTCCCCTGAAATCCATCCGCTATATTGAAACCTTCAACCGCAACCTGATGTTCCACACCGAACAAGAAAACATCATCTGCTACAAAAGCATGAAGGAAATGGAACGGGCACTGCGCGATAACGACTTTGTGCGCTGCCATACCAGCTATATTGTCAATCTGTTTTATGTGAAAGGCATTAAAAAGCTGGATATTGAATTGATTTCAGGCGAGACCATTCCCATCAGCCAGCCGAAGCGCAAAGAATTTATGGAGCGTCTGGCTGACTATTGGGGAGATATGTTATGACATGGGCATATCAGATTCTAGATATACTTTCAACGGCGACAGAAGCCATTTCAGTGTATCTATTCTGCTCATGGCTGTGTAAGAAGCCTCGTTTTAGCGCCTTCACCAATAAATGCATTATTATAGGCGTATATTTTCTCAGTATTTATGCTATGACATGGTTTACTGAGTTGGGCGCATATAAAATTCCCGTTCTTATCATTGTCGGTCTGACTGTAATACAAATATGCTATGCAGACTCATTTGTCACATGCGGTATTTGCTATGAAGCCTACCTGATTTCGATACCAGTATTAACCGAAGGCCTAGGAATGCTGATAGGATACGCTTTCTATCAGGACGATATTATTGTTGCGATTGACGGCGATTCCCTCATGCGCTGGGAAATATATGCGATTATTTTGATCGCACGAATTATAGTTTTATGCCTTTCATATCTGATGTGCAGAAATTTCACTTATCAAGTGAATTATAAAGACTTTATCTTGCTGACGACGGTATTTATTTTCGCAATAGTGTTTTTTATGTCAGATGTTTATATGCATTTGAACTTGGGAGTTGCGGGAGACAGACTCCACTATATTGTTTCAACGGCTCTTCCTGCGGCCGGCATTATGACATTTCTCTATGCGAAAAACACCATGTATCTGCGGGAACAGGAACAGCGAGGCAAACTGCAGATCGCACAGCTTCAGCAGCAGTTCGCTTACTATCAGGAGAAAATGAAAGATGAGGAACGGGTTCGTTCCATCTACCACGATCTGAAAAACCATTTGCTTGTTATGGAAAACAGGCAGAACACAGAAGAAACACGTCAGATGGCGAAAACGCTGCGCTCCCAAATTACAGCCTATGAGGACTATGCGCATACAGGAAATGATTTTCTGGACATCATCGTAAAAGATAAGGCGGCAAAGGCCCGCGAAAAGCAGATTGATTTTTCCGCTATGGTCGACTTTCACGGAATCGACTTTATAGAGCCGCTGGATATCAGCACCATCTTCGGCAACGCCATTGACAATGCGATAGAGGCCAGCGAAAAACTGCCGGAATCCAAACGCTTGATTACCGTTAAGGCCGAACGCTTCCGGGATATGCTGCTTATCACCGTGGAAAACAATACGCCACCGGGGAACCATCTCACCGAGAGAACCACAAAGCAAGACCGCTTGGTGCATGGCTTTGGGATTCCCAATATCAAAAAAGCCGTAGAGAAATACGGCGGCCAGTGCAGCTTCCAACAGGAAGAAGGAACCTATCGGCTGAATATTCTGATTCCTTGCCCTTAATCGAAAACGCCGCTTCTTTGCGAAGCGGCGTTTTCTGCTCTTTTTTCGACGGAAGATCATAGTTTTTTCATCGTCAATATTAGATTACGCATTTTCCATTGCGCCTTTCTTTTGCCTGGATACGGTAAGAGCAAATCCAGAAAAAGAAAGCGAGGCTATGGTATATGAGCATTTTGAGCACCAAACAATTGACGAAGCAATACGGCGTTGAACCGATCAACGTCAAGGCTCTGGACAGCGTGAGCATTTCCATCGAGCCAGGCGAATTCGTTGCCATCATCGGCACATCCGGCAGCGGGAAATCCACCCTGCTGAATATGTTGGGCGGCTTAGACCGCCCCACTTCCGGAACGGTCAAGGTGGATAACTATGAACTGGGCAAGCTGAGAGACGAGGACTTGACCGTATTCCGCCGCCAGCGGATCGGATTCATCTTCCAGAACTACAATCTGGTTCCTGTTCTGAATGTGTACGAAAACATTGTCATGCCCATTCAGCTTGGCGGGAAAAAGCCGGATACGCAATTCATCAAGGAGATTGTGGCGTTGCTGGGGCTGGAAAAGAAACTCTACAACATGCCCAACACCCTTTCCGGCGGCCAGCAGCAGCGGGTGGCCATCGCAAGGGCATTGGCCAGCAAACCGGCCATTATCCTTGCCGACGAGCCGACCGGCAATCTGGACAGCAAAACCAGTGACGAAGTGATCGAGCTTCTGAAAGTCACCAGCCAGAAATTCCATCAGACCATTGTGATGATTACCCATAACCCGGAAATCGCAGCGCGGGCGGACCGCACCATCCACATTGAAGATGGCCGGATTGCGCAGTAAGGCGGCGACACCATGAAAGAACAGAAATCAATCATCCGCACATTGACAAACCGCAGTTTCAAAGCGAATACAACCCGCAACCTGATTGCCGTCTTCGCCATCGTCCTAACAACGGTTATGTTCACATCCCTGTTTGTCCTGTCGCAAAGCATGGTGAGCAATATACGGAACATGAATTTCCAGCAGGCTGGATACAACAGCCATTTGAGCTCCGGCACCATGGCGGACGCCGATGTGGAGAAAATCATCACCCACAAAGCTGTTCGGGACTACGGTAAAAGCACGATCATCGGCGTGGCCGAGAATAAGGAATTGACCGGGCGGCAGGTGGAAATCCGCTATGCCGACGAACACTACGCCCGTTCCAGCTTTTCCTATCCCACAACGGGAACCATGCCGGTGCAGGAAAACGAGATCGCGTTGGATACCATCACCCTTGACAAGATGGGGCTGCCCTATGAATTAGGGCAAGAAATCACCCTTGAATGGCGCAGGGATTTAACTTCTGATGAATACACCACCAGCACCTTTGTTCTCTCTGGCTATTGGAACGGTAATTCCGCCGCTATGGCAAGTATGGCATGGGTTTCCGAAGCCTTTGTACAAATCCAGTGCTCCGGTATTGACCAGGAAGCGCAACTTGCGAACGGGCAGGTTTTGGGAACCACAATGCTCCACCTTGATCTTCACAGTGACAGTGACCTGGAAGGGACGGCGGAGCGGATCGCAGCCGACACCGGACTGTCCGACGTGTCCTTTTCCCCCAATGCGGCCTATGACGCCACCATGAACCAGAACATCATCCGCGAAGTGCTGCCGATGGCAATTTGCATGGTATTGGTATTTGCCAGCGGGTATCTGATCATCTACAACATTTTCCAGATTTCCGTCGCCGGCGACATCCGCTTTTTTGGCAGGCTGAAAACACTAGGAACCACCAAAAAGCAGCTTAAGACGATGATCTACGGGCAGGCCAACCGTTTGTCGCTGATCGGCATTCCTATCGGGCTGGGAATCGGGTATCTGCTGGGAGCCGTGTTGGTGCCCGTGATGATAACCGGAACAACAGGAGAGGCACAAGCAGCGGTCAATCCCTATATTTTCATTGGTTCTGCGGCGTTCGCCTATCTGACCGTTCTGATCTCCTGCATGAAGCCCGCCAAAATCGCCGGCAAGGTTTCCCCGATGGAGGCCCTGCGCTACACCGACGCAGACACCGTCAGCACACGGAAAATCAAGAAAAGCACCGGTGGTGCAAGCATCCCGAAGATGGCGTTGGCCAATTTGGGTCGGAACACGAAGCGCACCATTACGGTGATCTGTTCCCTGACGCTGGGGCTTGTGCTGCTTTCCTGCGTTTATGCGAAAAACGCCAGCTTTGATATTGATAAATACATGGGCCAGACGGTTATCAGTGATTTTGAGGTAGAGGACAGCTCGATTTCCTCCACCTTCGGAACCTATAATCCCTACGGCACAACCATTTCCCCGGAGCTGGTACAGAACATCGAGGGGCTTTCCGGACTGGAAACCACGGGGCGTTTGTATTCACAAGTATTCACCCACCAAATCGGGGCCTCCGCCCTTGAAAATATCCAGACCTATTACCATGCCGACGATCGAATCGCCTACATTGAAGCAACGGATGCGGGGCTGGCCGAAGCCTACCATGACATGATCGAGAGCGGCGAGTGCGTTTCCATGCTGTACGGCGTTGACGGCCTGATATTGGATACGTTCGCCCAAGATGGCCGGATATTGGATGGCACCTTTGATAAGGATGCATTCCTGTCCGGAGGCTATGTGGTGATGGAAGCGGCCACCGGCGCAGAGGACAGTGAGAAGGAAACCCAGCCGACCTATTCCGTCGGGGATATGGTGGAGCTGGACGGACGGCAGTATGAAGTGATGGCGATTGTGGCGGATATCCCCACGATCACGGAGGGTGTCAACAGCAGTACGCAGGATTTCCTTTCGTTCTATCTTCCGGCGGACACATTCCGGGAGACGCACCCGGACAACACCCTGCGAAAGCTGTTCTTCGATGTGGCGGAGGAATACCAGCCACAGGCGGAAAACATGCTGGTCGACTACCGCGATAATGTGGATAAATCCCTGAACTATACTGCGAAATCCACTCTGATTGAGCATTATCAGGAACAAACACGGGCCAATACGGTCATGGGCTTCGCCATCAGCTTGATCATCGCCTTTGTCGGCATTTTGAACTTCATCAATTCCATGCTGACGGCGATTGTCTCCCGACGGAAAGAATTCGCCATGATACAGAGTATCGGCATGACAAAGCGACAGCTTCGGCGCATGCTGATCGATGAGGGCCTGTATTACGCCGGAGGCACCTTGTTGGCATCCTACGTTTTGGGCGCTCTGGCCGTGGGAATTGGCGTCCGCATGATGGTCTCGAACGATTGGACGGCGACATTCCACTTCACGCTGTTGCCGCTGGTGATCTGTACACCGGTGTTGATTGCGCTTGCGATTCTGATCCCCTATATCTGTTTCAAGAATCTGGAGAAGCAAAGCATTGTGGAAAGACTGAGGGCTACCGATTGACATTGTTCATGCGGTCAGCGCAACCGTCACTGACCGCATGAACAGCAAATGAACTACGATCACTCCTCGTCGACGGTTTCGGCGTCGGCCGAGCCGTCGGGTTCGTCTCCCGTATCGCCGGATTCGTCGGAGCCATCGCTTTGCGAGGAGCCGTCCGTCGCCTCGTCCTTCAGCACGTAACGGCCGCCCTCGGTGGCGCAATCCTTGCAGGCGCGGGTCTTATGGTTGTCCGCGAACGCCTCCTCGATGGTGCCGGAGTAGATTTCGGCGGAACGCTTGAGATGCGGGCAGTCCGGATTGAAGTGGTACACGTCGCCGGACGCGGTCCAGTACACCTCGCCGTCGTCGGCGAGCTGCGCGGCGGCGACCTCGGCCTGATCGTATGCCTCGGAGGTGGTAGGCTGCCAGTTGGCGCCACCAAGACCGGCCGCGACCAGCGCGACGCCGGCCACGATGGAGCATACGGTTTTGGTTTTCTTGTCGAGATCTTTGTTCGTCAGGGTCAGCAGGACGATCGGAGCGAACGCGATCACCGCGATGATCACGCCGAGTTCGGTCTGGACCCAATAGGCCACGGCGTTCTTCTTGGATGCCGGATCGATGCTGTTGGCGCGGTTCCAGGTCAGCGAGCCGGCCAGTACGAATCCGAAGTCGACCACCAGCAGGATGATGATCCACCACATGCGGTCGAGTCCGGGGAAGTTGAAGGTGCCGTTCATCTCCAGCACGGCCAGCACCTCCATCACGATGCCGACCAGCCATAGCACGAACGCCACGACGCGCAGCGGCATGGCCTGTGAGCGGCGACGCTCGTGCGAGGCGTCCAAGTCGACGCCCGAGACGCTGTGGGCTTTCACATCCGTGACGCTCTCACCGGTGGAACGGTCGATGAACCTGCGGTCTTTGGGATCGTCGACGCGCTTGCCGACGCGCTTCGCCGGGCTCTTCTTCTCTGCCATGATGCTCTCCATCGTCGAATTACAGGCAACAACCGCGATTATATGGACGCGAATCATCCCCCGACGGGGAGCAGGCGGCGCAACATACCTGAAAGCGGTACGCATCCGTACGAAGATCGCGCAAGTCGGCCAGTCAAACATCTTCCAGCGTGCGACGATGGACCAGTCAACACACATCAGAGCGAAGAAAGGGTGCGCCCATGACACAGAAAACAACCGGTGACGCCGGACATCAGCAGATCGTCGATCAGCTCGCCAGCGCCATCAAAGACAATCCGCAGATGCTGAAGTCCTTCGGCGTCGACCCCGGTGCCATGATCGAAAAGGTGACCGGCATCAAGCTTGGCGACGAGCAGGTGGCCGAGGTCGTCGGCGCTCTTACCTCCGCTTTGCAAGGCAAAGGCTTCGACATCGGCGATTTGGGCGATCTCGCGCAGAATCTCATGAAGGGCGACGCCCTACAGTCGATTCTCGGATCCGTCGGCGGTCTGTTCGGCGGCAAGAAGTAACGGCGAACCCATGCGGGGCCTGAGACCTCCCGCCCAAGGCTCCCGCATCGTACAAACTAGGCACCGCCCCGGAGCGGTGCCTACTTCCGTCCACGCGCCCCGCATGGAACAATGGTGTCGACAACCTGACCGACGGACCCGACCGACGGGAGATATGATGACCGCCACATTTACGCCTCACGTGATGCCCGATTGGGTGCGGTACGGCATGTTCTGGCAGGTATATCCTTTGGGATTCTGCGGATGCGACATCCGTCGCCAATACGGCCGCGGCTTCAACGGGCGGGGTCTCGACGCGCTGGTCGACTGGCTGGATTACGCGATCGAGCTGGGTGCTTCGGGACTGCTGCTCGGCCCGATCTTCGAATCCTCGTCACATGGTTACGACACGTTGGATTACAAGCGCGTGGACACTCGGCTCGGCGGCGACGAGGCCTTCGACCGACTCGCTACGGCTTGCCATGCCAAGGGGCTCACGCTGGTTCTGGATGGCGTGTTCAATCATGTGGGGCGCGAGCATCCGGCCGTTCGGGCGGCATTGGACGAGTCTTGCGGCAAACTCGCCGCCGCGGACGACCCTTGGCATGGGATGATTCGAGTGGAGCGCGACGGCGAGGGCAATCCCTCACTTGACGTGTTCGAGGGGCACGGCTCACTGGTCGACCTCGACCATACGGCATCGCGGACCGTGGATCTGGTGGCCGATGTGATGGGGTACTGGCTGGACCGCGGCGCGGACGGCTGGCGTCTGGACGCCGCGTACGCCGTGCCGCCGTCGTTCTGGACGCGGGTGCTGCCGCAGGTGCGCGCGAGCCATCCGCAAGCCTGGATATTCGGCGAGGTGATCCACGGCGACTATCCGGCCATCGTGCGCGAATCCGGCATGGATTCGGTCACGCAATACGAGTTGTGGAAGTCCATCCAGCACAGTCTGGAAACCGACAACTTCTTCGAACTCGATTGGAATCTGCAGCGGCACAACGCCTTCCTTGACGCATTCGTGCCGCAGACCTTCATCGGCAACCACGACGTGACGCGCATCGCCTCGCAGATCGGCCAATCCAAGGCCCTGCTCGCGTTGGCCGTGCTGATGACCGTCGGCGGCGTGCCCAGCATCTACTACGGCGACGAACAGGGCTATACGGGCATCAAACAGGAGCGCTTCGGCGGCGACGACGACATCCGCCCGAAATTCCCCGACTCCCCCGCCGAGCTTTCCCGATTGGGCGAACCCATCTACCGCGCGCATCAGGATCTGATCGGCCTACGCCGCCGCAACCCTTGGCTGGTCGAGGCGCGCACCGAAACCCTGACATTGGAGAACACGCGCTACGTCTACCGCTCCACCAGCACGGACGGCGCGCACAGCATCACCGTGGATCTCGACATCACCGTCGACGACAAGCCCTCCGTCAGCATCGTCGACGAAGCCGGCGCGACGCTGTATCGCCATTCCTTCTGATGTTCCACGGCTTGGGAGATGTCATCGAGACATGTCCCAAGCCGCCAGTTCGGTCACCTCGTCAAGGAATCTGCGCACATGAGCGGATGGCTCGAGCGCATGCATCACACCGTATTGCATGGTGAAGTCCCAGTCGACCGGCACGGTGACCAATCCCGGATGGACGTCTGACCATACCGGTTTGGACAACAACAGGTCGCCGCATTCGACGCAGTCGTTGAAGACGGACAAGTCGTAGTGTTCGAAGTCCACCACCTCAATGCCGCCATTGGATTCCAGCGCGTCTCGCGCGTCCTCGTTGCCTCCGTGTCCACGGGCGATCACTCGTACGCGATTGCCTTCCAGATCGCTGACCGACAGTCGCCTACGAAGGGCCAACGGATGGTCGCGCGGCACCGCGACGGCCAAGGGCTGGTCCTCGATACGCAATGTCCCGCACACATCGCCCCACCACTGCGGCATGAACGCGCATACCACCACATCCACATGTTCACCCAGATGCCGTACGACATTTTCGAATGCGGCGTAATCGTCGACCATCGGCACTATTTCCAAGCGCGAACCGCCATGCCGCGCGGCTCCGTGCTGCCATAAATCGAGGATGCGCTTGCCTGAACGCAACACGGAGACGCCCAATCTCACCGGCATGTCGCCGCCCATCTCCGCCGCACGGGCGCGACGCACGATCTCATCGCACTGCCGGATGATCGCTCTGGCATCCTCAACGAACTGTTCTCCGGCAATCGTGGGCTCCACACCACCTCGCGAGCGATGGAACAAGGTGAGATGGTGCTCGCGTTCGAAGGTGTTGACCTGTTTGACCAATGCGGGCACGGAGATATGCAGCCGTTCGGCCGCTTTGCCAAAGCTGCCGAGGTCGGCCGAGGCGATGACGGCATCGAGCCTGCGATCGTACATGCGCGCCTCCGATTGTGTGAACCTATGGCTCATACACCGTAATCCATATTGATTCATATACCACTGGTTAATAATGAATCATTAGAATACCATTGCTTTGTCAGGATTTACAGACATAAATCCATAAACTTTTGGAACAGACTTGTTCTTTCCGCTCCAAACTGGAACACTCATCGAAGGCAAACATTCATGAACACTTACGAAACACTGCGAACCCCACACACCGTGTTTGGCGATGGCTCACTCGATACGATCGGCAGGCATCTGACCGTCTGGGGCGCGCGTTCGTGCCTGCTGGTCACCGATAAGGGCATTGTGGGACTTGGCTACGCGGAACGGGCCAAACAATCGGTCGAACAGGCGGGCATCTCCTGCGACGTGTACGACCAATGCTTGCCCGATCCGCCGGACACCACTTGTCTTGAGGTTCGCGATCTCATCCTTGAGGGGAATTACGACGCGGTCATCGGATTGGGCGGCGGATCCAGCATGGACACCGCGAAAGTCGCTGCGCTCATCGCCGGCATCCCTGAGGACATCGACGACCTACACGAGTACAGCAAACAGGGATCACGGATGTCGGAGACCTATCGCCGGCCTTGCCGTCTGATCACGATTCCCACTACAGGAGGGTCAGGTGCGGAATCCACTCCCACCGGCGTCATCACCAGCACCTCGCTGAATCTCAAATTTTCCATCGGCAATGAGAACCTCATCGCGGATCTGGCCATCATCGACCCGACGCTCACCGTCGGCATGCCGCCGACCCCCACGGCATATTGTGGTCTTGACGCGCTGGCCCATTGCATGGAAAACCTTATCGGCACGCAGCAGAACGCATTCAGCGAACTGGTACAGCTCGATTGTCTCGAACGTATTTGGACTTGGCTGCCGGTCGCGTTCCGAGAACCGGAGAATCTGGAGGCGCGCGAACACTTGGCGTGGGCGGCGCATTATGCGGAGGCGTCCGGAGCGGTGCCGAACGGCCACGCGGTGGCGCACGCGATCGGCGCCATGTATCACATCGTGCATGGGCACGCCTGCGCGATGACCTTGCCGACCGTATACCGCCATTTCGCACAGGCCCCCGAGGCGGCGGACGCGATTCACAAGGTGGGACAACGCATCGGTGTGGCCGTATCCGATGACCCGATCGCCAACGGCGATCGCGTGGCCGATGCGATACTCACTTTCTATCGCGGGTTCGGCCTGTCGGGACTCCAGGAGACGTTACGAAACAACGGCACCCTTGACACGCGCGACGAGTTCATCGCTAAAGCGGTGCCGTTGGTGATGGACGATTTCAAGTCGCGGCTGTGGACGCCCGCTATCCACACCGGCGACTACGCGTCCAAGATCGGCGCGGTGCTGGGAGCCATCTGGGATGAGCGCTAGTCTTTCCATGCCTCTGCGCTGTGGCACTCCATAGCGCATGGCTATTGGCCAACGCACACCCATGACCATATAATCCTGCCGGCCCATGATGGTCGAAGAGTGAAAGAGATGATTGTGAAGGACAACAAGAGCTCTGCGGAAACGGCTACAAGCAGCGCTTCCAAAAACGCCATCGACATGCTGCACGGCCCCATTTGGAACCGTGTGCTGATGTTCGCGCTGCCGGTGGCGGCCACGGGCATTCTGGAGCAGCTGTTCAACGCGACCGGCGTCGCCATCGTCGGCAATTTCTCAGGCGGCGAGGACACGCAGGCCGTGGCGGCCGTGGGCGCGAACAGTTTCATCGTCATGCTGGTCATCAACTTCTTCATAGGCGTGTCTTTGGGCGCGAATGTGGTGATCGCCAACGCGATCGGCCGCGGCAGCATGGATGCCGTGCGCAAGGCGGTGCATACCGCGATCGTCATGGCCGTCGCCGGCGGCGTGGCCGCTCTGGTCATCGGCGAACTGGGTGCCACCGCCATTCTGGGCATGCTCAACGTGCCTGCCGACGTGTATCCGCTCGCGTTGGTGTATCTGCGCATCTATCTGATCGGCCTGCCGGTGATCCTGCTCTATAATTTCGAGGCGGCGATCTTCCGCTCCGTGGGCGACACCGCCACGCCGTTGAAGGTGCTCGCCATGGCGGGCGTGCTCAACGTGGCGCTGGGACTCACGTTCACCGCGGGGCTCAATATGAGCGTGGCGGGCGTCGCCACCGCCACCGTGCTTTCCAACGCCTTCGGGTCGCTGGTGCTGCTGCGTATGCTGATGCGCACCGACGCGCCCATTCATGTCGAATTGCGCGAACTGCGCGTGGACATGATGGCCATGCGGTCGATTCTGCGCATCGGCCTGCCCGCCGGTATCCAAGGCGCGGTGTTCGCCTTCGCCAACGTCATCATCCAGGGCGCGATCAACAGTCTCGGCACCACGGTGATCGCGGCTTCCAGCGCCGCGTTCAACATCGAGGTGTTCGCCTACCAGGTGCTGAACTCCTTCGCGCAGGCGTGCTCCACCTTCACCGGGCAGAACTACGGCGCCCGTCAGGTCGGCCGGTGCCGCAGGGTGCTCGCCGTGTGCTATCTGGAGGATGTGGTCGCCACCGCCACGGCGATCGCGCTGGTGCTGTTGTTCGGCCGCAGTCTGCTGATGATTTTCGTGCATGATCCCGAGGCCGTCGATATCGGCTATATCCGCTTGACCATGGTGTTCATCGGCTATATCTTCTCCATGGCCTACGAGATGGCCTCCGGATATCTGCGTGGATTCGGCATCTCGCTGGTGCCGGCGCTGCTTACCGTGCTCGGCGTGTGCGGCACGCGTATCGGCTGGGTGATGCTGGTGTTCCCCTCCCATCGCTCGTTCGAGTCGATTATGCTCGTCTATCCGATCTCCCTCGCCGTCACCGCCGCGCTGGTGCTCGGCTCGCTGATCGTCTACCGTCCTTCGCGCCGCGCGCCCGCGCGCTAGGGACCCGAACCGTTTAGACGGATCGCGCGCGTTATTCGACGCTGACGTCCGGCATGAACACGCCGACGATGAGTTCAAGCAGATCCTCGGTGGGCATGGGATCGGGGTCGGTGAGCCACCGGCGGACCACGGCAAGGACGCCTGAGAAATAGAACTCCCGCACGTATTCCGCGTTCCGCCCCGCAGCGTCTTTGCCGATGTTCCGCTCGATAAGAGGCATCATGAACGGCTTGACGGCTTCCTTCATCTTCTCCACGAAGGCGGGGTCTCCATGGGGACCAAGCAGCACTTTGAGAAAAGGCTTGTCCTTGGCGCTCTGGTCGAGAAACGCGGCGAGATTGATGCGGATGCTGTCCGGATCGCTGAAGTCGACGATCACATCCCGCATGGCGGTTATGCGGCGCGCGATGAAATCATCCTCCACGTGTTCACGCAGATCGAGCACGCTGGTGTAGTACATGTAGAACGTGGCCCGGTTGTAGCCGGCGAGATCGGTGATCTGCCGCACCGTGATCTTCTCGATGGGCTGGCGCTCGTACAGCATCCAGAACGCGCGGCGCAGACGGTTGCGCGTCTTGGCGGTGACCTCGGGCTGTTTCATGACCATAGTGGTATTCTCCCCACATCACTCGACATGTGTCGTACGATGCCCATCGCCTATGGCATAAGAGCAAATGCATAACATCAACCGACATTCATCAATTGATACGATGCTGACATAACGGGCATCATCACACGACATGCGTCGAACATTCTCTTCCTTGGATATCCTTTGACTGAAAGACAAGCGAATATGGGATGGCGCCATACAGGTTTGGAACGCGGCTACCGGCCCGGCTCATGGACGTGCGCGGCGTGGCGCAGGTTCGACTGGTAGAGTCGGGGCAACGACACGTTCCGGCGAAAGAAGGTCGATGATGACTGCAGCGGCTTGCGGCACGGTTTCCGCACTGACATTGGGACTGCCCGCCTCCACGGCGATTCCCGCGGCCAAAGGCACGCTGCCGAAGCAGATGTTCATGGCCAAAGGGCCGGTCTCCGCCAAACTCAAGCAGCGTTATGCCAACGAGGTGGAGTCGATCACCATGCTGTCGCTGATGCGCGCGGCGAACACCGGCCTCGCCGACGGCAAGCGCTTCCGTGAGATCCTGGTGATCGGCCTGCGCGTTTCCGGCACGGACGTACCGGTCGAGGTCGTTGACCATATCGCCTCCCAACGCGCCTCGGGCATCGTGTTCGCCGTGGTGCGTGAGGTGGAACGCGAGGGCGCGCGCCACGAGGAGTGCGCCCTCGCCGTGCGTCGCAATGTGCCGGTCAGGCCGGGACACACGCCCGTCACGAAGGTGTATGCAGGCGACTGGAAGCCGGCCGGCGAGGCCCAGCTGGAACTTGCCGGTTCGACGCTGGATGAGGTGTGGGATATGCTGTGCGCGCAGGCGATTCTGGATTCCGCCGATGGATCCGATCTGGACGCGCGCATCGCCCGACGCGAGCAGCTGACGACGCTGAAGGCCCAGGCCGACAAACTCGAACGGACCATTCACGGGCCAAAAATCCGGCCCAGCGCAACGAGATCTACGCCAAACTGCACAAGATTCGCAAACAGCTGGAAACCTTGGAATCCTAACCATCAAGCAAAGCCGTCATCATGCTGGTTCTCGATGCGAACCGCATGATTAGAACACCAGGTAAGAGACCACGGACAGTGTGAACAGGCTGGCGATGGTGGTGCCCATCACCATGCCGATCGCATATTCGGGATGGTTGTGTTCCCGCTCTGCGAACATCACCATCGCCACCATCGTGGGCATGCCGCAGGCGAGCGTTATCGTGTGCACGATATCGGGGTCAAGCGCGAATCCGAACAGTAGAGGTATGCCCATGCACAGCATGTAGAGCACGATAGGCAGCACCAGCATTTTGGCCACGATGCCGACGTACAGTTCCGGCTTTCTTAGAATCCCCATCCAGTCACGCAACGCGAACAGTCCTCCGAGATACACCATAGACAGTGGTGAGGCGGTGGATCCGATGGCTTTGAGCGGTGCCAGCATATCCGCAGGCAATCGCACGCCGGAGATGATAACCACCAACGCCGCAGCGACAGCGACAAGAGCGGGGCTCAACATCGGGCGCAAGCGCCGTGCCATTCGCACGACCAACATAGGATGTTCGCGATGATCCGATTCCCGTCCGCCTTCATCCGTGGCAGCCACGGTCCTCCCGTCTTCTCCGATGCGTTTGCTCGTCCACACGCCGTAGGTCCACATCATGGTCTGATCGACCAGTGAGCACAAGGCGAAATAAAGGGCGCCCCTGTCCGGATACAATGCCATGAACAATGGCAATCCCATAAACCCGACATTGCCAAAAACGAACGAGCCTCGGAATAGACGGCCGCATTCCGCTTTGAGTCCCATCACCCCGGTCAGAACAGTGAACAAACCGATCAGCAGCACGTACATCACCAGATCAAGCACGATGATCTGTCCCGATTCGATCAGATCGTGACGAGTGGTGCCGGACACCGCCGTGGCGAACACAATCAGAGGAATGCCGACTTTGAGAATGAACGAGCACAATCCGTCAATGGCCTTCTCCCCCAACACGTTCGTACGTACGCAGATATATCCGATCAGCATCATCACACCCATGCCGATCAGCTGATTGAGCACAATGCCGAACTGTTCCACGCGTCCCACCTCCCCGTCAGCGCCCTTTCTTCCACCGAGACATCATAGCGGGCTCACCGAGCGCAACCGTAAGGTCATCTCAACGAGGGAAGAGCGATCGGGCGAATCGGAGAACGCAACAAACATCACCTATGCAATGCCCGCATTCCGACCAACGGACAAGGCCGACTGTCTACAGTCTGTCGGCGATAAGCGCGCAATGCGAGCGCACGACTTCGGCGCAATGATGGAAGCGCTCCATTTCCTCCGCCGTCAGATGCAGGTCGGTGAATTCGTTTGCCCCATTACCGTCCAGTCCGATCGGCAGGCTGAGGAACACATCACGTTCGCCGTATTCGTATTCGCCGTCGATCAGCGTGGAAACGGGGATTACGCGGCGTTCGTCCCAGAGAATCGTTTTGACCAACCCGGACACGGTGGATGCGATGCCGTAGCTGGTGCCGCCGCGACGGTTCTTGATTTCGTCGCCGCGTCGACGTGTCGCGTTCTCGATGCCATTCAGGCTGACGCCTGGATAACGGCCGGGATTGTCGGCGAGGAACCGCGCGAACGGTTTGCCGACGAAGGACACCGTGGACCAGGGAATGAACTGAGAGTCGCCGTGCTCACCGATCACATATCCGGACACGGTACGTGGGTCAAGACCGGTGACCTCTCCGATGATGGTTTTCATACGCGAGGTGTCGAGCGCCGTTCCCGATCCGATGACCTGCGCACGTGGCAGGCCGGTGCGTTTCCACGCATACCAGCTGAGCACGTCGACCGGGTTGGACACCATGATGAGGATGCCGTCGAAACCGGATTCCCTGATGCGGTCAAGCATCGGGGTGACGATGTCGACCGCGGCCATCAGCCCGTCCAAACGGTTCCGCCCTTCGACCGGCCGAGGCCCGGCTGTGATGATAATGATGTCGGCTTGCGAACAATCATCCCAATCGCCGTGACGGATGGATACGAACCGGCCGAGGAACTCCGATCCGTCGGCCAGATCCATGGCGAGTCCACGCGCTTTCCCCGGATTATGGTTGATGAGCACCAGCTCGTTGGTCAATCCCTGCAACACAATGGACGACGCAACCGCCGAGCCGACCTGCCCCGTGCCAACCACCACCACTCGCGAACGATTCGTCGTGACCATAGCATCCTCCTGCCGGCGCCCGTATGCCCAATACATATATGAAATCAACTGTACCGGCCGAAAAACCAAATGCGAACTGTTGAGATAGTCATGCGCATACGGTCGACGACAATCCGTTCGAACACCTGACGACCCTCATGAACGTGTTCGCGGACGGCGACCATCCCGAACTCATCAAAGCCTATGCGACGGTCAAACGCGCCTGCGCGGCGGCCAACGCTGAACTCGGCCTCCTCAGCGACGACAAAGCCACCGCGATCGCAGGTTCCACAGAGCGATCTGTTCATAGCATGCCCGTGGAGCATAATCAAATAACTATTTGCGGAGAGAACGCCCGATTATATTACAGTATGGTTGGTAACGGAGGCGCATATGAAGATTCTGGAATACGATGTGGCGACGGATGAGGCTCGTAGGATTCGAACGGCGGTGTTCGTCAAGGAGAAGGAGTTCCGCCCGGAGTTCGACGAGTGGGATGAGCCGAGGCGCGCCACGCATCTTCTGGCCTTCGATGGCGACCGCGCCGTGGCGACGTGCCGGTTCTTCCCGGACCCGGAGCATGCCGATCAACCGGGTCGTTGGGTGATCGCCCGGCTGGCGGTGGTCGCCGACGAACGCGGACATGGCGTCGGAAAAACAATGTTGGCCGAAGCGGAACGTCGCATTTTGGCGGCCGGAGGCGCAATCGCCGCCGTGCACGCCGAAAATGAGAACTTTCCAATGTATGAACACTTTGGATATCAGGTCACCGACGAGCTGTTCGACGACGGCGAGCACGGATGGATGACCAAATCATTGGGCTAACCCGCCCCGACCGTCCCGACCAATCCGACTGATCCAGCCGGTCCGACCAAACCGGCTATGCGCAGCGACGCACCTGCTCGAAGAGATCGCTGTTCTCGTCGAGGATGCGTTCGGCGTCGGCACGGCCCTCGGCCACGGCGTTCCAATACATCGTTTTGATCGCGCAGTAGGACTGTTGGATTTTGATGCGTTCAAGCTGTTCGGCCAAACGCAGGGCCTGCGCATCAAGCAGTTCGACCTGCTGTTTCGCCCGTTCGCGCACGACCAGAGGATCGACGTCGCCCGCTTCGGCGGACATGACTTCGGTCGCATTGCCTAGATATTGCCGCATCGCGTCGAGCGACATGCCGATCGCGTTCATGCAGGAGATGGTCTGCAGCACGTCGATGTCATGTTCGCTGTAGACGCGGTGTCCGGAGCTGGGATCGCGCGCCACCGGCGGAATGATGCCGATCTGCTCATAGTAGCGTAACGTCGATTCGCTTAATCCGCTCAGCAGCGAGGCTTCGCGGATCGTATGCCATTGCGTCCGGCTGGTTGTGGTGTTCTGCTGTGTCATACCGTTCACGCTAATGACTTCAAGTACTTGAAGTCAATCGAATATCCGCTTTCGGAAAAACGGCGTCTCTCCCCCGCCAGAACAGGTAGGAGAGAGACGCCGCCATACGTGTGCCGACTTAGCGGCTCCTACAGCGCGAGGCGCACATCCTCGGCGATCGTCTCGGGTTCGAGACGATAACGGTGGAACAGCTCGTCGGCGGGAACGCAGTCGTTGAACTCCTTGTCCGCGCCGTAGTTGAGCACCGTCATGGACTTGTCGGCGGCGAAATGCGCCGCGACCTCACGCCCGAAGCCGCCGGTGAGGAGGCCGTCCTCCAAGGTGACGGCCACCGTATGCTTGTCGCGCAGCGCGTCCAGCGCCTTCGCGTCGACGGCGGAGAACATGCGCGGGTCGATCAGCGTCGCGTCCACGCCGAGCTTTTCTTTAAGTTCGGCACGCACACGCACGCCGAGCCCAAGGAAGTCTCCCAGCGCGAGAATCGCGACCTTCGAACCGCTGGCGATGGTGCGGTACGACAGATCCTTCTCATCGAAGAAGCCCTCCCTCGCTTCGGCGACCGGCCCGCCCAAAGCTGCGACCAGATCGGCCTCGGAATACAGCGAGCCGGGCTGGGCGATGACCACCGGACGGTTCGCGCGGTCGATGGACCAGTCGAGCATGGCGAGGTATTCCTCACGCGTGGCCGGCGCTAGGCCCGTCAGTCCGGGGATTGTGTTGGCCATGGCGATGCCGTACATGCCGGAATGCGTGTTGTCGGTCGGCGCGATGGCTCCCATGCTCATCATGATGATGGTCGCAGGATTGCCTTGCAGGGCGAGATCCTGCTGCAACTGGTCGTAGGCACGCTGCATGAAGGTGGAATACATCTCCACGACAGGCTTGCCGCCCGCCTTGCCGATGCCGGAGGCGAAGGCGATCGCATGCTGTTCGGCGATGCCCACATCCACGAACTGACGGCCCACACGTTCGCGGAAGTCGCGCGGGAAGCCGGAGCCGGCGGTGGCGGCGGTGATGGCGACGACCGTGGGGTCGGCTTTCATCTTGTTCTCCAGGAAGTCCACGGTCACGGAGTCGACGCTTTCGACCTCGCCGGCGGCCTCCAGCTGCTTCGCCACGGCTTCGGGCAGACGCCAGTGCCCGGCTTCCTTGTTCTCCTCGGCCCATGCGGAGCCGCGGCCTTTGTCGGTGTGGATGTGCACGACGACGGGATGGTCGATGCCGCGCACCTGTTCGAAGACTTCGACGAGCGCGGCGGTGTCGTTGCCGTCGGCCACATACCGGTAGTCGAGTCCGAAATCGCGGAACATGTTGCGCTCGGAAGCGCCGTTCGTGGCGCGCAGTTCGGCGAGGCCCTCGTACATGCCGCCGTGGTTTTCGGCGATGGACCATTCGTTGTCGTTGAGCACGATGATGAGGTTCGTGTCCATCGCGCCGGCGTTGTCGAGTCCTTCGAGCGCCTCGCCTTCGGAGAGGGAGCCGTCGCCGATGAAGGCGATGACGTTTTCGTCGCGTCCGTTCAGGTCGCGGCCTTTTGCCAGCCCCACGGCCATGGAGATGGAGGTGCCGGTGTGCCCGACGACGAAGTGGTCGTGCTCGCTTTCGCTCGGATGCGTGTAGCCGGTCACGTCGTGGTAGTGGGCCGGGTCGAGGAAGGCCTCTTTGCGTCCGGTGAGGATCTTATGCGGATAGGACTGGTGGGAGACGTCCCATACGATTTTGTCGTTGGGTGAGTCAAAGACGTAGTGCAGGGCGATGGTCGCCTCGACCACGCCGAGGTTGGGCCCGAAGTGGCCGCCGGCCGCGGTGACCTTGGTGAGGATCGCCTGGCGGATCTCGTCGGCCAGTTCGGGCAGTTGGGCGCGCTCGAGCTTCTTCAGGTCGGCGGGCCCGTTGATGGAGTTCAGATGGTTCGTCACGGTTGTGTCCTTTCGATTTGCGTTTGACGCAATGGACACGACGTTAAAAACTTCAAGCGCTTGAGGTCAAAACCGGATCCCCGTTTGTTCACCCTCGGCGTGAAAGACCCGAATGATTCGCGTCACACCTGCTGGGAGTAGTCGTTGTGGCGCAGCACGAAATCGGGGGCCTCTTCGGGCACCGTATAGTACGGGCGCTGCGGCAGCGCGTTGATCTCGGCCATCTCGTCGTCGGCGAGCGCGAAGTCGAAGATGTCGATGTTGTCCTTGATATGCTGCGGATCGCAGGTCTTGGGGAAGGTGACGTTGCCTTCCTGCAGGTGCCAGCGCAGGATGATCTGCGCCGCGGTTTTGCCGTACTTGTCGGCAAGACGGGCGAACACCGGTTCGGCGAGCAGCGTTTGGTCGCCGTGTCCCAGCGGATACCAGCCTTCGAACACGAGATTCAGGTCGGCCAGTTCGCTCTTGAGCGCGTGCTGGTTCCAGTAGGGGTTGATCTCCACCTGCAGCACGGCCGGCGTGATATCGGCCACGTCGAGGATCTGCCTGATCTTATGCACGGGGAAGTTCGACAGGCCGATGGATTTCACTTTGCCGGCCGCGACGGCCTCCTCCATCGCCTTCCAGCCGGATACGTAGTCGCCGTAGGGCTGGTGGAACAGCAGCAGGTCGATATAGTCCATGTCGAGGCGTTCGAGCGTCGCGTCGATGTCGCGCGCGCACTGCTCGTACGGGTAGCTTTGCGGGAACAACTTGGTGGTGACGAACAGGTCCTCGCGCTTGGCGCCGCTCGCCTTGACGGCACGGCCGACGGCCACTTCGTTGAAATAGGCGTTGGCGGTGTCGATATGCGTGTAGCCGGCGGCGATGGCCTGAGGCAGATGCTCCTCGACTTCCTTCGATGTCATCTGGAACACGCCGAATCCCAATGCGGGGATGTCGGCACCGTTGTTCATGGTGAAATGCTGCATGCGTACTCCTTGATGAGTTGAATACCGTACGTGCATTATTTTGACGGAGTTGGTTCCGTATGTACAATGCAACACAAGGAACCGCTTATGCATCAGACGCATAAGCAGGGTTGATGGCGACGCCAATCGCCCAGCCCGTCCCAAAAAAGAAACGAAGGAGTCAGGTATGGAACTCGACCAGCTGCGAGCCCTTGACGCCATCGCCGCCGAAGGCACGCTGTCCGCCGCGGCGGAGGCGCTGCGCGTCTCGCAACCGGCGTTGTCCCGTTCCATGCAGCGGCTGGAGGCGGAATTCAATCATCCGCTTTTCGATAGGACGGGGCGGAGGATCACCCTCAACGAGACGGGGCGCACCGCGGTGGACTGGTCGCGGCAGATCCTGCGCGACATCCGTCTGATGCGCGAGGCCGTCGAGCTGACGGCCCGCCGCACGCGAACGGTGAGGGTGGGCACCGTCGCCCCGGCGCCGCTTTGCCTGCTCGCCAGTCTGATGATGGAACGTTTCCCGCAGGAGACGCTCACGTCGGATACGCTCGCTTCGAGCGAGGTGGAACGGCATGTGGCCGACGGCACGCTCGACCTCGGCATCATAGCCCAGAAGCCTTCGACGCCGGCATTGCGATCCTGCGAGCTCATGCATGAGCGTCTTTCGGTCGCCTTGCCGCCGAATCATCCGCTCGCCGCCCGCGAATCCGTCACCGCGGACCAACTGGATGGCGAGACCTTCCTGATCCTCACCGATATCGGCTTCTGGCGCGAACGCGTGGACCGGTCCCTTCCGCACTCCACGTTCATCGAACAGCGTGACCGCGGCGTGTTCGACCGTCTGCGCCATTCCACGCCGTATTGCACCTTCGTCACGGACGCCCCGTTCATGCTGGATGCCATGACGGGGCGCGCCCTGGTGCCGATCGACGACGATATGGCCAAGGCCACCTTTTCGCTGATCATCCGCTCCGACGCCCAAGGCTTACCGGAACGGCTGTTCGACTGGGCCGCGAACCGTCATTCGCGCCAATAAGGCGCGTGACACGGGCCGCCGGGCCGCGCGATCGTGCATCGGGACGAAACCGTGGTCCTCACTCGTCTTCAATCGTTGCGACGTAGGGACGCAACTGTTCGAGCAACGATTTCACGTTCGCCGTGGCCGATTCGTAGAGCGCGTGCGATTCGATCTCGTCGTACTGATGCACGATGATGTTGCGCAATCCCCGTAGTTCCTTCCACGGCAGGGCCGGCGCGGACGAGAGGAACTCATCGGATAATCGCCTCGCGGATTCCTGCGCCTGCAGCATCTCCATCGCCACCGAATTGAACAGCCTCCGGTCGGATTCCAACGCATCAGCCGAATCCATCTGGGACGCGTCGGCGAGGGCGTGTTCCAGATGTTCAAACAGACGGAGCAGGTTGGTTTCGTCGCGATAGCGTTGATCCGCATGGATGGTCCCGGACATCATGCCACCTTGATCATGTCGGGTTTGATGTGGTTGAAGAATCGTCTGCTGGCCCGGCTTGTTTCGGCATGACGTTCCAATGAGGTCAATGAGGTCAGTGATACCTCCCTGCCTAGCATGGTCCGCAATTCCTCAAGCAGCGCGGCATGCTGCGTCATATCGAAGCGCGCGTCGGGTTCGAGACGGTACAGCAGGTCCACGTCGGAGTCAGGCCGCGCCTCGCCGCGCGCCATGGAACCATACAGCCATACTTCCGCCAATCCATATTGTCGGCATACTTTGGAGACGATGAGTTTGAGCGTCTCCAGCTCAAGCGTGCTCTCGGAGTGGAAGGCGCCGTCCAACGCTTTTTTGTAGCGCTGCAGAAAATCCTGTGTGGGATTGCCGACGCGTTCGGCGCGGGACACGGCCGACTGCGTGGTTCCCATCGCCTCGGCTACCGCTTTCTGGCTCAGCCCAAGCCGCATGCGCTCGTCCTTGAGTTCATCGATCATCTTCATGCCCCAACTATAGCATGTATGCTATATCCCTCTCTGGGACCGATCGGCGCAGGAACGCGCGCATATGCCTGAGCGCAAACGAAAGGCAACGAACGAACTGGTGGACATCCCTCACATCGAGTCATCGAATAATGGGTTTTTGTCAAAAAGTATTGCCTTTTGCGCGCCGGCTCGTTAGATTGAAAAGTCTGACCTCGCAACGCCCATAGGCACCACACGAAGGAAGGCCGTCCCTATGACCGAACAGACCACCACCGATGTCGCAAGCAACCGTCTCACCGTGCCCGACCTCATCACCATCGGCGTGTTCACCGCCTTGTATTTCGTGATGGTGTGCGTCGCCACACTGTCGAGCACGCTGTTCACCGGCGGCTTCGGCTCGATCTTCCTGCCGGCCATCTCGGCGCTGATCTCCGGCTGCGTGTTCATGCTGTTGGCCGCGCGTGTCGGCAAATTCGGCGGCATCACGGTGATGGGCGTGGTGATCGGCCTGTTCCTGTTCATCTCCGGCCATTTCGTGCTTTCGTTCATCGCCAGCATCGTCTTCCCGCTGGCCGCCGACCTCATCGCCCGCGCCGGCAAATACAAAAGCAAGACGCTGCTGCTGGTCAGCTACGTCGTGTTCTCCTACGGACTGACCGGCCCGATCCTGCCGCTGTGGTTCATGAAGAACGCCTATGTGGCGAGCCTGGAGAACCGCGGCAAGGACGCGGCCTATATCAACGGCGTGTTCGAGAACATCAACGTCGGCACGTTCTGGCTGTCGATGGGCGCGATCCTCGTATGCGCGGTTCTCGGCGGCTGGTTCGGCCAGCGGATGATGCGCAAGCATTTCGTCAAGGCCGGCATCGCCTAGCCCGCCGACATCCACCGCCTATCGCATCCCGCACGCAAGCAAGCCCATGACATATACGAAATCACACGCCGGGGCGGCATTCGGATCGCGCGACGGCATGGAACACGCCTCGCGCCGCTTCCTGCGTCTCGATCCGCGGGCGAAGCTGTATCTGCTGCTCGTCGCCAATCTCCTGCTGTTCTTCCATGTGAACACGCATACCGAAGCGATGCTGGTCGCGCTGTTCCTGGCGCTGCAGCTGGCGTCGGGACGCGTGCGTATGGCGGCGCGGTTCGCGCTTATCTATGCCGTGCTGCTTGCCGTGAGCATGCTGGTTCCGGCCGATACGCCCAACGTTTGGCTGCAGTTCGCGGCATTGCTGGCGGCGGGCATGCGTATGATGCTGCCCTGTTTCATCACCGGCGCGTACGCCTTCGCCACCACGTCGGCCAGCGAATTGGTGTGCGCGATGCGGCGCATGCGCGCGCCCGAAGCGGTCGTCATTCCCTGTGTGGTGGTGATCCGTTTCTTCCCCACCATCGCCGAGGACTATCGGCAGATCCGCAACGCGATGGCATTGCGGGGCATCGCGTCGGGTGGAGCGGCGCTGCTGCGGCATCCCGCTCAATCGCTGGAATACATCCTCATCCCGCTGCTGATGAACGCGACCACCGTGGCGCAGGATCTGTCGGTGGCGGCATTGACCAAAGGATTGGGACGCCCGGGCGCGCACACCTCGCGTACGGAGATCCGCATGCGCGCCGCCGATTGGCTGGTGATGCTCGTGTGCACGATGCCATTGGCCTTGGATATCGTGGGGGTGTTGTGATGATGGATTCCGCCATGCCGAAGTCTTGTGACCATTCCGGGTCCCCCATGCCGCAGGATGCGGGCGTATCCATGCAGGGCGCGGGCGAGGGATCCGTCATCTGCGCCGCCGACCATGCGTCCTTCCGTTATGCCGCCGCCGGCGACGACTATGCGCTGCGCGACGCGACGCTTGCCATCCGCCAAGGCGAATGCGTGGTGCTGTGCGGTCAGAGCGGATGCGGCAAAACCACGCTCACCCGCCTGTTCAATGGCTTGGTGCCTTCGTTCTTCGCCGGCGAGCTCACCGGCTCGCAGCGCACCTGCGGACTCGATGCGGCGTCCACTCCGATCGACGTGTTCACACCATTGGTGGGCAGCGTGTTCCAGAACCCCAAAACGCAGTATTTCAACGCGAACACCACCGACGAACTGACCTTCGCCTGCGAGAACATGGGGCTGCCGTCCGAGGAGATTCGCCGTCGCGTGGAGTCCGTCGCGCGGCGTTTCGATGTGACGCATCTGCTGGACCGCAGCGTCTTCCACCTGTCGGGCGGGCAGAAGCAACGTATCGCCATCGCGGCGGCCACGGTGCTCGACCCCAAAGTGGTGGTGTTGGACGAGCCGACCAGCAACCTCGACGCTTCAGCCATCGACGATATGCGCCATGCGATCGAAAGGATGAAGACGGATGGATTGACCGTGATCGTCGCCGAACACCGACTCGCCTGGCTGACCGGCGTCGCCGACCGGTACGTGGTCTTCGAGCATGGGCACGTCACGCACGATCTGCCCGCGAGCGAATTCCTCGCATTGCCGCAGGAGCGGATCCGCGCCTTGGGACTGCGCGCGTTGGATCTCACGCCATATCGCCGACGGATCGAACGAAAGCTCCATAATGACGACCTTGCCGCCCCAGCCGACCGCTCATCCGTCGATGCGGCGTCCGCCCGTGAGCGCTCGCGCCCCAAGCGCGGCGAAACCATATTGCGCACGGAAAACCTATGCGTCGGCTATCGCAAACGCGACGCGTTCAGCCGCGCCATCCCGGACCTCGAGCTGCGTTCCGGTGAGATCACCGGTCTGATGGGACGCAACGGCTGCGGCAAAACCACGTTGGTGCGCACGCTCACAGGCCTGATCAAACCGCTTTCCGGCCGAATCTCGCTCGACGGCCGACCCGCGCGTCCCGCCACGCTGACCCGCGCCGGATTCCTCGTGATGCAGGACGTGAACTATCAGCTGTTCAGCGACAGCGTACGCGAGGAGCTCCTGCTCGGATTGGACGAAACCGACCCGCAAGTCGCCGCCCGCTGCGAACGGCTGCTGCGCGAGCTCGACCTTGCCGAATTGGCCGACCGTCATCCGATGAGCCTGTCGGGCGGGCAGAAGCAACGTACGGCCATCGCCTCGGCGATGATGTGCGGCAAACGGCTGGTCGTGCTGGACGAGCCGACCAGCGGACTCGACCGCTTGCATATGGAACAGGTCGGCGCGCTGCTGCGACGTCTGGCCGACACCGGCACCGCCGTGCTGGTCGTCACGCATGACGAGGAGCTGGCCGCCGACTGGTGCGACCGCATCATCGATTTGGAATCCACCACACCATCTTCCAAGGAGGAATCATGACGTTCAATCCCAACGACTGGGCCGGCCAGTGGGAAAGCTTCGAACACTACATCGCGTCCAACGATCCGGCCATGCAGGCCACATGGAATCAGGCGGAACAGGCCGCGCTCTCCAATCCGGCCACCGCGCCGATGGCCGCGCACGGCATCCGCACGTTCTGGTCGATGGCCTGCGCGACCACCAGTCCGGAACAGCCGCTTCCCATCGCCGGATGGCGCGTCGACGCGCATGGCGACGACGGATTCGCGCTGACTTGGCTGGCTGAGGACGGCGGCGAACTCGGCACGTTCGCCTACACCGTGCACCATGTGGTACCGAAGGGACTCGAAGGCTCCCCCACCACGGTGTTCGAAGCCGCCGACGCGTCCACGGACTGCCCGTTCCGCTGGCTGCTCGCCATCGATCCGATGCCCGCGCGCGGAGCGTTCGCGCAAGGCGGTCTGCTCAGCCACCTGCATTTCCAGTACGCCAGCGACCTACACACGCTGCTCGACATGTCGGCAGACCGGCCGGCACACTGCGCAACACGCGCTGGTACGCCACCATGTGCGCGGATGAGGGCACGATCGACGATCGCTGCGCCATCGTCCGCGCCCTGCATCATCTCGACGCCTGAGTGTCATCTGATCCAATGCCGAAGCCGGACGGCCATAGGACCCCAGTCGCATGCCTATCTGCGTTACGGGTAGTGGATGTACGCCATTGCGGAGGTCGATCTGCGTTACGGGTAGTGTCCATGTGGTCTACCCGTGAGTAGGATCCGCATAATATCAAGGCCGCTACTGCCGGGATGACGAATCGGGCACTACCCGTAACGCAGATCGACCTCCGCAGTCCAAAGAATCCACTACCCGTAACGCAGATAGCCTTCAGCTGTTGCGTTCGATCTGCAGGTCGGAGACGGTGAGGTTGGCGTCGTTGACGAGGTTGAACAGCATGACGCGCGCCACATCGGCCGGATCCATGAAGGTATGCTGCTTCTCCTCGGAGACGTAGTCGTGGCTGTCGCGGTAGAAGGCGGTGTCGATGCCGCCCGGGTACAGGCCGACGATTTTCACGCTCGTGCCCTTGTATGCCGCCTGAAGGCTCGTCGTATAGCCCTTCTCTCCCCATTTGGTGGCGCAGTAGACGCTTTCGTTGGCGTTGCCGCGCGTGGCCGCGGTGCTCATCACGTTCGCGATTTTGACGTCCTTCTCCCCCGTGGCCTGCAGCGTCTCCACACTCCACAGGATCATGCCCTTAAGTCCCTTGAGGCATTTGTCGACGTCCGCGGCCTCGTAGCCGGTGGGCGTTTTGAAGCTCGGCTGCCCTGCGTTGTTGATGAGCAGATCGATATGGCCCAGCTCGGCGATGCGCGCGACGGAGTCTTTGACGAAGGTCTCGTCGGAGACGTCGCCGACGAACGCGCGGTAGGAATCCGAAGGAAACTCTTTGGCCAGCTCGCTCTGGCGTTCGGCGTTGAAGTCAACGCCCGCCACAAGCCAATCCTGTTCGATGAGCTGCCTCGCCAGCTCATATCCCAATCCCAATGCGCTGCCTGTGACGATCGCGATGCGCTTGCCATTGATATCGGACATGGGTGTTCCCTTCTCGAACCGGTTTATCTGGGTTTCCGTCTATGGTACCTCGCGCACGGAAGGAGTCGTCCCACCTGCCCGTGCGACCCTAATCGCACGGAACCTCACAATCGCACACGCCCCGGATCCGCGGAACCTCGGCGTTTTCACGAATCCCATGTTCGTTTCACACCATGTCAAAGTTCACACGCGGGTCCGGGGCGACGCGCTTTGTGCGAAGGTGGAATCAGGCCTTCATATCCTCCAATGCGATTCCCTTGGTCTCTTTGACGAATCGCAGCACAAAGAAGAAGGAGAGGAAGGCGAACAGCGCGAACAGACCGTAGACCAATCCCACGTTGACGCCGAGCAGCACCGGGAACGACACGGTGACCACGAAGTTCGAGGTGTACTGCACGGCGGTGCCCACGGACATGCCCGCCGAGCGCATCGCGTTGGGGAACATCTCGGAGAGCATGCCCCACGACACGGTGCCCCAGGTCACGCCGAAGGCGACGACGAAGAGGTTGGCGCACACCAAGGCCAGCGGTCCGGTGACCGGTCCCATCGACGGGGAACCGTCGACGATCGGGGCGGTGCCGAACAGCAGCGCGAGACCGCCTTGGGCCACGACCATGCCGATGGATCCGGCGAGCAGCAGCGGGCGTCGTCCGATACGGTCCACCAACGTCATGCCGATAAGCGTGGCCACGATGTTGACCAGCGAGGTGATGGCGGTGATGGTGAACGAGTCCTTTTCGGTGAATCCGACGGCGCTCCACAGCGAGTTGGAGTAGTAGAAGATCACGTTGATGCCGGTGAACTGGTTGAAGATCATGAACACCACAGCCACCCACACGATTGGCTTGACGCGGCCGTTCGCGCCGAGAAGATCACGGAAGGAGGGCTTGTGGTCGGCGCCGATGGAGGCGCGCATGCGCGCGATCTGCTCGTCGATGGGCGCGGGGTCGACGCTGACCGAGGCGAGCACCGCCGCGGCCTGTTCGTCGCGATGCTGTGCGACGAGGTATCGCGGCGATTCGGGGATGGCCAGAGCCAAGGCGAAATACAGCACGGAGGGCACGGCCATGCACATGAACATCCACTGCCAGGTGTCCAACGGCCCCATGACCTCGCCCGCACCGCCGGAGACGTTGACCAGCAGCGCGTTGACCAGCAGGGAGATGAAGATGCCGATCACGATGCCCAACTGTTGCATCGCACCCAACACGCCCCGCTCGTCGGCCGGCGAGATCTCGGCGATGTACACCGGCGCTACCATGGCGGCGACGCCCGCGGCGAATCCGCCGAGCACGCGGAAGGCGACCAGCATCCAGATGCTGGTGGAGAAGCCGCAGCCGACGGCGCAGATGAAGAACAGCACGGAGGCGATTTTCATCATGGGCACACGGCCGATTTTGTCGGAGATGCGGCCGGCGAGCAACGCGCCTATGCCGCCGGAGATCAGCGCGGAGCCGACGGCGAAGCCGAGGACGGCGTCGCCGGTGGCGAATTCGGTTTTGATGGCTTCGGTGGCGCCGTTGATCACGGCGGAATCATAGCCGTACAGCAGGCCGCCGATGGCGGCGATGATGGCGAGACGCCGCGCGACGGCGCGCTGGCTTTTGTTGTTTTCGGACATGGTTGTTCCTTCTTCGTTGAAAGATGTTTTTGGAAATAAAAAAGACAGTCGGCGATGTCAGGCCAACATGGCGTCGCGTCGCGCGATGAGGGCATCGATGGCGTCCCGACCTTCGACGACGGTGAAGGCGAGCGTCTTGCGCTGCGAGCTCTGGGCCGCGATCATGGGCAGATCGCCGCGCTCCTCATGCCAGCCGCGTCCGTACACCTTGGAGTTCGAGGGTTCGAGTCCGACCACATAGTCGCCCGAGGCCATGGATTTCCATTCCATGAAATGGGGGAAGTCCTCCACGGAGAAATCGATGACGACGCCCAGCCCCAGCCCGCGGTTGACGACGGCCGCGAAGCTGCGCCCTGATTCGTCGGCGGCGAGTTCGTGGATGTACACGCTTTCGGGCTTGTTCGCCTCCGGGGCGCCGATCTCGTTCCATGCGGTCGTGTCAGCGGCGGTGGTCTCGTCGCGGGGCGTGGCGACGCGGCTCGGGATGACGACCTCGGCGCCTTCCGCCAGCAGAGGCCAGCCGAAGTTGCAGTGATACATCCACATCAGCGGCTCGTCGCGGAACGATTCGTTGGACACTTCGTCATCCACGATGATCGACGGCTCGCCGTATGTCGTGCGGATCGCGCGGCGCAATACGAGGTTCTCTCCGAACAGTTCCGCCTCGCGCATCTCGCCCGAGACCTCGAGCACGTAGTCGCCGCCCTCCCAGCGGGCGTCGGCGCGCACATGCTCGGCCGGAGTGGTGCGCACGCGGCCGTGCATCGGATAGTCGCCGGCGGGATACCGCGAACCCTCAGGCGTCGAATACGGCCCGCAGATGTTCTCGAACCCGCAGGTGAAAAACAGTCCGCCCATAATCGAACGCAGCGCCTCCTGGCCGTGCGTGTCGAACTGGTTGCGGCCGTTGAGCCCCGGCTTGGACAGGAATGTGAGATTCTCGCCCCGGTATTCGAACTCGCTCACGTCGAGCGCCTTGTCGGCCATGGAAACGAACCTCAACGGTCCGTTCTTCACTTCGATGGCATCGAGTCCGTGCGCGCGCCCCTCCCGATAGGTGATCGGACGGACGTAGGCGGCTTGCTGCATACTGCCCATGTGGGCGAGCGCATCCGAGCGTGTTGCGTTATCGAACGCCACGCCCGCGACAACTTCGCCGACGTCGGCATGCGGGTCCATATGTTCCGCGTTGACGCCTGTCATGATCATGCCTCCTCCAATTCGTCGGGATACTGGGGCCACGCGCCCGACTGGGTGCAGACGAACGCGGAGACCTCGACGGCGCGGCGGTGCGCCGCGGCGAGGTCGTATCCCCGCAACAGGTAGGCGAGAAACGCGCCGGAGAAGGAATCGCCGGCGCCGACGGTGTCGGCGACGTCGACTTTCGGCGTGGGCAGGATGGATATCTCGTCGCGGCCCATCACGATGCTGTAGTCGCCGCCCGCCGTCAGGATCACCACATCGAGGTCGAACTGCTCGGCCAGTACGCGCATGACGTTTTGCTGCGAAGCGATCGACTCGCCCGGCGCGTCGATGCCGAACAGATTGGCCACGACGGGCAGTTCCTCATCGTTGATCTTGAGGATGGTCGCGCCTTCCATGAACCGGGTGATGACCTCTTTGTTCACGAAGCCGGAGCGGATGTTGATGTCGAAGAACCGCACCGCGTCGTCGCGCGCCGCGTCGATCATCGCGTAGATGGCGTCCCTTGTGCCCCATGCCTCGCGCGCGGCGATGGTGCCGTAGCAGATCGCGTCGGCGTGGGAGACGAGTTCCTTCACCTCGTCGGTGAATGCGATATGGTCCCAGGCGACGCCGCGCACGACGTCATAGGAGGGCACGCCGTCGGCGTCGAGGCTGACGGAGGTGATGCCGGTGGGATATTCGTTGACTTGCGCGACGACGTTGACGCCGCCCTCGGACAGCACGGAGACGAGTTCGCGGCCGAGCTCGTCGTCTCCGACCGCGGTGACGGCCGTGGCTTCGACGCCGTTATGCGCGGCATGGTAGACGAAATTGGCGGGCGCGCCGCCCGGTTTCTTGCCATCGGGCAGCATATCCCACAGCAGTTCGCCGATGGTGACCACGGTTGCGGGTGATGAGTTGGTCATGATGAAGACATTCCTTGGAAGATGATGGGTTTTGGGTATGCGGGGCCAAGGGAGCGGCGCGTCATGCGTCGGCCGCTCCCCTTGCCGGATGATGGGTGCGCGATGGCTTAGGCTGCGGGCCGGGTCATTCCTTGACCGCGGGATACTCGTTGCACAGCAGGCGGTAGGCGGGCTCGTCCTCCTCGATTTCGGGGAAGCGACCGACGGGCTCGTAGAAACGATTGTCGATGTTGTCGTCGTTGCACATCGACACCTCGCCCACCAGTGTGGGCACGGAGTCCTCCTTGATGTAGTACTCGTGGTAGGTGTACGGGTAGAAGGTCAGCGACTCGCCCTCGTTGAGCTCGATGTCCTCGCCGGCGGGCACGTAGTAGCGTCGGCCGTCGCGGCACACCAGCACCGGGGTGTCGAGACGCTCCTCGGTTTCGGGGTCGGCGTTGTACAGATGGAACACCGCGGTGCCGCCGCCGCGCACGATGATGTCCTCCATCTTGTTCCAGTGGAAATGCATCGGGGAGAGCTGGCCGGGCATGCTCATCATGATCTTCTCGGCGTAGACCTTGGTGTACTTGTCGTCCTTCACATTGCCGTTGCGCAATGTGATGAGCGCCAGACCCTTGTGTTCGAAGTCGCCTTCGCCGTAGTCGGTGATGTCCCAGCCGAGCATGTTGTCGCGCACCTCATCCCATTCATGGTCCTTGCCGGCCCACTCCTCGGGGGTGAAGCTCAGATACGGCGGAATGCGGAAGTGGTACTTGTCGAGCAACTCTTCGAACTGCTTGATGGTGGCGTTGATTTCGGAGCGCTTCATGGTGGCGTGCCTTTCTTATTCGAACGTCGGGCGTTGACGTCTTTGTTTCATTATCGGTTATTGGGGTCGGTGCCGCGCCATAACACGTCGCCGTATCGGCGCGACAGCCAAGCATTCCGAACCATTTCGTTTTGATTTCGATTTGTTTCGTTTTGCTTGTTGACAAAGTTATAACACAAGGTTACGATAGTTGTCAACACAAAACGAAAGGTTTTGAAATGAATATTTCTCCATAAACGATAAAAAACGAAAATCTCTTGGTATGATGAACCCAGCAACACCGCGACGCCAGCCAAAGGAGGCATATGATGATGAAGGCCGAACGACAGGAACTGATCCTCAAGTACCTCGAAGCCAACGGCCGCATCGTCGTCGCCGACTACGCCAAGGAGCTCGGCGTGACGGAGGCCACCCTGCGCAAGGATCTGCAGGAGCTCGACGAGATCGGCGCCGTGCAGCGCGTGCACGGCGGAGCGATCAAACCCGACACCGAACTTAGCCGGTTCGAGAACCGCGTCGACCTCGGAGTGGACGTCAAAAAGCGCCTCGCGCAGACCGCGATGGGCGAAATCTGCGAAAACCGCGTGATCTTCATCGACGGCGGCTCCACGAACTATCTGGCGGCGCAGGCGTTCCCCCGGGATTGGGAGGGCACGGTGATCACCAACAGTCCGGCCGTGGCGCTGTGGCTGTCGGACTACGACCATGTCGAGGTCAATATGCTGCCCGGCATCGTGCACCATAAGTCCAAGGAGACCATCGGCTCCGCGGCGCTCACCGTGCTGCAGCAGCTGCACTGCGATCTGGTGCTGCTCGGCGTCTCATCCATCGACCCCGAACACGGCATCACCACGCCGTATATGGAGTCGGCCGAGACCAAGCGCGTGATCATCAAGGCCGGCGCCAAGGTCATGAGCCTCATCACACCGGAGAAATTCAGGCACATCTCCACCTACCGCATCGCCGAATGCGATGCGCTGGACGTCATCGTGACGGAAGGCACGCCCGACTGCGTGGACGCGCTCACCGCCATGGGCGTCGCCGTGCGCGTCACCCAGCAGTAATTCGGCGCGCAACCACACCACAACACAACCCGACCGGGGTGGGCGAGACACGGATCCGCCGCACCCTTGGCCCAACGCACCCTTTTACCAGACAAGGAACTCCAATGACGGCCCCATTCCCCGAACCCCATTTCGCCATCTCCCTGTACTGCTCCGACTTCCGCAACCCGGCCCCGCAGGTCGAATACCTCAACACCGTGGCCGACACCTACCACGTCGACATCATGGACGGGCACTTCTCCCCCAGCATGGGCCTGTGCACCTCCTGGATCGAACAGATCCTGCCCCTGAGCACCCTGCGCAACGAGGTGCATATGATGGTCACCGACCCCGACCATTGGATCGACCAGCTGGTGGCCGCCGGCGCGACCATGCTCACCCCGCACGTCGAATCGCTCGGCGCGCACGCCTTCCGCACCCTGCGCATCATCCGCGAGAACGGATGCGGCGCCGGAATCGCCGTGAACCCGCTGACCTCCTTCGCCGAATGCGAGATGCTGCTGGAACGCGTGGACCTCGTCACCGTGATGACCGTGGAGATCGGATACAGCGGCGAGCCGCTCATCCCCGAAACCCTGCGCAAGATCGAACAGTTGGCGCGATTCCGCGACGAACACGGACTGAACTACGAGATCCAGATCGACGGCTCGTGCAACGAGAAGAACTTCAAAACCATGCGCGAGGCCGGAGCGGACACCTTCGTGCTCGGCAACACCGGCATCTTCAAACGCGACCCCGATATCCGCAAGGCCTGGGCAATGACGCTGGACGCCTACGAGCAGGCCACCGGCGAGAAAACCGCCAACAACCGCTGAGAACGCACGCCACCGCAAGAAAGGAACGCATATCATGACCGCAACGACCTCATTCCGCGAATGCGAACGCATCATCGTCAACGAACTGTCCGACGTGCTCGCCAACGTCGATGAGAACCAGATCGACCAGCTGGTCGGCATGATCACCGACGCGCGCAAGGTGTTCTTCGTCGGCGTGGGCCGCGTGCAGCTGGCTTTGGAGGCCATCGCCAAGCGCCTCGCGCATCTGGGCATCGACACCGTGATGGTGGGACAGATCACCGAGCCGGCCATCTGCGACCGGGACCTGCTCATCGTCGGCTCGGGCTCCGGAAAAACCGGCTTTCCCCTGTTCATCGCAGGCAAGGCAAAGCAGTACGGTGCCAAGGTGGCGCGCATCGGCATCGTGGAGGAATGCCCGATGACGCCGTACACCGATCTGTTCGTGCATGTGCCCGCCGCGGGCAAGCCGGGATCGGGCACCAAGCCGAGCGAGCAGCCGATGACCAGCCTGTTCGAGCAGTCGCTGCTGTTGGTCGGCGACGCCATCGCCATGTCCATGGTACGGGAGAGGCACATCGATCTCGATTCGCTGTGGGAGTTCCACGCGAACCTCGAGTAGCCCCAATCCGCCTCCGACATGACGAAGCCCACGCCCGCTGGAACGCGCGGCGTGGGCTTCGTCGTGTAAAACGGACGGCCGATCACTTCACGTCGGGATCGTCCTTGTCGATGGTGCCGGTGGCCTTGCCGATGGCCTTGAGGCCGTGGTAGGCGACGAGCACGGCGATGGTGCCGAGGGCGATGCCGTTGAAGGAGACGCCCTGGATGGCGAAGGTGAAGTCGGCGATGCCGATGATCATCACGATGGCCGCGGTCATCACGTTGATCGGCTTGTCGAAGTTGACCTTGTTCTCCACCCAGATGCGCACGCCGATCATGCCGATCATGCCGTAGAGCAGCGTGGTCACGCCGCCGAGCACGCCGGAGGGGATCGTGTTGATGATCGCGCCGAACTTCGGGCACAGGCTCAGCAGCAGGGCGAAGCCGGCCGCGCACCAGTAGGCGGCGGTCGAATACACCTTGGTCGCGGCCATCACGCCGATGTTCTCGCCGTAGGTGGTGGTGCCGGAACCGCCGCCGAAGCCGGCGATCGCGGTGCCCAGGCCGTCGGCGAACAGGGCGGTGCCCATCTGGCCGTCGTAGTCGCGGCCGGTCATCTGGGCCACGGACTTGACGTGGCCGACGTTCTCGGCGACGAGCACGAGCACCACGGGGATGAACATGGGCAGGATCGAGAAGTCGACCTGCGGCAGGTGGAACTGCGGCAGACCGATCCAGTCGGCCTCGCCGATGGCGGAGAAGTCGACCTGGCCGCGGATGCAGGCGTAGATGTAGCCGACGATCACGCCGAGCAGGATGTTGAGTCGTCCGAGCAGTCCGCGGAAGAGCACGGCGATGAGCAGCACGGCCAGCAGGGTCACCAGCGCGGTGTCGGGCGCGGCCTGGAAGTTGGTCCACACGCTGGGGGCCAGGTTGAAGCCGATGATGGCGACGATGGCGCCGTTGACGACCGGCGGCATGATGATGTCGATCCACTTGGCGCCGGCGTAGTGCACGAGCACGCCGACGAGCGCGAGCAGCAGGCCGGTGACCAGGATGCCGAAGCTGGCCACGGCGATGCCCTTGTTCGCCGTGGTGACGGCGGTGATCGGGGCGATGAAGCCGAACGACGAGCCGAGGTAGCTGGGCAGCACGTTCTTGTTGATGAGCAGGAACAGCGCGGTCGACATGGCCGTGAAGAACAGCGTGGTCGACGGATCGAAGCCGGTCAGGATCGGCACGAGGAAGGTCGCGCCGAACATGGCGATCACATGCTGCGCGCCGATGCCGATGGTGCGGCCCCAGGTCAGGCGCTCGTCGGGTTCGACGACCTCGCCCGGCTTGAGCGTCTTGCCGTCGCCGTGCAGCGCCCAGGAGAACAGGTTGGACAATGGAGTCTCCTCACTTCTTGTATGGGTGCGGGCGCCACCCTGCGCGGCCCGGTTCCGGCTCGCCGCCTCCGACCCGCGCGTGGGGCCGCCCGCATATTCCTTGGTTATTGTAATCGCCCCATCGTCCTCGTGCGTCACCCGCCGGTTACATGCCCGTCGCCGGACGGTCAGAACAGTTGTTTGTCCGCCAGCCAGGCCTTGGCGATATCGGCCGCGGACTCCTTGTCGAGCGTGCTGGAGGCGTTCATCTCCTGCAGGTCTTCGGTGGTCAGCGCGGCCTGGACGGCGTTGATCACCGCCTTGGCTTCGTCGTCCAGCGCGTCCGAGGCGGCCAGCGGCACCACGTTCTGCGCGACGATCATATGCTCGGGATCGTCGAGCAGCACGAAATCGTTCTCGGCGATCAGCGGCGAGGTGGAGTCGAAACGCGCGAACTGCACCTCGCCGTCAGCCAGCGCCTTGGCGGTGTTCTGCCCGCCGCCGTCGTTGATCGGCACCAAAGTGACGCCGAGCCGGTACTTGGTCCTCAATCCTTCGATGCCGTAGGGACGCGTGGAGAATTCCGGAGGCGCGGCCACTTCAAGGTCGTCGCCCAGTTTGGCGAGGTCTCCGATGGATGTGATGCCGTTGGCCTCGCTGGTCTCACGGGTCACGGCGAAGCTGTCGGAGTCCTGGGCCTCGGCTTTGTCGAGCACCGTCATGCCGTCCGGCAACGCGGCCGGCAGTTCCTCGTAGACCTCGTCGGCGGTCACCGCGGCGCTGTCGGCGTCATAGTATTGCAGGAGGTTGCCCGTGTATTCGGGGACCATATCGATGGATCCGTCCTCGAGCGCGGCCAGATACACGTCCCGAGATCCGATGTTGGCTTTGACGCTCGCCTCGATGCCGTTGTCGTTCAACGCCTGCGCGTAGATGTTGGCGAGGATCTCGCTTTCCGCGAAGTTCGCCGATCCGACGACCAGAGCGTCGGCCGCATTCCCCTCCTGCGACGCGCCGTCGGCGAAGGGGTCGGATCCTCCGCACGCGGCCAGCGCGCCGACAAGCAGCGCGGCCACGCCGGTGATCGCGAATGTTCTGGTGATGTTTCCGATGGTCATATTCTTTCCTTTCCTGAAAAACTTGGACGTGGACGGGCGTCGGCGCGACCGCCGCCCGCCCTATGAGACGTGCGACGCGACGGCCGAGAGCTTCTGCGCGGCGGCGAACAGCCCGTCGACGAGCAGCTCGATCACGATGATGATGAGCGAGCCGGCGAGCATCTGGGTGTAGTCCTGCACGGCGAGGCCGTCGATGAGATAGCGGCCGAGCCCTTCGATCGGCAGGTAGGCGGCCACCGTCCATGTGGCGACGATCTGCACCGCGGCGGACCGGATTCCCGAGACGATCAACGGCAAGGCGATGGGGATCTCCACTTGCGTGAGTATCCCCCACTCGCTGAATCCGACGGCGCGCGACGCCTCGACCACGGAGCGGTCGACCGAAGCGATGCCGGAATACGTTCCGGCCAGCACCGGAGGAATGGCCAGCAACACCAACGAGACCATGGGAGCCCCCAATCCCAGGCCCATCCACAGCGACAGCACGCACAGTAGTCCCAACGTGGGCAGCGCGCGCAAAGCGCCGGTGAACGGAACCACAAGCTCGCGGAATCTGCCGGTGTGCCCCACATACAGTCCGACCGGTATGGCGATGGCCATGGTGGCCAGCAGCGTGACCGCGCAATAGGCGAGATAGATGCCGGTGCGCGAGAGGATGCCGGTCGAACCCTGCCAATTGGCGGGATCGGCCATCCATCGCAGCACGTTCGCATAGGCGTCGTTCATCGGATATCCACCTCTTTCCTTCCCACTCGCGTCCATGGCATGGCCATGGCCCCGCCCCACACCAGCAGCCTGTCGAAGACGAGGGCGATTAGCACGGTGCCGACACCGCCCACAAGAATCTCGGTGGCGTATCCGCGCTGATACCCCTCCACAAAGAGGAATCCCAACGAGTTCACGCCGATCAGCGATCCCACGGTCACCAGGCTCACCGTGCTCACGGCGACCACACGCATGCCGGCGAGCAGCACCGGGCCGGCCTGAGGCGATTCCACCGCGAAGAACCTACCCAACCTGCCGAATCCCACGGCGGTGGCCGAGGTGACCAGCTGGGGATCGACCGACGCGAAGGCATCCGCCGCGTACCGTGTCATCAGCGCCACCGCGTACATCGCCAACGCCACCTCGATGTTCAGCGGATCGAGGATACGTGTGCCCAACAGCGAGGGCAGCACCATAAGCAGCGGCAGCGAGGGGATCGCGTACAACACGCCGACGAGCGCGAGCACCACGCCGCGCAGGCGGCCGAGCGCGTTCGCCGCCCATCCCAACGGCACCGCGACGATCAGCCCCACGACGATGGGCAGCGCGCTCAGCCAGACATGCGCCCAGGCATATCCCATGATGTCGGCGGCGTTGTTCATGAACCAGACCATTTCAACGCTCCACTCTCGGCCGGCTCGCCTCGATGAAGGCTCGCACGGTGTCGTTGGCCGGATGCTCCAGCAGCTCCCGCGGGTCGGCCACCTGCTCGACCACGCCGCCTTCGGACAGCACGGCCACGCGGTCGGCGAGGAACAGCGCCTCGTTGATGTCGTGGGTGACGAACAGCACCGTGACGCCGAGCTCGGCGTGCAGCCGCTTGACCTCGTTCTGCAGCTCGCGGCGCACCATGGGATCGACCGCGGAGAAAGGCTCGTCCATCAGCAGGATCGACGACTCGCAGGCCAACGCCCTCGCCACGCCGACGCGCTGCTGCTGGCCGCCGGACAGTTGAACGGGATATCGTCCGGCCAGGGCCGGGTCCAATCCCACATGTTCCATCAATCCCAAAGCCTTCGCCCGCGCCTCACGCCGACCGACGCCGTTGAGACGCGGAACGGTGGCGATGTTGTCCACCACGGTGCGGTGGGGCAGCAGACCGCCGCCTTGGATCACATAGCCGATGGAGCGACGCAGCCGCACCGGATCGGCTTCGGCCACGTCGGCGCCGTCGACGAGCACACGGCCCGCCGTGGGATCCACCATGCGATTGACCATGCGCAGCAGGGTGGTTTTGCCTGATCCCGACGATCCCACCAGAACAAGCAGCTCGCCGTCGTCGACCGTCAGACTGACATCGCCGACCGCCTGAGTGCCATCGGAATAGGTTTTCCCCGCATGTTCGAAAACGATGCTCACCGTTCCCCCCTATGACTTGCGATTGGTCGCGGAACGTAGGGCCGTGGCCACACGCTCCGCGTGCTGATGCTCCGCAACTTTATATATCGATTCGTAATATGTCAATATCGGTGTGTCTCGATTCGATATATCTCGATTCGGTGTATTATGGCTGCATGATCGAACTCATGATTCTGGGGTTCCTTGCGGAGGGACCCCTTCACGGCTATGAACTCCGCAAGAAGATGGACCAGCTTATGGGCTATGCGCGGCCGATCAGCTATGGCACCATCTATCCCGCCATCCACCGCCTCACCGACAAGGGGCTGCTCACGGAGCGCACCGTCCCCGGATCGGGCGTCACCCAGCGCAAGATGCTCACCCTCACCGACGCGGGACGCGAACGCCTCGAACAGATGCTGCGCGAGGCCGACGGGCTGACCATCACGGACCTCAACCATTTCAACGTGGTGCTTTCGTTCCTCTCCGAACTGCCCGATGAGGAGGAACGGCGGGCGGTGCTGCGCCGACGGTTGGATTTCCTCGAGCAGCCGGCGAGCTTCTTCTATCAGGGCGACCGACCGATTCAATCCAAGGCGATCAGTGACCCTTACCGCAGAGGAGTGTTCGTGTCGGCGGCCGCGTTCCGCAACGCGCAGATCGAATGGCTGCACTCCATGCTCGATGACGGAAAACCGTCGGACGCGTCCGCCGCATCGGACGAGACGGAGGCGGATGCGTGATGAAAGCGGTGGTATTGCACGAGCCCGGTCCCGTCGAACATCTGCACGTATGCGACGTGCCCATGCCGCAACCGCGTTCCGGCTGGGCACGCATCCGGGTGAAGGCTTTCGGCGTCAACCGGTCGGAACTGTTCACCAGACAAGGACTGTCCGGAGACGCCATCACGTTCCCGCGGATTCTCGGCATCGAGGCGACCGGCGTCATCGATCTCGACCCCACCGGCACGTTCCGCGAAGGTCAACAGGTGGCGACCATGATGGGCGGCATGGGGCGCGTGTTCGATGGAGGTTACGCGCAATACGTCTGCGTGCCCGTCTCGCAGATCATCCCGTTCCAATCCACCTTGGAATGGGAACGGCTGGGAGCGGTTCCCGAGATGCTGCAAACCGCCTACGGAAGCCTCACCGTCGGCGTCGACGCCCATGCCGGCGACACGCTGCTCATCCGCGGAGGCACCTCGTCGGTGGGACTGGCGGCCACGGTGCTCGCCAAACGCATGGGGCTGACCGTGCTGTCGACCACACGCTCCCCCTCCCATGCCGACGTGATGCGCGAAGCGGGGGCGGACATCGTGTTGGTCGACGACGGAGACATCGCCGCTCAGGTGCGCGCGATGCCGTCTCTCGCCGAGGCCGGCGGAGTGGATGGGGCGATCGAGCTGGTCGGCGCCCCCACACTGAGGGACACCTGCCGCTGCGTGCGCATGCACGGCACCGTATGTTTCACGGGCATGCTGTCGAACCAATGGACGATTCCAGACTTCTATCCCATCGACTTCCTGCCGCAAGGCGTGCGCCTGACGGCGTATTCCGGCGAGGCCTGCGACCTTCCCGCCGACGTGCTGCAGTCGTTTTTGGATGATGTCTCGGCGGGGCGGGCGAACATCCCCATCGGGGCGGTGTTCGACATCGACCATATTCAGGACGCGCACCGTTTGATGGAGGAGGGCGGCGCCCGAGGGAAGATCGTCGTGACCACCGGCATGTGACGCATCCTTACGATTCGACGCGTCCGACGCGCCGGCATGCGGACAACGCCGACACTTGCGGCCACCATCCAAGTATCGTGGAATGGTTTTGCCGGGCGATGCCCGGGACCCCGCATCCGACACCGATGCCCCATGAAAGGAACACCCACCCATGACGTATGCGAAGAACGCCCCGTTCCGCGCCGACGTGGTCGGCAGCTATCTGCGCCCCGCCGAGCTCAAGGACGCCCGCGTGGACTTCGAGGCCGGCAGGATCGACGCCGCCGCGCTCAAGGAGGTCGAGGACCGCGCGATCGCCGATCTGGTCGCCAAGCAGAAGGCCGCCGGACTCAAGGTCATCACCGACGGCGAGTTCCGCCGCAGCTACTGGCATCTCGATTTCATGTGGGGACTGCAGGGTGTGGAGCGCCGCTCCGCCTTGCAGGGCTACATGTTCCATGACGAGGAGACGCGCGCCGACACCGCCGTGGTGACCGGCAGGATCGGCGGCGAAAACCACCCCTTCGTCGAACATTTCAAGTTCGTCAAGGCGCTTGAGGACGACGGCCAGGTGGCCCGCCAGACGATTCCCGCGCCGATCCAGCTGTATTCGGAGATCACGCTCGACCGCGCCGAAGGGCAGGTGGAGTCCCTGCGCGCCGTCTATCCGGACGACGAGGCGCTCAAGGCCGACGTCGCCGCCGCCTACCGGCAGGTGCTGGCCGACCTGTATGCCGCCGGCTGCCGCAACGTGCAGTTCGACGACTGCACATGGGGCATCTACTGCGACACCGATTTCGTGGCCAAAACCGGCATGAGCGCCGTGGATATCGAGCAGGTGAGCCGCTTGGGCGTGGAGCTCAACAACGCCGCCATCGCCGGAAGCCCCGAGGATCTGGTCGTCACCACGCATGTGTGCCGCGGCAACTACCACTCCACCTACGCGTTCGAAGGCGGCTATGATCCGATCGCGCCGTACCTGTTCGCGGATGAGAACGTGACGGCCTTCTATCTGGAGTTCGACGACGCGCGCTCAGGCGGTTTCGAACCGCTCAGGCACGTCGCCGACGACAAGACCGTGGTGCTGGGTCTGGTCACCTCGAAGAAGCCCGAGCTTGAGGACGCCGACGTGATCAAGGAGCGCATCGCCGAGGCCGCGCGGTACGTGCCGCTGGAGCGCCTGTGCCTGTCCACGCAGTGCGGTTTCGCCTCCACGGAGGAGGGCAACAAGCTCACCGAGGAGCAGCAGTGGGCCAAAATCGCCCTCGTGCGGTCCGTCGCCGCCGAGGTCTGGTCCGAAGACTGATTCCGTCCACGGCCGGAAACGCGGAAACGGAGTCGGTGAATCCCAAAGCATGCATGCCGGGGATTCACCGGCTCCGTTTCCGCGTTTGGAATGATGATGCGGCTTCGCCCGACACGACGAATGATGCATCCCGAAGGCTGGAGCATCAACCATACCGACACCAAGCCCACCGCGATGGCTCAGTTGTCAGCTGACAGCGCCAATCCCACAGTCCCGTTACGCTGGGGTGCATGAGACTTTTGGGCAATATCCTGTGGCTGGTCCTCGGCGGTTTGGCGATCGCGTTCGGATGGGCGGTGGTCGCTCTGGTGCTATGCGTCACCATCGTCGGCATCCCGCTGGGTTTGCAGGCCTTCAAGATGGCGGCGCTGACGCTCACCCCGTTCGGCAAGACGGTGGCGTATGGCGGCGGCGTGGGCTCCACGCTGGCCAACATCGTATGGGTGGTGCTGGTGGGATTGTGGATGGCCATCGGCTATGTGATCGCCGGTGCGGCGAACTGCGTCACCATCATCGGCATTCCGTTCGGCATCCAGTCGTTCAAGATGGCGAAGCTGGCCCTCTGGCCGTTCGGCGCCGAAATCCGCAATCTGTGAGATGGAGACGACACGCACCGTCGCCTCCTGTGACGCTTGCGCTTGCTTGGCCGATCTCATCGGATGTCCCATCGCCGATTTCGCGCATCGATTGATGGCGGGCGACCGTTCTCCCAGAATATGAAAAGCCCGCTATCAGCAGGTCTTTATTCTCTCGCTGTATAATCGGCCTGTCTTTACCGTCTCAATCAAGGAGGATTCTCATGGGCAAACTCATTCTCACGGGCGTTGATGGCAATCTTGGAGGCCAGGCCGCCGACTATCTGCTTGAGATCGCAAAGCCCGAACAGCTTATTTTCACCGGATACAATCCGGACTCCCTCGAACGGTACGCGGCGCTCGGCGTCGAAACGCGCGTCGCCGATTTCAATGTGAGGGAAGGGCTTGAGAAGGTGTTCGAAGGCGGCGACGTCATGGCCTTGGTGTCGATGCCGTTCGTAGGCGTCAAGCGTCAACGGGCCCACGGCAACGCCATCGACGCGGCAAAGGCCGCGGGAGTGACCAAAATCGTGTACACCTCGCTGGTCAACGCCGCCGATCCCACGAATCCAAGCGTTGAGAAAAAGGACCATGCCTGGACGGAGCAGCACATCCAGGAGGCCGGCCTCGACTACATCTTCCTGCGCAACTCGCAGTATGCCGAGGCCATGATCACCAACTACTTCACCTATGTGCACACCGACGGCGTGCTCAAAAACAGTCAAGGCGACGGACTGATGGCTTACATCTCGCGCAAGGACTGCGCCAAGGCCGTAGCCTACGCGCTGTGCGATTCCGATTTGCATCACGCCATCGAGAACATCAACGGCCCCGAACTGATGACCATCGCCCAGTTCATCGAGATAGGCAACACCGCGACCGGCAACCATGTGGTCTACCAGAAGATCACCGACGAAGAGAACTATCAGGTGTTTGACGCGATGGGCGTGCCGCGCACCACGGATGGGGTGTTCCAGGAAGGCTCCGAGGCCCCGTTCTCATCCGACGGCATGGTCACCTTCGCGCAGGCCATTCGCGAAGGCAAAATGGACGTGTTCACAGACGACTTCAAGAAACTCACCGGAGATGATCCAATCACCGTGAAGTACATGTTCGAGCATGCGGACGAATTCCAAATCGGCGACCGCCACTCCAAAGACGCTTAATGGCGGCCACGCCCTACCGACAACTATCCCATCGAAACGATGTCATGTCCCGGCAGATGATTCCGCCGAAGCATGGCATCGTTTCGGACGAAAACAGTGAGAATCTCGCCGACGCCGTTACGGTGCCGGCCACATCATGCCGATACCTGATGTCTCACCCATGTTCAGCCTGACGCCGGTTCCAGCACGGCATGCATCGCTCACACACCACCGCCGTCATGTCGTCTAGCGGGCGTATTCCTCCAGATGGGGGTCGACGGCGTGGACCACATCCACCAAATCGCCGTTGGATAGGTACGGGCGCTGGAATTCGCGCCACGGCTCGACCTTGACCTCCCAACGGCCGGTCTCTCGATCGAGCACGGGACGCGCGGTCTGCTCCCAGCGCAGACGTTTGTGCGTGCGGCCCGTCATGGGATCGCGGCGCGAATAGTGCAGGCAGGTGCAGTTGGTGATCGCCCATTCGGGGGCGTCCGCGCGGCGCATGAACTCCTCGTCGGAAAGGTCCTCCAGAGTGAGCATCAGCGCAAGCATGAAGTCGCCGTGGCTCACCATCACCACGGATTCCGCGTCGGATTTGCGGTTGAGCGCGGTGAGCAGATTGTGCACGCGGTCCTCGGCCACGTCGGCGATGGACTCGCCCGCCGGCGGACGCCAGTACAGCGGATCGGTGGCTTTGAACATCCAGTTGCGCCCGTAGTTCTCGCGGAACTCGTCCTTGGTGATGGTGTTGATCTCGCCCCATGAGCGCTCGCGCAGCACGCGGGTTTCCTCCCATTTGGCTTTCGGCAGCGCCATCGTGGCGGCCGTCTCGCGCGTGCGCACATAAGGCGACACCAGATACCGGTCGAACAGCTGCTGCTGCGCCACCAGCCAACGGCCGATGCAGTCCGCCTGCTTGCGGCCGATGGCGGTGAGCCGCCATGAACGATCAGGAACGGTCACATTGTCTTGGGTGAACAGGGAATTGTCGCCCTGCTCCCCCGCCTGCACGATCACGTTCGCCTCGGATTGGCCGTGGCGGATGACATACAGGTCCAGTGGCATGCCCATTGATGCGTCCTCGCGTTCTTTCTAGTCGCAGCGCGCGTCCTCTACCGTATCGGCTTGCGTGCGTGCCGCATTTCTATTCGATGCTGGAATCCACCGTATCTCAAATCACACGGGCACGGCGGCATTGCGGACGGGACGTCGCGAAGAATTCACCGCGCCGTCTCCATCATGTCATCCCGGATGCGCACGTCGCGCATGCGGATTCCTCGACTCCGCTCGGAATGACGAAGGGACGCTTGCCACTCCGAACGGCACTCCCACCATCGTCATCCCGAGCGGAGTCGAGGGATCTCAGCACGATCCTCTTTATTCCGGCCAGATACCGGTCTGCGCGTTGGCCTTGCGGTACTCGCCGGGAGTGACGCCCATTTGCTTCTTGAACACCTTGCTGAAGTGGCTTTGCGAACTGTAGGCAAGGATCTGCGCGATCTCCCCCAGCGAGTACTGCGAGTATCTGAGCATGTTCGCCGCGGCTTCCATGCGCCGGTCGGTCACGTACTGCGAGATCGACGTGCCGGTCTCCTTGGAGAACAGCTCGGAAAGATACGTGGGGTTGAGATGCACATGGTTCGCGAGCATCGCCACGGTGATCCGCTCGTGCAGGTGGTAGTGGATGTAGTCCATGCATTCGGCGACCGCCTTGGAATGCACGTCGACCTTCTGCAGGTCGGCCATCGCCCATGTGAAGAACGTCATCATATCGGTGTGCATGCGGCGTACCTCGGCGACGCTTTCGCACCGATCCACATCCTGAATGTACAGGTCGGACGCGTTGTAGGCGTCCTCCTCGTCCATGCCGCCTTCGATGGCGAAACGTGTGGCGAGGGTGATCGAGGTGACGAACAGATATTTCGCATTGCGCAACGGATCGTCGCAGACATGGCCGTACAGCCCGGAATCCCAGAGCTTCACGCTTTCGGCGATGGCCGCGCCGTCACCCGACCTCATCAGATCGTACTGCTTCATCTCCTCGACGTAACGATGGTGCCGCACGCGGTCCTCGCGGCTCAGGAAGTCCAGATACCGCAGTTTCGCCTCTTCGACAACCGCCATAGGCGTCTCCTTTCCTGATAATCACCTCAACACCATGTGAACAAAAGGTAAATTGCTCTGATTACCCGATGATTATATCAAGAATGCGATGAAAATGGCTAGCGAAACCCGTTCAACCCTCGTAATGTAATCATTGTCAACAGAACAAGGAACACAACAAGTGAGGAAAGGAACCATCATGGATAACAAGATCATGAACGAAGCGCTCCGCGCTCCCCTCGCTTCCACGGATCCCTCGCTGGGCTCCTACGCCCTGGCCCAGGCTTCCTGGAACGCCGTCAAGAGCATCGTGCGCAAATAAGACGCACCGCATACCGACTCGATAATCAATTAAAAAAAAACGTTAGATAAGAAAAGGACATAACCATGGATAACAAGAACCTGATCAACGAAGCCCTCCGCTCCCCGCTGGCCGCCTCCGACCCGTCCCTGGGCCACTACGCCCTCTCGGTGAGCGCCTGGAACGCCATCAAGGGCATCGTGCGCAAGTAAGCCACGGCTTCATTCTTTACGGAGGCCCCGTCCGATGATTCGGACGGGGCCTCCGTCATTTTCGAGTGTTTTTCAACGACGACCTCTGTCGCAGTAGCCTATCGCCGACGAGTTGGCACTCGAATGCCCCAGTTGGCACCCAGATGCCGGTACGCGCGAACGGGCACGACGCCATGAAGCCATTCCCGTCGCCTGACGTTTGGAACCATGTGCCAACTGGAGCCCACAAATGCCAACTGCCGCGAGAACCGGATGAACGGTTCGCGCGGCAGAGTGCACAATATTCTGATATCAGAAGAACAGCACCGCGATGCCCACGCCGAAGAACATGAGCAACACGGAGGCGATGAAGCTGGCGAGCACCGCCTTGGCGCCCTTCTGCGCGATCGCCTTGAAATTCACGTTGATGCCGAGGGCTGCCATGGCCATGCCGAGCACGATGTAGGCGATGTCGACCAGATTGGCGGAGATCGCGCTCAGGAACGGCACGTAGGTACCGAGCACGGACGCGGCGATGAAGCCGAGCATGAAGTACGGGAAAGCGACCTTGCGCTTGCCTTCATGCTTGACCGTGGAGTGCTTCCTATCCCACCAGATGGCGATGATGATCGCGGCGAACACGAGCATGAGCACGCGGCTGAGCTTCATGATGGTGGCCATGTTAAGCGCCTCTTCGCCGAAGGCGCCGCCGACGGCGACCGCATGCGCGATCTCGTGCAGCGTCGCGCCGGCCGCGACGCCCTGCTGGGCGGGCGTTAGGCCGAACAGCGGGAAAAGCGCGATCTCGATCAGCGCGAACACGGTGCCCATGATGGCGACGGTGGCGACGGCCATGACCTCGTCATCGGCCTTCTCCTCTTCCTCCTCCTCGGAGACTGTGATGGAGCCAGACAGACCCATGACGGCGGCGGCGCCGCAGATGCCGGTGCCGCCGGCGGTGAGGATGGCGAGCATCGGGTTGACCTTGAGCGCGCGGGCGATGGCATAGGTGACGACGATCACCAGCGTCACGATCACCGCGGCGATCGGCAGGCATTTGATGCCTTGGGTGAACAGCACCTCCAGGTTGAGCTTGAAGCCGAGCAGGATGATGCCCAGGCGCAGCAGCTTGTTGGAGATCAGTCCGGCCGCGTCCTTGACGCCGGCCCTGCGGTCGTCATTGGAACCCACATAGAAGGAGCGGATCGGGAACTGGATCACCATACCGATGAGCAAGGCGATGATCAGCGCGCCGAACAGCGAAAAGCCCGGAAATTGTTTGAGCCAGGAGCCGATGAAGGACGCGATCAGCGTCAGGATGGCGATGAACAGCATATCGGTGGTCGCGATGCGCTTCCACCATTTCGTGCAGAATTCTCTCATGCTGCCTATTCAACTCATATGGTTGTCATCGGTCAAATAGAACATCACGATATGTATCATCGACTTTGTCGATAACACATTCAACAGTCGGAATCCATCGGCGGTGCCGTCTCAATGCGAGGCCGCATCATACGGCACAACCAGTCTCTCCCTGCCGATGCGATCACCGCCGCAACGCGTCAACCACCTGATCGACAAGCTCGCGTTGCGTGCGGGTCAATCCGGAACGCGGCACCAGCGCGTAGAAGCGCCGGGCGAATTCCGGACCGAGATCACGGATGGCGATGCCGTGGGGCACGCAGGCCTTCGAAATCACGGATTGCCCGACTCCCCTGGCCAGCGAGGCGGCGATCGCCGCGTTGCTGGAGACCTCGATCACCCGTCTTGGTACCAATCCCACGGATTTGCAGTACAGATCGGTGTAGTAGCGCACGCCGGAACCATGCTCGCGCATCAGCCATACGCCATCCGGATCCCCCGCCAGCACCAGCTGATCCTCGCACAGGGTCACGCGATTGACGGAATCGTTGATGATTGGCTTTTCCACCACGCCGAGCTGCGCGGATTTCAAACCGACCTGCTCCAAAATCGTATCCGAGTTCTGGGCACGGGCCGAAACGTCAAAACGGTCGAGACTGTCGGCGACGGCGGCCAAAGCCCGTGGAAGCAGCACGCCTGCGGTGGTATGGGAGAACAGCATGGTGAAAGGCTCGTGCGCGGATTGGTTGCGGGCGATGGCGTCACGCACATCGCGCCATGACCCGCAGATACCCACGGCGCTTTCGTAGAGCAGACGCCCCGCCTCGGTGGGGGTCACGTCGCTTTTCGCATGTCGGTCGAACAGAGACGCGCCCACCAGCCGTTCCAATTGCGCGATGCGCGACGACACCGTGGATTGCGAGACCTTCAGCTCGTCGGCGGCCATCGTGAATTGGCCGGTCTCATACACCGCGATCAGCGTCTGCAACAAATCAAACATGCCACCAGTATTCCATGCGCGCCGCCCACCACGCCTCGGACCGCATTCGCGAAGGAACGTCTTCATATGCAAAACGGAGCCGAATCATCCAAGGGACTCCTCGACTCCGTTATGTCGCGCCAGACCTTGCGGACGGCCCTCCACAAGGCGGTAAGGAACGGCTACTTGCTGACGTTGAACATGAATTCGACGATGTCGCCGTCGGCCATGACGTAGTCGCGGCCTTCGGTGCGCAGCTTGCCTTCCTCCTTGATCTTAGCCATCGAGCCTTCGGCGGCGACGAACTCGTCGTAGCTCACCACATTGGCCTTGATGAAGCCCTTTTCGAAGTCGGTGTGAATCACGCCGGCGGCCTGCGGGGCGGTCCAGCCCTTGTGGATCTGCCAGGCGCGCACCTCCTTCTCACCCGCGGTCAGGAAGGTCTGCAGGCCGAGGATGTCGAAGCCCACGCGGGCCAGCTGGTCGAGACCGGATTCCTCAAGGCCCGCGTCGGCGAGCATCTCGCGGGCGTCCGCCTCGTCGAGTTCGGTCAGATCGGCTTCGAACTGGGCGTTGAGGAAGATCGCCTTGGCCGGCGCCACGGAGGCGGCGAGCTTCGCTTTGAGTTCGTCGTTGGACAGCTCGTCGTCGTCCACGTTGAACACGTAGATGAACGGCTTGGCGGTCATCAGATGCAGGTCGTAGACGTCGGCCTTGTCGATTTCGCCCGCGGAGGCGGCCTCGTCGATGGTGCGCCCGGATTCGAGGATCTCCTTGGCTTTCTGCACGGCAGCCAGATAGGATGGCTCGATCTTCTTGCCGCGCAGGTCCTTCTCAAGCTTCGGCAGCGCGTTCTCGATAGTCTGCAGGTCGGCGAGGATCAGCTCGGTGTTGATGGTTTCGATGTCGTCGGCCGGATCGACCTTGCCGTTGACATGCACGATGTCGTCGTTTTCGAAAGCGCGCACGACCTCGCAGATCGCGTCGGCCTCGCGGATGTTGGCGAGGAACTTGTTGCCCAGGCCCTCGCCCTCGGAGGCGCCCTTGACGATGCCGGCGATGTCCACGAAGGTGACGGTCGCGGGCACGATCTTGCTCGTGTTCACCAGCTTGGCGAGCACCGGCAGACGGTCGTCCGGCAGGGGCACGATGCCGGTGTTGGGCTCGATGGTCGCGAACGGGTAGTTCTCCGCGAGCACGTTGTTGCGGGTCAATGCGTTAAACATGGTGGACTTGCCGACGTTCGGCAGTCCGACGATTCCGATGGTAAGAGACATGGTTCCCTAGCTTAGCGACCCGTCCCGTCATCCCGAGCGGAGCACAGCGGAGTCGAGGGATCTCAAGATGCTTCGACTCCGCTCAGCATGACGCTAAAACCCAATCAGCCGACGATGGCGTCCACAGCCTTGATAACGGCCCCACGGAACGCGCTTTCCTCCAGCGATGCGACGCCCTTGATGGTGGTGCCGCCCGGCGAGCAGACCGCGTCCTTCATGGCTCCGGGATGCGTTTCGGTGTCGAGGTACAAGGCTCCCACGCCTTCGACCATCTTCGCGGCGAGACGATACGCGGTGGCGCGCTGCAACCCGTACTTCACGCCGGCGTCGCCCAATGCTTCCATGTACATGTCGGTGAATGCGGGCGCGCAGCCGGCCACCACCATGGCGATGCCCATATGCGCGGTGTCGACGCGTTCAATGAGGCTGATCGGAGAGAACAGCGCTTCGAAGGCCGCCGTCTCGTCGTCGGTGAGTGTGTTGGCGATTTCGGTGACGAGCACGCCTTTGCCCACGGCCATCGGCGTGTTCGGTATCGTGCACTGCACGTGCGCGTCCTCCCCCAACAGCTCCTGGTATTTCGCCAGATCCCATCCGGCCGCGATGGACACCACGGTTTTGCCCGGCATGTTCAGCGCGTCGGCAAGCGGCCTCAGCACCGATTCGATCTGGTAGGGCTTGATCGCCACGACGACCACGTCGGCGGCCTCCACCACTTCGGCGGCTGAACGCATCGCTCGCACGCCGAGCTTGGCGGCGTTGGCTTCCAACTTGTCGAAGTGCGCGGCACAGACGACGATTCTGCCGCCCTCCACCACGCCGGCGTTCACCCAGCCCTGGGCGATGGCCTGGGCCATATTGCCGTATCCGATGAATCCAACAGTGATGTCCATAAGGGTCCTTTCTAGAACAGCTCTTCCAAATCGCCGCGGTTCAGCGCCTCGTTCCACAGCCTCTCGAACACGTTGCCGGCGCGCAGCCCATCGTGTTCGAATTCGTTCGTGGTCCAATAATACGAATTGCCGACGCGGCTCAACGTGTCGAGCTGCATACCGGAGTCCACATACATGTCGTCGAAGTACACGGCGGCCTGCAGCGGCACCTCGTTGCGGGCGAGCTGGTCCGCATCGTAGATCACGCCGAAACCTGTGTCCTCCATCAGCAGGTCCATGGCGGGCTTGAATGGACGCAACGCGCGTTCCTGCTCGAACATCCACGGGAACATCGTCTCGCCGGTGAACATCAGCGGACGTTGGTCAGCCGCGAACTCGGGCCGGCCGTCGCGCACGCGCTGGGCTGCCCAACGGATAGGGGCGGTCATCTCGCCGTTCGCATAGATGAACTCCTGCAGCGGCCAGTAAAGCGGACGAGAACCGGTGGCATCCATCACATGGGCCAGGAACTCGTCGCTCAGCGTGCCACCGGCCACGGTCGAACCGTCTCCGGCGAGGAAGGCGTCGTCGAGAATCCAATGCACGCGTTCGAAACCGGGTTTCATACCGAAGTCGGAGCCGAGCGTCTGGAAACGTTCCACGGTGAGCGGATCGCCGTTGGGCAGCAGTGGAATCGACGGGTCGATATCTCCCAGTCGCAGGCCGGCGGAATAGTCGGCCCCCTCACCGTAGATTCCGGCGGCGGCGAGCCGTTCGGCGACTTCGGCCGCGGTGGGCAGCATGTCGGCGATGGCGGCGGCGCGTTCGGCGTCCTGCGGGTAGCGCTCGTAGAATTGCGTGGTTTTCGCGACCATGCGCGGGAAGGTGTGCTCGTACACCTCGGTCGCGTCCGCGGGCACGTGCGGGATGCCTCCGGTGGTGAAGCTGGCGATCACGCCGTGCGGGAACAGCGAAAGGGTGGTCAGCGTGAGGAATCCGCCGTAGCTTTGGCCGAGCGTCACCCACTTACGGCCGTCGAATTCGCTCAGACGCAGGTGTTCGAAATCGCGCACGATTGAGTCGGCGAGGAAATGCTTTAGATACGCGGCCTGTGCGGCGGCGGCCTCGGCCGGAGAGTCGGCTCGGGCGGCGAGCGCGGCCATGGTGTGCGTGTCGACGCGGTTCGAGCGTCCGGTGCCACGCTGATCGGGCAGGATCACACGGAAATGCTTGCAGGCCTCTCCAATCCATCCGTCAGAAGTGGAGCTTAGGGGGCGAGGTCCGGCCCCACCGGGGCCACCTTGCAGGAAGACGAGCAGCGGCAGGTCGTCATGCACGTGTTCGGGCGCGGTGACGACGCGGTAGAAGAGTTTGATGGTTTCGCCGCTGATGTCGCGGCCCGGCTCGTTGCCGGCCCAGTCGAGCGGCACGTCGATGGAGTGGTCTTCGATGGCCAGTCCTGGCACATAGTATTTCGTAAGCAAAGTCATGCCTCTATCTCACTCATTGCGCGCGACAAACCGTGCCGCAACGCGCCGGGGCGCCCATCCGTCGGGCGTGTGCGCATCACGCGTGCGACCCGTCGTGGGGAGTGCCGACTAGTCCGGTCGCCGCGCATCCTGACCGCATCCCGGTCGCATCGTCCGCGAGGCGGATGGCGGGCGGTGCGGCTGAGGCGTTAGGCTGAACCTCATGACGAACAGCATGGCTTGGTGGCGGCGCGCGCGGCGGTGGATGGTGGACAATCCGCTGTTCATGGACACATTGACCGCGCTGGCCATGATGCTGTTCCTCGTCGCCTCCACCGCCTCGGCAACAGATGGGGTTGGCGCGCTATTCGAGCAATCGCCTTCGAGTTCCGTGATCTGGACGATTGTCGTCATGGTGCCGTTGGCGTTTCGCCGACGCTGGCCGCAGGCCTCCGCGTTGGCGTTCGTCGTGCTGGCGCTGCTGCAGCTGGTGTTCGGCCCGAGTCTGGTGTTGGGTGACTACTCCGCGCTGGTGATGTTGTATTCGGTGATTGTGTACGGCGATCCGAAGCACACGCGCGATTTTCTTGTGGTGGCGGCGGTGATGAGCGTGATCGCCTCCGTTGTGATCGGCTTCTCGCTTGACGCGGGACCGTTGTTCATGTCGCCTCCGGTTCCGTCCGCTCGCGTGTGCCGCTCTTCGACGGGCGCGTTCGAGATGACCGCTGATTGCGCCAGCACGGTGGCCAGAGAGATTATCGGTTTCGGTGTGGCGATCACGTTGTGCGTGGTTTCGGTGATTGTGCTCGCCTATTGGCAGCGCGCCCGCCTGTACACGCTGCGGCTGATGCGCGAGCGCGAGCAGGCGTTGCGGGCCAGTGAGCAGGAGGAGCAGCATATCGCCGCGTTGGCGGAACGTGCGCGCATCGCCCGCGATATGCATGATGTAGTGGCGCACACGCTGTCGATCATCATCATCCAGTCGGATGGCGGTCGGTATGCGGACGCGCATGATCCGGAGGTCGCCCGCAGCACGATGGAGACGATCCGTCACGAGTCGCAACGCGCGTTGGGTGATATGCGCCGGCTGCTCACCGTGTTCGGCTGGTCGGCGAGCGCCGGCTACGGCGACATCGAGTCCCTTATCGACCAATCACGGACGGCGGCGGGCGACGACTGGACGCTGGAGCGTCATATCGTCGGCGTCCCCACGCCTCAGCGTCTCAGTGAGGATGCGAGCATGGCCGCGTACCGTTTGGTGCAGGAGGCGCTGACCAATGTGCGCAAGTACGCGCTTGCGCCTGCGGTCGGAACGTCGCCGCGCGCCCGCGTGCGGGTCGACGTCGTCGAGCATTGGGAGGCCAACGGCGTGACCTTGCAGGTGCTGGACGATGGACGAGGAGCGACGGCGAGCGAGGACGGTCATCAGCCCGGGTATGGTCTGGTCGGCATGCGCGAACGCGTCGAGGCGGCCGGCGGTTCGGTGGCGGCCGGCCCACGTCCCGACTCCCGCGGTTTCGAGGTCACCGCCTTCCTCCCCTACGCTCCGGTCGAATCCGAAACATCCCCGGCTTCGACTGAGGCATCCCCGACCGCCGTCGAAACGACTCCGAACGCCTTTTCGTCCCGTCATCCCGAGCGGAGTGAAACGCAGTCGAGGGATCCTCTCCCCATCCCTCTGCCCCTTTCCGCGGCGGCCCAGGTCTTGCGGAGCGAGCCGATCGACCAGCCCGACTCACTCCACGGCGAACGCTTCAATTGGATCGAACGGCTGTCGCAGTGGACGGAACGCCACTATCTGGCCATGGACGTGTTCGGCACGCTGCTGGGATTGGGATTGCTGTCGATCACATCGTTCACCTCGTCCGTCCTGTTGGGCACGAACTGGTCTGACTACGGTTCGACGGCATACGTGTGGTTCGTCACCGGCGGCACCATCCTGCCGCTGATGTTCCGCCGTCGATTCCCCGACGCCGTGGCGTTGGTCGTGGCCGCCGTATCGGCGTTCCAACTGATCTTCCTGCCGACGGTGATGTTCACCAACATATTCGCTTTGGTGGCCCTGTATTCCGCGGTGCTGTACGAGCGCAGGCACACATGGAAGCGATATGCGGTCATCTCGGCGATCGTCTCCCTGCTGTTCGGCGCGAAGGTCTGGTCGACCACGGCGCCCATCTTCTCCGACTCGGAGGCTCACGGCGACTTCTCGTTGGCGTATGCGCTCTACCGGCTGGCGACGGGGCAGCGTGAACTGCTCGCCGGCATGACCTCCTACCAGCGTTTGATGCCGGTGATGTACATGATGATCGTGATGCTGTGCTGCGCGGCCACGATCGCCGGCGCGCTGTGGTCTCGTTCGCGCGGTTCGAACGCGCTGGTGCTACAGGCGCGTGAAGAGGCGTTGCACGCCGAACGGGCCAAGCAGCGTGTGCTGGCGGCGAATATGGAACGCGACCGCATCAGCGCGAACATCCAGACCGAGGTGACGGCCACCCTCACCAGTGTGAGCGCGCGGGCCGAAGCGGGTCTGGCGATGCTGGACGAGGCGGCCGCACGCGGCGAGGAGCCGTCCAGCGAGGCGATCACGGCGGCCTTCGAGGCGATCGGACATCAGGGACGCGAGGCGTTGGCCCGCATGCGCCAGCTGCTGCGCGAGACCGGATTCAGCGACGAGGCGCATACGGCCGAGGCGGAGAATCCCGAATTGCAGCTGACGCCCGCGGCCTCGTTGGACGAGCAGCTGCGCGGCATCGCAGAAGAGGAACCGAACGCGGGCCATTCCACCCAATCGGCTTGAGCCATACGATGGCCGGGGAACGGAACTATGCGCGCTCCGAGGAGCACGACGGCCGTCGAACGATGCGTCACGGATGATGCGACGCATGGCCGCTCAGGGAAAAATCAGGGTATGTTCCGCCGGTGCGTCGCCGGCCGATTCGATAAGGTGAAAGTATGAGTGAAGAACAGCGGATTCGCGTGGTGATCGCCGATGATCAGGAGCTGGTGCGCGCCGGTTTCGCGATGGTAATCGGATCGCAGAACGATATGGTGGTGGTCGGGCAGGCGCGTGACGGCGCCGAAGCCGTGGCTTTGGCCGAACAGATGCGCCCCGATGTGGTGCTGATGGATGTGCGTATGCCCGGCATGGATGGTTTGGAGGCCACACGTCGCATCACCGCGTTGACTTCCGCCGTGGGCGATTCCAACTCATCCTCAATGGCCGACGTGGCCGAATCGGCGGAGTCGGAAGATGACGCCGTCCGCCAGACGCGTGTGATCATCCTGACGACTTTCGATCTGGACGAGTATGTGATGTCCGCGATCAACGCGGGAGCGTCCGGCTTTCTGCTTAAGGACACGGAACCGGAGACCCTGCTGGGTTCGATCCGCACGGTGTTCAACGGCAACGCGATCATCGAGCCTTCCGCCACCAAGCGTCTCATCGAGAAGATGATGCAGGACGGCTATGCCAACACGCATGACGCGACCGCCGCCGGAGCCGAAGCGGCGCGAGGGTACGCGACGGCGAATCCCGGCGTCGGTGGGACGACGACCGGCTACTACACCGATCCCGAACTCGACGATCTGACCGACCGCGAACGCGAGGTGCTTATCGAAATCGCGAACGGCCTGAGCAACCAGGAGATCGCCGACAAACTGTTCATCTCCCTGCCCACGGTCAAAACCCATGTGGCGCATATCCTCGCCAAAATCAACGCCCGCGACCGCGTCCAAGCCGTCGTCTTCGCCTACGACAACCATCTCGTCTAGCAACAACCATCTCTTCTGAAATGGACAGTGCCCGCCCATCGTGATGATGAGCGGGCACTTCTTGTATATCGCGCGCGCCATGCGACGCGCGCGGGGCTTTAGGCCTCGACCAGGCTTCGACCACCGCTGGTTGAAGCTCAGGCTTCGGCCAGAGCTTCGACCGGCGGCGTTTTGACGGCTCGGCGGGCGGGGAAGACGCTGGCGAGCAGGGCGGCGACTGCGGCGACAAGCAGGACGATGCCGTTGGTGGCCCAGTCGAAGGGGAACACGGTTTCGCCGACGATGCTGAACACCATGTAGGATCCGGCCCAGCCGAACAGGGTGCCGAGCGCGATGCCGGCCACGCCGGAGACCACGGAGATGAGCAAGGCTTCGACGGCGAGCGAGCGCCGCAGCTGGCCGCGAGTCATGCCGATGGCGCGCAGGGTCGCGGATTCGCGGGTGCGTTCGATCACCGACAGGCTCAACGTGTTGGCCACGCCGATCAGGGCGATGAGCACGGCCACGGCGAGCAGTCCGACGAGCATGGCCATCATCGAGTCGATGATGCCGTTCCATTGCGTGCGTTCGGCGACCGGCCCGGTCAAGCTCACGCCCGCCTCGTCGGACAGGACGTTCTGCAGTTCGGTGAAGATGTCGTTGAGGGAGCGGTCCCCCTCTTCGATGCGCATCAGCGTCATATGCCCCTGTTCGGTGATGTCGCCGTCGCCGAACAGGGCGTCGCTGACGAACGCGACCGCGCCGTACATGCTGGAGACGCGCCGGTAGTCGCTTTGCGTGATGTCGAGGTCCAGCGTGGTTCCGGTCGTCGCGCCTTCCTCGTCGGTCAGTTCGATATGCTGGCCGCCGTCGAAGACGAGGTGGGTCCCGGCCGACGAGTATTCGGGCATCAGCGCCGTATGTTCGTCGATGACGGCGTCGGACAGGTCGGCGCGCACCACGTCCGCGACCTGCGCTTCGCTTTCGACGCCGACGAGCAGCACGGTCGTCTCATGGCCGTTCGCGTCCGTTATGGTTCCGGTGGAGGTGGGCGCGTAGACGACGCTCGCCACGCCTTCGACCTTGGCGATGGCCTCGCGCGTGCTCTGACTGATGTCGCCGGTGGCGACCACATCGGTCGAATAGCGGGTGGAGAGCGTCTCGTCCATGGTCTGTTTGCCGCTGGCCGCGCCGGTGACGATGGTGGAGACGAGCGTCACGCCGATGAGCAGCGCGGCACCGGTGGCGGCGACGCGACGCGGGTTCTTCTGGATGTTCGCGTGCGCGACCTTGGCCGAAGGGCCGGCAAGCGAGACGAGCGCGCCGAAGGCTTTGATGAGCAGCGGCAGCCAGAACACGGCGGTGACCACCATGCCGACGAACACCAGCGCGCAGCCGGCGATGGCGAGCAGCAACACCGGCGTGTAGCCGTCATCCATCTCGCTTGAGGCGGCCAGCAGTCCGTGCATCTGCCACAATGCGGCCACGGTCATGGCGGTGCCGGCGACCACCATCAGTCCGCCGAGCAGACCGCGCGCCATGCTGGAGCGGCGCGTGTCGGTCAGTTCGATCGGCCGCAGCGCCTCCAATGGGGTGACGGAGGTGGCGGTGCGGGCGGAGCCGAGCGAGGCGAGGACGGTCATGACGATGCCGAAGGCCAGCGGCACGGCGAACACGGGCCAGGTGATCACCAGTTCGGCCTTCGTGCCGATCAGAACGTTCATCGCATTGGAATGGCATACCACCGCCATCAAGCCGATGCCGAGCGCGATGCCCAACAGCGAGGCGACGAATCCCAACACGCCGGCTTCGAACAGCACGGAGGCGTACAATTGCCCCTTCTTCGCACCGATGGTGCGCAGGAGGGCGAGCGTGCGGCGGCGTTGGGCCACGAGTACCTGGAAGGTGTTGGCGATGACCAGCGCGGCGACGAGCATGGCGAGCACGCCGAAGCCGAGCAGGAACATGGTGGTGATGTCGGTGCCGTTGTTGGTCAGGTTCTCCATGGCCCGGTCGGAGTACGACTGGCGGGATTCGGTGGTCAACGCCGAGGGCAGCAGCTCGGCGATGTCGGCGAGCGCGACGTCGGCTTTCGTCTCGTCAAGGTCGAGCATCAGCATGGAGGCGTTGATTTGGGAGAAGTCGTCGTATCCCCATACGGCGGCGATCACGTTGTTCGAAACCACGGCCGCGCCGCCGTAATAGGAGAACGCGCCGTTGGGATCGTCGGTCAATCCCACCACGCGCACGTCGAGTTCGTCGGACTGGGTGCGTTGGTCGCCGCCGTCGACGGTGATGGTGTCGCCGACGCGCACGCCGAGCTGGTCGGCCACGGACTGAGGCAGGGCGATCTCGTTGTTGTCGATGGGCTGGCCGCCCTCCGTGATGTCGACCGGCAGGATTGTGGCCTCCTTGGCGGTGCCGACCGCGAGGATGGAGGCGTGTTTGGAGCCGTGGTTGGCCTGCATGGTCACGGAGACGTCCGCACGCACGTCGTTGACGCCGTCGATGGCGCGGATGCGGTCGAGTTGCAGGTCGGCGACCGTCATGGAATACAGCGACTCCATTTCGGCTTCGCTTCGATCGCTTTTAGGACTGGCGAAATAGTTCGCGCCGCCGAGCTGCGCGGTCAGCTGGTTGCGCAGTGAGGAGTCCATCGCGTTGCCGAACAGGAAGGTCGCCGCGATGAACGCGGTGCCGATGAGGATTGCGATGCCCGCGGGGATGAGCATCCTCGCGCTTTTCTTCATAAGTTTCAAAGTAATGGAAAACATGATGTGCCTTTTCCTATGGATCAGCGGCGGTGACGCGGACCGGAGGCCGTGGGCATGGCTTCCGCTTCGGCGGCGGCCTGGCGGGTGGCGCGGTCGCGTTCGGCCATCAGCAGTTCGTTCATCACTTCGGCGGTCGGATTGGCCTCGTCGGCCACGATGCGTCCGTCGGCGAACACGATGGCGCGGTCCGCGTAGGATGCGGCGACCGCGTCATGCGTGACCATGATGATCGTCTGGTCGAGCTCCTTGACGGATTGCTTCAGGAATCCCAGCACCTCCGCGCTGGAGACGGAGTCGAGGTTGCCGGTCGGCTCGTCGGCGAACACCAGCGCCGGCTTGGAGATCAGCGCGCGGGCGATGGCGACGCGCTGCTGCTGTCCGCCGGACAGTTCGTTCGGACGATGGTTCAGGCGCTGTTCGAGTCCGAGCGTGCGCACCAACTGGCGGAACCAGGCGCGGTCGGGCTTGTCGCCGGCGAGCGTGAGCGGCATGAGGATGTTCTGCTCCGCGGTGAACATGGGCAGCAGGTTGAAGCTTTGGAAGATGAAGCCGATCTTCTTGCGCCGCAGCAGGGTGAGCTGGTTGTCGGTCATGGCGGTGATGTCGGCGCCGTTGAACATGATGTGGCCGTCGGTGGCGGAGTCGAGTCCGGCGAGCGTGTGCATCAGCGTGGATTTGCCGGATCCCGACGGCCCCATGATGGCCGTGAACCGCCCTTTTTCGAAGCGCACGTTCACGCCGCGCAGGGCATGCACGGTGTTCTCGCCGCGCCCGTAGTCCTTGACGAGGTCGATCGCCTCGATGGCCGTGGGATAGGCCATTCTGGTTTGCGAAGTCATGTTCTCCCCTATTCGTTGATGCTTGGTCGTTGCTTGGGCCCGGACCTTCCGCCGGGCGATACTTCCAAGGTACGAATCAACGCCCGCGCGTCCCATCGTGCGCCGGGTGGAAATGCGCGCGGCCCCGCCTCATCCTTGAGGACGAGTCCGCCCGCCGCCGGACGGCGGACACGCGAAAGGCCCCGCACCGCATGACTCGGTGCGAGGCCCCTGCAGGGTAAGTGTGTTCTCCTATGTGGTGGACGACGGCGCGGGACGCCCTTCACGTCCCGTCACCGCCACTTTGGATTCATGCCGAGCGCCTCCCCCTGGATGACGCCCGTCATGAACGTGTTCACTTGGCCAGGCCGGATTCGCGCAATGCGGCGAACGCGCCCTTCAGATCGTCGAGGATGTCCTCGATGTTCTCGATGCCGATGGACAGGCGGATGGTGCCCTGGTGGATGCCCTGGTCCTCGAGCTCCTCCAGCGTCTCCTGCGAGTGCGTGGTGGAGGCCGGGTGGATCACGAGGCTCTTCGCGTCGGCCACGTTGGCCAGCAGGGAGAACAGGTGCAGGTTGTCGATGAACACGCGCGCCGCGTCCTTGCCGCCCTTGATGTCGAAGGTGAAGATCGAGCCGCCGCCGTTCGGGAAGTACTTCTTGTACAGCTCGTGGTCCTTGCGGCCTTCGATCGAGGGGTGCGAGACGGATTCGACCTCGGGCACGGTCCGCAGATACTCGACGACCTTGAGCGCGTTTTCGACATGGCGTTCGACGCGCAGGGACAGCGTTTCGACGCCCTGCAGCAGCAGGAACGCGGAGAACGGGCTCAGGGTGGCGCCGGTGTCGCGCAGCAGGATGGCGCGCACGCGGGTCACGAACGCGGCCCCGCCCAGCGCCTCATAGAAGTTCAGACCATGGTAGGAGGGGTCCGGTTCGGTCAGCGTCGGGAACTTGCCCGGCACGGCCGCCCAATCGAACTTGCCGCCTTCGACGATCACGCCGCCCAGCGTGGTGCCGTGGCCGCCGATGAACTTGGTGGCGGACTCCACCACGATGTCCGCGCCGTGCTCCAGCGGACGGAACAGGTACGGGGTGGCGAAGGTGTTGTCGACGACCACCGGCAGGTTGTGCCTGTGCGCGATTTCGGTGATGGCCTCGAAGTCGGGCAGGTCGGCGTTCGGGTTGCCGAAGGTCTCGAAGTAGACGAGCTTGGTGTTCTCCTGGATGGCGTTCTCGAACTCGGCCGGATCGTCGGTGTCCACGAAGGTGGTGGTGATGCCGTCGCGGCGCAGCGTGTGGCGCAGCAGGTTGTAGGTGCCGCCGTAGATGTTCTTGGCGGAGACGATGTGGTCGCCGGACTGGGTGATGTTGCGCACCGCGTATTCGACGGCCGCGGCGCCCGATGCGACGGCCAGGCCGGCGGTGCCGCCTTCGAGGGCAGCGATGCGGTCCTCGAACACGCCCTGGGTGGAGTTGGTCAGGCGTCCGTAGATGTTGCCGGCGTCAGCCAGACCGAAGCGCGCCTCGGCGTGGTCGAAGTTGTGGAAGACGTAGCTGGTGGTCTGGTAGATCGGCACGGCGCGCGCGTCGGTCGCCGGGTCGGCCTGCTCCTGGCCGACGTGCAGCTGCAGGGTTTCGAAACGGTAGTTCGCGTTCTTCTCAGCCATGATGGTGTTCCCTTCCGTGTGGTGAGGCTGGTGTGGTTCGTTTCCGTCCGTCGCCCGTCCGCCGTGAGGCGGGTTGGCGAGGTGATGGTTATGAAGCTACCTGCGCGGATCCGCGCTGCGCAAGCCGAACGCTATCGCCGTTGCTTATGACCCTCTCTAACTCGTTGGGATCATTGGGATGACTCACCGCCCAACCGGTCGGAATCCACGCCTAAGTCCGATGCGACACGCCGATACGACGGCTTGCGCGTCCTCTCCGCGGCCGTCCGACGGCATGTTCCGCCGAGACGATTCCCGTCGGATTGCGGACATGTCCCGCACGCCCGCCGCCCATCCGTTACAGTCGGTACCAGCAGTATCGTTCCATTGCCCTTCTGGAGGTTTCGATGACCGACGTCACCCTGTTCGACCGCGACCCGCATTACATTCCGCGCGTGGCCGCCGTGCATGATATGTGCGGCTACGGCAAGTGCTCGCTGACCGCCGCGATTCCGATCCTGTCGGCCGCGGGCTGCGACGTGTGCCCGGTGCCCACCGCCCTGTTCTCCGCGCATACGATGTACGCCGACTACACCTTCCACGACACCACCGAGATCCTCGACGGCTATCTCGACGCGTGGCGCAAGGAGAACGTCGAGCTCGACGGCGTCTATTCGGGTTTTCTCGGATCCGCCGAACAGGTGGCGTTGATCCAGCGCCTCTACCGCGAGTATCCCGGCGCGCTGCGTCTGGTCGATCCGGTGATGGGCGACGGCGGCAAGATGTATCCGACCTACACCGAGGAGCTGTGCCGGGCGATGGGCGCGCTGGCCGACGGCGCGGACGTGCTGATGCCGAATCTGACCGAGGCGAGCATTCTGACCGGCCGCGACTATCCGGGCCAGAACCTCACCGACGCCGAGGCCGAGGATTGGCTGGACGCGTTGCTGGCTTTGGGCGCGAAGAACGCGGTCTTGAAGGGCGTCGACCGTGAAGACGGCACGCTGCGCAACTTCGTGGCTTCGGCCGAAACCGGCGCGGCCGCGAAGGTCGAACTTGTGCATGAGAAGCTGCCGTATATGATCCACGGCACCGGCGACGCGTTCGCTTCAGCCCTGTGCGGCGCGGTGATGGCGGGACGTCCGCTGGGAGAGTCCGCGAGGATCGCCGGCGAGTTCGTGCGCCATGCGATGGAAAGCACCCGCAACCAGCCGCGTTTCGAGGAGCGCGGCGTGAGCTTCGAACTCAATCTGGGCGAGCTGACCGGATTGGTCAAGTAGTCTTTCGGGTCGCGTCTTTTCGCGGCCCGTTCGTTGTTCCTCTGATGGCCGTTCTTCGGGAACGGCCATTTTTGTTGCGCCCGCAAGCGGTTATCCACAGGGTCGCGAAATCGGTGGAAATCCCAAAAGTTATCCACCGTGAATCCACGACACGCCAATTCCCCATCGCTGGATTCACATTTCCCGATTCCGCTTGTGCGCAGCCATGGGCATCGCCGACAGTGGAATCATGAACACCACAGCACTTTCGCCCACACGTACGCCGGCGCGGCTCCCGGCGTTTTCCCAGCAGCTTCCCCAGACGCGGCCGGCGGCACCGTCGACCCACATGGAAACATCCGCCGCGGGTGAGAGCGCGCTGCCGGACCTCGCCATGCGGCTGTGCGACCGCCGACTCACCGCCAAACAGTTCGGCGCGGCAGGTGAGGATTACGCGGTCGCATGGCTGCGTTCGCACGACTGGACGATACTCGACCGCAATTGGCAGACGCGTCACGGCGAACTTGACATCGTGGCGATGGATCCGCGCCATGTCATCGCCTTCGTCGAAGTCAAAACCCGACGCTCCCTGCACTACGGGCTGCCCCAAGAGGCGGTCACGCACGACAAACAGCAGCATCTGCGCCACGCCGCCGTCGAATGGCTGATGGAGCCGACGCATCGCATCGCGCATCACGGCGTGCGTTTCGACGTCATCACCATCGTGCCTCGCGGGCACAGACCCGTGATCAATCACATCATCAACGCGTTCTAACACGCCCGCGGCCCATACGGACGCCGCGCCGACATCGAAAGGAGGTGGGGAGGATGCCCATCGGTAGCACGCTGTCGGTCGGACTGATCGGATTGAAGGCGTTCATCATCCAATTGCAGGCTTTCGTCAGTCCCGGTCTGCCGTATTTCTCCATCATCGGCCTGCCCGACACCTCGCTGTCGGAGGCGCGCGAACGGGTGAAATCCGCCTGCCAGGCCACCGGATTCACTTGGCCGTCCGTGCGGGTCACGGTGAATATGAGTCCGGCGAGCCTGCCCAAACGCGGTTCCTCCCATGATCTGGCGATCGCGGCGAGCGTCCTGTCGGCGGCGGGCGCGATTCCGGCCGACTGTCTGGCCGACACCATCGTGTTGGGCGAGGTGAATCTGGACGGTTCCGTGCTGCCCATCAACGGATTGCTGCCGATTCTGCTGCGCGCGCGGGAACGAGGTATCCGCAATATCATCGTGCCGCACTCCAATCGGGACGAGGCCGAGATGATCGACGGAATGCATGTGGTCGCCGTGCGCCATGTGGGCGAGCTCATCGAACTGATGGGAGGCGATGCCAAATACACGTTGCCCGATGACCCGGCTCCCGCAGGCGACCCGTCCGCGGCCGATATCGCCATGCGGTCCGCCGTCAAAGCGGGCGATATGCGCGAGGTGCTTGGTCAGGAGAGCGCCAAACGCGCGCTCGAGGTCGCGGCCGCCGGCGGGCATCACATTCTGATGACCGGCCCGCCCGGCACGGGCAAAACCATGCTCGCCTCGCGTCTGCCCGGCATCATGTGCCCGCTGAACGAGGCGGAGCAGCTCGAAGTGGCGTCGATCCGCTCGCTGTGCGGCACGCTTCCCCAATACGGCATCAGCGATGTGCCGCCGTTCGAAGCGCCGCACCACACCTCGTCGACGGCGGCGCTGGTGGGAGGCGGCGCTGGTTTGGCCACACCGGGCGCGATCACGCGCGCGCATCGCGGCGTGCTGTTCATGGACGAGGCGCCGGAGTTCTCCGCCCGCACCCTGCAAACCCTGCGCGAACCGTTGGAATCGGGGTATGTGGCATTATCCCGGGCGAAAGGCACCACCTACTATCCGGCCCGTTTCCAACTGGTGATGGCCAGCAATCCCTGTCCCTGCGGCTATTCCTTCGGCAACGGCGAATTGTGCACCTGCCGGGAGAAGGATCGCATCCGCTATTTCGCACGCCTGTCCGGACCGATTCTCGACCGCATCGACATCCAGATCCAAGTGCCGCCGGTCTCCCGCATCGCAAGCGCCAACGCCGATCCCGGAGAGGCGAGCGAAACGATCCGCGGCCGCGTCGCACAGGCGCGGAGGGCCGCGGCGGAACGCTTCCGTCAAAACGGGTGGAGCTGCAACGCGCAGGTTTCCGGCTCTTGGCTGCACCGCAACACCTCCCAACATGCGATGACTCTGGTGAACCAGGCCTTGTCGACGCAACGGCTGACGCTGCGCGGCGCCGATCGGGCGATGCGCCTGGCGTGGACGTTGGCCGACCTCGCGGGAGCGACCAGTCCCGACGTCGATATGATGAGCCAGGCCATCGCCATGAAAACCCGGGAGTTCTGACATGAACGGCACGACCCACCCACCGGCTCCCGCACGCACGGCATCCATCGCCGAACCCGATGCGGAGACCCTGTATCGCGCGGCGCTCACCTTCCTGCTCGACGGTGCCGACGCGTTCATGGTCGCCCTGCTCAAAGGCAGTCCCAGCGCCGAAGAGCTGTGGAACCTGTTGGCCGAGACCGCGCCCGGACACAGCGACGACGGCGCGCGAAACGCTTTGGGAGAACTCGACCGAACCTTCGCCACAGGCATCGCCCGTTGGGGACGTTCCGTCACCCCACAGGCGATGAACGCCTTCCACACCTCGCTGGCACGCTGGCATGCGCGTATGGGCGAGATGCCTTCGGCGCGGGTGACCACGCTCGGCGAATGGTTCACCGCCGAAGGCACGCAATGGATCATCGCCCCGCACCATCGATGTTGGCCCGAACAGGTGATGGATCTGTCGATCCGTTCGGATTGGGCGCCTCCGTTGTGCCTGTGGGGCAAAGGGGATCCTCGGGCGCTGGTCAGCTGCCCGAAACCGATCGGCGTCGTCGGCTCGCGCGACATCAGCGATTACGGGCGATACGTGGCGCATACCGTCGCCGAACAAGCCGCAGCCGCAGGACATACGGTGGTGTCGGGAGGGGCGATGGGAGTGGACGCGGCAGCCCATTGGGGCGCGTTGCGCGCGGCGGAGAATCCGCCGCTGAACCATGCGGGACGAACCGTGGCCGTGTTCGCCGGAGGGCTGCATCATATGGGGCCGTTGCGCAACAAGCAGCTGTTCGAACGCATCGAGGCGAATCATGGCGCGTTGATCAGCGAGTTGTGCCCCGGAACGATTCCCGAGGCCCGCCGTTTCCTGCTGCGCAACCGCATCATCGCGGCGTTGAGCTCCACGCTGGTGGTCGCCCAGGCGCGCCTGCGGTCGGGCGCGTTGAACACGGCCGGATGGGCGGCGGAATTGGAACGCGAAGTGTACGCCGCGCCCGGAGACATCAACTCCCCCGTCAACGCGGGATGCAACGCGATCATCAGTCAGAACAAGGCGATGCTGCTGTGCGCGGCCACCTCGATCGAGGACATCTGCCACGAACCGCACCAACCCGCATGGCCCTCGACGGATCCCACGCAACCCGAATCACACGCCTCCCCGGCGGCACCGCCGAAGACCATGCCATCACACCCGCAGGTCGCGCACCTGTCATCCCAGGCCCATCTCAACGGCGATGCAGACGCGGCGTCGGAGTCGGAACAAAGCGAACCCATAAGCCACAGCACGTCGACCGTGCCATCGGATTCGGCGGAGCGACCGGCGTCGAAATCGTCGCCCATACCGGATCCGCGCGACGTCGCGAGCAAACGCGATCGCAGGCAGGAGGCCGCGACCGCACGGCCGACGACAACCGATGCCGTTCCTCTCCAATCGACGGATTCCGCGCCCGAGGTTTCACAGGCCGAACCCGCCATCGCGTTGACCGCGGCGCAACAGCTCATGATGACGCTTATCGCCGACTGTCGGGCCCAGCATCTCCACCCCACGCCGGACGCGCTGCTCGGAGCTCTGCGCCGAGAGCGGAACGACGGCGACCACTCCATCGCCAAGGTGATGAAGACCTTGGGAGAGCTGGAACTCCTTGGCGTCGTCGATTTGGACGGCGGCGTCGCCACTCCCGCCGGCGACGCGCCGTCATGATACGACAACACCCGCACGGCCGTCGCGACACCGTCGGTCCGCCCTTGTGGGACAATCGTGGGTATGAGTCCGAAGCAGTTGGAAGATATGTATGATGCGGTGATCGTCGGCGCCGGAGCGGCCGGACTGTCGGCGGCGCTGGGGTTGCTGAACTCCCAGGAAACGAAGGATCTGCGCGCGCAGGGTCTCGATCCGAAAGTGCTGGTGATATCCAAACTCCAGCCGTTGCGTTCGCATACCGGTTCGGCCGAAGGCGGCATCGCCGCGTCCCTGGGCAATGTGGACGCCGACGATTGGCATTGGCATTATTACGACACCGTCAAAGGCGGCGATTGGCTGGTCGATCAGGATGCGGCGCAGCTGCTCGCCCAATACGCCCCTGAGACCGTGATCAATCTGGAACGTCAGGGAGTGGCGTTCTCGCGCACCGACGACGGTCATATCGCGCAGCGTCGTTTCGGCGGCCATACCAAGGATTTCGGAGGAGAGCCGGCGAAGCGCGCCGCGTACGCGGCCGACCGTGTGGGGCATCAGATCCTGCACACCCTGTGGCAGCAATGCGTGGCGGCCGGCGTCGAATTCGCCGAGGAATGGTATGTGACCGATCTGGCGCTCACTGACGACAGGTCGCGCGTGGCCGGCGTGGTCGCCTATGACACGCATACGGGCAAAACGCATGCCGTGCGCGCGCATAACGTGCTGCTGGCCACGGGCGGCGCGGGCCGTTTGTTCCACACCACATCGAATTCGTGGGATCTGACCGGAGACGGCATGGCGTTGGCTCTGGCCGCCGGACTGCAGCTGGAGGATGCGGAATTCGTCCAGTTCCATCCCACCGGTCTGGCCCATACCGGTATTCTGCTCTCCGAGGCGTCGCGCGCCGAAGGCGGCATCCTACGCAATGCGGACGGCGAGGCCTTCATGGCCCGTTATGCGCCTGAGCATAAGGATCTTGCGGCCCGCGATGTGGTGAGCCGCTCCGTCATGGCCGAAATCGACGCGGGACGCGGCGTGGCCGACCCCAAGGATCCGGACGGTCCGAAGGATTGCGTCTGGCTGGATCTGACCGGCGTCGATGAGGCGCATATGCTCACCGTGCTGCCGCAGGTGGTGGAAACGGTCAAACAGTATGCGAATCTTGACCCGGCCAAGGATTGGGTGCCGATCAAGCCGACCGCGCATTACACGATGGGCGGCATCCCCGTCACCACGGAGGGTGAGGTCTATCAATGGGCCGATGGCGCGCGTCATATCGTCGCCGGCTTGTTCGCCGCGGGTGAATGCTCCTGCGTGTCCGTGCATGGCGCGAACCGTTTGGGCGGCAACTCCCTGCTCGACGCCTGTCTGTTCGGCACGCGCGCCGGGTCGGCATTGGCCGCCCGCATCGCCGACGATCCTGTGGACGGACCGATGGCCGACCCCGATATCGACGGCGCGCTGGAACAGGCCGTCGACGCCGTCAAATCCACCCGTGAGACCGAATTGAACGCGCTGCTCGCCGCCCCGACCGAATCTGAGGAGGAAGCGGACCCGCGTGACGACAACCCATACGCGTTGATGGCCGAATTGGGTTCCGTGATGGAGCGGGCCGCCGCCGTGCGCTGCGACGCCGATAGTCTGGCCGAAGCGATGGCCGCGTTGCGCGGCGATCTCGCGCCCCGTGCGGCGGCTTTGTCCGCACATGAGAAAACCGCCGCATTCAACCAGGAGATCACCGCCATCTGGGAGATCCGTCATCTCCTTGCCTTGGCCGAGGCGGTGCTCACCGCCTCCGACGCTCGCCACGAGTCGCGCGGCTCGTTGAAACGCACCGATTTCCCCGAACGCGACGACGAACGCTTCCTCGCGCATTCGATGACCGACGGCGAAGGCACGGTCGTCTGGCAGCCGGTGCGCATCGTGGATATGCCGCCGCAGAAGCGCGAATACTAAGGAGAGGAACGTATGACCAACACCACCGTGACTTTGCAGATCCATCGTTTCACCCCGCGTGCCGAGCGTGAGCGCGACCGTGCGCGCGGCGGCAGCCCGTTCGCGAAGAAAAGCTCGCCGTTCGGCGATTCCGGCGCCGCGTCCGCGCGTCGCCGTCCGCGTGGCAAGCAGTGGGTGCAGGAGTATGTGGTCGCCGCCAGCGCGGATGACAGCGTGCTCGACCTGTTGCTGACCATCAAACGCACCATGGATCCGACCCTCGCCTTCCGGTATTCCTGCGGGCACGGCATGTGCGGTTCGGATGCGGTGGCGATCAACGGTACGCCGAATCTGTTGTGCACCGCCATGGTGAAGGATTGGGCGAAGCCCGCCGAAGCCGCCGCGTCCGTCGATGACGAGGGGTTCCGCGCGACCGGCGTCGCCGCGGCCGGTTCGGATGACGCGGTCGTCTCCGTCTCCCCCGTCGCCGATGCCGACGGCAGTCTGGGCGTGATCGAGCTCGCCGCGTTGCCCGGCTTCCCCGTGCAGCGCGATCTGATCGCCGACATCGATCCGATGCTCGACCAGATCCGTAAGCTCAAGCCCTATCTGCAGGCGGACGGCGTGCTCGCCACCACCAGCGAGGGCAAAATCGACGTGTTCGAATATCTGCAGCATCCCGAACAGTTGGCGCAGTATGAGACGCTGACCAACTGCATCGCCTGCGGCGTGTGCGAGGGTCTGTGCCCGGTGTATGCCGGCGGCGACGCCTTCATCGGTCCGGCCGCACTGATTTGGGCCAGCCGTTTCGTCAACGACTCGCGCGACGAGCGGACCGCCGAGCGTCTGGAGGCCATCGACACCGCCGACGGCGTGGCCGCGTGCCAGTCGGTGCGCGCCTGCACGCGCCAATGCCCGCGTGGCATCGACGTGGGCGAGGAGATGTGGCAGATCGTGGCCAAGGTGCGCGAACGCTAGCCGCGGCCGTTGCGAGGCGTCCGATATCGGCAATCGGCGGCGGCATGTTGCGCTCGCCGCGCTACCCGCCGCCTGAATGAAACGGTAGAGTGAGGATTTATGGATAGAATGCAGCACACGAATCACGCCAAAGCATGGGAATTCGCCGAAGACCGCGCCTTCGCCCGCCAAAGCCAGACGCTTATCAGGGTCCGCGCAGCCGCGGAGCAGGCCGGAGTTCCGCAGACGTCCGCGGCGCAGGCCGAATTGCTGTCGCTGATGGTCACGTTGACCGGCGCGCAGTCCGTGATCGCCGTGGGCACCTGCTCGCTGGTGGAGACGGTCGCGTTGCTGGAGGGCCTGCGCGATGGCGGCCAGCTGACCGCGGTGGATTCCTCCGCGCAGGGCATCACGATGATCCGCGACGTCTTCCATGCGTTGGAGGATGAGACGCAGACTTCGCTGCGCGCGGTGAACGCCGATGTGAACGTGTTTCTGCCGCGCCTGAACGCGAACGACTATGATCTGATCGTGGTGGCGGGCGATGCGGCCAACTACCAGGCGACGCTCGATCAGGCGCCTCGACTGCTGAGCGAACGCGGCACCATCGTATTCACCGATATGCTGTCGCAAGGCGGCGTGCTCGATGCGGCCGATCGCGGAGAGAAGACCGTGGCGATGCGCGCGTTCCTTGAATCGCTGGAGGCCAACGAAGAGTTCGATTCCACGCTTACGCCCGATGGCACCGGCATGGCGATCGCCGTCAAACGCTAAAGCCTGACGGGAATCCGCCGAATATGAGGGCGGTCGCTTGGACTTTCCGCGACGGCATGGGCATCCGCCTTATGCCGTCGCGCTCGTATATTCGCCGTGGGAAAGACGTTCAGCGAATGCCGCTGACGGCGACGCGCACAGCCTCCTGCGGATCGTCGGTGACGGTCACCAGGTGCGGGTCGACGGGCGCGATCATGCCCCGTCCACTGACCTCCCCCGCCAGCCAGTCCAGCAGTCCCTGCCAATAGTCGCGTCCGAACAGCACGATCGGCATGGACGTGACCTTATGCGTCTGCACGAGTGTGAGCAGTTCGAACATCTCGTCCAAGGTGCCGAATCCTCCCGGGCAGACGATCACGCCGGACGAGTATTTTACGAACATGGTTTTGCGCACGAAGAAGTAGCGGAAGCTCATGCCGAGGTTCACCCACTCGTTGATGCCCTGTTCCTGGGGCAGTTCGATGCCCAATCCCACGGACCGTCCGCCGGCCATGGCGGCGCCGCGGTTGGCCGCTTCCATGATGCCGGGCCCTCCTCCGGTGATCACGGCGATTCCCCGCCGCGCGATAAGATCTCCCATGGTTTGCGCCGCCTGATAGTCCGGGTCCTGTTCCCGCACGCGCGCGGAGCCGAATACCGATATCGCGGGGCCGAGTTCGGCCAGCGCGCCGAAGCCGTCCACGAATTCGGACTGGATGCGCAGCACGCGCCACGGATCCATATGCAGCCAGTCGGCGTTCTGGTCGGAGCGCAGCAGATTCGCGGTGGTGCTCTCCTGCGGGATCATGTCGCCGCGCATGATCACCGGACCGCGATGGTAGGTGCTGCCTAACGGCGATTGCGTCTCATGTTCGGTCATCATGCCTCCTTTGGCGTATTCTTTCCCGAAGCTTGCGCGCTTTGATCTGCGCCAGCTGTTCCGGCGTGAACGCTTCGATGGTCGCGCTCTGCGTGCCGTCCGACAGTGTGGTGATCCGTTCGACCGGCGTTTCGTGGTCTCGTTCCTTCCCCGTTTCCAGGGCCCGCGCTGCCTCATAGCGTTGGGATTGGCGATGCAGCAGCACGCCGGAGATGGCCGCCGCGATCAACGAGGCCATCAACACGCCGAATCGGGCCTCCGCGGAGAGTTCCGCATCGGTATAGGCCAATGAGGCGATCAGGAAGGATACGGTGAATCCGATGCCGCAGGCGCATGACGCGGGCAGCAGATCGCGCACGCGCAGTCCTCGCGGCATGCTCAGGCCGCCGATATGCGTGGCGGTCCAAGCGGTGATCATAATGCCCACGGGTTTGCCGACCACCAGCGCCACGACGATGCCCACCACCACCGGCGAGACCATCAGCGCGGGGGTGAGCGCGTCGAAATGCACGCCCGTGGCGAACAGGGCGAAAATCGGCAAGGCCAGCAGCGACGAGAACGGCTGCAGCTTGTCGTGGTAGCGTTCGGCGCGCGGACTGGTCTCGCCGTACATCTCACGCGACGGGGTGAGCAGCCCGACCAGCACGCCGGCCAGCGTCGGATGCACGCCCGCCTCGAACATCATCACCCATGCGAGGATGCCCACGCAGCCGACCGCGATCCACGGCACACGGCGCATGCGCACCAGCAGCGCCCATACGACGGCGCATACAGCGATGCCGAGGAACCAATACCATGCGTTGAGCGACGAGAAGAACACGGCGATCAGAATAATGGCCAGCAGGTCGTCGACCGTGGCGAGCGTCATCAGGAACGCGCGGATCGAGCCCGGCAACGCTTTGGCGAACAACGCCAGCACCGCAAGCGAGAAGGCGATATCCGTGGCGGTGGGCACCGCCCATCCTTGCGCGATGTCGCTGAATGAGAACACGGAGCCGTTGGCGATCTGCTCCAGTCCGGGGCCCGGCGGCGCGAACCTCGAATATAGGGCGGTCACCGACAAAAACAGAATCGGCGGCACCAGCATGCCGCCCACGGCGCACAGCATGGGCACGGCCGCGGCCTTGGGATTGGACAGCGAGCCGGTGGTGAGCTCCTGCTTCAGGTCCAGGCCGACCATCAGGAAGAAGATGGTGAGCAGACCGTCCTGCGCCCAATGGCCGAGCGGCAGGTCGATATTCGTGTACGGAATCGCCAGCTGCGTCTCCGAAATCGTCTCGAACAGGTGCGCGGTCCACGGCAGGTTGGCGAGCACCAGACCGGCGAGGGCGAATCCCAGCATGATCAGGCCTGATATGCGGTCGGAGGCGGCTACGCGCCGGATCCTTTCCCACATGCTCGGGGTGCCTGTCATGGTGGTGTTCACGCTCATCGCCGCTCCTTAGATCCGTTCCATTGTACGGACCGCGTAGGGACGTTCCGCCCCGGGCTTACCCGGTGGAACGACACGCCGTCGTCTCGCATGGCTGGCATGCCGGCGGCTTCTCCATGACGGGGCGATCCTCCATCCGCCATGGCATCGTCACTGGCCGCGCGTCAGCGTTCGGACAGGGCCTTGCTCCACCGGTCAAGCACCCGCTCCAGCAGCGCGGTGGGGCAGGCGAGGTTCACCCTCTCGAAATAGTCGCCGCATTGGCCGAACATCGAACCTTCGTCGAGGAACACGCGGGCCTTGCCGCGCAGGAACTCGCACTGTGCCTCGGGGGTTTCGAATCCGAGTCCACGGCAGTCCAGCCAGGCCAGATACGTGCCTTCGGGTTCGATCAGACGGATGCCGTCGGTGCGTGCCGCGAAGTCGCGGATCACGCCGAGGTTGCGTTGCAGCACGACCATCAGCTCGTCCAACCATGGTTCGGCGTGGTTGTAGGCGGCCTGACAGGCGACCAGGCCGAAATGGCTGACGGTCAGTCCGCCGATGTTCTCGGCCGCCACGTCGAAGCGGCGGCGCAGCTCGGGGTTCGGAATGATCGCGTTCGAGCACAGCAGACCGGCCAGATTGAAGGTTTTGGTCGGCGCGGTGAATTCGAACGCGTTGTTCGCGTACCGCTCCCCCAATGATGAGAACATGACGGTGCGGTGCCCCGGATGGGCGAAGTCGGCGTGGATGTCGTCGCACAGCACGGTCACGCCGTGTTCCAGGCAGATGTCGCCCACGCGCCTGAGCTCGTCGGCGGTCCACACGCGGCCGACGGGATTGTGCGGATTGCACAGCAGGATCGCGGTGCAGCGCGGGTCGGCGGCCTTGGCTTCGAGATCGTCGAAGTCCATCTCGTAGCGGCCTTCGTCGCTTAGGCGAAGAGTGTTGTCGAGAATGGTCAGGCCGTTGCGTTCGCAGGCGAAGGTGAAGGGATAGTAGACCGGACGTTGGATGATGACTTTGTCTCCCGGATGGGTGACGGCGCGCAGGGCGGTGTTGATGGCGGGCATCACGCCGTCGGACAGGCGCACGGCGTCCGGGTCGACGGCGAGGTTGTGGCGGCGGGCCATCCAACCGGTGAACGCGGCGAAATAGTCGTCGGTCGCGTAATCATAGCCGAACACGTCATGCGTGGCCGCTTCGACGATGGCCTCGACGATTTCGGGAGCGGGCTTGAATTCCATATCCGCCACGGACAGCGGCACCACGTCCTCGTTGCCCTGGCCCATCTCCTCCACGATCTGATGCCATTTGGCGGATGAGGAGCCGTGGCGTTCCAGAATGGTATCGAAGTCGTACACGCTCATCAGGCGACTCACCTTTCACATCGTCGTCATGGACTACAACTGAAAAAACCCTTGGTTTCCCAAGGGTTTCGTCTGGTGCGCGAGACAGGATTCGAACCTGCGACCTGCTGATCCGTAGTCAGCTGCTCTAATCCGCTGGGCTACTCGCGCATACCACTGTTATCCCCGTGGTCCGGGAGTGCGCGAGACAGGATTCGAACCTGCGACCTGCTGATCCGTAGTCAGCTGCTCTAATCCGCTGGGCTACTCGCGCATGCCGCCTGAACTTGAAGCCGTTCAGGCAACTCGAACAATAATACACATGATGAGGCATATCGCAACTCGGCGTGTCATACCGTCAGGCCACGCGCCTGCGAGGCAGGTCGTCGACGGCCTCACGCAGCAGTTTCGGGCTTCCCTCGCCCCTGACGGAGGCTTCGTCGACGATGACCTGCCGCACGTCCTCCATGCTGGGCAGTTGGAACATCGTCTCCTGCAGGGTCCTTTCGATGATGGAGCGCAGGCCGCGCGCGCCTGTCCCCTGCGCGATGGCGGTTTCGGCGATGGCGCGGACGGCCTCGTCGGTGAACGCCAGATCCACGCCGTCCACGGCGAAGAGTTTGCGGTACTGCTTGGTCAGCGCGTTGGCCGGTTGGGTGAGGATCTGCGCCAGATCGTCGGCGGTCAGCTCCTCCAGCACGCTGATGACGGGCAGACGGCCGATGAATTCCGGCAACAGGCCGAATTCGGCCAGATCGTCGGCGCTCACCTGGCTCAGAAGCTCCTCGTCCTTGATCTCATGGTCGTGCCAAGCCGCGCCGAAACCGCTGGAGCGCCGGCCGAGACGGGTTTTGATGGTGTCGGCGAGCCCCACGAACGCGCCTCCGCAGATGAACAGGATGCCGCGCGTGTCCATCTGCACGGTGTCCTGTTCGCGATGCTTGCGCGTGCCTTCCAGCGGTACGGAGGCGATGGTGCCTTCGAGGATCTTCAACAGCGCCTGCTGCACGCCCTCGCCGGACACATCACGCGTGATGGAGGTGTTTTCGCCCGACTTGCGGGCGATTTTGTCGATCTCGTCGATGTAGATGATGCCGTGCTGGGCGCGGTTCACGTCGCCGTCGGCGGCCTGCAGCAGGCGTTGCAGCACGGTTTCCACATCGTCGCCCACATAGCCGGCTTCGGTGAGCGTGGTGGCGTCGGTGATGACGAACGGCACGTTCATCACGCGGGCGAGCGACTGGGCGAGATAGGTTTTGCCCACGCCGGTGGGTCCCATAAGCAGGATGTTCGACTTGGCGACCTCCACTTCGGCGAAAGGGTCGTTGCGTCGGGCGATGCGGCGCTGACGGGCGCGAGCTTTGGCGGCGTTGTCGTCGTCCGCGCCTTCCAGCTCGTCCGCGGACTCGCGCAGTTCCATGTTGACGCGCTTGTAATGGTTGTATACGGCCACGGACAGCGCGCGTTTGGCTGATTGCTGGCCGACCACGTACCGGTCCAGATAGTCGTTGATCTGCACGGGCTTCGGCAGACTCAACGCGTTGAGTTGCGCGTCGCGCTGGCGTTCCTCGGAGATGATGTCGACGCATAGCGTGATGCATTCGTCGCAGATGTTCGCACCGGGGCCGGCGACGAGTTTTTTGACCTGCCGTTCGGTTTTGCCGCAGAAGGTGCAACGTGGGATGTCCTCGTTGTAGCTCACCACACGTCCCATGACCGTCTCCTTCGTCTTATCTCGCGCGCTTTGCGCCGCGCCGTCCCGCACCGCACCAGGCACCGTCAAGACGCGCCCCTATCGGAGCGCATCCGTTGATGCCCGAGAAACAACGATACCCCTGACCCGACTCGGTTCAGGGGTATCGCTTGTAAAGGTCGTGCGCAGTTCGTGGGGCGCGGACGCGGGATCTACTGGCGGTGTTCGAGCACCTCATCCACGATGCCGTATTCCTTGGCCTGCGGCGCGGTCAGGAAGGTGTCGACCTCGATGTCCTTGCGGATGCGGTCGATATCCTGGCCGGTGTGCTTGGCGAGCGTGTTCTCCAGCCATTCGCGCATGCGCAGCATCTCCTTGGCCTGGATCTCGATCTCCGTGGCCTTGCCGAAGCCCTGGTCGATGGCCGGCTGGTGGATGAGCACGCGCGCGTTCGGCAGCATCAGGCGCTTGCCTTTGGTGCCGGCGGCGAGCAGAATCGCGGCGGCGGAGGCGGCCTGGCCGAGGCACACGGTCTGCACGTCGGGCTTGATGTACTGCATGGTGTCGTAGATCGCGGTCATCGCGGTCATGGAACCGCCCGGCGAGTTGATGTACATCATCACGTCGCGGTTCGGATCCTGCGATTCGAGCACGAGCAGCTGGGCCATGATGTCGTCGGCGGAGGTGTCGTCCACCTGCACGCCCATGAAGATGATGCGGTCCTCAAACAGGCGGGTGTAGGGATCCTGACGCTTGAAGCCGTACGGGGTCTTCTCTTCGAACTGCGGCAGCACGTACCGGTTCTGCGGCGCGAACGCGGCCTCGCGGCGCGCGGACGGCATGAAGCCTACGACGCCGGTGGGGCCGGCGAGACGGTCGGCGCGGGCGGCGAACTTCGCTTCCTCACTTGCCATGGGTCACTCCCCCTTCTTCATCGAGTCGCGTGTGGTGATGACCTGGTCCACGAAACCGTAGTCCAGCGCCTCCTGTGCGGTGAACCAGTGGTCGTATTCGTTGTCGCGGTAGATCTCCTCCACCGTGTGGCCGGTCTGCTCGGCCGTGAGTTCGGCGAGCGTCTTCTTCATATCCATGATGAGTTCGGCGTTGATGCGCACGTCGGTGGTGGTGCCGCCGATGCCGCCGGACGGCTGGTGCATGAGCACGCGGGCGTGGCTGGTCAGATAGCGCTTGCCCTTGGTGCCGGAGCTCAGCAGGAACTGGCCCATCGAGGCGCACATGCCCAGGCCCACAGTCGCCACGTCGGGCTCGATGAGCTGCATGGTGTCGTAGATGGCCATGCCCGCGGTGATCGAGCCGCCGGGCGAGTTGATGTACAGCCAGATGTCTTTCTTCGGGTCCTCGGCGGCCAGCATGAGCAGCTGGGCGCAGATGCGGTTGGCCATATCGTCCTTGACCTCTTCGCCCATCCAGATGATGCGGTCCTTCAACAGGCGGTTGAAGATCGGATCGGCGGGGCCCGCGGGCGCCTCGTCGCCGGCCATGACCGGGGCGGTTGCAAACATATTGCTCACCGTGGTTCTCCTTCTATGTTTTCAAACAGTGTCTAGCCTACCGCCTTCAAGCGACGGCGGGCGCGGTTTCGCGCTTTTTCGGCGGCCAGCGTACGCATGTGCATCCGCCGGTAAACGTCGTATCCCACGCGGATCATCCGATGCGCGTCATCGAAGACGACGAACCGACGTCGTGCCGTCAATCACCATTCGCATGGCACGACATACCTTGCGTCCGCCGCGGCATGCTTGTGGCCCAGACTGGCACCCCTCCATCGCATATGGGGTGTTCACGCCTTGCGCATGAGCTGGTCGGTGTCCATCACGATGGTCACGGGTCCGTCATTGGTGAGACTCACCCGCATATGCGCGCCGAACCTGCCCTCTTTCACGGTCAGTCCTTCGGCTCGCAGGGCGTCGCCGAATCGACGCCACACTTTCTCGGCGTGCTCGGGTTTGCCCGCGGCGATGAAACTCGGACGGTTGCCTTTGCGCACGTCGCCGAACAAGGTGAACTGCGAGATGGACAGCACTTCACCGCCGACGTCGTGAATGGAGCGGTTCATTTTGCCGTTCTCGTCCTCGAACACGCGAAGGTTGGCGATTTTACGGGCCAGCCAAGCCACCTGCTCGTCGCCGTCCTCGTCACCCACGCCGACCAGCAGCACGTAGCCTTCGCCGATGGACCGCGGTTCAAAGCTCGCGTCCCGCTCGCCGGTCGCCGCATCCGCCACATCCACCGACGCGGCGCTCACTCGTTGCAAAACAATCCTCATACCCGCCACTGTACGCAACCCCATACCTTCCTCCCAAGCCAACGTTCCCCGTCTTCCCGAGCCGCCCCTTCCATCATTCCGAACCGTCCCCTCCGTCATCCCGAGCCATCCTTTCCGTCATCCCGAGCGAAGTCGAGGGATCTCCCCGCAACGAGACTAGACTGGTATGAAGCCGCCGAACGCAAAGGAGCCTGACATGAGCGCAGCACCATCCACCATCATCGAACCATTCGCCATCGCGCACGCCACGCTGGTCACCGGCGATGCCGAAAGCACCACACTGGACGACATGACCGTCATCATCGGCGCGAACGGACGTATCGAGCAGGTCTCCCCCAGCCTGTCCACGCCGATTCCGTCCGACTACCATATGCTCGACGCGACCGGCAAAACCGTGATGCCAGGCCTGATCAACGCGCACGCACATCTCTTCTCCGGTGGCAAGCCGATCAATCCCAAACTGGCGACACCGACCGGGCAGCGTCGCGTGGCCGCGTTCGCCCATTCCCCATTGGGCCGGCCGTATATCGCGGCGAAGGCAAGGTCGAGTGTGATGGCGCAGCTATGTTCCGGTGTGACGACCCTACGCACCTTGGGTGATGTGGGGTATGAGGCAGTGGCGCTGCGCGACCGTATCGACGCGGGTGAGCTCGTCGGACCGCGTCTGTTGGCGTCCGGCCCACTGCTGGCGATTCCCGAAGGTCACGGCGCGCCGCTGATCGCGCTGGTCTGCCCGGACGAGGATGCCGCGCGGGCGAACACGTTGGAGAATATCTCGCATGGCGCGAATGCGATCAAAATCGCGGCGACCGGAGGCGTGACGGACGCGCAGGAACTGGGCGAGGCGGGCTCGCCGCAGATGACCGTGGAGCAGATGCGTGCGATCTGCGATGCCGCGCACGAGTCGGGCGTGATCGTCGCCGCGCATGCGCAAAGCACCGAGGGCGTGCGTCGCGCGCTGCTCGCCGGCGTGGACACCATCGAACACGGCGCAGTGTTGAACGACGACCTTATCGAGTTGTTCCTGAACAATCCGAACGCTTTGCGCGGTTGGTCGGCGTTGATCCCCACATTGAGCGCCGCGCTGCCCTTGTTGGATGTCGATCAGTCGGTGTCCGGCATCACGGACATCCAGTTGGAGAATTCGCGCATCGTGGTCGCCGGCATGCTTGAGGGCGCGCGTCAGGCACGCGAGGCGGGATTGCGCGTGGGCGTGGGTACCGATGCGGCGATGACGTTCGTCACGCAGTATGGCACATGGCGAGAGTTGGATCTGCTGGTCAAACGTGGCGGATTCACCGCCGCGGAGGCGTTGCATGCGGCGACGGCCGTGAACGCGGAGATTCTCGGCGTGGAGGACGTCACCGGTTCGATCTCAACCGGTCGAGCCGCCGACCTGCTGGTGGTGAACGGCAATCCCTTGGAGGATCTGCGCGTATTGGAGCATCCGAATCTGGTCGTCGCCGCGGGCCATCCGATTTGGCGCCCCGATGCCAAAATCAAGCGCATCGCCGATTTGGACGAGATTCTCGATCAGACCTACGCGTCCTGATTCGCAGACGCTTTCCGCTGTCTTAACCGGAAGCTCTGATTCCGCAAAGCGATCCCTCGACTTCGCTCGGGATGACGGAAAACACACTGTCCCTCCGCCATCCCGAGTACCCACTCCGATACCCAATCACCCACTCTGTCATCCCGAGCAACCCGCTCTGTCATCCCGAGCGAAGTCAAGGGATCTCAGCCGCATCCACGCAACCGCCCTATGAGCGCCTACACTGGCCTTATGAGCGCAACACCAGATACACAGAACGTTTCCGATTCTCAACTTCCCGCCCGTCTAGTCTCAGGCCAGACCGCGCCGGATTTCGCACTTCCTGCGGACGACGGTGCCACCGTGCGGCTTTCCGACGTGCTGGCCGAAGGCAAACGCGTGATCGTGTATTTCTATCCCGCCGCGATGACGCCCGGCTGCACGAAGCAGGCCTGTGATTTTCGCGATAATCTCAACCGCCTCACCGCGGCCGGATATACGGTGCTTGGCATCTCCAAGGATTCACCGGAGAAGCTCGCCAAGTTCCGCGAACGCGACCATCTCACATTCCCGCTGCTGAGCGATATGGATCTCAACGTGCATAAGCTCTACGGAGCATACGGCGAGAAGAAACTCTACGGCAAAGCCCACGTCGGCGTGCTGCGTTCGACGGTCGTGGTCGATTCCAATGGCCAAGTGCTGCTCGCCCGCTACAACGTGCGCGCCACCGGCCACGTCGATTCGCTCCTCAAACAGCTCGACAAGCTCAGCTGACGCCTTTGTACGCGTACCCTCATAAGATCACGGGATGACTCGGCTTCCCCCACATGTCGCTTCGCATCGATTCCGAGGGGTATTTTTGCGTTTTCCATCAAAAATACCCCTCGGAATCAGAGAACAAGCGGAGCCATGGAGCCGGCTAAACGGATAAAGACGTTTCAGGCATCCCATTGGCAGCGACTCAGATCCACGCGCCAGCCGTCCGCGCCGGCGGATTCTCCGGATTGTTCGCTGGGCGGTATGAAGACGACGCCTTCGTCTTCCAAAAGTTCCCGCTGCACGTCGGGACCACCGAATGCGAATCCGGGCGCTAGCGATCCGTCGCGGAACACCACACGATGGCATGGGATCACGCCCGGCTCGGGATTGGAATGCAACGCGAACCCCACGAACCGCGCCGACCGTGGCGCGCCCGCGAGCGCCGCCACCTGCCCATACGTGGCGACCTTGCCTTCCGGAATCCGACGCACCACGTCATACACCCTCTGCGAAAACGATTCAGCCATTGCTTCAGCTTATCTCAGAATCCCAGACTCAAACGCACTCGTCGTTCTGAACACGACTGCATCCGGCCACTACGAGCTCTTTGCCTTTGTTCTCCGAATGAGAGGCCTTGGCTTCGCTCGTCACGACAACGCGCCCCAACGTTCCAAGCGAAGCTCAACTCTCCTGTCATTCCAAGCGAAGCTCAACTCTCCTGTCATTCCGAGCGAAGCGCAGCGCAGTCGAGGAATCTCCTCCACGCAGCATCCCGCGAACTAGACTTGGCTATCGTGAGAATCCTGGAATCGCAGACCGTGGGCAAACATGGCGATTTGTCATTGAACGAGGATGGTTTGTTCGTCGGAGACGCCTATGTGGCAGTGATCGACGGAGTGACATCCAAAGCCAAATACAATCTGCGACGTCCTTCGCCTGGTGTTTTGACAAAAGAAACGTTGCTGACCGCACCTACATTCGATTCATCGCCTAGGTATGATCATCTAAGCCCATTACTTACAATGCCACAGTGCCTTGAACAGACGAATAGCCGATAGCGCATCGGTGAATGCAATCCAGTTGGCACTTAAGTCGTCCAGTTGGCACCTGATTTCCGACATCGACCAGTAGGCTTACCGCCATTCCGCCATTGCTTTAATCAGCATCGTCTAAGCAAGTGCCAACTGGACAACTTAAGTGCCAACTGGATATACGGATGCTCTGCTCAGTCGAGCATCATAGCGTTCACACGATCCACGTCGAGGAACCAGTAATCCTCCGGATCCCCGCGAAGCGCGGTGAACGGTACCAGTTCAACGCCCTGCTGCGCCGCTTTCGCCATGAGATACCGACGCAATACCCAAGCATCCTCAAGATGCCGCACATTACGTAAGTTCATGACGTCCTCGATTCGAGACTCGTTCACACTAAGATCGGCCGCCACCTGCACAGGCGTCACGTCTACCAATTCGAAATTCCGCGCGAATTCCCGTCTCGTCGCAGCCTTCTGTTCAACGTTCAAAGACATAACCCCTCCAATCAGCTCAGCAAGCATACTCCTTTCATCGTTGCGAGCTACCCAGCTGCAGACTATTTCTTAGCGAGGTTCTTGACGACTTTTATTGCAACAGGGGCTGCTTTCTTTCCGATTGCGATCGCCGCACTGACAGCACCTGCCGCAACGACCGCCAATTCCGCATGCTTTTCATGGCGTTTTGCGGCACAATCCCTACACCTTTTGTTGGTGCAGGTGCTTTCCAGCTCGCTACCACAGTCAACACAGTAATTGACGGCGTTTCCTCCCGCGCTACCCTGGGCAGCTTGATTCGTCTCTACACCTGCACTTTCATCTTCAGTATCTGCCTTCTTCCGAAATAACTTCATGGGATGCCTCCTTCTCATTCCGTTTCGGACTTCTCCATATCCACTTGCGACGTGTCATCAACAGGCCTGTACGGCTCTAGTAAAGATACGGGAACGGATTCCAGCTCATCTACGCCGTCCAAAGCGACAATACGCCGTCCTATGTCTTCAAACTGATCAACCAAGCTCGGCATCTTGGCCTCCGAGGGAAGGTATGAGTTAATCGCCAACAACGTGTCACGCTCGTCAAGCCGGTTCGCTTGTATGAACTCCCGAAACTGGTCAAGACACACTTTACTGGCCTCGTTGTGCCCTAACATAGCGTAGCCGGTTCCCTCCACACGCACGGCGTTGGTGATCTGCACAAGGTCATTGAAAGCGTCCGCGGCTCTCGATCTGTTTCGTTTAGTTATTGCATCCAACGTTTTCCTATCGATACGATCATTCTCATAGGAACGAAGAGCCTTCACGTTCTCACTGAAATTACGCATCAACGTACGTTTCGCATCCGTAGCGGACGAAATCGCTTGTATCATAAGCGTTTCTCGCAGCCGTGAATCTTCAATCACACGTGCTTGCATGAGTTTATCCCATGCTCCATCAGCAAGCGCCAGTCGATCGTTCTGCAGATCAATGCGAATTCCTTCAATCTGGTCACTAAGACTATGCACTTCAGCAAGCACAGCAGCAATAGCGACCTGCGTCTGCAAATGACGCAGAGAGTCAGTCACATCCGGAGGAATCTTTTCCCAGTCAAGCCTAACCTGTTTGTAATACTTGCCTTTCTCGTCAAGAACATGCGGCAGAATTTGTCCATTCTTGTCTAAGCCAAAGCGCAGCTCATTCGATTGAACTTTTTTCATGATTTCAGCAGGGAGATTGGCCACGAGCTTTGCTTGCTCCTTGCCAAGCGATTGTTTAATCGAATCAGCTAAAGCTGGCGCAACAGTTTGTACAAGTTCCCAGTTGCCAAGAAACCCGAACAGACGTCGACGCGCCTCTACCGGCATATCTATCAGCTCGGGCGTCAGAGTTTTACTACTAGGATTCCAGCGTTCAATCTCGATTTGGAACCTGGGGACCATCTCGTATGATGATTGCTTTGCAATGGCCGTTGAAGGATCATCCCCTACATAGCCGCATTGCGGGCATGACAAGGCCCTATTCGAAATATTGGTCCCACATCCTGGGCACATGATCATGGTCATGACGTTTTCTCTTTCAATTACGAGTAGTACGGCACCGTTATAGCTTTACCGTCTTAATTCACCTAAGTGTGTGGAAATGCTCCGAAGCGCATACTCAATGTTCTTCATCTGGTCTGCATCCTTAGACCCATATCTTGTTCTACCCTTCCCCGGTACAAGAATAGGCGGAGTCATACAATCATACGGACAATAGTCCTCATAGAACACTGTCTGCTCTTCACGAACCCACCGATAGTTCACAACAATGGTTCCGTACAAGGGCGCTCCCTGCGTCACCACTTTGTTTTCAGAGATAATCCAGCAAATCCGCTTATGCATTCCCGGCATAAGATCAAATCCATCCGCCATCAATCGTTCCAGATGTTCTTTCAAATATGAATTTTCGTCTTCCCCAATAAGAGCACCATCTTTCAAAGATATTTTCACCTGTCTTGCTGCCGTTCCGCCACTGTTCACGATTAACAAGTCCCATGTCCCCTGAACGTTGGAAACACTTGGAACAACATCCAAACTAATATAGGGGCGATTACGGTCTTCGCTTTCTCTCTTGGCTTGTGCCGACGAATCTCTCATTTGCTTAGAAGCAAGATGAATCTGCCAAGCGGCGAAAAACAAAGTGCCAACGACTCCGACAGCACTGACTATTGCGCAGACTGCCTGAACAATGTCTGTCCAGCTTGGTGAGCACATTGCTCTCTCACTTCCTCATATACGTGATTTCGAAGTTTTTGACGCGGCGAAGCTTTTGTTGCCTGATAAGCGGATTAAACCAATCACGATCCGCAATAGGTTGGAAGATATCGAGACCCCGGCCGAGGATGATACGCCAACCGGTGTCGGCTACGATGGATCGATCATGGCCTGAATCATCGAATTCCCAGGTAAGCATAATTCCAAACGGAGCAAAGTTAGTCTGTATCTCCGTTAGCTGATCTATCTGCTGGTCAACATGCTGCTCGTCGGAATGCCCAGTGATGAGGTGGACGTGGATCTCTTCGGTATGATCAGAAAAATTGAATACCGTTTCGAGGAATTCCGCCAAATTACGCATCTGATAGGGCATACGAATATATTGATCCTTGAGCGTGATACTCGTAGCTCCAGCGAGATGGCAGCCAAACAATTTATCGTAAGTCACATTCCGCTGACTCTCTTTAAACTCCCAATGGCCTTCTTGGGCAGCGGCGGCGGCTCGTTCCAGAGGAGACAACGTTTTGACGGGCTGCGTCGGTTCTGACTGCTCTGGGCTAGCAGTCTGAGAGTTCTCCGCCCGTCGCACTTCAGCCGTATCAGACTCGCCTTCGCCGGCACCATTCTGTATTGCCGCCGATTTCCGTTCACTCATATCAGATTCGACCAACACATCAGTGATGTTGGATGTTTTTTGCGGCTCCGCTGCTACACCGACTTCATGTGTAGCAGCATTGACATTTTCAGGTTGATCTCCAAGCTCAGAGAACTCCGTCTCATCAGCAGCAGATCCACCGCGCCAATACAGTTCCGGATAATCATCCTCTTCCAGAGTATGTACAGCGATTGGTTGATCAGAGCCAACGCGCGTATAGCTGAAGTCCACTTCCACCATGGTGGAGTCGATGCGGCACAGTTGGTCTTTAACTCGCTTGCGCCCCTCGATAGCGCAGCGCAGCAACGGCTCCATCTGTTCGGCGGTTGCTTTTCCATCGGGGTACAAGAGCTTCATCAAGCCTGAGAAGGTCTTGTCAACTCCGTCTTTATCTCGCGTGGAGATTGAAGGCGACAAGGTGAAATATTTGCGATACGCAGTGCCGTAGTCCTCGTTGCGCAGGTTATGCAAGATTTCCGCTAGATAATCCACCACGAATCCGTAGCCTCGTGTGAACATTTCTGAACGGATTTGTTCGAATTCCCAACCCGGCAAGTAACAGTGAATACGATCAAGGAAGGCCGGATCATGGTACTGCGCGGGCAGTTCCTCGAACAGGTCAGAGTTCTTGAGCATGTATGGCACGTTGTGCGATGTGTTACCCACGAACACCATGCTCGCCTCGCCATGCAGAACATTGTTGCCGCGCGAGAACGATTTGTTGGCCATGTAATTCTTCATGATGTCCACGAGATCTTTGCCGGCCTTTTTAGCTCGTCCCGCGAACTCGTCGAACGCAACCGTATCCCAGTAACCGACCAAACCCATGCGTCCGTTCGCGTTGTTCACGAACAGTTTGGCGACCGTGACCTCGCCACCGGAAATCAGCATGCCGTGCGGCGAGAACTCCGAGTAAATATGAGATTTACCCGTCCCCTTTGGCCCTAATTCAACCAGGTTATAGTTGCGTTCCACGAAGGGAATCATGCGCACCAAGTGCAGCATCTTCGCCCGTTCGGAAAACAGCTCAGGGTTGAAGCCAATCGACTGCATGAGCAGATTAATCCATTCCGAATCGGTGAAGTGAGATCGCACTGCCACATAATTCTCGCGATCGTCATACGACATCTGCACAGGCATAAGCCGGTGCAGACGCCAAGGCACCTCATCCTTCTCGCCGGAATAGGCATACACCAGCATGCACATACACCAAATGCCTGTAACCAACAGTTTCGGATTGTCTTTTACAGTCTGAGCGTCCACGACCACCCGCGATATGCCGAGGTTTTCAAAAGTCGCCTCATACTGGTCGAGCTTTTCGTTAAGAGCCACCTGCACTTTGTCGATAACCTGATAGCGGCCCTTTTCGCGAATCTTCGACTGAATCAGATTCGCTTCCTCACGATGCACGTAGTTTTCGGATAATATCTTTCGAACTCGGCCCACGCCAGACTCGATGGTCGCTGAGTCCGTGGTTGTGGCGTATTTACTCAGCAGGTATTCCAGCACGTACGAGGGCACCAAGGCATTACCTCTGACCTCACTCACCAAGTCTTTACGAACCGTGTATCCAGAAAACTCATCCGTAATCTTGCGATCCAACGCGCCCAGCTGAGACTCATCCGTCATCGTCTACCTCCGCTTACATGAAATCAAATCCGTCGTCTGCGACCAAGCCACGCTTCAGCAGATATACCGCCTTCTGTTCCAGCGTCTTCATTTGGTTGGTTCCCTTGATCTGCTCACGCACGCGCAATTCGACGTTAGAACCATTGCATGCGTCCGCATCGCTGGTAAGAACCAAGGTGGCGAATGCATGCCGATTGGCAATCTGCTTGTCCGCCATGTCGAAAGCCACCGGGGTTTCGTTGGAGATTAGAGTGTTTCCGCTCCACAGTCCGACGAACACGGTTCGCGGTAAGATTTTACTCTCCACTGGTTCATCCTGTACAAGCTCCACAGTCAATTGACCGGTGGTGATGCGATCGTTTTTCTGTAGGATACGGAAATCAACCGGTCGAGCATCGCCAGCGGCGGTTCGCCCCTTATTGACATGCACCACGGGAACTACGATCTCCTGCAGTGAGGCGCCACCATGCACATACCGCACTCCCGTGCCCTGCTTACGCAATCTCAAAATCGAGTTGGGAATCTGCACCGTCAGGCCTTTGTCTGATTGAGTAAGACCGAGTTGTTCTCCGGTAAAAGTGATGAAGGCGCGGTTAGGAGCCAGATTACGTCCGACAGAGAAACGACGTGCCTTCACCCAGACTTCATCCCCTTGAGGCTGCTCACTCAGCCACTCGGGATTCTCCACATCATGGTCTTGATAGAGGAAACCATGATCTGCAGTGACAATCATGTTGCTGACATTTGCATTGGCCAGTTTCTTGATTATCTTGACTAGCTCATCGATGGCCTGGCTGCAAGCGTCGAAGGTTCCAGATTCCGTCTTGTCTGAATCACCAACCGCATCGATACGGTTGTGGTAGACATACAGCGTATTGCAGGACTTCACCAAATCCCTCGCACCATCACGGTCAAGGGCCATGAAGTCGTCATATTGAATGGCATGACCGTCTACTCTGTTAAGAATACCGTCCCGATTTTCCGTGCCGGTCGCGCTATGCCCATCCACAACAGCGCGATAATGATCCGATTCGCTCAAGGACAGCGTGTCATGCGGTAGTAAGGCCGCCATACCAAGCTGCGTATATGACGGCAGCACACTGCATTGCGCCGATATCCCAGCACTGTATCGATTTTCTGCACTGATTGCGTCAGACAGCTCCTCCGCCACCTCATAACGCAGCGCATCAGAGATAATCACCGCTATCTTCTTGCCAGATTTGATGCGCGGCTGCACTTCCCTACGATAGAAATCGCGCTGCGAGGGAACACTGTCAATAGTCCATGAAGACAACGTATCAATCTGTTGCTGCCACGCCTGCCCCAGAGCCCTCTGGAATGTCGTATAAGAGTTCTCTAATTCTTGCCGAATCACGGGCACATCATCATCCGCGGAACGCCAAGCAATGGTGAACCGCCGATAGGCTTGATCCACCGCATACAGACGATCACGATACAATACAAAGCCCTGTTCCGCACTGTTGATGTCATCGATGAGAGGCGGACCATCATCCAGCTCACGACGCAGTACACTCGCAGCAGCAATTGCCTCATATTTTGCGCGGAAATCGCTGAACCACAAGCCAGAGCGACGCTCGGCGATGATTTTACGTACCATGTCGGCAGGGAGTGAATGCGCGGCAAGCCGTTCGTACATCCGTCCGATCAACGCACTGTCCACAGCGCGAAACACACCATGCGGCAGAAGCTCGTCAATATCCAAATCCTGCACTTCGGCATGAATCATCAGATCATCAGCTGCTTCGTCGGATAACGCCTTGAATGCATCTTCGAAAGTGCGGTCGTTACGCCAAGATTCAAAATCGCGTCGGATGTTCGCATAAACGTCTGTGCTGGACGATTCTGTGATGAATCCTTGCCATGCCAGTCGGAACAGCCATAGCATGAAGTCTTTCACCGACGCTTTACCGCCAGAAGCAGGTTCGTATCGATAAATGAGGCCTGTGCCTGTCCAATGAAATTCGGACAACCCCATACGTTCAATTGCCATGATGCCGGATTCATCGCCATCGGCGTATTGTTCCAGCAACGCACGCCAAATATCCTGCAGGCTGTGTTTGCCGTCCCTCAATCCAAGTAGCACAGCAATCATCTTGGCTTGGAATATTTTCTCATCGTCAGAGGCGTTCAGCAGAGCCGACAGTTTGTTCACACGGCTGTCGCTGTCAAAGAACTTTGTGGTGCGACGCATCACGTCCAGCCATTTGGACTGCGTATCCGGCGTGGTTGTCGGCAAGACCTCAGTGGCGATCATCGAGAGCTTGTCGGCCGAAAAGACGGGACCATATGCCAGTTCGAGATCCAGCAGCCAATCGTCTTTAGTTGGTCTGATCTCCTCCTCTGGCACATAGACCAGGAACTTAGCTGTCGGAGCCTCCCTAAACATGCGGTAACGCACATTGAACGGGTTATGTTCAATCCGGATGAATCGAACGTCCTGCAGAACAGGCACAGAGGCGGACTCCCCTACCAGGCCCTCGACCGTGTCGGCATATTGATTTTTCTCATCGCGCCAAAATACAATGCGGCCACGTTCGCCGTTGCGACTGAATCGCTCTGCTAAGAGTCTCGAAATCTGATCAAGCTCACTCATGTACATCACCCGACATCTTCTCAATTTATAGAGTATCTCAGATCATCAGTTGACCGGGCTACCAACAAATCATGGCTGGAGGCATAACGATGATTCTGTACGTAAGCTCCAGAACGCATGTGCGGAATGTCGCCATTAGGCAGCACCAGATGACCATCATCGCCTTGCTTGCTTCCTCTACAGGGAGTTAGCAGCAGCACCTTATAGCCATTTTCAGAATTCGCCCACCCATGAGCAACTTCTCTGCCTTCACTGCTGAACGCCCATTCAAGCGCATGACCAAGTTTACGATTCATCACATCATCAGATGCGCATAAGCGTTGAGCCTCTTCCTCATTCCAAGGAACTTGATCAAATACCCGCAGGATCATTGGTATTTGAGATCGAATACTTCTGTTCTCATAAAAGGCCAGATACCTCATATCACGGAAGAAACGCTCAGGCTTGCAGACATAGATGGGCTGATACTGATATATATCCCAAGCCACGCGACCTGGGACAATCAGCGTGTCCGTGTCAATCTGCGGGCACTGATCGTATACTTCGCGCCATCTGCTTGCATCGCGCTCCAGCCATTCCCCGTATTGAGGCGATATGAGATAAGCGAGTCGAAACACATCCTGCATTGCCTTCGGAATATCAAATGCCTTCAAGAAGTTCTGATGTGCAACTCGATTTCGAGTAATACGAACGCTCTCCACCAGCCCTGCAATCGTTTTTCGTGTCACATGAGGATTAATACCCTGAGCAAACACTTTATACAGGCATTGCCTCCATAACTCCTCATGCTTTGCATTGAAAAGATGCGACCAAAACCCAAACGTGAGTGTGGCGATGATACGATCGCGCGAATCAGGCCTCTTTGCTTTTGCATTCTGTTCACGCGCCCCAGCAATGCTCGCAAGATCCTCGTCATTCAGCCCAGAGCACAGCTGCAGAAACCAGGGAATTCCCCGCTCGTCTTCTTTACAGTACTCTTTGAACACTTGATCCACAGCGTTACGCAACAGCACTTCCAAGTGTCCAATGGTTGCAAAACATTCCGCAGCCATGCGGCTGTTCCACACATAGAGCTCCACGGCTCGGTTAAGATCTCCGCCCACTTCTTGGAGGTACTCATTCAGTCGAATCGGACTAATCCCCCGCTCCACAACCTTGTTCCGAGGTTCGTCATTAATAAGTGAGCGCGTAATCGTTGTTCGTTTGTCGTAATGGGTGAGCGCGAAACGGTGCCTGCGATCTATTTGTCGTTTTGTCCGGCGTCGGCGCGCATGCGTTCGATCGCCTTTCCCAAGTATCCCATGTCCAGGCCGGCGCGGCGGGCCATCGCCTCGGTGCGGTCCCGGCTGACGCGTTCGAGTTCGTCCTGGATGACGGCGATCTCGCGGTTGAGGCGGGCGGGGTTGGTGGCGGCGATGATCCCCTCGATGCGGCGGCGGGCGTCGTCGACGACGTATCCGCCGCCCCCGGCGGCGCGGTCGGCGGCGTCGTGCTCCAGCACGCGCGCCCACGGGGTGCGGGGCTCGTCGTACACGGTCTTCCTGCGCCCGTCGCGCCCCTGGTCGACGCGCACGGGCTTGCGGGTGGGCGTGAACAGGTTCAGCAGCACGTAGGTCTTCGCCCACAGCCGGTTGAGCAGCTCGCGCTGCTGCGCGGTGTCGTAGCGCCAGTGGAACGCGTATTTCCTGACGACGTGGTTGTTGCGCGACTCGACGGTGGCCTGGTCGTTCTTCCTGTACGGGCGGCTGCGGGTCTGTTCGATGTCCTGTTCGAGCAGCCAGTCGACGAGCTCGTCGTTGATGAACTCGACGCCGTTGTCGGAGTCGAAGCAGGTGACGGGAAACGGGAAGAGCGGCAGGGCGGTGGCGACCGCTGCCTTGATGTTGGATTTGGCATTGTTGCGGGCGGTGACGTTCACGGTCCAGTTCGTCGCGTAGTCCACCATCGTCAGGGTGCGGGCGAACTCGCCCTTCATGCTGGGCCCGCAGTGGGCCACGGTGTCTGCCTCGGCCAGGCCGGGAACGCGGATTGTCTCGTCGGTGCATTTGCGGATCCTGATCGAGTTGCGCATGTGCTCCGCGGCCGGCCGGGTCAGCGACGCGCCCTTCGGCATGGCGGCCTGTTTGAGCGGTCTGAGCCGCCGGTCGATGGTCGACGGACTCATCGCCAGCACCTGGTCCAGCGCGTCGCCGTCGATGCCGTCGAGCTCGCCGTTCGCCAGGAGCGCGGGAATCCACTGGTCGAACATGGCCTTCATGTACGGGCCGCACGGCATGCCCATGAGCAGCCACAGGCGCTCCAGCAGCCGCTGCGCGCCCGCGTCGTACTTCGGCCGCCTGCCCCGCGCCGCGCCTTTCACGGGTTTCTCCCTCTCCGCCTGCGTGAGCAGCCGCCGGGCGGTGGACCTGCCCATCCCGACGGCCTCGAGGCGGTCGAGGATCTCGCCCTTCTGTTTCTTGTCGCCCTTGGCGTACTCCGCCTTGAACCTGTTCGTCAGCCGTTTTCTCGTGGCCATGTCCAGTCTGCCTTCCATAAGGCAAGCATCCCCGCGAACGACGCGGGCCGCGCGGGATTTCGCGCTCATTATTTATGACGAACGGAATCCAATTTCGCGCTCAAACATTACGACGAACGTCGGTTCATCATCAACTGTGCTGCCATGCTGCTATACTATCCTATGTACGCCCCGGCCAAGCCTCTGATCTACGGATCAAGCTCCCGGGGCTTTGTCTCTGACTCGCAATACAAGGCCCAAAATAAGGATTATAGGGTTATAGAAACTGAACGTAATGCTTGTTTTTGCTTCAGTTCCTATAACCGGATAATATGCTATGCACCACTCACCTGTATGTGCGTATATATAAGATTCTGCTACGAACAGTTATATCCGCTTATTTCACCTCATATCTGAGAAATAGATTCCGATTCCTTGGCTTTCTCAACTGCTCTATCTATAATATTCAAAAGAAATTTGGGACAATCTTCAAACGAAGCCTGTAAAGTTGCTCTATAGTAATCCTCTTCATTTTTCTTAGAACCGCTATTGATGTTTTCATAACAGTCTTGCCAAGTTTTCCATTGCGAATTCAAAAATGGCTCAAGAGTATCCTCAACTATAAAGACGCTGTCTCCATTATCTAAATCATAAGTTCCGGAACTAGGATAATAATCATCATTCACCTTATCTTCTATATGAAAATAGTGAACCAAAGAAAAATTTGAATTCTTATGACTTTGTTCCTCAGCATTTTTCTTTGAAACATCTTTAGTGAATCTGTTTTCCCAACCATTATCATTGTCAAAGACAACAACAGAAGGAATTTGAAACTCTTTAAGAATAGCATGGAAATAAGGAATATTGCTCTTGCCCATACAAGGAACAATAGACATACCCCACCTTTCAAGTTCTGCAATACGTCTTTTATCTGCGATAGCAGATAAAATGGCGCGCTCACTAGTCCCTTCAACGAGTATCACCGCATTTGCAAATAACGCATACGAGAAATTTTCTGATATTGTTTTTCCTATGCGACTCTGAACGTTGTTAGCACCCTTATGGTCACCGGACTCTAATCGATCTACAACAGACTTCTTTTGAGCATGAGTGAGTTGAACCAAAGGTACACCATCCATACTACGCCGGGACAAACGATACACTTCTTCATAGTGGCTTGGGTCGATAAAATATGGACTATGTGTTGCATACAGTACTTGAACATCACCATTGACCGCTTCGCCCAGCTGCCGTAGAACATGAGCAAAAGCTCTTGCTTGTATCGGATGTTGATAAAGTTCAGGCTCTTCCACGGCAAGACAAAGAACCCCTCTTTGCTCTTTATCATTCTCTGGAGATTCTAAATTTTCTTTTAAGCTCATGCGTCTGGCCAAAAGCTGTAGCGCTGAGATCAGAAGCATTCTTTGGAATCCATGTCCTTGACGGCTGACAGCTGTCTCATTATCTCCATCCAATACCGATACTTTAAAAGTAGTTCTGGCCGGTTTAAGTTCTTGCGCATACGGTTCGACACGAATATTTCTTGCAGCTGAGTATGAACCAATAATTTCATTTAATTGATCAGAAAGTTCATCGAGTTGATCACCAAAAGTGTTCTGATAAATCTGCTGCTCTTGCTCTCGCAATGAATTAAAAAGCTTGCTAATTTGATCATCGGCTGCTTTTCGATCAATTGTTCTCTCTATAATAGTTCCCAGCAGAGTTGTACGAGCATCTTCTGATTCTTCTGATGCACGATAATCAGCCCTTACTAGCGAGTAATTAAATATATCTTTCATTGAAGCATTGCTGTTAAAACCATTAAATGAGGTAGAGACCTCTTCTCGCACTTCCTCAAGTTGATCGTGATGTTCTTGCTCCCAAGCAGTAAGAGCATCCGTTATAGCTCCTGCTGTATTAGCAGTAGGCAGATCCAATTCGGGATGATTTTGTCGCAAAAACTTATATAGGTCTTTTTTCTCTGCCGCTTTTGAGGCCTGCTTGATTGGAGTAAATAGTGGATTGCCCATTATATTTGCAGAAAGAAATTCTCGACCATCCTTACGCATCTTCCATGCAGTAAAGGAAGTTGTCCCCGCAGGCGCGTATTTGCCTAGGGCATCACGATCTCTATCATTTAGATCAGAAAAAGTAACCCGAACAACTATTGGCTCAATTTCATGGTTATATGTTGCGTCTTCATCAGAAAGATCATTTCCAGCACCATTGAAAAACCAATCTAAAGCATAAAGAATCGTCGATTTTCCTGCCCCATTAGGCCCTATCAATGTTGTTATATTTGAAAAATCTATAGTTGCGTCATACAGTGTACGAAAATTCTGAATTTTTACTTTTTGAATTATCATTTCTATTTCCTTTATCTTTGCGAGATACTGTTTGAAGCGGCAAAACTAAGATTTTACGAAACAACAACTGATATTCACTTTTTAATATTCAGCTTTCCCTTCAAGGGGATGGACAGGCCATGTCCAGGTGGAGACTTCTTGGCGTTTGCGTTCTATGGCGGGGATGGCTCGGAGGGCTTTGCCCATGCGGAGGTAGTTAACTAGGACTCCGTCATCGAGATCCATTTCCAAGTTGCGTGTGGCGAGAGGATACAGCACATCATCCTCGTAGGCTTTGCACTCAGTTACGGCTCTACGTAGTTTCTCGGCTTCGCGCTTGTCTTGGGCACGGTCGGACTTGTCAAGCTGCATAGCCTGATCAGCGATTTTGACCGTGAAGTCACGTAGGTATTCAAGCACCTTACCGGTGGTTTGCGGCGTGCAACGATGCAAGTACACCAACGCCTTGAATGCACCCTTGTTATCGGTCCGGCTTGAATATTGCCAGTAAATCGGCCGATTCGAGTACATCTTGACGTGATCGTTGTAAAAATCGTTGACGAAATACTTACGAAGCGGCTTACCCAACACGCGTTCAATGTAAGCGACGTTTTCCGTAAGATGATCTTTGCCGAAGGCGACTTCAAGGAACCTGCGGAATCGCGACACAATATCATCCCCAAAGCAATCAGTTTCCGTCACAGGAATGACATTGTCTTCATCCGGCATAAATGACGGTTCAGGAACATGCTTCAAGTAATCCGCAATTGTCTCACCTTGTGAAGCCAGAATGAGTCCTGGCTTGTCCAGACCGTAACGGCCAAACATGCAGCCAACTGCATAGGAGATAAGTTCCTTGACTACATCGCAGGCAAACAGCTCGTCACGCTCAGCCGGCGTGTTCTTAGGATAAGCAAATGCCGCATTACGCTTCAATGATACGCGCTCCAATGGCACATCTGTTGGGACATCGCCAACCACGTCATAAACTTTAGCCACAATTTCGTTATTACGGATTTCATTTGACTGTTGTATATGCGACTGTTCATTCCAATGTTCATAGAGCCTAACAACTGACTGCTCAAGACTGAACATCTTATCAGCAGACTTAAGCAAGTCATTTTTTTCATAGCTCCATGATGTCTCAAATGAATCCCAATCAGTTTGAGCCATATGAACCATCTCGTGAGCAAGATTAACAGCAGCAGAATTCTCAGTAAGATAAAACGGCAATCTAGCAAGCTGGCCAGCTTCGAAATTTAGCGTAGGCGAAATTGCCATAAGAAGCTGTTGTGCAACAGAAGAATTCCCAAATGCCAATAACGGCCATAGCAAAGTATTATCTGTTGGAAACATTGAACAACCCGCGACATCAAACACAAATCCCTTTGGGAAAAGTCTGAATGCAGTTGTTCCAGAAGAAACTTTAGACCAAGATACGCAAGGCAAAAAATAAAGATGCGGGCTATTGGGACGAGAACCCTTTAGAGAAGCCATATATTCTCTACCATATACATCATACCGTATTACTGATGACGCATTTCCATACCACTTGCGGTACTCTCCACCTTTATTGTAGGGAAACCATTTTTTCCCATACAAGTCGACTGAGTTATTGCTGACACAATCATCCGTAAAATCATCGAAACTTATCTCAAACCATTGCCGGAGAACTGAGTCGTTATTACCTGTAGACATACCATTTTTTAATTGAGCGAATTCGCTAAGAGGTTTACCTGAGGAAAAAGCGTGAAGCATGGCTTCAGAAAGCCAATAGACAATCGGAGAGCCTGGGATTTGAGCAAATTCAGACTGGTTGACAGTGTAACGCAGACCACTTGGCTCCGAGTTCTCCGCCGCGAAAGCGTCTGCTTGAGCCTGGTCTCCATGCACATCCACCAATCTTGTATATATGCCAGCGGATTGAGGTTCATGCTTCGCAAGAGTAAACGCTGTAGTGGAGACGACTTCGCCTCCAATAGCATCAAACGCTCCAGCGCCCAAGTGAGCCATCGTCGATATTTCCGTATTTGCTAGCAACAGTTGCCGCATACTCTCGAATGACGAGAGAAACATCCAGCTTTGCATAGTAACCATGGCGAGCACACCGTTGGATTCCACCAAATGAAGGTTACGCAGCATAAATGCAGCAAACAAGTCAGCTTTGCCATCCTCAAAATGATCTTGAACGTATCGCTTCAAGTCACTGCCCATATTCTTGCCGCCCATATAGGGAGGGTTGGCAACCACACATGCATATTGATTCGAGAGCAACTGTGACTGCCTAATAACAGTACCCACACGAGACAAAGTATCCGACCCCATCAGTGACAGATCATTCCAAGTCACATCATTAGGAACATCTTGCCAACGCAGTTCCTTAAGCTGGCTTAATTCTGATGGAGGGATAATCAATGAACCCTCGACATCCGCATTGGCGTATGTATTCCACACATCTTCATCTAATGTGACATCGTAGAGTCGGTTGAGATCTTCAATTTCTGTAGAGTTGAACTCTTCCTCGGCAATGAGCTGGATGTTCGGTAACACTTGGTTGCGGAAGAATCGACGGGACTTGGCACGAGCCTTCATGGTCAGGGCGAAGGCGGCGAGATTTGCTGCGCGTTCGTCGATTTCCATGCCAAAGAGGTTATGTTTCAGAATCAGACCGGGGATTTCACTGGGGGAATAGCCTTCGTCTTCATAAATCTGATAGAGCAGGTCGAAGGCGTAGGTGAGCATGTGGCCAGAACCGCAGGCGGGGTCACAGACGGTAAGAGATTCTGGGGTGATGATGGAGAGGAGAGCCTTCGACTCGCTGCGCTCACTCAGGATGACAGAAGAGGCATCAGCGCTCTCAATGACGGAAGAATCCTCATCATCAGCAGTATTGACTGGTTAGATGTAGTATTCCCAGGTTTTGTAAAGCTGGCAGTCAGGGTGGTTCTGCATCCAGAGACGACCGACGCTGTTCTGCACAAGGTATCGCACTATCCAATCGGGGGTGAATAGCTGGGTTGCTGCTGGAATCTCGTTGGCACCGGCTTTCTTGGATTTCTTGAATCCAGCCATCACCTCGTCTTTACGTTCGGCGATGTAGAACTGGTAGAGCCAGCCGATGATCTCCACATCCTCGCAGTCCTCAGGTGTCATCACCTCGATCGCCCGGCGCAATACAGAGCCTTCCGCAAGCAGATCAGCCGGCATCAGCAGCTCATCAATCTTGCCAAAAGTCGAGTTCGTGTTCTCGAACATGAACGGCATGAACTTATGCCAATACCGGCATTCAGCCTGCAGGAGTAAACCATAGGCTTGCCCCTGCGGGTCGTCAGAATGTGTGGAGCCGTTGAACAACGCTTCCACAGCATCGCGTAGTTTGGCGTTCGAAGTGCCGGTGGCCTCGAATACATTCGAGTCATACTCACCGCGTTTCGCAGCCGCCAACACCTCAGGCAGGCCGTTGACATCTGTCACATCGGCCGCGGAGACCACTGGCATGGAGGTGAATCCGTGCGCATCCATGTAGCGAAAGGCGATGATGCGGTTGAACCAACGGTAGGCATACCGCTCCACCACATGGTCTTTGCCCTGCTGACCACCACCGTATTTTCTCAGCTCTTGCTCCAGCTGATTGAATACGTTCGGACTGTTCACCTGAACCGGAGAGTTCGGAACCAGTGCAGCTTCCAACCGTGCGGATACCGCGCCCATGAAACTGCGACGGGCTTCAGCAGCAAAGCTCTGCAATTTCGATGTATTCACAGTAGAATCCTCTCCCCTTGTTCGACGACAGCAACAAGCTTACGGCGATATGCATCTAAGAACTCGTCAATGTCCTGCTTGGTTTCCAGTACATCTTTGATATGCGGCTTCGCAATAGTGTTGATATGAACACTACGCCTGACGGGACGATCGATCGTTTTCTCAGACTGATCGGAATGCGACACGTTGACCTGAACGGATGCAACGAGCTGATTCATTAGCCGCGGATACTTGTTCTCCTGCGCATCACGAACGATCGTCTGAATGTTCCCGATGACCGATGTCTCGTCCAAGCTCCGGCGAATTTGCTGCATGATTCGATCCACTGTGGACTGCATGGACTCAGATGCCGACCGATATGCGTCAGATTCTCGCATAGACCCAGTGAGTGTGTCGATTGCCGCATAAGCGTTCTGACGCGCCTCATCGACACTGGTCTTTACAGCGGTCTGCAACTGCTCAACAAGATCCTTGAATTTGTTGACTGTATTTCCTCGGAACAGTGTCGGGCTTATTGCCAGATCGGATGCTTGGCGGAACAATTGTTGCACATCGGTAGGCATCAATGGCTCATTAGGCCGATTGCGCTGTAACCACTCATTGTTCGCGGCAAACACTGCCGCTTGACTGCCGTGGAAGAACTCAATAACCGGATCGATGACATCATCCTTGGCATCGAGCAATTCTTCAGAACCATGTTCGGCATCGACATCGGTGAATTCATCCAGCAGCCAGGCTTCGCCTTTTCTGGAAGCGTAGGTGATGGCAGTAATGGGTTCAGACAGGCAATCGATGAATGCGAAATCCGCATGACGTGACTTCAACTCGTTCAAGTCAATAGATTCATCCACCAGCTTGTTCTTAATCACTGACGCCAAATCCATAGGCATGGTAGGAAGTTCAGATGCAGTCAAGCCGAAGAAATCCCTTGCAAACTCACGTAATTTTGCGACCTTTCTAGAATCAAAGGTCTTTGGAATGGTCACCAGCATGGATTCCTGCTTTTTCGTGCTGCGTAACATCGCCGCGGCTTCGGTACGTTGCACGGGTTTAGCATCCATGGTCAGTTCAATGTTCTCGGCACCATACAGGTAACCGATGCAGGCAAGAACAGCAGCATAGGGCCATCCGTATGGCGCAGCGGCATACTGCACAATAATCGCTTTAACCGTCAAAGCAACGTTTTTATCCCTGCTTTCACGAGTAATGAATGACAGCACGTCATCGGATGGACTTTTGAGTTTATCCTCAGCGACGTTGGCTTCTGCGAAGGTACCCGGCTGAGTCGCAGCGGCACCAGCGATAACGCCCGCCAGCCCGGACTCCTCATAATGCACTCCACCGAGCATCGGGAAATTAGTGTAGTAGCGGCCAATCAATACCTGCATGCCTTCGAGCACATGCGCTTGAGGATCTGTGGCTTTGACCTCGACAATTGCACCGTTGTATACGAACGTACCTGCCTTTACGGCGTTACCCACACGAGTACGCAATTCCTTACGTAGATTCTCTTGAGCGGCTCGTTTACCCGCGATGATGCGCTGCCTGCTCTCAGACTGGCTTCCGGAATCCGTACGGCGTAGATAAGTCGCGGTTTTCACATGCATACGGATATCGTCAAACAACGTCGTATCAGCATTGTCAAGCAATAATGTGATGGCATCTCGGGCTCCCATGCTGTTGGTGATGGCATCCGCGCGATCGGCTTCGTCGCCTGATGTCACTACGTTCAACCATATTGAGCGTGGAGTGGTTTGCTGCACTTGATCGATTTTCAGGCCAAAATCAAAGTCCGCCTTCTGAGGCCCATATTGAACCTTCATTTTGCCAATCACATCGCCTACAAGAATGTTCTTGAATTCGGCAATCATGTCGGTATGGTCGATATCGACGTTCTTGATTTCCTGCTCAATATCCTGTTCCTCGTTGGTGAGGTACTCGTAGGATTCCCCCACACGCTGCACATAAGTATTTTGCTCAAGCACGCGCAACGCTTCACCAATCTGTCGTTCCAGATCCAACATGTCTCCATTGAACTTGTCGGTCAACAGAATACGCAGATTGTGCGGTGTGGCAGGGAACCCGTCTACATGCTTGACCAGCAGCAGCACTTTCAGCAGTCGTACGCAAATATCGTTCACCGCAGGATCAAGCACCTTCTCAGCCTGATGGATGCGATAGTTCACCGTGCTCTGGATAGCGTCGCTGATGCCGTCATACAACCTGTCGAACGGAATAAGCTCTCCAAAGGCTGATTCTTTGGCTCGCTGCAGCGTGGTGCTGATTGCAGCGAGCATTGAACGCTCCCCCACGGAGGCATGACGTCCATCGAACATATTGTATTGGCTCATACGACGCAACGCGGTTTGGAACAGTTCGAACTCATAGTTCACCAGCGGATAGCTTGCAATGAAATCTTCTTCATCGAAAGCTTTCGTGGTGCTGAATTTTGCAGTATTCGAAGGGAACTCGAACATCGTGCGCATGTTAGGCCCCTGCTCATGCCATAGATTCTGCATCAGGTCAGCGTATTCAGGTTTCTTGGAAAGCAGACGCTTCTGAATCACCTCAATCACATCGGCGCTGTTGAGCTTGAGCTTAATGGCGAATCGGGCTTGAATCTTGGAGAAATCATACCCCTGCTGTTTGGTGCGGTCGCCAACGATGGTGTCCATATCTTCCTGCGAGGTAACGACCACCCATGCACGGCCATTGGTTTTCACGGCAAGATCTTCGGCTACGGATTGCAACTGAAGCATCAGCTCGGTGTTTTGTCCAATGAACTGGCCTACTTCATCCACCAGAAATACGATGCGATGGTTGGGGTCCGGCTGTTGTTCAAGCCAATGCTTCACGTCATCGGCGAAATCACCCACAGCGGCGTGATAATTGTTCTCGTATCGCTCGATAATGCTATCTTGCGCGGATTTGCCAGTCACCTCTGCATAAGCCTCACAGATTTCAGCATCCCATAGAATCGCCTCATCGCGACCTTCGCTCCATGGCTTGCCGACTTTCTCGGCAAATGCCGTTTTGAATGCCTCAAGCTGATGATTGTTATCCAAATCCCGCTCGAATTTCGCAACATGCGGGGTTTTACCAAAGTATCCACGCGACTCATCGAATACGCGAATAAATGCATACAGCAATGCAGTGGGGCTGCCCTTGTCCGATTTTTGGTCGATATTGAACAGAATCGAAGTAGCGGGAAACGTCAGCGTGTGTTCCAGTTCGCCGGCAAGCATCGCATTATCCTGATCATCTGCCTTGGCCATGAACGAGCGGACAATGTTCTCACGGGTCAGAGTGCGGTTCTGCACATCGCTATCAATTAGGCTACGCGGCACATCACCCAAGATGTGCGACAACATCTTCAGTAAGTGCGATTTACCGGAGCCAAAGAAGCCTGAAATCCAAGCGCCATTTTGCGAATGGTTAGACGGATCGTTATACGCGCCGAGGAAAGTCTCCAGATTCTGCTGAATCTCGCCGGTCAACACGTACTCGTCGACTTCGTCGATCAAATCCCTCTCATCATTGGCTTTGATGACACCGTTGATCTTCTTATCGATGTTCTTGACAAACAAATCCGCAAACGTAATCTGCCGAGTTTCCTTGTCCATGCCAATCCACCCTTCTCGTGTTGATTATTCCATTGCCGGTCTTATGCGAGTATTGATAGCCACCGCATTATGCACTCATCTCCATAAGGTCTCTCGCCCGGTAATAGTTGTCTTCTGGCAGACAACCGAACAACGTCATGGTCGAACCGGAAACGGATCTGCTGGCGTATACGCCAGGATAAAACAGCACCAACGGGCAATCATCAATACGTCCCTGAAGCGTATTCAGTAACGTATGAGCCCTCACATAGGGGTAGACCTTACCCACACCGGTGATGAATAGAATATCCGCATTGCCTTGCGATCTCGCCTCTTCGTAATGACGGCTGATAAGGTCGGGAACTTGTTTCGCATCCGCTCCCAACATGTTGTTCAACAGGCTAAGGAATTTATCTTCTCGAACATTCGAGGACACGATTTGATGACGCCTTGCTTCGATATCGAGAACTTTATCGAGCACCTTACGCTGTTGCAATGCTTCGATGATGATGTCGTAAAGGTCTAAAATCAATACTTTCGGAGCGAAATCACCGGCACGTTGAGGTGTCATGGTCTGCAATTGCGAAACCAACGTCGGAATATGCTCTATAACCTCGAGTTCCTGTTCGGGCGGATAATCGTAGATGTAAAACGCCTGTTCGCCAGCCAAACCGCTCCCCTTGCGGAACGATTCGTCTTCCATAATTCGACGAAGCTTCGCGAAATCCTCATCGATATTGCGTCGCTCATCGATGCTGGTCACATCGTCGGACATCTGTCATCCTTCCTGCTCTGATGCACTGATTCCAGGCTACGCGAGGGAGGTTCCTCGCATCGGGAAGAAGTCGAACGAATCTGCCCTTCTCATAAGAATACTGGTCATCTCGCGGCTGAGCAGTGAAGGCCTAATAGTGTCGTCCTCTTTGCACAACAAGTCTGCCTCAAACATGGCCTTGAACACATTCGAGCGCAGTTTTGCAATCGTTGCTGAACTCAAATCATCAACTTCAGGATGCCACAACGACTTGTCCAACATAAACCGGTCATAATCATCATGTGTAACCGTCGCCTTTCCCAACAAATAATGCTCTCTCAATACTTCATTCGCGAATTCGCCAACGATAGCGTAATAGCGACACATCGCCACCCACATCAATGCCTGACGATCCGGTAGTGGGCTATCTTCATCAGCAAGATGGCGAAGCTCCTGCCATGTGAGAGCACTCAGCCGCTTGATGACCTCACGCACAGTACGCACACTCGCTGAATACGTACGAATGCTTAAAACATTCTCGTCAACCGCCCGCTGCCGTACCTTGACAACTTGTTCGCCTACTTCAACCGCTTCAGCAGCTAAAGCTGCATTCACACCCGTATTCGGGTTCGATTCGAGAGCTTCCACAGCATCATTAGAAGTCATATCGGTGCGGGAGCCACATTCAGCCAATAAAAGCGAGGCAATAGTCTGTCCCTGCGAGACCAACAGACCGCCCACCGTAAAGGAAAGCCGATAACGTCCGTCCTGCAACGTCTCCGCACCATATGACGCCATATCAGTCTTTCTCCCCCTTTACTCAAGCAAGCAGAATACCTCAGGATACAACAAAGTATCGAATAATTGAATCTTCTACCGAACTGGGACTGAGACTTCATAACATGTTTCAGCGATAATCCTCAATAACCAGTCTACGTCGTAACACGCCCTCTCAGAGGTAATCTCATAATTCGGCGATAACGCTCACAATATGCAAAACATCAACTAAACCCTGCACCAGCACGAATGGGCACTCGTTTCAGTAAACTCAATAAAGCTCGTTCAAGATCGAAGGATAAACAAGTATGTTCATTACATGGTCGATGGTCATAATCACTGCCGCTGTGGCAATGTACGCTTGTTTTCTGCTCATAAAGCGTAGAGATCGTCAACCAGCAATCAACTCCTATATGCCACTCAGCGCGATTGTCGCGGGACAATCTTCAGGATTCTTCAGACAGATTGTTCTTCGATTCACGCCAATTATCATTATTCTCATCGCGGAATTAGCAGTTCTATCAGAGATGAAAGTTGATTTCGCTGCAAAAATGATGGCGCTTTTCATGTCCACATTATTGTTCTCAATCGCAACATACGGGGTATCCGCAGCAAAAGCTTTTGGCTTTGGCGAAAGATTATTAAACATTTCCGTGATACTTCTTAATTGCATTCTGTCTGTCGCTCTCGGAATAACATCCCTTTCTTTTGACTACTCATGTCTTGCGCCATCGAATTTTTCCTCAATGATTGATAGTCTGTGGTCTTCATTATCCGTTGCTCTTGTGATTATCGTATTCTTCGAACTTCTCCGTAATGATCCAGAAGAAAAACAAACCGAATCGAATGCCCTACAAGGACGCAAAGAGACCTTAATCATACGTTCTTTTAGCCAACAGGTCCAACGTTATATCAGCGTCATCAAACAGGAATCGCAGAAGCAATCCGCTTCTCCTTCTTTGCTAACCTCAATTCTCATTTACGAAGATCTCAACAGGCCAAAATGGATACGGACAGTGGAGAACCTGCTAGTGGCAATTCCTGGTACCAAGCTCACTGTTGGTATTGCACAAGTCGAATCAACAGTCCCGCTATCAGACGAAGAGAGCATCTCTAATGCAGCGCAGCGTTTGTTCAACACTCAGCAAGAAGACATCAGCCAAATGGTGGGGGCGGTAATAAAATACAATCAGTCTGAGCAATACGTAGGCGCAGTGATGGAAATATTCAGCGTTCTCAAACGATATAACCTATTGCAAGAGAACTCCCAAAATCAGACATCATAGATTCTCGCTATCATCAAGACCAAGGCGGTGACCAATCTCGTGAATCATGGTGGAGCCGATCATGCACACCAGCTGCTGGTAGGCAGAGGCAGACATGTTTGCGTAGACTTTGAAGATCGCTAATGTCAGGTATCACGCCGCTATCATGTTTGAGAACAATGGCATGTCAATAATGCGAGGGTAAGTTAGATTCCATCATGATGAAGGAGTCGTCATGATCTCACATGTATACAGCCATGATGAACTTCGCGAACTCATCGTTCCCATGTCGTCGCATTACGGCATGAAATCGGCACGCTTATTCGGCTCCTACGCGCGCAATGAGGCAACATCGATTTCAGACATCGACGTGTTGTTGGAAGGCAATCCCGGATTCAGCCCATTGAACGTATTCGCCATGGCCGAAGAACTACGAGAGAAGTCCGGCAAAGATGTGGACATGTACGAACTGAGCGAACTCAACGACGGACCGTTCCGCAACGCCGTATTCAAGGACGCGGTGCTGCTATGAACGAGAAAGACCCGCATAAGCTCCGGCGCATCGTAGAAATCGGACGCAAGCACAGAGCAAACCATCATCCACAACAACAAGTATCCATGCGAATGGAGGGAATCGTCGTCGACACCGAAGTAGCGGCCGCCCCGCCTCGCATCACAAGCCCGGTCTTCCCGCAATCATAATGTCAGCTGCGGTATATCACCGATGGTCAGTAGTCTTCCGAAAGAGGTTTCCATAGAGTCACGCCCGCCGTACACCACGATGCGTTGCGCCAAATCCAATCCCATGATTTCGGACAACTTTGAGATTGTGGCGAAAGCATGCGAATCATAAGTCGCGGAAGCCTTCACTTCGACTGCATAGCGAACGGCCCCGCCCTTCTCGATGATCAGGTCGATTTCCTGCTGTTTATCATCACGCCAATAGTACAAGCGTGGAGTTCTTCCACGTACGGCATACGCCTTCATGATTTCCGATACCACGGCGTTCTCAAACAGAGGACCGCGATACTTGCTCATCATCAACTCATCATCACTTTCCAGATCGAGTAGATAGCTAGCCAATCCAGTGTCATAAAAATACAGTTTCGGCGCCTTGATCAATCGTTTGCCGAAGTTCTTATGGTAAGGATGCAACCTGAAGGCGATGAAACTGGATTCCAACATCGAAATCCACTCCTCGACGGTCTTTGCGTTGACGCCACAAGCGGAAGCCATGGCGCTATAGTTGACCACCTCGCCGACCCGAACTGCGCACTGCACAAGAAAGTCGCGGAATTGAGACAGCTTACGCACACCCAACTCTTCACGGACATCCCGCTCCACATACGTAGACACGTAGTTCGGAAAATAGTCAATAGGATCAAGACCAATGTCGTAAATTCGCGGATAACCGCCTCTGCGAACCCACATATCCATGCCCATGTCAGCATTCGCCAACTCGCTATGAGACAACGGCATCAGGTGAAGAACCGATGCCCTCCCGGCCAATGACTGTGAGATGCCTTGCATCAGCAGAAAATTCTGCGATCCGGATAAGATGAACTGTCCCGGCTCCTGCCCCCGCTCATCGACGATGCCTTGCAGGTAAGAGAACAACTGCGGCACACGCTGCGCCTCATCGAATATGGCATGGTTGTTGTATCTGGCAAGAAATGTCAGGGGATCATTCACAGCGAGACTTTGCGCATCGGGGTTCTCTAACGACACGTAATCATACTGAGGAAACTGCTCACGGATCAACGTAGTTTTGCCGCTCTGCCTTGTGCCCGTCAAAGTAAGGATAGGAAACTGTTGAAACTGCCGAATCATGGTCGGCGTAATAGCCCGCGGAATCATCGAGTCGCCTTTCCTTCAACTTATGGCATCATCTAATCCAGATTAACACGCTTTCTATTCCCGATTTACACCTATTCTATTCCTGATTTACACCCACTCTATTCCCGATTTACATGCATGCTATTCCCGATTTACACCAACGGTTCCAGCCGATCTAATGCACACACCCGTATCCATATCAGTACCCGTGCGAATGGAGGTAGTCGTCGTCGAGGCCGAAATAGTGGCCGATCTCGTGGATCACGGTGATGCCGATCTGGTGGACGAGCTGCTGACGGGTGGAGCAGACACGTTCGTGTGGGCCTTTGAAGATGGTGATGATGTCGGGCATCACACCGCCGTAACTGGTGGTGCGCTGCGTAATCGGCACGCCTTCATACAAACCCAGCAACTCGCCGTGGGAGCCGCACATGGAGGCGAGCTCGCGCTCGTTCGGTTCGTCGGCCATGGCGATGCCCACATTGTCGAGCACTTCGCGGAACCGTTCGGGAATCGAATCCAACGCCTCCTCGACCGCGGCCGCGAACTCGTCATCCGTCATTCTCAACGCCATATCAGCACTCTTTCACTGTGTTGTCACGCCCTTCAACCATACCCAATCATCTCAGCGTGCACATTTTCCAACACAAAATAGCCTGTCGTCTGCCACTTTCCAACATGAAACAGGGGTTTGGCTGCACGTTTTCCAACATGTCGGGCAGCCAAACCCGTGCGGACTCAGTCGAACAGCGGGTCGTTGGGGTCGATGATGGGCAGGCGTTCACCGGCCTCCTCAGGAGTCTGGCCGCCATAGGCGCGATGCGGCAACACGGCCCATGCATCAAGGAACACACCGATCAGCAGCTCACGTCTAATACCCGGGTCCAACATCGCGGCGTCGACACCGAAATCAAACAATCCCACCAACAGCTCAGCCGGATTCGTCCGAATCGGGGCATAATAAATCGACGCGGCCAGCTCTTCCCAACGCACCATGCAGTCACCCAGAATCGTCAGCGCCCTGCACCGGTCGCGTACCAAACGCACACACTCTCGCTATGCGTCGTCGAGACGGACTTCGCCATACGAATGCATTCGGCGGTCAACCGCGGTTCGGATGCGGCAAGCTCCGCCGCGTGGGCCACCACATATTCCAGCGAAGTCAGCCCATCTTCGTCGGTGAAGTCGAATGTCACCCACTCATCAGCCGCATGCGCGAAAGCCGGCGAGTCCACGTCGATACACGATTCAGAATCATCAGCTCCCAGACTCTAGAAGCATTCAGCATAGGCTCGCTTCATCGTCTCTTCGGACTCATCGCCCTTGATCTGGGCGTACAAATCAAGCACTATCTGGCAATCGATCAGGTCGCTCTCACACGGATCGTCATCCCAAGGCGATCCGATTGGATGAACCGGCGGAAAACCCGCGCGATCGGTATGGCCCACGTATAGTCCATCAGCGTAGGTGCTCCGGTATTCAATGACATCTTATCCACGAGGCCCAGCCCCTCAACGTGGACATTCCGATAGTAAATGACAGCTTATCCACGGGAGATGGATTTTCAACGTGGGCGAATCGGCAGTAACTGCCGAATCATACACACACGGGTTATCCATCACCGTTGACGGTGTGATAGCGCACAGCAACTCATCCACACCCGCAGGAGTCAACACGTTAAAGCCCGAGAACCAGAGGGGGGGGGCAGGCCTATGGCTACTCCAACGAATCGAGGACGTCGTCGATAAGCAGACGGGTTTTTGCGGCATCGGCATCGTTTCGCAGACGTGGGAACCGCCGCAGAGCATTGGCGGGACTGGCATCGGCGGCTCGGGCGATATTCGATTTGCTGATGCCGCGCGACGCGGCCTTCTCCGCCAAGCGATCCACCAGAGAATCGGAGACTTGGCGCATGCGTTCGGCGACCCACAATTGGGCCATTTCCGGCGAAAGGTCGTAATCCTCGGACAGTTCGCTGCTCGCCTCCTGCACGGCCGCCCACAGCACCATGAACGGTTTGCGGTAATAGGCGATCTGCTCTTGGGGCGACTCCCCCGCCAGCGCCTCCAGCGCTTTACGGTCCGTGCTGTTGTCGCTCATATGCCCTCATTTCGCCGCCATAATCCGCTGGGACAAGTGTACGACAGGATGGCGGAGATGCTTCGACTCCGCTCGGCATGACGAAGAAGGGAACACTTGCATGACGTAGGAAGGCATGCCCGGGATGATGATGAAGAGGACGCTCGACATGACGAGGATGATGGAGATGCCTCGACTCCGCTCGGCATGACAAATAAAGGTACCCGGCATGGTGACGAGAAGGTTCGGCATGACGGAGGGAAAGTACGCCAAAGGTGTGTGGCCGATAGATGGGCGCTGTTACCTGGGCGAGATTAGTATGGGCTGCATGACTGAAGCAGCACATGACGATTACCAACTGCCCGCAGGCTTCGAACGGTGTTCGAAGCTTGATCCCGTCGTCCAAGCACCGACCGCGTTGGAGCGTGCCCGCGTGCTGGTGACGATTCTCGCCAATCCCGGCGGATGCCCGTGGGACGAGAAACAGACCAACACGACCCTGCTCAAGAATCTGCTTGAGGAGACCTACGAATTCGTCGATACGGTCGAGGAGAACGACCGTGAGGGCATGCGCGAGGAGCTCGGCGATCTGCTCATGCAGTCGCTGTATCAGGCCGCCGTATGCGAGAAGGATGCGACCGACCCGTTCACCTTGGATGAGGTGTGCGACCGTCTGGTCGATAAGCTCATCACCCGTCATCCGAACGTGTTCGCACCTGATGATGACGCGAACACAGGCAAAGAGGAGTCCGCCGAAGAGGTGCTGGCGACATGGAATCAGATGAAGCAGCGCGAGAAGCGCCGCAAGTCCGCCATCGAAGGCATCTCGCACGCGCAGGGCGCGTTCCCTCGCGCGGCGAAGATTGTGCATCGTGTGGCCAAAGCCGACGATTCGGAATTGTTCGTAAAAGCCATAATGCGGGCCAATACCGACGCCGATTCGCGCCAGTCGACACCGGATGATTACGCCGATCAGATCCTGCGCGTCATTCAGCAGGCCGACGCCGATGGGGTCGACATCGAATCGGCGTTGCGCAATCGCCTGCGTGACATCGAACAGCGGATCATCGATTTGGAATCAAGCGCTCGGTAGAAGCTGTCAGGGAACATCAACGGGAACTGAGCGGAGTGGCGGGATGAGATGCCTCGACTGCGCTCGGCATGACGAGTAACGAGTGCGCAGTATAACGACAACTGCAGCAACAGCAAAAGACCGGAACCCATTACAGGCTCCGGTCTTTTGTTAGAAGCTAGTAACTAGCTGTCGATCGCGTTGCAAGCGCAAGCTCACTCGGCGTCGGCGTTGGCCAGTTCGTCGGCCACGGCAGCGGCGGCGGAAGCGGCTTCGACGGAGTCGGCCTCTTCGTCGTCCTCACCGAGGAACGCGGACAGGTCGACCTCTTCGCCGTCGGCGGTGAACTTCACGGCGCGCATGCCGGCGAGCAGGCCCTTGGAACGTCCGACTTCCTGCACGGCGGAGCCGAGCTGGCCGTTGCGGACGATCGCCTGGATGAAGTTGTTCGGATCCATGCCGTACTGCTGGGCGATGGAGGCGAGGAAGTTGAACACGTCGGCCTGGGAGACCTGCACGTCCAGCATCTCGGCCAGAGCGTCGAGGGTCATCTGGTCGCGCAGTTCCTTCTCGACCTGCTCCTCGGCTTCGGCCTTCTGCTCCTTGGTGGCCTTCTCCGGATCCGGGGTCATGCCCTTGAGGTGCTCTTCGACCATGGAGGCCTTGACGCCCTTCGGCACCGGGATCTCCAGCTCTTCCTGCAGCTTGGCGATGAACGCGTCGCGGGCGTCGGTGGCCTGGCGGCCCTTGGCGGCGTCGGCGGCGTTCTTGCGGATGTCTTCCTTAAGCTCCTCGAGGGTGTCGAACTCGGAGGCCTCCTGGGCGAACTCGTCATCCAGCTCCGGCAGCTCCTCGGCCTTCACGGAGTTGACCTTCACCTTGATCTGAGCCTTCTCGCCCTCGTGCTCGCCGGCTTCCAGCGTGCCTTCGAAGGTGGTCTCCTCGCCGGCGGACAGGCCTTCGAGGGCCTCATCCAGACCGTCGAGCATGGTGCCGGAGCCGAGCTCATAGCTCACGCCCTCCTGGGAGTCGACGGACTCGCCGTCGATCTGGGCGTCCAGGTCGATGTTGGCGAAGTCGCCCTTGGCGGCCGGGCGATCCACACCCACGAGGGTGCCGAAACGCTGGCGCAGGGATTCAAGGCGGGCGTTCACGTCCTCATCCTTGACTTCGGGCTTGGCGATGGCGATTTCCATGCCGTCGAGCTTCGGCAGATTGATATCCGGACGACGCTCCACGGTGGCGATGAACTTCAGCTTGGTCTCGTCCTTGGAGGAGGCGGGGACTTCCTGCACGTCCAGCTCGGGCTGGGCCATCGGGCGGATCTTCTTCTCCTCGAGCGCCTTGGAGTAGAGCTCCGGCACCGCGTTGTTCACGGCCTCACCGGCGATGCCGGCGAATCCGTAACGCTGCTCGATGAGCTTCGCCGGCACATGTCCCTTGCGGAAGCCGGGGATGTTCGCCTGCTTGGCAATCTCCTTGCGGGCCTCGTCCAGATAGGGTTCGAACTCCTCCGGGTCGACGGTGACGGTGAGCTTCACCTTGGTCGGCTCAAGATTCCTAACGCTGATTTTCACGCTTAACGCTCCTGAAAGTCGTGTTTTCTTACATTCTGCCGTAGGGCAACCTCTACATGATAACCCTACTCACGGACGCTGCGATGAGTTTCACCTGCCACGCCCGGGCGCCCTGCTCCTCGAGGAATCGCGCCACGTCCACATTCGCGGGATCGTCCAGCCAGCAGAGGTTGCGTAGAATCTGCGGTTTGACGATGATTTCGGCCGGCGTGCGCGTGTCCTCGCCGATTTGGTTGACGACCTTGCGCACCCGTTGCAGGCGCTCGTATCGTTCGGGATGGCGGGTCTGCCAGATGCGCATCGACCGTGGCGCGTTCGTCTCGTTCTCTCCGGGCTGACTGGATGCCGGCATGACGGGCAGTTCGCCGGGTTTCAGGTCAAGCGCGCGTTGGATCGCGTCCTTCCAAACGCGGGGTTTGACCTCGCGTTGGATGGGCGCGTACCGTTCGAACATTTTGTCCTGCGCGCTGCCGGTATGCATGCGCACACGCTCGTTGAGACAGCGGATCGCGCGGAATTCGCGCACGTTGTGCGGTTTCTTCTGCGCGGCCTCCATAATCGACGAGTCGGCCAGCAGAAGGCTGGGGGCGATGTCGTATTGGCGGGCCAACCGGTCGCGCTCCTCCCACAGCGATTTGGCGATGGCGAGTCCGCGTCGGTCGCGGCCCAGCTGGGTGATGCGTGAGATGCGCATCCAAGGCGCGGGATGCGGTGGCTTGGGGGTGAGACCCTCCCGCAGGGCGAACGCGAACTCCTCCTCGGCCCATTCGTCCTTGCCGTGCTCGCGCAGGTCCCGACGCATCAACTCTTCCAGCTCGATAAGCAGTTCCACATCCAGCGCGGCGTAGTTGCGCCAGTCTCGCGGCAGCGGGCGGTACGACCAGTCGGCCGCGGAATGCTCTTTGGCCAAGGTCACGCCGAGATAATGCTCGATCACCGCGGCGAGCCCGAAGCGGTGCATACCCAGCAGCCGGGCGGCGATCTCCGTGTCGAACAGACGTTGCGGGGTCATCCCCAGGTCGCCGAAGCCCGGCAGGTCCATCATCGAATCATGCAGAATCCATGTCGCGTCGCCCACGGCGCGGTTGAAGTCGTTCCAATCGGCACCGGCCTGACCCAAAGCCACCGGGTCGAACAGCATGATGCCGGCGTCACCGCGTTTGAACTGCACCAGCCAATCCTCATGGCCGTACCGGTATCCGGACGCGCGTTCGGCATCGGCGGCCAACGGGCCGGATGCCGCGCCCAAAGCGTCGCATGCCTCACGGAACCCTGCGAGCGTGTCGATCACGTCGGGCACTCCCCCGCGCGGCTCGCTGAGCAGACGCGGCTCCGCCTTGGCGATGCGACGGTCAATCTGATGAGTCACTACCCAATCCCTCGTCGAAACGAACAGTGGATCTGATGAACCTGGCCCACATACCGACCTGCGCGCCGGCATCGAGTCCGCCGTCGGGCAGACCAAGCGGCGACCACGACACGCGCATCTCGCATCCGGCGTCCGTCTCGGACGGCAACGAACCGAACGACGTGTTCTGGGTCACGGTCACCGTGCCGCCGACGGAATCGGGATTCACATCCGACAGGAAGTCGCACATTTCGTCCCAATACATGCGTGGGGCGAGTCCATCGTTCTCGCTGGCATGCAGCGGCAGTCGGGTGAAGGCCACGCACCGCCAGCGACCGGCCCAATCGATACGCGACTGCGCCGAGAACAGAATCATAATCCAACCCGTGGCAAGTCGCGGCGAGCGGTACGGATCCGATGGGAACGACGCGGCATCATCGCCATGTTCGCCGCATTCCAATTCGACGCCGATACCGTAGTCGGACAGCGTGGAAGGAACGGGGATCTCGCGGTAACGCACGTCGCCGACACGCGTCATATCCCGAACCGACTCCACGGCGTTCCACACCTCATCGGGCACGCCGGCCGGTCGTTCGGGCAATCCGTCTTGCCGGGGCGCCGACGCCGTTGGAGGCGCACCCGCCGGGAATGCGTAGATGTCTGCCATATACCTAGGCTAAAGGCCCCAAGCCCCGTTGCAGCGCATCCACACGCCCTTGCGCCTGAACTCCGCAGGAATTTAGTAGACGGTGAAGCCGTAGGATTGGAACTGCTCGATGACGCGCTGGCGCAGTTTGGCGCTGGGGCCCTTGGCGTCCTCCAACGGGTATGGGATGCGCAGCTCATGCCACTTGGGGCGGCCGAGCTGGTGGAATCCGAGCACGTCGATATGCTCCACCGCACCGTCGAAGCTCGCGCAGATCTTCGCCACGTTGTCGACGTTCTCTTCGGAGTCGGTCAGGCCCGGCACGAGCACGAAACGCACCCAGATCTTCTTGCCGGCCTTTGAAAGGCGCTGTCCGAAGTCGATCGTGGGCTGCAGCAGGCCGCCGGTAACCTTGTGGTAGGTCTCCTCGTCGCCGGATTTCACGTCGAGCAGGCACAGATCGATGTCCTCAAGCATCTCGTCGGTGTAGTTCTTGTTGAGGAAGCCCGAGGTGTCGAGACAGGTGTGCACGCCCATCTCCTTGGCCGCGCGGAACACGCGCGAGACGAACGCGGGCTGCATCATCGACTCGCCGCCGGAGAAGGTGATGCCGCCGCCTGTGGCTTTGAACAGATCCTTGTAGCGGTCGACCTTCTTGATCATGGCCTCCAGAGTGACGGGCTTGCCGTCGCGCATCTTCCATGTGTCGGGATTCTGGCAGTACTGGCAGCGCAATGGGCATCCGCTCATGAAAACGGTCATGCGAGTGCCGGGCCCGTCGACGGAGGTGTTGATGTCCCAGGAGTGGACGAAGCCGATATCGCCGGTTTTGAGCGCGTCGATGCGGTCGCGCCGGTCGAGTCCGATGGGAGATTCGAAGCCGGACAGGCCGCCCATCAGCGTCTGGGAGGCGTATTCCTTCGATTGTTTGAGCATATGCCGCGTGGTGGTGCGGAATCGGGTCGCGTCAGACATCGTCGTCCTCCTGATTCGTCATTGTCTTGTACTGACATCCCAGTCTAGTGCTCCGACGACGGGACCGCCGGTGGCTCGCCGGAAAGCCGATGTGGGCTTCGTCACGTCGCATCCCGTCATCCTGAACGGAACGCCACACACCCCGATGCTCCTATAGTTTGTCAAGCTGTTGTTGGGGTGGTGTGTCGGTGGTGCTGTGGATCCATTGGGTGGCTCGTCGTTCGAGTTCGGGCAGGTCGCGGGCGCCTCGTTCGATCTCGCTGATCCTGCTGGAGGGCACGCCGAGGGCCTGTCCGACCTGTCGCTGGGTCAGCGCGTGGGAGAGCCTCAGTTCGCGCAGCATGGCGCCGCGCCGGGCGGGTGGCTCGCGTCCGGGGTCGCCGTCGCGGACGGCGATGAGGACGCGGTGGATCTCGCGGGCGATGTAGCGTTTGAGGCAGCGGATGGTCTCCATCTTGCTTTTGCCCTCGCGGGTCCTTTTGGCCATGTAGTCGCGGGTGGGCTGGTGGTGGCGCAGGCGCACGACGGCGATCTGGTGCAGGGCCTTGTTGCCCTGCCGGTTGCCTCCCCGGTTGAGCCGGTGGCGGCTGGTCCTGCCGCTGGAGGCGGGCAGGGGGCACGCGCCGCACAGTTTGGCGAACGCGGCCTCGCTTCTGACTCGTTCGGGGTTGTCGCCGGCGACGACGGCCAGGGTGGCCGCGGTGACGACGCCGACCCCGTTCAGGTCGAGCAGCGCGCGGGCGTGTTCCTCGAGGATCTCGCGCATCGCCCTCTCGAGCCCGTCCGCCTGTTCGCGGAGGGCCTTCCACGCCGTCGCGGACGCCTTCATCGCGGTGAGCGCGGCGCGCTCGACCGGCCCGCCGGCGGGCCGGCAGGCGGCAAGGCGGGTCATGCGCCTCCCGGTCCTCAGGCTCCGGTAGCGGTCCCGGACGGTCTCGGGCGCGGTGACGAGCATGCCGTTGACGCTGTTGGACAGCGTGGTCATGGCCGACACCAGCCGGTCGCGCTGCGTGTTGAGGTGGCGCAGGGCCTCGACCCAGCCGTCCGAGCTCTTCGGCCCGGTCCCGTCTCCGGCCATGACGCTCCTGGCCGCCTCGGCGGCGTCGACGGGGTCGGACTTGCCGTCCCTGCGGCGCACCGCGCGTTTGGGGCGCAGCACCTCGCGCGTCTCGTAGCCCGCGGCGGCGAGCCTGCGGGCCAGGGCCGCGCCGTACGAGTTGGTCCCCTCCACGCCCACCACGACCCGGGACGGGTCGGGCAGCATGCCCGCCAGCGCCTCGTAGCCGGCGGCGTCGGTCGGGAACGTCCGCGTGGCCAGCGGCCGTCCGCGCCAGTCGAGCAGGGCGAGCGTGTGGGTGTCGGTGTGGGTGTCCACCCCGGCGTAGATCGTCTCCATGGGCGGCGTCATCGTTGTCCTCCTTCGCTGGCCGTCGATGGTCGTTCCGGGGGCTTCCGGCGCAGACGGGACGTTGACGGGACACGCTACCATGGACGATGCGGGGTCCGATGGGAGCGTCCACGCTCCTATGAGGTCATGCGTCCATGGCCCTCGGTCCGGCGGTCCCGGGCGGGACAGATCGAGGGCGGGACAGCCGCTTCCCGAAAGGAACGGCGTCAGTCATCCTGGGGGTCACCGCCCGGACCGCCACCTTCAATTATCACCGGACAAACCGGCAATAACCATCATCAACGTCATCCTGAGCGGAACGCAGTGGAGTCGAAGGATCTCTCACCGGCACACTGTGTGTGGAGATCCTTCGACTCCGGCTGCGCCTCCGCTCAGGATGACGGCGAATACACGAAAAGGCGGAACCCATATGGGTTCCGCCTTCAGCGTTTCACGCTCAGCGCGTCACGGCTTCAATCAGTCGGTGACGGCGCCCTGGTGGAACGTACGGCTGATCACGTCGAGCTGCTGCTCCTTGGTGAGCTTGACGAAGTTCACCGCGTAGCCGGAGACGCGCACGGTCAGGTGCGGGTACTTCTCCGGATGCTCGACGGCGTCTTCCATGGTCTCCTTGCGCAGCACGTTGATGTTGGCGTGGTAGAGGCCGTGGCCGTTGCCGGCGTCGAGGATGCCGACCAGGTTGCCGATGCGCTCCTCCTCGTCGCGGCCGAGGCCGTCGGGGGTGATCGTGTTGGTCAGCGAGATGCCGTCAAGCGCGTCGTTGTAGTCGATCTTGCCGACCGAGAACATCGACGGCAGCATGCCGTGGGAGTCCATGCCGTTCTCCGGGTTGGCGCCCGGAGCGTACGGGGTGCCCTTGGCGTGGCCGGACGGGAAGGAACCGGTGTTCTTGCCGTACTCCACGTTGGAGGTGATGGTCAGGATGGACTGGGTGGGGACGGCGCCACGGTAGACGGGCAGGCGCTTGACCTGGCCCATCACGGTGGAGACGACCCACTTGGCGAGGTCGTCGGCGCGGTCGTCGTCGTTGCCGTAGAGCGGGAACTCGCCCTCGGTGCGGTAGCCGACGATCAGGTCGTCATCGGCGCCCTCGACGTACTCGTACTCGTGGCCTTCCATGGTCTTCGCGTCCTTGTTGTAGATCGGGTAGACCTTGGCGTACTTGACGGCGGCCAGGGAGTCGGCGGCGATGGACAGACCGGACATGCCGCAACCCAGGGTGCGGTACACCTCCTTGTCGTGCAGGGCCATCTCGATGGACTCGTAGGCGTACTTGTCATGCATGTAGTGGATGATGTTCAGCGCCTCGACGTAGGTCTCGGACAGCCACTCGAGAGCCTTCTCGTAGTTGTTCTTGACCTTCTCGTAGCTCAGGGTGCCGTCGGCTTCGGGGGTGATCGGCTCGATCACGCCCTTGTCGATGACCTGCATGCCGGTCATCTCGTCGCGGCCGCCGTTGATCGCGTACAGCAGTGCCTTGGCGGAGTTCACGCGGGCGGCGAAGAACTGCATCTGCTTGCCCACGCGCATCGGGGAGACGCAGCAGGCGATGGCGGCGTCGTCGCCCCAGTGGGAGCGGATCTCCTTGTCGGACTCATACTGGATGGCCGAGGTGTCGATGGAGATCTTGGCGCAGAAGCGCTTGTAGCCTTCCGGCAGCTTCGGATCCCAGAAGATGGTGATGTTCGGCTCCGGGCCGGGTCCGAGGTGCTCGAGGGTCAGGGTGTTAAGCAGACGGAACGAGGTCTTGGTGACCATGGAGCGGCCGTCGTCGCCGAAGCCGGCGTCGGACCAGGTCGCCCAGTACGGGTCGCCGGAGAAGATCGCGTCGTAGTCCTGGGTGCGCAGGAAGCGCACGATGCGCAGCTTCATGACGATGTTGTCGATGAGCTCCTGGGCACCGGCCTCATCGATGACGCCGGCCTTGAGGTCGCGCTCGATGTAGATGTCGAAGAAGGTCGAGTTGCGGCCGAAGGACATGGCGGCGCCGTCCTGGCTCTTGACCGAGGCGAGGTAGCCCATGTAGGTCCACTGCACGGCCTCCTGGGCGGTCTGGGCCGGGCGGGACAGGTCGAGGCCGTACTCGTTGCCCAGGTTGATGAGCTTCTTGAGGGCCTTAATCTGCTCGTCATGCTCCTCGCGGAAGCGGATCCAGTGCTCGATCTCCGGCTCGGTGAAGTCGTTGCGGTAGGGCACGGAGTCCTTGTCGCGCTTCTTGAACTCGATGAGCTTGTTCACGCCGTAGAGGGCCACACGGCGGTAGTCGCCGATGATGCGGCCGCGGCCGTAGGCGTCCGGCAGACCGGTGAGGATCTTGTTGTGGCGGGCGACCTTGATGTTCTTGGTGTACACGCCGAAGACGCCGTCGTTGTGGGTCTTGCGGTACTTGGTGAAGATCTTCTTGACTTCCGGATCCGGCTCCTTGCCGGCTTCCTTGATGGCCTGCTCGACCATACGCCAGCCGCCGTTCGGCATCATGGCGCGCTTGCAGGGTTCGTCGGTCTGCACGCCGACGATCACGTTGTCGACCTCCGGGGAGTCGATGTAGCCGGCCGGGAAGGCGTCGACATCAGCCGGGGTGTGGGTGTCCACGTCGTAGACGCGCTGCTTGCGCTCGACCGCCAGATAGTTGTCGTCGAGATACTTCCACAGATGCTTGGTCTTTTCGGTGGCATCCGCCAGGAAGGACTCATCGCCGTCGTACGGGGTGTAGTTCTTCTGGATGAAGTCGCGAACGTCGATATCCTGCTGCCAGTTGCCGCCTTCGAAGCCGGCCCACGCCTTGGCGTCCAGCTCCTCAGGGGTGACCGCGGTCGTCTCAACTGCTGTCATATCCACTCCTTGGTGTTTGTTTTGTCGTGATGCCGCATCGTCACAGCACCATTGCCTCTTAAGTGTAGTCTTCGCCCGCTGGGAGAACCCATAAAACTCGCGTGAGCTACCTCACATTCCGTTATCGCTCACACCGCCGTGGCTTCGCGCCGTCGCCGAAAAACGCGATCGGGCCGCGTCCGCATATGTCTGCGGCCACGGCCCGATCTCATGTTGCCTCTATTCGCGGAAGGCGGTGGTGATGGGCAGTCGGCGGTCGCGCCCGAACGCCAGCGCCGTGACCTTCGGTCCGAGCGGGTACTGACGGCGCTTCCATTCGGCGCGGTCCACCAGTCGCATCACCGTGTCGACGGTCCGCTCGTCGAAACCATCGGCCAACAGGTCAGCGCGTCCATGAGCATGTTCGATGTAGGCGGCGAGCACCTGGTCGAGCAGCTCGTATTCGGGCAGCGAGTCGGAGTCCTTCTGCCCGGGGCGCAGTTCGGCGCTCGGCGCCTTCTCGATCGAGCTGACGGGGATCATCACGCCGCCGGCGAGCGGAATGCCGCGCTCCCCCGCCTCGTTGCCCACGATGTTGAGGCCGCCGATGCCGACGCCTTCGGCCGCCGCGCGGTTGCGCCAGCGGGCCAGCTCCCACACGCGGGTTTTGAGCAGATCCTTGATGGGCGCGTATCCGCCCACCGCGTCGCCGTAGATGGTGGAGTATCCGCAGGCGAGTTCGGATTTGTTGCCGGTGGCGACGGCCAGCAGGCCTTTGGAGTTGGAGTAGGCCATCACGATGACGCCGCGGATGCGCGCCTGCAGGTTTTCGGCCGCCACGCCCTCGAGTTCGAGCTGCTTCTGGAAGGCGACGAACAGCGGTTCGATGGGCTGCACGTCATAATGCGCGCCGATGTTCGCGGCCAGATCGGCCGCGTCGTCCTTGGAGCCGTCGGAGGAGTACATGCTCGGCATGGAGATGCCCCACACGTTCTCGCCGCCCACCGCGTCGGCGGCCATCGCGGCGACGAGCGCGGAGTCGATGCCTCCGGACAGGCCGAGGGTCACGCCGGTGAAGCGGTTCTTGGCCATATAGTCCTTCAATCCCAGCACGCAGGCGGTGTACACCTCCTCGTCCGGGTCCAGATCGGGCGCGACGCGGACCCGTTCCTGATGCTCCAGGGCGGTGTCGAGCGTCCAGCAGGCCAGATCCTCCATGAACATCGGGGAACGCTGCAGCAGCGCGCCGTCGCGGTCGACGACGAAGCTGCCGCCGTCGAACACGAGGTCGTCCTGGCCTCCGACCTGGTTCACGTAGATCACCGGCGCGTCCACCTCGGCCGCGCGGCGCTGCACCAGCGCGCAGCGGGTCTGTGTTTTGCCCTCCTCATAGGGGCTGCCGTTGATGGTGACGAGCGCGTCGATGCCGCGGCCGGCGAGATCGGCCACAGGTCCGCCCTCCTGCCAGATGTCCTCGCAGATGGCCACGCCGAGGCGCGCGCCATCCACGTCGAGCACCATGGCTCGATCCCCCGCCGAGAAGATGCGGAATTCGTCGAACACACCGTAGTTGGGCAGGAAATGCTTGTCGTATCCGGCCCACACCACGCCGTCGTGCAGCACCACCAGACGGTTGCGCGGCTTGTCGTTCGCACGGTCGGTGCCCACCGTGCCCACGACCACGAACAGGGAGCCGAGCCCTTCGGCGGCGAGATCGGCGGCGAGCGCGTTGGCCTTGTCCCACGCGGCCTGTCGGAAGGTGGCGCGCAGGGCGAGGTCTTCGATGGGGTATCCGGTGAGCGTCATTTCGGGGAATACGACGACTTTCGCGTCCATCCCCGCGGCCTGACGTGCCCTGTCGAGCACTTTGGCGGCGTTGGCGTCGAGGTCTCCGACGCAGGTGTCGATCTGGGCGAGTGCGAAACGAATCTGAGTCATGCTCCTCAGTGTAGTTCCTTCAGCACGCGCAGCGCGGCGTTGACGTAGAAGTTCACGAATGTGGGGATCGACTCGTCCAATCCCACGAAATGGGGGCTGTGCCAGTCGGGGCAGCCTTCGATGCCGTTCGAGCCGATGAACGCGAACACCGGCAGCGTGACCTTCGTGTATTCGCAGAAGTCCTCTCCAGCCATGGAGGGGCGGATGGGCTCGAGCTGGGCGTAGTCGCTGACCTCGGAGGCGAGGGCCATCGCCAGGTCGGGGTCGGAGGCGAGCGGGTCCTGGAAGTCGTCCCAGTCCACGTCGGCCCGGATGCCGTATGCGGCCGCGGTCTGCTCCACGACGGTACGGAACCGCCGGCCGACCAGCTCGCCGTCCTCCTTGTGGAAGTATCGCACCGTGCCTTGGAAGCCGGCTTCGGCCGGGACCACGTTCCACACGTGCCCGCCATGCACTTCGGTGATGGACAGGACCAGCGGATGGAACGGCGAGACGTTGCGGCTCACGATGGTCTGCAGGCTCAGGATCATGGAGGCGAGCGCCTCAATCGGGCCGGTGCCCTTGTGCGGATATCCGGCGTGAGTGCCCTCGGCGTGCAGGGTGACGTTGAACCGCACGCAGCCGGCCATCATGGGTTCGGCGCCGATGGCGATCTGTCCGGGAGCGTAGTTGGGGTTGTTGTGCGTGCCGATGATCGCGTCGACGCCGTCGAGCAGCCCCGCATCGATCATGGCTTTCGCGCCGCGCCCGGTCTCTTCGGCGGGTTGGAACACGATCAGTATCGATCCGGAGAAGCGGTCTCGGTGGGCGGCCAGCCAGAAGGCCGCGCCCAGCAGTCCGGTCATATGCAGGTCGTGCCCGCATCCGTGCATCACGCCTGTGTTTTCGGATTGGAAGTCGAGGGCGGAGTCCTCTTCGATGGGCAGTCCGTCGATGTCGGCGCGCAGGGCGACGCATGGGCCCGGCCCAGCGGATCCTTCGATAAGGCCGACCACACCGGTCTCCATCGGATTGTCGAGGATTTCGATGCCGTGGTCCGCAAGCTGGCGTTCCAGATAGACGGTGGTCTCGAATTCGCGGAAGCTCCGCTCGGGGTGGGCGTGCAGATGGTGGCGGATGGCGATCAGCTCTTCATCGATCTCAATATGCTCGGTCATGCTTCCATCCTAGTGAACCCGTGGCGCGGGCATCGTTACCGTTGGCGTTTGAGCAGGTGTTTGGCGATCGCGTTGGCGAGTCCCTGCACCACCTGCACGAGCAGGATCATGATGATCACGGCCGTCCAGGTGACGGTCGGGTCGAATTTCTGGTATCCGTAGGCGATGGCGAAGTTGCCCAGTCCCCCACCGCCGATGTAGCCGGCCATGGCGGACATGTCGAGCACGCCGATGAACAGGAAGGCGTAGGCGAGGATCAGCGGCGCCAGAGCCTCGGGGATAAGCACCGTGCGGATGATGGTGAGTTTGGACGCGCCCATCGCGCGGGCGGCCTCGATCATACCGGAGTCCACCGGCACCAGATTCTGTTCGACCAGACGGGATGTGGCGAAGGTGCACATCAGCACCATCGGGAAGATGGCCGCCGCGGTGCCGATGGACGTGCCGACCACGTTGATGGTGACGGGCTGCATAGCCGCCAGGAAGATGATGAACGGGATGGGCCGCACGATGTTGACGATCACGTCGAGCCCCCGGTAGACGACCGCGTTTTCGAACAGATTGCCCGGTCGTGTGCCGTACAGCACCACGCCGAGCACAAGACCGAGGAATCCGCCGATCAGGAGGGTGACGAGCACCATGGTGAGCGTCTGGCCGATGGATTCGAATAGCAGCGGCCGCAGCACGGTCCAGTCGCTGCGTGAGGACAATACGATCATCGCGCCCCTCCTTGTGCGGCGATGGCCTCCTGATAGGAGACCGGATGGTCGGCGGTGCCGAAGTCGACCACGTCGCTGTCGCGCCGAAGGTCGTCGAGGAAGGCGACGAGCGTTTCCTCACTGCCGGAGAATTCGTAGGTGACCGCGCCGATGGCGATGCCTCCGACCGTGTCGACACCGCCATACAGCAGGTTGGCGGTGACGCCGTGGCGCGCGATGAGTTCGGAAAGGCGCTGCCCCGACGCGGGAATCGTGACCGGCGAGCCGTCGGGAACGCCGTGCCCGGCGCGTTCGGCGGTCGCTTCTGACTTGGAACCGGAGGCGGGTTCCGCTGAGATTCGTTGGACGTCCCGCTGTCGGATAATCACGGTGACGATGCGGCCGGGCCAATCGTGGTGCAGCCGGCCGATCCGCGCCTCGTCCGGCACGCCGGAAAGCGCGGTGGCGATGAAGCGTTTGGTGGCCTCTTGCCGCGGCGCGGCGAATACGTCGTAGACGTCGCCGCATTCCACCACGCGTCCGGCGCTCATCACGGCCACGCGGTTGGCGATCTGCTGCACCACATTCATCTGATGGGTGATGAGCACGATGGTGATGCCGAATTCCTCGTTGACGCGTTTGAGCAGCCCCATCACCTCGTTGGTCGTCTCCGGGTCGAGCGCGCTGGTCGCCTCGTCGGCGAGCAGGATCTCGGGATTCGTGGCCAGCGCGCGGGCGATGCCGACTCGCTGCTTCTGCCCGCCGGAAAGCTGCGATGGGTATTTGTCCGCATGCTCGGCCAGCCCCACGAATTCGAGCAGTTCGGCGACGCGGCGCTCCTGATAGTCCTTGCGCCAATGGTCGAGCTGCAGCGGGTAGGCGATGTTCTGCGCCACGGTTTTGGTGGAGAACAGGTTGAACTGTTGGAAGATCATGCCGATCTTACGGCGGATCGGACGCAGTTTCGATTCCGGCAAGGCGGTGATGTCGGTGCCGAGCACGCTGACCGTGCCCGAAGTCGGGCGCTCCAACGCGTTGATAAGCCGCACCAACGTGGATTTGCCCGCTCCCGAATACCCGATGATGCCGAATATGTCGCCCGCGTCGACGACGAGACTCGCATCGTCGACCGCGCGCGCCGTGCCGGCCGCGCCCGCGCCGCGTTGGCGGAACTCCTTGACCACATGGCTCAGCACGATGATGGGTTCGCTCATTGGGCCGCCCTGACGTCGTCTTCGATGTCGGCGAGGAAGCCTTGCAGCTCCTCGGCACTGAAACCCGTGGCGTCCACCGCGGTGCCGCCGGAATTCTCCCGAAGCGCTTCGAACACCTCCGGATCCCGGAACAACTGGGCGAGCTTCAGGTAGGTTTCGTTGTCCGCATCGTCCTTGCGCGCCACCCACACGTTGATGTACGGGCGGGCGGATTCCGATTCGGCGTCGTCCTGGTAGATGGCGTCGTCCGGATCGATTCCCGCATCGGACACGTAGACGTTGTTGACGATGCCGGCCGCCACCTGCGGGTCGCTCAGGCTGTTGGCGACCTGCTCGGCCTTCAGCGCGGTGACGTTCACCTTGCTTTCGCTTTCGTCGATGTCGGCCGGCGTGGTGAACGCGGTCCATTCGCCGGTCAGCGTGATCAGTCCGGCCGATTCGAGAACGCCGATGGCTCTCGCCTGATTGGTCTCATCGTTTGGAATGACGACGGTGGCCCCGTCCGGAATCTCATCGATGGACCGGTATTTCGTGGAGTAGACGCCGAGAGGGTAGATGGCGGTGCCGCCGATCGGCTGCAGGTCCTTGCCGTTGCCCACGTTGTAGTTGGCGAGGTAAAGCAGATGCTGGAATTCGTTCAAGTCCAAATCGCCGGTATCGAGCGCCGGATTCTCGGAGGTGTAATCCTGGAAGTCGATGATGTCGACGTGGATGCCCTCGGCCTCGGCCTTCCGCTGGAACACCTGCCATTGGGGGTCGGTGGCGCCGACCACGCCGATCCGCACCGGATTGTCCGCGGAGCCTTTGGGCGCGGTTTCGCTCGTGCCGACAACCGCGCGGTATCCGAGGAATCCCCCGACCGCGAGGACGGCCACCACGATGACGGCGATGATGGAGTTGCGCAACGTGTGGTTCACACGCACCGGCTCGTTCGGGTCGATCGGTGAGGAGGGCCGCTGATTGGTGGCTGTCATTTCCATTCCCTCTATTGATCCTTGACTGCTGGTTGACAGAATATCATCATGGGGTCCAACGCACGGCCAGGTCCGGGTCAGGTCTTCGGCACGCACGACAATGGTTTCGGATATACAGACGGGAGGCTCCGACGATGGCATCGTATGACATCAAGGCCGTATTCTTCGATATCGACGGCACGCTCACCAGTTTCACCACCCATGAGGTGCCAGTCTCCACCATCGACGCGCTGCACCGCCTGCAAAGGCATGGAATCAAGGTGTTCGTCTGCACGGGGCGCGCGCCTTCGCATATGGGCGTCGTGCTCGACACGATTCCCGTCGCGTTCGACGGCATCGTCGGACTCAATGGGCAATACTGCTTCGACGACCACGGCTATCGCGAATACCAGACGTTGGCGCCGGGCGACGTGCGCACGATCACCGCATGGCTTGACGCGCATCCGGATGTGGTGGCGAACTATTGCGAGGAGGACTACGTCTACTTCAACCAGATCACCGACGCGATGCGCGCGACCTGGCGCAAGCTCGGCAAAACCGCGCCGACCACGCATATCGGAGACCCGCACGTGCGGCCCGAAACGCATGAGACGTTCCAGATCAGTCCTTTCGTCGACGAGGCTCTCGAAGACGAGATCATCGGTTTGTGCGGAAACGTCAAAGGCGTGCGTTGGCATCCCGACTTCACCGATCTGATTCCCGCGGACGGCGGCAAGCCGCGCGGCATGCAACGGTTCATGGAACGATACGGATGGGGCCGTGAACAGACGATGGCTTTCGGCGACGGCGGCAACGATACGGAGATGCTCGCGTTCGCCGGCGTCGGCGTGGCGATGGGCAACGCCACGGAAGCGCCGAAGGCGGCCGCCGATTACGTGACCGACGACGTCGACCACGACGGCATCCTCAACGCGCTCACCCATTTCGGCGTGCTCTAGTCCGGGCGCGCCACCGTCGTCATCCCAGCCACACCCTCATCCCGAGCACACCACACCGTCATCCCGAGCGAAGTCGAGGGATCCCCATCCACAAACGCGTTGAGATCCCTCGACTTCGCTCCGCTTCGCTCGGGATGACGAGGAAAAGCACCACCAGAACGATGGGTCAAGAGCCAACACCACCCTTATCACACCCCCGTGAGGGTGTGATATAGTTCATACGCATATGACTGGAAATACGCTGGCGGCACTGCGTAGAATTGGTGGGTATGAACAACACAATGACGCGTATCATAGCCACCTCCGTCACCGCCATTGCCGCGCTCACTTTGGTGGGCGGATGCACCAACAGCGCCGACCAGCAGATCCTCGACAAGCTCGACACCATGCAGCAGGAGATCGACGATCTGAAGAACAGCCAGAACGACGGTACCTCCGACACGACGGACTCGACCGACGGGTCCGGATCATCCAATAGCCAATCCTCCACGAACACCGACGATTTCGACGCCACCATCACCGACTTGGAACAGCAGGCCGCCTCCGCGATCGAGACCGCTGGCAACGTCTCTGTTCCATCGAATCTCGCGGACCGACCGCAGGCGTATATCGATGCCAAGGCACCGCTTGAGCAGATTGAATTGCAGGTCGACACCGTCGAGGACCAGATCGAGGCCGCCGTGCGCAGCGGCGCGATCGACCGTCAGACGTATTTCATGTTCGACACCCGTCTCGACGCGATCGACGATTCCCTCGACCAGGCCTGCGACTCCCTCGAACTGCGCATGGGCGTGGACGACTAATCCAACGGCGTCGATTCCGCAGGTCGAGCGGATTACGCCGCTACACCATCTGGCATTGCTCCCGCCTCGGCTCAGCGTCACTTTTTACGCGGACAACCGCCCTCTTCCGTAAAAACACCGTTGAGCCGAACTCAGTGAACGTTTTTACGGAAATATGTTTTTGTCCACATATACTGTTTATAAGTAATGAGTTCCTTACAAGTAAGGAGTTGACGATGACTGCTGTATTGGACATGGCAAAGGTGACCTCGAAAGGTCAAATCACCATACCTGCGAGCATCCGCAAAGCCGTGGGAGTGCGGGAGGGAGACAAAGTGCTGTTCGTGCAGGAAGATAACGGCACAATCTCGCTACGTAGTTCCAATCTCGAAGCCTTACGAGTCGCGCAAGACGCCTTCACAGGTGCCGCAGAAGAAGCCGGCATCAAGGATCTGGATGACATGGTCGATCTGGTCAAAAGCATTCGAACCGAACGCTCAACGAGAAAATGAGCCTGCTATGCGCGTGATGCTTGATACCAACGTGCTTCTTTCAGCGTTCATATTCCATTTCCAACCTTGACCAAGACCATCGAGCTCGCCTCAACGAGAGACAATCAGCTCCTCCTACCTACTACCAGCGCTGACCACTAGTTTCCAAGGTTAAGCGATAAGCGTGAGGGTCTTCGAGCATGACGAACAATGGTCTTCGATATCGGCCATGTCGAACACATACGCGTCGGGAGGACGCATCGCAGCTGGATAGAATCAGACCAACAGCAACAGCTTCGAAGAGGATACAATATGACCGAGAACAGACCCGTAATGGCCCAGGTCATCGACCTGCTGCATGATCCTAACTTCAGCGCACTGGAACGGCGCCTGAACCGTATCAACGTATTCGAGATAGCCGACGTACGCGACAGGGAGATCAAACACTCCAACCTGCTGCGCTGGCTCATGGACCCAAGGGAGAACCACGGATTGGGCGACCGATTCGTCAAAGAGATCATCTCATCCGTTTATACGAACGCGATCGATGACAGCGCGGACAGTGGAGTCGATCTAGAGACATTCGCCGGACTTATCCTCGATGATCTCTCCGAGAGTGTGGTCGAACGCGAGGAGAAGGATATTGACTTACTGTTCCATACTGAAGACAAACGGTTCGTCCTGTGCATCGAAAACAAAATCAACGCGTCACTAAGCAACCATCAGCTCGACAAGTATCGCAACTACGTGGAGAAAAAGTACGGCGACTACGAGCAACGCATCCACGTGCTGCTTACCCGCAGCGGCTACAAGGTTCCTTCCGACAAAGCGACAATTCCGGACGAATGGCTCACTCTTTCCTACGACGACATTCACCAGGACATTGAAAACGTCCTGGACGGTCTCGACCCGGAATCGATCACCGCGCGACTCCTGCTCCAATACAATGAACTGCTAGAAAATCTCGGCATCGTGGAGAATCTAGAACTTGTCAAGACCATCCGCGACATCCACAGGCGGCATGTAGAGCTGTTCGCACGCATGTTCGGCCGCCCTCGCGTACGCCGCTCCCCCATCCCGGAGGAATTCCAGAGCCTCTACAACGACCACATCAAGGCATTGTCGGCAGTCGAACGGCTCCACTACAACACCGAGGCCCCGATTCAAGATCGCATTCGCGATGTCATCTTGTCCGAACTCGATGCGATGCGGACAGAAGGGCTCGTCAAAGACTGTATGAAGGAAGGAAACTCCTCCTACCTGTGGTTCCAGACGGAACGCATGGACGAATGGATCAACCTGCCTGACCGCGACGAAGCCGGTTCCTGGGGTCAGGCGGATGGAAACGCCTATCATTATTGGATCTACCCGGATGATAAGCATAGGTTGCGCCGTCCCACCGTCCAGCTTGAATTCGGGGTGCGTGCGCAACCGGATGATGTGCTGGAGCGCATGGACCGGATCAAGGACGTGGCAAATCCAGAAGAAAGTCGCAAACCCAGCAGGGGCAGGATCTTCTATCGGCGGCTGAAGACCGTCAAGACAGGCATCGACTTGTCCGGTATCAACGACCCGGAGTTGATTGTCGGGCCAATCGAACGGAATCTCCGCGACCGCATCCGCACCGCCGTGATGGAAATGCTCGACTACGAGCGAGAGTGGTTCAAGGCAATCGATGCGCAGAACGCTTAACCTGTCCGAACGCGTAAGAGTGCTCCTTCCGAAGGCTTCAGAAATCTTCGGAAGGAGCGCTCTTATACGTTCGAATGCGGAAGGGTCATTCGAGCCGGTATTCAGTCGAGATCTTGCCCTGCAGATCCTTGCCCAGATAGTCGACCTCGATAGTCACGGGCGCGGTCTCGTCAGTAAGTGTGAAACCCACCTGCAAGGTGGTTGAGGCTCCGGGTTGGAGCGTCGGATAGTCTGTGGAGACATCGTAATTCTGGTCAATCTTCATGCCGCTCTGGAAGGCTTCAATAGTGAAACCAACCATCTGATTGTCGTCATCGTTGTTGGTCGCCTCATAGGTCAGGATGGCCGTTCCTCCAGATTTTTCCAGCGAGACGAAGCGAATGTGAACGTTCTGCCAAGTATCCCCTTCCGTCAGTCCGTCGGTCACGTAGGCGACGCTCTCCTGGACGGCAGGCTCCCCTGTCTGTGATTCGACCGTAGAACCGGAGGTTGTGGACGCGGAGGCATCGACGGATGAACGCGGAGAGATGACTCCCAAGGCGAGAATGAGGCCCAACGCAATCACCCCGCACAAGCTGACGATGGAAAGAATGAGCGCGGCGATAGCGACGGCGGAGGGATGCGCCTTCCGGGACGCGTGCGAATGCGGTCTGATGTTTTGTTCGGCCATGTGCTCTATTCTACGCGAGATGCTTCTTCAGGAGGTCGACGACGTTCGTCGTAAATGTATGAGCGTTAAACCAGATTCTGTTTGTCATCAAAATAAGCGCGAAATCCCACGCGACCGCATCTTTGCGGGGATGCTTGCCTTAGAAGGCAGCTGGATATGACCACGAGAGAAACAACTGACGAACCATTTCAAGGCAGAGTGCGTCAAAGGCAGTGAGGAGCAGGAGTAATCCCGACTAGCTGGAAGCCGTCGTGATGATCAGAAAACTCGACACACATCAACCACCCTTCGTACGCCTTGGGTTATGCGTGATCATAGACGCGCACATTATGCTTTTCAATCAGAATCTAAATCTCCTGATGCCCCACCAACATACAATGCCGCAATGATTCGTATACGACGACCGGTATTCTGAAATGTTTCATTCTTTCGAGAAGGAGGATTCCTTGCTTATCTCACATGGTTTCGAATAGGTAACCGATACCTATTCGAAAGGAGGCTCGACAATGAGCCGAACCTGGAAAGACAAACCATACAAGCATTTTGCGCAGGAAGCCGCACGACACGGTTTCATCGTCCGCGCCCCGATGACATGGCACACCATGGAAGGCGACGCCGATACCTATTTGTGGCGTTGCGGCTATCATCCCAGCTGCATGTTCTGGTACGACAAGAAACAGGACATCAGTTACGGCAACCCCTCCCGCGTGCGCGCCGCTCTCAATGAGGCGCGCAATTTGCACAACAATGGCGAAGACATCCGCGATTGGGACGACCCCGTGGCCTATCAGCGCCGACGCATCTTCGACTGGGTATACTAACCGCCGCAGCCATTGCCTCTTCTCGTATGTCTGTGGCATCGTATGCAACCGCTGCCACAGACATGCTTAGATCGCACGCGCAACGGTAACGATGCGCGTGTCATCACCCACCTGATATGGCATCACGACAACGACGTCGGATACCGACTCCTCCAACGCCTGACGCATAGCCGACAGCGCATCCTTCACCTACGGTCTGGCTGGTGTGCGAAACTGGTGCGCATGACTACAGTTATCATGCGCACCTCTGAGGGCGACATCACCATCAATCTGTTCGACGAGAAGACCCCGGAGACGGTGGCCAACTTCCTGGGACTCGCCACCGGCGAGAAGGAGTGGACCGACCCGATGAGCGGCCAGACCTCCCATGAGCGGTTCTACGACGGTCTGGGCTTCCACCGCATCATCAAGGACTTCATGATCCAGGGCGGCTGCCCGCTCGGCACCGGCACCGGCGGCCCCGGCTACAACTTCGACGACGAGATCGTCGCCGACCTGAAGTTCGACAAGCCGTATCTGCTTGCCATGGCGAACGCCGGCCTGCGCCGCGGCATGGACGGCCAGATTCACGGCACCAACGGCTCGCAGTTCTTCATCACCACCGTGCCGACCCCGTGGCTCGACGGCCACCACACGATCTTCGGCGAGGTCGCGGATGACGAATCCAAGGCCGTGGTCGACAAGCTCGAAGCCGTCGCCACCGATCCGATGGACCGCCCGCTCGAACCGGCGATGATCATCTCGGTCGACGTGCAGTAGGCGCACGCGGCAAGCGGCACAGCAAGACACGACAAGTCCGACGGGACAGAATCACCGTCGGTCCAATAGCGAAAAGGGCGGCTCCAGGCCGTCCTTTTGCTATATGCTGAAAACCACACCACCCAACACGAGGAACGGACAGCCATGACCGAAATCATCCCTCCCGCCAAGCCCGCGAAATCACCGCTGGACCTGCATGTGCTGCGATACTTCCTCGCCGTGGCCGAAGAGCGCAACATCACCTGGGCGGCCGAACTGCTGCAGGTCTCGCAGCCGACGCTCTCCCGCCAACTGCGCAAGTTGGAGGACGATCTGGGAGTTCCCCTGTTCAATCGAGGCGCAAAAACCATCGATCTGACGCCCGAAGGCCATCTGCTCTACGAGCGCGCGCAGACGCTGATCGCGCTGGCCGACAAAACCGAACGCGAACTGCGCGACTCGCAAGGCAACCTCACCGGCAACATCGCCATCGGATGCGCGGAATCCCGCAGCATGACGTATCTGTCGCGCCGCATCGCCGCATTCCGCAAACTGCATCCCCATATCCGTTTCGATATCCGCACGCTGACCGCCGACCTCACACAGGAGCGTCTGGAACAGGGATTGCTGGATCTGGGGCTGATGAGCGAACCGGTGGCGGTGGACCGCTACGACTACGTGCGCACGCACGTCACCGACCGATGGGGCATTCTGATGCGCAACGATGACCCGTTGGCGCAGCACACCACGATCCGCCCGCAGGATCTGGAGGGAGCGACGATGATCCTCCCCTACCGCGCCGAGGTGCAGCGCGAGGTGATGAACTGGCTGGGCGATTACGCCAACAGCATCACCCTCGCCGCCACGTTCAACTTCGGCACAAACGCGGTGACGATGATGCGCAACGGTGTGGGCGTGGTGTTCGGCATCGACCTCGCCGTCATCGATGACGGCCTGCGATTCCGCCCGGTCTCCCCCAGAATGGAGACCGGTTCGGTGATCGCATGGAAGAAGGGCCAGTCGATGAGCCCGGCCGCAGCCTCGTTCGTCGAATTCCTGCGCGCCGACGAACCCGCATAATCCGCATAGGACTGTCTCGCACCCGCCATGGCCTCGCGTTCGCACAGTCTCGCCGCGATAGCCGAAACGCATGGCGGCGCATGTCGTTTGCTTATTGGCGGCATGGGCGCGCACGGTGTTCAATGATGATGACATCGCAGTAACGAACACTCGACAAGCGAGGCATCATGCGCACACGCACTCTGGGAGCCAACGGTCTGGAGGTTTCGGCCATCGGACTGGGCTGCATGGGATTCACGATGAGCTGGCCGCCGTTCCTGCCGCATGACGAGTCCATCTCGACGATTCGCAAGGCGCACGACGAGGGCGTCACATTTTTCGACACCGCCGAGGTCTACGGCCCGTTCACCAACGAGGAGCTGGTCGGCGAGGCATTGGAGCCCTTCCGCGACGAGGTCGTCGTCGCCACGAAATTCGGATTCGACCTGCACAGCAACGAGCTCGACCCTTCCGGCCGCGTGCAGACGCTCGACAGCCGTCCCGAAACCATCCGCGCCGCGGTGGAGGGATCACTCAAGCGCCTGCGCACCGACCACATCGATCTGCTGTATCAGCATCGCGTCGATCCGAACGTGCCGATCGAGGAGGTGGCCGGCACCGTGCAGGACCTCATCCGCGAAGGCAAGGTGCTGGGCTGGGGCCTTTCGGAGGCGAGCGTGTGCACCATCAAACGCGCGCACGCCGTATGCCCGCTGACCGCCGTGCAAAGCGAGTACTCGATGTGGTGGCGCAAGCCCGAGGAGCAGCTGTTGGACGTGCTGGAGGCGCTGGGAATCGGATTCGTGCCGTTCAGCCCGCTCGGCAAAGCCATGCTCACGGGGCGTTTCGATCGCGGGGCGAGGTTCGCGGACGACGACTACCGCAGTAAGATCCCACGCTTCTCCCCCGAAAACCTGGACCACAACGTGGCGCTGGCCGAATACGTGCGTTCGCTCGCCGAAGCGAAGGGCACCACGCCGGCGCGCATCGCCCTGGCTTGGCTGCTCGCGCAGAAGCCTTGGATCGTGCCGATTCCCGGCACCAAACATGTGGACCACCTTGAGGACAACATCGGCGCTGCGGACGTGGAGTTCACCGCGGCCGAGCTGGCCGACATCCGCACGCATCTCGAAGCCTTCGAGGTGAGGGGCGCACGCTATCCGGCGCTTCAGGAAAGCCTGACCAACCGGTAGCCCGACCGCCCGCATTACCCAAGCCAACCAAAACCAACAATCAAGGAGATAATCATGGAGAATCCCAGCAGCTTTCCGATCGGCGAGCCGAACAACGCCTTCGCGCAGTACTTCATCGGCCAGAGCTATCTCGCGCCGCTGATCGACGCGCCCGAGATCGGCGTGCACAACGTCACCTTCGAGCCCGGCTGCCGCAACAACTGGCATATCCACCACGGCTCCCCACAAATCCTCATCGCGGTGGGCGGACGCGGCTACTACCAGTTCGACGGCGAGGAGGCGCACGAGCTCAAGCCCGGCGAAGCGGTCTACGTGCCCGCCGGCACCAAGCACTGGCATGGCGCCGCCCCGGATGAGGCCTTCGCGCACATCGCGATCATGCTGCCTGGCGAGAACGTCTCGACCGAATGGCTGGAGGCCGTGGAAGACGACGAATACCTTAAGCTGAAATAAGTCGAACACGATTCGTTCTTCAAGCCGCTGCGACGGTTCGGACGCCAGCAGCGGCTTTCTTTGTTTCACCGTCGCAACCGACCGTCCGATAAGGAGAAGAGCAACATGGACTATATGAAACTCGGCAATTCCGACCTGATGGTTTCCAGAATCTGCATGGGATGCATGGGATTCGGCAACGCGTCGCAGGGCCAGCACAGCTGGACGTTGGACGAGGAGAGTTCCCGCGAGATCATCAAGCGTGGATTGGATCTCGGCGTGAACTTCTTCGACACCGCGATCGCCTACCAGAACGGCACCAGCGAACAATATCTCGGACGGGCCCTGCGTGACTTCGCCAAGCGCGATGAGGTCGTCGTCGCCACGAAGTTCACGCCCCGCACCGAAGCCGAGATCCAAGACGGCGTCACCGGACAGCGGCATGTCGAGCGCATGATCGACGCGAGCCTGAAGAACCTCGGACTCGACTATGTGGACCTGTACATCTGCCATATGTGGGATTACGGAACGCCAATCAACGAGATCCTCGAGGGGCTCGACTCGGTGGTGAAGGCCGGCAAGGCGCGCTATATCGGCATCTCCAACTGCTTCGCATGGCAGCTGGCGCAGGCCAACGCCATCGCCCAGCAGAACGGCTGGCCCCGATTCGTCTCCGTGCAGGGCCACTACAATCTCATCTTCCGCGAGGAGGAACGCGAGATGGCGCCTTTCTGCGCGCAGGAGAACATCGCCATGACGCCCTACAGCGCGCTGGCGAGCGGACGTCTGGCCCGCAGGCCCGGCGATTCCTCCAAGCGTTTGGAAGAGGACAGCTACGCCAAATCCAAATACGATCTGACCGCCGAACAGGATGGCGAGATCATCGCCAGGGTCGAACGGCTCGCGCAAAAGCACGACGTCTCGATGACCGAGGTCTCCCTGGCATGGCTGCTGACCAAGGTCACGGCGCCCGTCGTCGGCGCGACCAAACTCCACCACATCGAAACCGCGGTGAAGGCCGTTGGGCTTTCCCTGTCGGATGAGGAGATCGCATATCTGGAAGAGCCGTACGTCCCGCATCGTCTCGTGGGCGTCATGGCGCAAAACACCGCAACACCGAAGCCAAGGAGCCGCTCATGACGCAAGACGAATATTCGACCGATTCCCGACGACGGGCCGCGGCGGTATGTGGCACGCTGCTGGCGGCCATGCTGCTGCTCGGCGCATGCGGTGCCACAGCCTCGGACACAGCCGACGCGACCACCGGCGATGGAGCCTCATCATCATCCTCAATACAGGATGCGGACACGACGACGGACGGCTCCGCAATCACACAGGAAGACGAAACCATGCAGGACGACACAATCACAACCCAACGCATCAACGTCCAGGACGAGAACGGAACCACCGTCGTGTTCGAGCTGAACGGCAGCTCCGCGGCGAACGATCTGCTCGGCCAACTGCCGATGACCGTCGCGGTCGAGAATTTCAGCACCAATGAGAAGATCTTCTATCCGGATGCGTTGGACGTCTCCGACACTCCGCTGGCGAGCGTCGCGGTCGGAACGCTGGCCTACTACGAGCCGTGGGGCGATGTCGTCATGTTCTACGGCTCGTACAACGCCAACAACGCCCTGTACGAGCTCGGACATGTGGTGTCCGGCGGCGACGCCATCGCCAATCTCTCCGGCACCATCACCATCGCCGCCGGATAGCCGGCGAAACCACAATGCCTTTCCTAACCGATATCAATAGCTATCTGCGTTAGCGGTAGTGGAAATGGCAGTCTGCGGAGGTCGATCTACGTTAGCGGTAGTGCCCTTACAGGCCGACAGCGTGTATGGGCCGCGGAATACCAGGCTTGCTAGATGGGATAGGGCCGATAGGGCACTACCGCTAACGTAGATCGACCATTGCAGACCCGAAAATCCACTACCGCTAACGCAGATAGCATGTCAATCGGTGCAATGTCCAGCAATCTTCCCTAGCACCCGCTTCAGCATCCGCTTTGGTTTTCTCAGTTCCGGTCAGCCGTGCCTGCGCTCGGCAACGTAGGCGTTGACGCCGCGGACGAAACGGTCGAGCGCGTCGCACACGCGTTCGAGGGGACACGCGACGTTCAACCGCAGGAACCGCGCGCCGTCGCCATGGTATTGGCCGCCGGCCGTGAGCAGCAGACCGGTCGTGCGCTGCAGATAATCGCCCAGATCCTCGGTGTCCCGCCCGTCTACGGCATCCAGCACATCCGCGCAATCCAACCACAGCAGGTAGGTGGCCTCCCCCGGCACCACGCGCACGCCCGCGCCTTCAGGCAACGCCGGCCAATGCGAGGGATCGTGCAGATAGTCGGTGACCACGCGGCGGTTCTCCGCCAGATACGCGCGCAGTTCCTCCAGCCAAGACTCTCCTTGGGTGAACGCGGCCACGGCGGCGGGAATGGCGAACGCGCCCGGCTCCCCCACCTCGTCGGTGTTGATGCCGCGCCAGACGCGGTGCCGCAGGGTCGGATCCGGCACGACGACCGCGGCCGTGTGCAGGCCGGCCAGGTTGAAGGTTTTCGTCGGCGCCACGCAGGTGACCGAGTTGTCACGGCAATGCGCGCTGACGGAGGCGAACGGCGTGTAGTCGACGCCGGGCATGGTCAGGTCGCAGTGGATTTCGTCGGAGACGACGATGGCATGGTGCTTCCATGCGAGCTCGCCGATGCGCTCCAACGTGTCTTTCTCCCACACGATGCCGATGGGATTGTGCGGATTACACAGCAGCATCAGCGAGGTCTGCGGGTTGGCGAGCTTGCGTTCCAGGTCGGCGAAATCGATGCCGTAGCGCATGGTCGCCTCGTCATAGACGAGTGGGCATTCGATCGGATTGCGGCCGTTGTTGAGGATCGAATTGAAGAAGATGTCGTAGACGGGCGTCATGACCAGCACGTTCTCGGCCGGAGTGGTGAGTTTGCGCACGATGCTGGAGATGGTGGGCACCACACCGGTGGAGAACACCAGCCATTCCTCGTCGAAGCGGAAGCCATGCCGGCGTTCCCACCAGTTCGCGATGGCATGCCGCCATTGGGCGGTTTCGATCGCATAGCCGAACACGCCTCGGTCCAGTTCGCGCTGCAGGGCCTCGCGGATCTCAGGCGCGGTGGCGAAGTCCATATCCGCCACCCACATGGGCAGTTCGGCGTTGTATTCGTCCCATTTGAGTGATCCGGTACCGCGCCGGTCGATCAGAGTGTCGAAATCGTAGGTCATACCTTCTCCTATAGCACAAGAGATCCCTCGACTCCGCTCGGGATGACGAAAAACGGAAAACACACCCCGCACGGGATAACGGAGAAGACCACACAAATCGCCTGGAACGTCGAAAGACACTCCTCGTCATCCTGAGCGAAGGGCGCAGCCCCGCAGTCGAAGGATCTCCTCTCCGTCATCCCAGACGAAGCCGAAGCCCTTCGTCATCCTAAGCGGAGCGAAGCGAGGCGCAAGGATCTCCATTGTTTAGAACGATGCGGGCTTGGTGTCGCTGCGCGATTCGATGGTATCGCAGACGATGCGGGTGGCGGACACGTCCACCTCGTTGGGGTTCATGGTCAGCTCGCCGATCCTTTCGGCGCGAATCACGCCGCCCGACGGGTTGAGCACGCTGTCGATGGCGCCGTCGACCTGCACGTCCACGGTGGAGTATTCGAAGGCGAGCGTGGTGTTGAGCAGGCGGCAGTCGCGCATCACGAGATTGTCGATGTAGCACATGCCCTGCAGGCTTTCGATGGTGCAGTTGACCAGGGTGATGTTCTTCGAGTTCCAGCCGAAGTATTCGCCGGAGATGAAGGAGTCGTAGACGGTGATGTTCTCGGCGTTCCAGAAGGCGTCTTTGGAGAGCATTCGCGCGTTGTGCACCTCCACGTTCTTCGCGCCGTCGAAGGAGTAGTTGCCCACCAGCGTGAACCCGTCGATGGTCATGTTCTCGCAGTTCATGGCGAAGTAGTCGCCTTTGGCGCTCACCTGGTTCATGACGACGTTGCGGCAATGCCACAGCGTTTCGGCCGCGTTCGGGAACTGCACGTTCGTCAGCCGCACGCCGTCGGCGCGGCGGAAGTTCTTCGGCGCCTCGATGACGCTGTTCTCCACGGTGATGTTGTTCGTGTACCACGCGCCGGCGCGCGCCATCTCGAACCATGTGCAGTCCTTGGCGACGATGTTCTCGCAATACCACAGCGGATACTTCCATTTGAACATGCCGCCGATGATCTCCAGATCGCGTGCGTGCTTGAGCGGCGATTCGCCGTCGGAGAACGTCGAGTCGACGATGCGCTGCTTCGATGCCCGGAACATCGCGCGTTCGCCGGTGAGCACCTGCTGGCACACGTCCGCGGACTCGCGGTGGTGCTCATGCTCGTTCAACTGTCGCTTCGCCAGACACGCGCATTCCGCCGCGCCGTCGCCCGCCGCGGAGGAGTCAAGATTCTTCAATGAGGCCGCGTTTGATGCCGTTACGCCCATGATGCCGTCCTTCCTGTCGTATTACCGGCATTCAATCACCATCATGGGCGCATATCAAATACCCATCAACGATGCCCCTCCATGCTCAATCGTTATGGAAGAGCGGGCCGGCGGCGCGCATCGCTTCGACGAACCGTTCGACGATGGGGGCGGGTTTCAGCGGATAGACGATGCCGTAGGGCACGGTATAGCGCCATTCGCAGGGAACCGTGACCAACGAGGGATGCAGCTCTGACCAGATTTGGACGCTGACCATCAGACCGCCCAGAGCCTCGACCTGGTTGAACACCTCGGTGCCGTAACTGGGCACGCTGTGGATGCGAATGCCGGGATGATTCGTTTCGATCTCGTCACGCAGCTCGTCGATATAGCTAGTGTCGCCCCGGCGGATCATGATCAGCGTCTGCCCGTCGAGATCATCGAAGGTCAGGCGGCGTTTATAGGCCAGAGGATGGTTCCGGGCCATCGCGCAGCACAACGGCAGGTCGGCGAGACGCAGCGCCTGACAGCGATTGTTCCACAACGTCGAGGGGTATATTCCGGCGATGACGTCGATTCCCTCGCCAAGCGCGTCAAGCACGGCGAGCAGGGATTCGTCATTGAAGGGAACGACGTTCAACGAGATGTCCTGATACCGCCGGCTGACCGTCGACCAGGCGTCCACCAGCGTTTTGCAGGGGCGCAATTGCGATGTGCCGATGCGGATGGACCGCCCGCTCAAGCGTTCGATGTCTTTGGCGGCCCGCACGGCCTGCTCGGATATGCCGATGATGCGTTTGGCGTCGCGATAGATGCTGCGTCCGGCGTCGGTCAGTTCGATGCCCTGCCGGCTGCGGACGAACAGGGTGACGCCAAGTCTCGATTCCAGCAGATTGATCTGTTTGATCAGCGCGTTGGTCGAGATGTACAGCCGCTGCGCCGCCTGGGAGAAGCTTCCGCAGTCGGCGGCCATCAGAAATCCGTCCAGATGCTTGTCGTACATACGCCACCTCACCACACCACATCAGCGTATGAACCTTTCAGTTCACACACTGATAGCATATCGCGACCACGGGCGCGGCGTTGCCGAATCCGCGCCGCCATATAACTAAAACCAGTCGCCCACAAAACCCTCGGAAAGGAGACGCGGATGATACGCAAAACATTGACCTGCATGCTCGCATGCGTCATGGGACTCACCATGGCTGGATGCTCGGGCGGATCCGAAGGCGGAAGTTCTTCGACCGCCGCCGACGGCACCATCAACGCCACACTGCCCGACGCATCGGCAACCGCAACCCCGCTGGTGGTCTACTACTCGTATTCCGGCAACACCAGACGCATCGCGCAGCGTCTCGCCACCATCATCGACGCGGACTCATACGAGATTCGAACCGTCGACTCCTATCCGGAGAATCCCCACGACACCGCCGAAGTCTCCCAACAGGAGCGGAACAGCGGTGATCTGCCCGAACTCGTGGACGATCTGCCCGACTTGGAGGCATACGACACCATATACATCGGCGGCCCCATTTGGAACGGATATATGGCGACCCCGCTGGAACGCTATCTTGAAAGCACCGATTTCTCCGGCAAAACCGTGGTTCCGTTCAGCACCAGCATGGGATCCGGCCAGAGCGGATACCTCGACGATTTCAACGAACGCGTGCGCGACCCCGAGACCATCGGATCGTATACGGATATCGAATTCCCGGACAACGGCGATCCGGATGCGTTCACCGACGAGCAGATCGACGAACTGCTGTCCGATTGGCTCGACGACAACGACGCACGCCCGCATGTCGTCGCCGATGTCACGTTGAACAGCGGATACACCATGCCGATGCTGGGACTCGGCACTTGGACGCTGTCGGACGACGAGGCGGAGAACTGCGTGTACCACGCGCTCGAGGACGGATACCGACTGGTGGACACCGCCCAGTATTACGGCAACGAGGTGGGCGTCGGCAGGGGCGTGCGCAAGGCGATCGCCGACGGCATCGTCACCCGCGACGAGGTGTTCGTGACCACCAAAATCATGCCCGGCACCTATGCGGACCCGGACGGCGCGATCCAGGAGTCGCTGGACAGGCTGAATCTGGAATATATCGACCTGTTGCTGCTGCACCAGCCCGGATCGCACGACGAAGAGGTGTACCGCGGCATGGAAAGGGCCGTGGACGAAGGCGTGGTGCGTTCGATCGGCATCTCCAACTATTACACGCAGGAGGCGGTGGACGAGGTGTTGTCGTTCGCGCGCATCACACCTGCGGTGATCCAGAACGAGCACCATATCTACAATCAGGACGACACCCTGCAGCGGTATGTGAGCCAATACGGCATCGCCATGGAAGGCTGGTATCCGTTCGGCGGCCGTGGCCACACGTCGGAAAGCTTCAACAACGAAACCATCATGGCTTTGGCCGACGAATACGGCAAGACCTCCGCCCAGATCATTCTCCGCTGGCAGCTGCAGACCGGTTTCATCGCTATTCCGGGCTCGAGCAACCCCGATCATATCGCCGAGAACCACGACATCTTCGACTTCGAGCTCACGGACGAGGACATGCGTTCCATCGGGGCCATCGACGAGGGTCTTCGCTATGAGGAGGCATGGCACGACTAACCGCGCCGGGCACCTCCCCAGCCCCATCGTCATCGAAACCACCGCAGACGCAACCATATAAGGAGCACACTATGGAAACCATCACATTGAACAACGGCGTGACCATGCCGACCCTCGGACTGGGGGTCTTCCAGATGCGAGACCCCGACCAGTGCGAGCGCACCGTCGACACGGCGCTGGAATTGGGATACCGACTCATCGACACGGCGCAAAGCTACGGCAACGAGGCCGCCGTGGGCAACGCGATCTCACGCAGCGGCATCCCGCGCGACGAACTGTTCGTCACCACGAAGATCAAAGTCGCGAATCTGACCTACGACCGGGCGAGAACCTCCCTCCTCGAATCATTGCGCGCCATGCGGTTGAACTATGTGGATCTGCTGCTGATCCACCATCCCTACAACGACGTCTTCGGCGCATGGCGGGCCATGCGGGAGCTGCGAGACGAAGGATTCGTGCGGGCCGTCGGCGTTTCGAACTTCCCGCCGGACCGTTTGGAGGATCTGGTGCTGCATGGCGGCGAGACGCCGCAGCTCATGCAGATCGAGATGCATCCGTTCAACCAGCAGCACCCTTCGATGGAGCTGATGCGCCGGCACAATATCCGCCCCGAGGCATGGGGTCCGCTGGCGCAGGGCAAATTCGGCATCTTCGACAATCCCACGCTTATGGGCATCGCCGCCAAACATGAAAAGACGGTGGCGCAGGTCGTATTGCGTTGGCTGTTGCAACGCGGCGTGACCGTCATTCCCAAAACCGTGCACGAGGAACGTCTCAAGGAGAATCTGGACGTATTCGATTTCACGCTGCGCGACGACGAGATGCTCGCCATCAACACGCTCGACCAGAACCTAACCGTCACGCCGCAGATGCGCGAACCGTTCTGGATCGACAATCTCAGCTCGTTCTAACCCAACCAACCACCCTTAAGGAGGCATAACCATGAGAACGATGCAATTGGCGCGTCTGAACGTGTCGGCCATCGGCATGGGCTGTATGGGATTCAGCCACGGCTACGGCGAGCCGACGGAACACGACGAGGCAATCCGCCTCATGCGATATGCCCACGAGCGGGGCTGCACGTTCTTCGATACGGCCGCATCCTATGCGGCGGGACGCAACGAATCACTGGTGGGCGAGGCGTTGGCACCGATCCGCGACGAAATCGTGCTGGCGACGAAAACCCATATTCCCGAAGACGACGAACGTCCGGTCTACGACGTGCTCAAAGAATGTCTGACGGCGTCGCTAAAACGGCTGCGCACGGATCATGTCGACCTGTACTACCAGCATCGGGTCAACCGCGGCATCCCCGTCGAGGATGTGGCCGAGGCCATGGGCCGGCTTATCGACGAGGGGCTCACGCTCGGCTGGGGCCAGTCGCAGCCTACCGAGGGCGAGGTGCGGCGCGCCCATGCCGTTACGCCGATGACCGCCATGCAATGCGAGTTCTCCATGATGGAGCGTTCGTTCGAGAAGTCGGTCATTCCCGCATGCCGCGAACTGGGTATCGGCGTGGTCGCCTTCTCCCCTATGGCCAGCGGGTTTCTGTCCGGCAAATACGCGACGGACGCCGTCTACACCGGCGATGACGTGCGGCGGGTCATCACCCGCTTCGCGCCGGAGAATATGGCTGCCAACCAACCTGTGTTGGATCTGCTTGGCGAATACGCGGCGGCCAAGGGCGCCACGCCCGCGCAGATCGACCTCGCCTGGATCCTCGCCAAAGGCATCGTGCCGATTCCCGGCATGCGGCGGATCTCACGCATCGACGAGAACCTTGGCGCCGCGGCGGTATCGCTCACCGACGACGAATATCGTCGGATCGAAGAGGCGCTCTCCCAACTGACCATCCACGGCGACCGCACGGACGAGGACATCGCCAAGCTCAAAACCATGCGTTGACGATTCATGCCTCGACGCGGAACTTCGCCTTCCGAACAGGACGCGCCTCCCGCCATACGGAACTGTCGGCCCTCCCACTTCGTCATCCTGAGCGAAGTCCGCAGGACGGAGTCGAAGGATCTCATTGCATGTTAGTCGACAAGGGTTCGAGATCCTTCGACTCCGCTACGCTCCGCTCAGGATGACGGAGAGGGTACGCTCCGCTTAGGATGATGACGATGGGAAGGCCCAAGCCTGCTTCGACATGGGAAGAAGGCCGGGAATAGGCTATAGCGCCGCGGCGCGTTCAATGCCGGCGTTCATCTCAACGGCGACGGGCTCGTTCCAGCGGGCGGCGTCGCCGACCATGTGCACGATCTTGCCGGCCAGCGGGGCCACGATAAGCATCTGGATCGGCAGGGCGATGGTGAAGTTGTAGGGGAACATCTCAAAGAAACCGACGACCGCGGCACCGGTGAATCCGAAGGCCATGATCGCGCCGAAAATCGTCATGAACACGGTCATAAGCACCACCATGAGGAATTTGACGGTGATGCCCTTCCAGACCGGACGGTCCTCCTCTTTGCAGAACATGCCCGCCAGTTTGCGCGAGCTCGGCGTGCAGATGCCCAGATCGCAGATCATGCCCACCACGTAGGCAAGCGGGAAGTTGAACACGGCGTAGCTCCAGGCGGCCGCGCCCACGTCGCCGGTGCGCACGCCATAGTTGAGCGCGGCCATCACGTAGATCATGATCGCGGACATGATGAAGCTGAAGAGGATGCCTTCTTTGCCGTTACGGGGCATGGTTCGAGAATTCCTTTCGTTATGGCTTCCGGCCCCTCTTGATGCAAAGCAAGGGGGCGCATAACGAAAGCCCGCGGAATGCGGCGATCATAATGGCGACTTCCTGGCAAACGGGTCGAACCGTCGTGTCGGGGGCCGCTTGCAACGTGTTACTTTAGCAGACCCGTCGACCACGCAAGTCCCTTTCGGGCGTGTCTTTCCGTGTCGAGACCATACGAAAAAACGGCTTGGAGGAAGGCCTTCCAAGCCGTTTTGAGTTCTTTCTCGGGGTTGGCATCCCGCGGCCGACAGACTATCGACCCAACGCCTGCGCATACCGGCCGGCGGCCGCCTCCAGCTCGTCGTCGGAGAGGTTCAGCGTGCCCGGCAGAATGAACGGATCCAGCCAGGTCATGCCGATGTGGTTGGCGGTCGCGCGCATGGGGGCGAGCAGTTCGGGCACGGTGATGCCGAATTCGCCGTCCTTCGTGTACTTCTCGCCGGCGCCGCCCGCGCTGACGGCGACCATCAGCTCCTTGCCGTGCAACTTGTCTCCGGTGGAGCCGTACGCCCACCCGTATTCCAGCACGTCGTCCTGCCATTGCTTGAGCAGCGCGGGCGAGCTGTACCAGTAGAACGGGAACTGCCACACGATGCGGTCATGGTCCTCGACCAAGCGCTGTTCGGCCTTCACATCGATGGCGAAGTCCGGGTAGAGCACATACTCGTCGCGCACGGTCACGTCGGCCATGCCTCGCGTCGCCTCCAACAGACGGCGGTTGACCCGCGACTCGTTCATATTCGGATGGAATGCCAGAATCAGCGTGTTCGCCATACTCGTGTCCTTTCCAGATTTCCTGTCACAAGTCCCCTCATGCTAAGTCAGGAGGCCGCGCGTCACCAATGCCAAGCCGACAGCGAAACCCATGCCTTTGGGGAATGACGCCGCCCGGCGATCATGCGATGGCCGTCAGATTCCCAGCGACTCGACCCACTTGCGCACGTCATTGTCGGACACGGCAGATTGGAAGCGGTGGCCGGGACGCCAGTCTCCCGCGTCGGCGAGCGCGGCGAGACGGGTGTCACTGTCTCCTAGCGGCGAGCTGGCGGACGTGCAGAACGGGACCACCGTCTTGCCGGCGAAGTCGTTGTCGGTGACGAATCCGTTGACGGGCCATGCGGCGATACCCCACCAGATCGGGTAGCCGATGAGTACGGTGTCGTAGGAGTCCCAATCCGGCACGGCCGCGCTGTCCAGTGGGGTTTCGCGCAGCGTCGGGTCGTCGTGTTCGCGCACGACGCGGCTGTTGGCGTCGCGCCAGTCCAGGTCGGTGTCCGTGTAGGGGTCGGCCGGGATGATTTCGAACAGGTCGGCGCCGGTGGCGTCGGCGATGGTCTCGGCGACGCGCTTGGTGTATCCTTCGGCGGAATAGTAGGCCACAAGTGTTGTCATGATGCTCCTTCTTTGGATGGATGGACGGGTTGGCACCGACATTACTCTCCGGTAGCTGCTACCGGTCAAATCGGGACGTGCCTGGGGAAGAGATCCTTGCGCCTCGTTGCGCTCCGCTCAGGATGACGGGTGGCGGAATCTGGAAGACGCCGAATCCCATCCGGGGATCTCCACGCCGTTGCCCAAGGTGATGTTGTTCATATGAACTCCTAGGTCGATTGTTGTTGTCGTGTTATCGTTGACCATAGGAGCCGGTAGTGACTACCGGTCAAATCGGCGACACGCCATTGCGGAAGGATGCGACGATGTATTCGATGAAAGAGGCCTGCAAACTCGTCAACATGAGCTACGAGACGCTGAAGTTCTACTGCAAGGCGGGGCTGGTGCCCAACGTCCGCCGGGATGAGAACAACCGCCGCGTGTTCGACGACAAGAACATCGCGTGGATCGGCGCCCTCAACTGCCTGCGCGCCTGCGGCATGGGAACCGCGGAGATGAAGGAATACCTCGACCTGTGCCTGCAAGGTGAGTCCTCGATTCCCGAACGCAAGCAGATTCTGGAGGCAAAGCGGCAGATTCTCGAACAACGCATGGCCGAGATCCAGCGCAGCATCGACTACATCGACGCCAAACAGGAGTTCTACGACGGCGTGCTCGAAGGACGCACCAAGTACTACAGCAACCTCATCGAGGTCGACGACCCGGATGCCACGATGCCCGATGAGCTCGCCGCGTTCAACGAGCCGGAGTTCCCCGCCGAACGGCACCTCGTCGGGGCCTTGCGGTGATGCGTTTCATATGGGGCAGTGAGATCCTTGCGCCTCGCTACGCTCCGCTCAGGCTGACGAAGGATGCTACGCTCCTCAGTGCGACGAAGGATACCGCGCTTGAGGGCGGATTCCAGTGGCGGCTGTTATCTGTCCCAAATCATATTCAAGAAAAGAACAACAAGATGATATCGCCAGCCAAACCCACCAAAATAAACATGGCTCCACCAAATCTTGTCGAGATAATAAATAGCTGGGAGGGCTCAGCATAACCGTCATTTTTCCAACCCTGGGTGATTTCATAGAAGGATTTCGGTTCAATGACCATAAGAAGTCCGATGGCAATCAGCACAAGGCCTAAAACAATGTACATTATCCCACCTTGAACTTCCGATTTTTGATTTGCCTGCCCTTACGGCAATCATAAGTATATCTGCGATCTTTTCAGCTCTTTTCCTGATTACGTCCACTTAGCCATGAGCTGCGTCATCCCGAGCGGAGGGCGAAGCCCAGAGTCGAAGGATCTTTCGCTCAGAGCATGTCGCGAATTTGACCGGTAGCGGTTACCGGATTTTAGGGTCGAATCATCCACCGCAACCGACCCTAGGAGGATGATTCCCATGAAGAAAATCGCAGCCGCGGCCATGAGCATCGTACTTGCCGCCAGCCTCGCCGCCTGCGGAGGAACCTCGCAGTCCGACGCGCAGGATTCCGATACTTCCCAGTCCGATTCGTCGACGAGCACCGACACCCCCACCACCAGCGGTGACGGATCGACGCTCGTGGTCTATTACTCGGCCCAAGGTCATACGGAAGAGGTGGCAAACGCCATCGCGAACGCCGCCGACGCCGACATCTTCGTCATCGAACCGTCCGAGCCGTACACGGACGACGATCTCAACTGGACGAACGACGACAGCCGAGTCTCCGTCGAACACGACAACCCCGACCAGCGCGACGTGGAATTGACGACCACCGAAGTGCCCGATTGGGATTCCTACGACACCGTGTTCATCGGCTATCCGATCTGGTGGGCCGTCGCCGCATGGCCGGTCAACGGATTCGTCGAGGCGAACGATTTCACCGGCAAGACGGTGATTCCGTTCTGCACCTCCACCAGCTCAGGACTCGGATCGAGCGCCACCCAGCTGGCCGAACTCGCCGGCACCGGCGACTGGCAGGAAGGCCAGCGCTTCTCATCCAACGCATCCGAATCGGATGTTCAAGACTGGGTCGCCAGCCTGAATCTGTAACAGAGATGGCCCATCCAGCGTGGATGGGCCATCAGTATGTGCCGAAAGGATGGCGGCGGACATCAGCTCACGGCCTATGCCGCCGACGTATGAAGCTATGCGCATTGCGCATGGGTGTTTGTCGAAGCCTTACATGCCACCCGCAGACGGGCGCATAGCATGAACTCATAGCAAGCCGTAGCGCGCTTGCGCCACACATCACCGACGGAACAGTGGAAACGCGGCGAAAACACAACGGAAAGGATGGTGGATATGGGCGAAGGGAACACACAACACAGGGTACTTGGCGGATCCGCAATCGAAGTATCTCCGCTGGGACTGGGCTGCATGGGATTCACCCACGGCTACGGCGCTCCTATGGATCAAGACCAAGCGGTCCATGTGCTGCATGAGGCCTACGAGATGGGCTATACGTTCTTCGACACCGCGGAAAGCTACACGGGCATCGACGCCGACGGGCGCACGGCATACAACGAGGAACTGGTGGGCGAGGCGATTCGCGACATGGGCGATGACGTCGTGGTCGCCACGAAATTCGGCATCACAATCGCGTCGGACCGCACGCTCACGACCGACAGTTCGCCGGATACCATCCGCCGTTCAGTCGAAGGCAGTCTGAAACGTTTGGGCGTCGACACCATCGACCTCTACTATCAGCACCGCATCGACCCCAAAACCTCACCGGAAACGGTGGCGGACATCATGGGCGAGCTCATCCGTGAAGGCAAGATCCGAGCATGGGGCATCTCCGAGGCCGACGAGGAGTATCTACGCCGCGCCCATGCGGTCTGCCCCGTGGCCGCCGTGCAGAACAGGTATTCGATGATGGCCCGCTGGCATGAGTCGCTGTTCGAGACTTTGGAGGAGTTGAACGTCGCGTTGGTGGCGTTCTCCCCCATGGCCAACGGATTCCTCACCAACGGCTACGACGCTTCGACCACGTTCTCGGACGCGGCGGACTATCGCGCCGCCATGCCGCAGTTCGGCAAGGAGGGCCGACGCAAAGCGCAGGGACTCACCGAACTGGTCGCACGGCTGGCCCACGATAAACAGGCAACCGCCGCGCAGATCTCGCTGGCGTGGATGCTGTGCAAGAAGCCGTGGATCATCCCCATCCCCGGATCGAGGAAACCCGCGCGCCTGCGGGAGAACTTCGCCGCCTCGCAGGTGACGCTCACCGCCGACGAGATCTATACCATCGACGAAACACTCGACCATATGGATTTGGACGTATTCGGCGGCAGCCGCATCCGCGAAAACTCCTGACCGGGATTCGGCCGGCGGTTATGGGCGGGCGGCGTCGCCCGGCATGTCCACATGGTGTACAGTCATGGGATATGTCGGATATGGAGGATCTCGAACAGCTGGTCGCGTTCGCGAAGAAGGGAACACTGTCCGGCGCCGCCCGCAGCCTGCACATGTCGCAGCCGTCGCTCAGCCGCACGATGCGCCGGCTGGAAAGCGAATTCAAAGTGCCGCTGTTCGATCGCGACCGCAATACCATCGCGTTGAACGAGAACGGCGAGATGGCGGTCGAATACGCGAGCCGTCTGCTTGCCATGCATGATGAGATGATGCGTCATGTGCGTGAATACGACCGCAGCCGCCATACCATCGCCGTAGCCTCCTGCGCGCCGGCCCCGCTGTGGGAGGCGTCGCGGATCCTTTCGCAGATGCAGCCCGATATGACGGTGTCCAGCGAGATGAAATCAGACGACGACATGCTCGAAGGAGTGTCGGACGGCACCTACCGCATGGTCATCCTCAACAATCCGGCCAAGGGGACTTTGGAGGAACTGAGTCTGATCGGCGCTCCTTTGATGACGGAGACGTTGTATCTGGCCGTTCCGCAAACCCATCCTCTGGCGCGGTTCGACGAGATGCGGTTCAAAGACTTCAACGGCTACAACATCCTGCTGCTCAACGGCATCGGCTTTTGGGAGGATGTGTGCCGTGAGCATCTGCCTGCCTCGCGTCTGCTGCGCCAATCCGATTCCGAATCGTTCGTCGCCATCGCGCAAACCACCGATCTGCTGTATTTCGTCACCAAGGCGTCCATGCGCATCTACGAGCGACCCGTCCGCGACCGCAAACTCGTCAGAATCACCGACGCCGACGCCACGGCGGAATTCCACTGCGTGTGCCGTGCCGACGACGCCGGGTTCCTCAACGCGTTCGTCACGGCTGTGGCGGCTCGTCCGTAGGAACCCTTCAGAGGCCTACGAATAAACCCAATCCTCCCTGAGATAACGTGGCGAGCGCCGCTTTCCGCATGCCTGGAGACATCCCTCTCGCCGCGTCTTCGTTCGGGGCCGCACCTTCATCATGAGGCACGACCATATCGCCTATAACAAGACGTGGCGTCCGGGAATGGAGGAACCCGGACGCCACGTCAGGCAATAGAGCGGATCTAGCAACGGCCGGTCGGCCGATCGGATCTCACTCGTCGGAGGGGACAGGGATCGCGCCTTCTTCGCGACGACGGCGGATGAAGCGCCGGATGGACACGACCTCAAGTCCGACGGTCAGCAGCGCGAGTGCCCCCACCGCGACCCAGGTGATGGTCTGCCAGATCGGAATCGTCCGTTCGGGCTCTCCGTTCTCGTAGTGGTAGCTGTTGACCGCGGTGTACAGGATGTTGTGCGCCGCGTTGCGCATGGCGATCATCGAAGTGGCGGAACGGTCGGTCACGTGGTTGGTCACGTCCGTGGTGGAGAGCATGATGTCGTTGCCGTTGCGGATCATCTGGTCAGCGTTCTGGAAGCCGAAGCCCGCGAAGTAGTCGGAGAGCACCATGCCGTTGAAGCCCCATTCGTCGCGCAGCACGGTCTGCTGCAACGGAGCGTAGGCGGCGGCGTAGGTCACGCCGATGTAGTTGTAGGCGCTCATCACGGCCTGCGCGCCGCCGTCCTTGACGGACATCTCGAAGGGCTTGAGATAGGCTTCGCGGATGGCCTGCTCGTTCGACCATGTGGTGAGCATCGACCAACGGTTGGTTTCCTGGTCGTTGAGTGCGAAATGCTTCATGAAGGAGTACACGCCGCGCGAGCGGGCACCTGCCACTTCGGTGGCCGCCATCGTGCCGGTGAGCAGCGGATCCTCCGAATAGTATTCGAAGTTGCGGCCGCCGAACGCGGAGCGATGCAGATTCATGCTCGGCGCGTACCAGCCGGAGGCATCCATGTCGTGGGCCATGTCGCCGATGATCTCGCCGAACTCGCGGGCCAGATCCTGGTTCCAGGTGCAGGCGAACGAGGTGGATGAGGGGAAGCCCACGGAGCCGACTCCGGTGAAGTTGTTGTTCAGCGAGGCCGGGCCGTCGAGGTCGGTGAGCGCGATCTTGCCGATGGAGTCGATGGCCTGGGTACCGTAGCCGCCGAGCGCGATCAGCGTGTCCATCTCGTCGAAGGTGAGCTGGTCGAGCAGGTCGTCCCAACGCTCGTCGTCGTAGTCGGCGCCGTACAGGTCGGCCAGGCGTATGCCGTTGTCGGCGCCGGTGGTCGGCATCACGTCGTCCGCGTTGTTGTGGTCGGCTGGGTCGTAGGAGCCGTTGTTCTCGAAGTTGGCTTTGTATTCGTCCGCCAGCGAGTAGGTGCTCGGCGCGGCGGTGGCCTCGGCGTAGTTCGCGAATCCGTCGGCGCGGCTCAGATAGGTCACGTCGCCGGCCGCGTCGTCGAACTGGTTGGTGGCGGCGACCTGGTCGTCGGAGCGCGGGTTGGACTCGTCGTAGACGATGGTCTCGTCCACGGTCACGGTCCGCTCGTCGATCACGGTATGCGAATCGGTGTTGATGGACACCACGTAGTCGCCCTGTTCGAGCACGTACGCTTCGGCGTCGTTCTCGTCGTAGGAGGCCATGTCCTCGTCGGCGAACTCGACGGTCAGCGTCTGCGATTCGCCCGGGGCGAGCTCGTCGGTTTTGTCGAAGGCCACCAGATTCGCGGAGGCCTTTTCGATGCCGCCGTTGGTGTAGGGCGGGTTGTAGTAGACCTCGACCACATCCTTGCCGGCCACGTCGCCCGTGTTGGTCACGGTCACGTCGAAGCTGATCGTGCCGTCGGAGTCATAGGTCACGTCGCCCATCTCTTGGCTGAAGGTGGTGTAGCTCAGGCCGTAACCGAACGGATAGAGCACGGCTTCGTCGTAGTCGATGAGGCCTTCGTCGGCGGCGGTCTCGTAGAACTTGTAGCCGATGTAGATGCCCTCCACATAGTTGACGAAGGTGGGCACAGCGTTGGCCGCGAACGGGTCGTCCTCGGGGATCTGGAACTCGTCCATATTGTCGAATTCGAAGTCTCCGAAGTTGTTGAAGCTGGGGGTGGCGGTCAGGTCGCGCACGAAGGTGTCGGAGGTTTTACCGGAGGGGTTCACGTCACCGGCGAGCACCGCGCCGAGCGAGGTGAATCCGGCCTGTCCGGCGGGCGGACACCATAGCACGGAGGTGATCTGCGGATAGTCGTCGAGGAAGTCGAGCTGGAAGGTGTTCGCGCCGTTGTAGACCAGCGTGACGTTCTCGAAGTTCGAGGTGACCAGATCGATCATGTCGCGTTCGGTCTGGCTGAGCTGCAGGAAGTGCTCGCCGGCCTGATAATCCTCGTAATCCTCGGAGTTGTTGGTGTAGGTGACTCCTTCGGCCTTCATGTCGGTTGGCAGGTCGGCGCCCTCGCCGCCCACGCGGGCGAGCACGATGACGGCGGTGTCGGAGAAGTCGACGGCGTCGGCGATGAGATCGTCGCCGTACTGCGCGGTTGGCACCTCGGGCAGCGTCCAATCCTGGGCGAACAGGCTGACTTCAGGACGATCGGCACGGTAGGAGGCGTACAGGTCGGTGAGATCCTGGTTGACGGTGAATCCCGCCTGCTCGAGTCCGTCGATCAGCGAGACGGTGGGATAGGTGTCCGACAGCGCGCCGGATCCGGTGCCGCCGTACACGGGATTGGTGGAGGCCCAGCCGAACACGTTGATGTTGCCGGCGGACAGCGGCAGGGCTCCGTCATCGTTCTTCAGCATGGTGATGGCCTCGTCTTGGATGCGCGGACCGAGGTCGTTGGCCGCGGCGACCGTGCTCTCCTGCAGCGTATGGCGCTCGGCGGTGGCGTTGTTCAGCAGGCTGAACAACGGTCCGTACAGCATCAGCGTCACGGCGACCACGGCGGCGACCAGCACTGCGAGCCAGGTCTCGCCATGAACCAGTTTGCGCACGGACGTGGCCCGCACAGTGCGCGTGTTGACGGCGACCGTCACGACGATGCCGACGATCAGCGCGATGCCGATCGCGATGAGATGCGGAGCCACGGATGCGAGCACGTTGATCACATCGCTCCAATTGATACTGAGCATCTGCTCTCTCCTTTGAGTTGCGTTGGGATTGACCGGCCCACCGGCATGCCGATGGACGGCGGGCGGTGGGGAGATGCTGCCATGCTAAGGCGGACGCCCGGCTGTCGTCTCGCGAACCCTTGCATTGGGCTATGCAAATAATGAATAGCCTGATGCAGGTTTCTTATAGGCGGAACGGGTAGCGAGCTTACGGGGCAGCAGCATCAATCCATACGCTTGACGCATATTCTCACGACATATTCGTCGAGAAAGCGAATCAGGAACGAGGTCTTGCCATCATGAACGCATCCACACGCCAGCCGATGAGTCGTAAGAAGAAAATAGCGATCATCGTCACATCCATCGTGGCGGTGCTCGTTGTCGTCGCCCTTGTCATCGTCGCCGTCATTCGTCGGAACTTCCCATAGCCGCCGGCCTATCAGGATCTGCCAGCCTCGTCCAGCACCGTCGTGCGCACCGAAGCGGGCGACGTGCAGGGCGCCATGCAAGGCGACGTGTACCGATATCTCGGCGTGCCTTACGCGCGGGCGACCGAACGCTTCGTTCCCGCCGAGGAGGTGGAGCCATGGGATGGCGTGCTCACCACCAATTCCTATGGGGCGACCTCACCGCAGGGATCCATGCTTGGCATGTCCGCGTCCGAAGACGACGATACGGCCGACAACAACCGCCAGAATCTGAACATCTGGACGCCCGGCATCAACGACGGCGAGCGCCGCCCGGTGATGGTGTGGCTGCACGGCGGCGGGTTCTCCACCGGATCGGCCAACGAGCGCAACTATGACGGCGCGAACCTCAGCGCCAGCGGCGACGTGGTCGTGGTGGGCGTCAACCACCGTCTCAACGTGTTCGGCCATCTCGACCTGTCCGCGTACGGCGAGAAATACGCGGATTCCGGCAACGTGGGACTCACCGACATCATCGCCGCCCTCGAATGGATCCAGGAGAACATCGATTACTTCGGCGGCGACCCAAGCAACGTGACCCTGTTCGGGCAATCCGGCGGCGGCGCCAAACAGCTCGCCTTGATGAGCGCGCCGAGCGCCAAGGGACTGTTCGGCAAAGCCATCGTGCAAAGCGGCGCCACCGAGACGATGGGCGTCACCTTCGCCACCAAGGAGCAGAGCCAATCGTTGACCGAGCACCTGCTCGACAATCTGAACATCACCGCCGAGAACATCGACGACCTGCAAACCGTTTCGGTGTCCGACCTTCAGGATGCCGCGACCGCCGCGCTGCAGACCACCGCGGACGAATACCGGATTCCCGCTCCTTTGGGCGATGGCTATCAGATGGAGTGGGGGCCGGTGGTGGACGGCGACTTCCTGCCCACGAACCCCGTCACCGACGATTCCTTCGCGGCCGCGGGCGAGGATGTGACGTTGCTGATCGGCAGCAATCTCAACGAATGGACTGGTATGAGCGCCCCGACCGACGTACCGCAAGACAACGCCGACGCCATCGCGGCGGCCGTCGAAGAAGCGTATCCCAACGTTGGCGGGCTCGAAGCCAGCCGGGTGGATACGCTGATCCGTCTGCCGATGCTCAAGATCATGTCGCATAAGGCCGATCAGGGAGGGGCGGACGTGTACGCCTACGTGTTCACCCACTCCAACGGCGTGATGGGGTCGTATCACGGCGCGGAGATCCCCTACGTCTTCGACAACGTCAGCGGCGATGCCTTGGCCGACCACATCAGCCAGGCATGGGTGAGTTTCGCGCGCACCGGCGTGCCCGCCGCGGACGGATTGCCCGAATGGGAGCCCTATACCCGCGAGTCCGGCACGACCATGCTGCTCGACGACGACAGCGAGCTGGTCCACCACCACGACCAGGCGCTGATGTCCCTGCTCGCGCCGGATTACCAGTACTGAAGTGTGGCGCGTCACCGACTTGACCGGCAGCCGCTACCGTCTCTTATACTCAGCGGTAACACGATTATCAGCGAGGAGGCAGTCATCATGATGCGGACCGAAGAGACATGGGTGGACGGAGGAAACGGACGCGTCTTCGTCGAACTGCATCATCCGGAACATGCCGACGGCGAATTGCCGACGGTGATCTACTCGCACGGTTTCGGCGGCTCCCATCAAGGTGGACTGCGGTACGCGCAGGCGCTGACCGAACGAGGGTTCCTGGTCGCGTGCCTTGATTTTCGAGGAGGCAGCCCATCCAGCCGAAGCGACGGATCCACTCTCGACATGACCGTCTTCACCGAGCGGGACGACCTGAACGCGGTGATCGACGCCATGCTTCGACGCGACGACGTGGATCGTAACAACCTGTTTCTTTTCGGATACAGCCAAGGCGGTGTGGTGTCGGCCCTCACGGCCGCCGCAAGACCGGACGCCGTCGCGGCGATGGTGTTGTCGTCGCCGGCCTTCTCTCTGGTGGATGACGCGAATCGCCTCTTCCCCGACAAGAACGATATTCCAGAGTCCTACTTCCATATGCTGATGGATGTGGGGCACGACTATTTCGCCAGTGTGAACGGGTTTGACGTGTTCAACGCCATTTCCGGCTACGAGGGAGACGTGCTGATCATCCATGGCGACGGCGACACACTGGTGCCGATATCCGCATCCCGAAAAGCGGCCGAAGCGTTGCCTCACGCCACTCTAGAGACGCTGAGGGGTGCCGGACATGCCTACTCCCCCGATGCCGCGAATCACGCCACCGAGCTTATTTGCGATTTTCTCGCGCGCCGCGTGTCTTGATTTGACCGGTAACGGCTACCGGAGAATATCGTCGGTCCCGTATCCCAACGACGCTCCGCCAGTGGAGCGCGAACGATAGAAGGAGTGCGGACTATGACTATGAAAGCAGCCGTATTTGTGGAACCTGGCGTCATGGAGGTCCACGACGTGCCGGAGCCTGCGATCGAGAAGCCGACCGACGCCATCGTGCGCGTGCTCGACGCATGCGTGTGCGGGTCGGATCTGTGGTGGTTCCGAGGCATCTCCCAGCGCCAGCACGGCTCGCTCGCCGGACATGAGGCCATCGGCATCGTCGAGAAGGTTGGTACCGACGTGCGCGAAATCAAGCCGGGCGATTTCGTCATCGTGCCCTTCACCCACGGCTGCGGCCGCTGCGCCGCATGCAAGGCCGGGTTCGACGCCGACTGCCCCAATGTGGAGCCGGGCGGCAACGCCGGCTATCAGGCCGAGGTCATGCGCGCGATCAACGCGGACGGCGCGTTGATCAGGATTCCCGGAACGCCGGATGACTATTCCGCTGATATGCGCGCCTCGCTGCTCGCCCTGTCCGACGTGATGGCCACCGGTTATCACGCCGCCGTGAGCGCCGAGGTCAAGCCCGGCGACACCGCCGTGGTGTTCGGCGACGGCGCGGTGGGACTGTGCGGTGTGCTGGGCGCGAGAATGCTCGGCGCGGAACGCATCATCGCCATGAGCCGCCATACCGACCGTCAGGCCGTAGCGTGCGAGTTCGGCGCCACCGACGTCGTGCCGGAACGCGGCGACGAGGCGGTGGAGCGTGTGATGGAACTCACCGGCGGCGACGGCGCCGACGCCGTGCTCGAATGCGTCGGCTCGGAGCAGTCCACGCTGACCGCTCTGGCCGTCGCCCGCGCGGGTGCCACGATCGGACGCGTGGGCGTGCCGCATATCGATGCCGCGAAATTGGACGTCAACGCACTGTTCTGGCGCAACGTTGGCCTTAAGGGCGGCCCCGCCTCGGTGATCACCTACGACAGGAACGTGCTGCTGGACGCCGTGCTCGACGGCCGCATCGAGCCGGGCAAGGTGTTCACCGTCTCCTTCGACCTCGACCATGTGCAGGACGCCTACCAGGCGATGGACGAGCGCCGCGCCATCAAATCCCTGATCCATGTCGGCTGAGACGCCTGAGCCCGCCGGCCCCACGCGTGGGCCGTTGGCCGTCATTCGCCAACGCACGACGATTGATGGCCGAGTCCCACGCGCATTATGCGCAAAAGGCATGCGGTTCCATATTGTCCGCACATTTGATGAGCCATCGCCGTTCACCGTATGCTGACGGCACATCCTTCACGGATGAGACACCCAAACCCCGTAGATTAAGGATCCATCATGAAGAAGTTCACCACCGTGGCGCTCAGTCTGGCACTCGTCGCAAGCCTCGCCGGCTGCGGCTCTTCAACGGATTCCGTGCAATCATCGACGGATTCCGCGCAGAACGACTCAGGTTCGTCCACGGACACGTCCGAACCCGTCACCGATGCCACCGTTCTGGTGGCCTACTATTCGGCCACCGGCACCACCGCGGCCGTGGCTGAGCAGATCGCCGCGGCGACCGGAGGCGACCTGTTCGAGATCGAGGCGGCGGATCCGTATTCCGATGACGATTTGGATTGGACCGACAGCGACAGCCGCGTTTCGCGCGAGCACGACGACCCCGGCAGCAGGGACGTGGAGCTCGTCTCCGCTGCCGTCGACGGTTGGGATTCCTATGACGTCGTGTTCATCGGCTACCCAATCTGGTGGGGCATCGCCGCATGGCCCACCAGCAGCTTCGTCGCGGCGAACGACTTCACCGGCAAGACGGTGGTGCCGTTCTGCACTTCGGCCAGCTCGGGACTCGGTTCGAGCGGCAGTCAACTGGCCGAGCTCGCCGGTACCGGAGACTGGCTGGAGGGGCAGCGTTTCGGCTCCTCGACCTCGGATGACGACGTTCGCTCGTGGGTTGAAGGCCTTGGCCTATGAGCGCATCCCATCGCCTAAGTCTGATTGTGCCTCTTGTCTGGATCGCACTGCTGGTTGTGATTCCGGCGACGCTGGTGGCGGTGTTCGTCGTCTGCGCGCCGGCGATGATCGCCGCGCTGATTCCGCGCATCGCCGCAGGGCTCGTCGCCTACGTGTGGATGCTGGAGGCCATCGTGCTCGCCACGCGCCCGCATTGGCTGGACCGTCTGATCGGACTGCCGAAGATGTATATGATGCATGGCGTGCTGGGCGTGCTGGCTTTGGTGTTCGCGTTCCTTCACCAGCTTGATTTGCCGTCCGCCGGACTGACCCAGCTGACCGGTCAGGTCGCGTTCTATATGCTGTTGGCGCTGGTGGTGGTCGCGTTGGTCACGATGGCGGGTTGGATTTCGGAGCGTTTCGCTCCGGCCAAGGCGCTGCGGCGGGCGATCGAACGCGTGGGCCGGCATGAGGTCAACGTGTGGCTGCACCGCCTGCTGATCGTGGCGACCGCCATCGTGGTCGTGCATTTCAATCTCGTCTGGTATTTCACGATGATGCCGGCGTTCGTCGCCACGGCGAACGCCTATGCCGCCGTTGTGGCGGCCGTGTATGTGTGGGTGAAATTCCGCGACCGTGTTCTGGCACCGCAAGGCAGGGTCGTCGACATTCGCAGGCTTTCCGGCGATGTGTGGAGTCTCGAGGTGCGTGTTTCCGCATTGGCCGACTCGTGGGAGGAGGGCGATTTCGTATTCCTACGCTTCCCCGGGGTCAAAGGCATGGGCGAATACCATCCGTTCTCCATCATGAACCGGCCGAATACGGTCGGCCTGATGACGTTCGCCATCCGTGCCGACGGTGATTTCACTAAGCTGCTCGGCACTTCCATAAGCAAAGGGATGCGGGTCGCCATGCTGCGTCCGTTCGGACGCTACCGCCGGTTCTTGGAGGAACGTGGGAGCGGACGACCTGTGGTCATCTACGCCGGAGGCATCGGCGTGACGCCGCTGATACCGGTGGCCCAGTACTGCACCGAACATGGCCGCAAGGTGACCATGCTGTATTCCGCACGCACGCCCGACGATCTCATCGGACAGGACGAGCTGACCGCATGGGCGGCGGAATCGGCAAGCACGCTGCGTCTGCTGGTCGGCCAGTTCAGCGAACAGGAGCTCGCCGACGCGACCAGGCCCGACGCCCTGTATCTGATCGGAGGCCCCTCCCCCATGCTGCGCGCGATCACAACGATGCTGCGCCGCAACGGCGTGCGCAGATCGGATATCTTCACCGAACCGTTCACCTGGTAAGAGAGCTCCTTCGTCCGCCATCTCAGACCTCTCAGCGAAGTCTCGCCCCGCCCTGCCTTTAAGCTCGCTCTCGTTATCCTGAGTGCCCTTTTCACCATCCTGAGCGGGCACGCCCATTCTCTTCTGTCATCCTGAGCGGAGCGCAGCGGAGTCGAAGGATCTCATGGATGGGGGTGGCCGTTATGAGATCCTTCGACTCCGACCTAGCGGCCTCCGCTCAGGATGACGTGATGATTCGCGCTGAATGGCGGAGGCGCGAACAACGATTCAGCACAGCGCGGAATCGGACAGGGCCCAGCCTTCCACGACGCGCACGCCGCGCTCGTCCTTGTTGTCTTTGAACTTGACGAATTCCATGGTGTGCTGGAGAATCTCCGCCCCGGTGTCCAGATTCTTGACCTTCACCGTATACCTGATCGCGGCCCAGTCGCCCTTGATAATCATGTTGTCGAAAGCGCCTAGCTCCATGGTGAAGTGCTCGAACAGCTGCCCCATCATGCCCTTGTATTCCTCGAGCGTGCAGCGGCGCTGGGATCCGTTGAAGGGGATGTTGTAGTAGGCATCCGGCTCGTAGAGGGTGTTGCACCATTCCAGCCAACCGTCGTAGCCGCCGTTCCAGTTGCGGAATCCCGTCTCCAGACGGTCCTTGATCGCTTCCTCCATCGCGCTCGTCTCAGCGTAGTCGGCCATTGTGCATGCCATCCTTCCTTGGGGTTCATATTCCATATTGATTGCGTAAAGCCGGCCGCCTTCACCTTGCATTGTGTTGGGAACCGGACGATATTCAGTGTAGTTTTCACTGAAATACCAACGTTCAGACACACTCTGACAATGTGTAAGGTATGCTGGACGAAAACCCGCGATTTTCCGCAGAAAAGCGAGCGCATCACAATGCAAGGCGAACATACCGCAGTCTCCGCGCGTGAAAGACGTCCATCCCAGGCGCGGGAGAAACTCATCCGCGCGTTTTGGCGACTGTATTGCACCGGCCCGATCGACAAGATCACCGTGCGCGAGATCACCGCGCTGGCGGGATACAGCCGCGCCACGTTCTACGAGTATTTCAGTGGCGTGCGCGACGTGCTCACGCACATCGAGGACGAGTTCTTCGACCGCATCAACGCGATGGACCAGTCGCCGAACGAGGCGCCGTCGTATGAGCAGCTGACCGCGCACATGAGCGACATCCTGTCGTTCGCCGAGGAGTATCAGGAGTATGTCGCCGTGCTGCTCTCCGACCGGGGCGATCCCTCGTTCTCGCGTCGGTTCAAGGACATGCTCAAGCCGCTGATCGAGGCCAATCTGCCTCCTCAGGCTCCCAGATACGGGCGCGAACGCGATCTGGTATGCGAGTTCTACGCCTCCGCGCTGACCTCCACCATCGCCGCATGGCTCGCCGACCCGGGCGGCGTGTCCCTCGAACGTTTCATCGTCTTCCAGATGAACTACATCTTCCGAGGATTCTCACTGACGCAGACATAATGGAGCTCGGACATTCCCAGCATCGACATCGTCAAGGTCCGTCAGGTCGTATGGGCCGCGCACATCAATCATATGAATCTGAACATACTCATATATGAGCAGTATTTAATGATTTAGCCTATATTTACTCATATATGAGTATTTTATGCTGATTGGTTTTCATTCATCTGTTATACAATCCATCATCATTCGGGCTTGCCATACCCTGCCGTTATGGCAAGCACATACACATGGCATTGGATTATCGATTCCGCAAAGCCCATACTGACATCAAACGGCGGTGCCCAAGCGCCTGACGAACAGCCGCACCGGCATTGCACCGACAGACTTCGGAAGGATTCGAGTTATGACCGACTTTTTCCACCGCTTTCGCCGCACCATCGCACTCCTACTGTCCATCGTCTGTCTAACTCTGTGTGGGCTTGGAGCGTTGTCGGGATGCGCATCCGGGAACGTCTCCGTCATGCGGGGCGACGAATCACAGGAATCACACGAACGGAACAGCGAGGACAACATGACCGACATCGTTCGTCAATTCAATTTCAGCACACGCACCGTCGAACTCAACAATGGCATCACGATGCCTCTTAACGGGCTCGGCACATATAGCTTGCATGGCGAGGAATGCACCAAAGCCGTCACCGCAGCATTGAATGCGGGTGTACGGCTTATCGACACCGCCCATATCTATGGCAACGAACAGGAGGTGGGACAGGCGATCAGCGAATCCGGCGTACCTCGTGAAGAGGTGTTCGTGATCACCAAACTCTATCCAGACCAGTTCGATGGTGCCGCAATAGCTATCGACCAAGCGTTGGAAGCGCTCGATATCGGCTATATCGACATGATGCTGCTGCACCATCCGGGAACGAACGACGTCGCCGCGTATCGTGCGATCGAAGACGCGATCGACGAAGGCAAGGTACGTGCAGCGGGGTTGTCGAACTGGTATGTGGACGAGCTTGAAGAGTTTCTGCCGCAAGTCGACGTCACACCGGCGTTGGTGCAGAACGAGATCCACCCGTACTATCAGGAGAACGACGTCATCCCATATATCCAGAAACTCGGCATCGTAGTGCAGGGTTGGTATCCATTCGGTGGCCGCGGCCATACCGGCGAGATGTTCGCCGATGAGACGCTTCAAGAGATCGCCCAAACGCATGGCAAATCGCCGGCACAAATCATCCTGCGTTGGAATCTGCAGAAAGGCGTGGTGGTTATTCCCGGCTCCAGCAATCCCGATCACATCCTCGAGAACACCGAGATCTACGATTTCGAGCTCTCCGACGATGAGATGGCCCGCATCAACGCGCTCGACCGCAACGAGAAGCACGACTGGTATTAAACGGCTTTGCTGGACACATAGTCTTTGACGGCGGCAAGGAAATGGTCGGCGGTTTTGGTGAACTGACGCCCCGGCTTCCACGCCAGCACCATCTTCGCCGGCAGGTTCGGACTCAGCGGCCGAAATACGATATCGGAATCCTCCGGCAGGCCCACGATGCCATCCAGACACAACGCGTAGCCAAGCCCTTCGGAGACCATCAGCGCCGCGTTGTTGACGAGGTTGTAGGTGCCGGCCACATGCAGTTCACGCTCATCCACGCCTATCCACCGCATCAGACAATCGTCGAACCGAGTCTGTCTGGAGATGATCAACGGCAGAGGCTTGACGTCGTCGGCGACGACGGCGTCCTTGCGCGCCAATTCGCAGTCGCGCGGCATGAGCACACCCCAACGGTCCTCGACCGGCAGCCGGCAGGTGGCGTATTTCGACATGTCATACGGCTCGAACAGCAGTGCGAAATCCAGCAGGCCAGAGTCGAGCCGTGGAATCAGATCCTCCGCGTCGCCGCTGTAGATATGGAATTTCGTCTGGGGACACATCCGCTGCAGGTTGCGCGCCGCATGCAAGATGACGCGCATCGAATCGGTTTCCGCGGCGCCGATATATACTGGGCCGGCCACCGGCTGGTCCCATGACGTGACTTCCAGTTCGGTGCGTTCCGCCAATGCGATGATCTCCTCGGCCCGCTCACGCACGAACTCCCCGGCCGGAGTCAGCGTGACGTTCCTGCTGCCACGTTCAAACAGTTGCACCCCGAGTTTGTCCTCAAGCTCATGCATCTGCCGAGACAGCGCGGGCTGCGATATGGCAAGATACTCCGCGGCCGCAGTGATGTTCCGCTCCTCGGCCACAGCAAGAAAATAGCGCATCTGCCGCAAATCCATGGCATTCCTCCTTAGTCATCCACCCACCCACAATCCATAAGTAAAGGTTATGGACACCACAATTCAAAAACATTGGATTATGGATTCTTTGTGCTCAACAATAGCAGACATCTCCTCGCACGAGGAAGCCGACAAGCGCACAACACAGGGCAATACGCCCAATCAGACAAGGAAGGACACCCACACCATGGGCACCACCACCGCGAAACTGTTCGAGCCGATGATTTTGCGAGGCCTGACCATACGCAACCGCATCTGGATGCCGGCCATGGACACCTACTCCGCCGACAAACTCACCGGCATGCCCAACCTGTTTCACCACCAGCATTACGTCTCCCGCGCTTATGGCGGGTTCGGAATGATCGTCACCGAGGCGACCGCCGTTTCGAAGGAAGGGCTGATCTCCCCGCATGACGTCGGATTATGGAACGACGAACAAGCGCAGTCTTGGAAGATGGTAACGGACGGCGTGCACCAGGCCGGCGGCGCGATCGCGGTGCAGCTCGACCACTCCGGCCGCAAGGGTTCCACCGGCTCATTCCGCGACGGCTACATCGACCAAAGCGTACCGGCCGCGGACGGCGGATGGCAGACGACGGCCCCCAGTCCCATCGCCTTCGGACATTACGCGCAGCCTCGCGAACTGACCGTCGACGAAATCCACACCATCGTGCAGGACTTCGGCAAGTCGGCCGCGTTGGCTGTCAAGGCGGGATTCGACGCGATTCAGCTGCATGGTGCTCACGGCTATCTCATCTCGCAGTTCCTCGACCCGTTGACCAACCGTCGCACCGACGAATACGGCGGCAGTCTCAGGAACCGTCAACGCTTCCTCGTCGAGCTCGTCGACGCGGTGCGCGCTTCGATTCCGGACACCATGCCACTGATCGTGCGCATCTCCGCCACGGATTGGGCCGAGAACGGCTGGGATCTCGACCAAACCATCAACACGGCTCGCGTGCTGAAGGTGCACGGCGTCGATTTGATGGACGTCTCATCCGGAGGTATCGTGCCTGACGTCACCATTCCGGCGAAGCCGGGCTATCAGGTGTCGTTCGCCGCAGCGGTCCGCGAGCGCGCTGACATCCCGACGACGGCCGTGGGACTCATCCTCGACGCGAAGCAGGCCGAGACGATTCTTGAGCACGGCGAAGCCGATGCCATCGAGGTGGGCCGCCTGTCACTGCGCGACCCGTATTGGCCGCTGCGCGCCGCGCATGAGCTTGGACTTTCCGCCGACCAGGCGCCATATCAGCCGCAGTACGCGGCGGGGGCGTTCCGCTGAGATGGCCGACGCGACTTTGGATGAGATTCTGCAGGACCTGCGCGAGAACGCGACACCCACTCCGCAACGGGAGGCCGTCATCATGGAGGTCTGTCAGGAAAGCATGCGCTTGTCGGCACAGCTCAACATGGCGTATCACTCCCCCGATGAGATTCGTGACATCATGCAACGAATCATAGGCAAGCCAATTGACCCGTCATTCCGCATGTTCCCGCCATTCCAAGCGGACTTCGGTAAGAACATCACCATCGGCAAGGACGTGTTCATCAACTCGGGCTGCCGATTCCAGGACCAGGGTGGCATCACCATCGGCGACGGTGCCCTGATCGGACACAACGTCGTTCTCGCGACGATCAACCACGATCTGTGCCCGGCGAACGATCGCTGCAATCATTACGCGCCGATCACCATCGGCGACCATGCGTGGATCGGCTCGAACTCGACCGTGCTGCCGGGCGTCACCATCGGCGCATGGTCGGTGGTTGCCGCCGGTGCCGTGGTCACCCACGACGTTCCTCCATACACCATCGTGGGAGGAGTGCCCGCGAAGACGCTGCGCGTCATCGACCCTTCGCAACGGCAACGGCCCACGACGGCATCCACACCATCAGACCACGACAATTCCGATACAAGGAAGTGAGACATCATGCTGGAAATCAATATGGATGACGTCATCGCGACAATCCAATCCGTGCAGCCGCAGCTGACCGCCATCGCCATCGCGCTGATTGTGGCGCTTGTGGCGACCGTGGCGGTTAATCGCAGAACCGTCGCCAACCAAGGGACCCGCAAACTCACCCATGCAAGCGTGTGGGTGGCGGCGGTCGCCACGGTGGCCGTCGCGATCAACCTGATGCTCACAGGTCCACTGAATTCCATGATCACGATGGCGACGGGCACCCGTTATGAACTGTCGCAGCAGACCATCGACACGACCAACGATCTCGCGGTCGACATCGAACGCGAAGGCATCACTCTGCTGCAGAACAATGATGGGATGCTGCCATTGACGGACACGGACTCGCTCAATGTGTTCGGCTGGGCTTCGACGAATCCCGTGTACGGCGGCACCGGATCGGGCGCGCTGTCCGACGCCTATGACACCACCTCGCTGCTGGACGGCCTCCATATGAGCGGCTTCGACACCAACGACGAGCTGACCGGGTTCTATACCGACTATGCGACGACCAGAGGAGACGTATCGATCACCAACACCGATTGGACGCTGCCCGAGCCCCCGGTTGAAACATACGACGACGGCCTGCTGTCCAACGCAAAGGAGTTCTCCAGCACCGCGATGATCGTGATTGGCCGCGTGGGCGGCGAAGGCTCGGACCTCCCCGACGACATGAACGCGACCGACCACACCTATGATGACGAATCGAACAAGCCGAAGGCCGCGAACTATACCGACAATTCCAGCGAATATCAGGATTTCCCCGAAGGTACCCATTATCTTGAGCTCAGCCAGTCTGAACGCGACATGATCGATCTGGTCACCGATAATTTCGATGATGTGGTGTTGGTCTACAACGGTGCGAACACATTCGAACTGGGCTTCGTGGAGGACTATCCGCAAATCCGGTCCGTGTTGTGGGCGCCCCATCCGGGACAGGCGGGATTCGCGGCGCTCGGCGAAGTGCTGCGCGGCACGACCAATCCGTCAGGGAAAACCGCCGACACCTTCGTGCGGGATCTGACCCAGACTCCGACCTACGAGAATTTCGGCGATTTTCCCTACGACAACGTCGACGAGTTCGGCGTCGAATCCACCCGAGGCATCCGCACCCCCGCTTTCGTGAACTATTCCGAAGGCATCTACGTGGGTTACCGTTTCTATGAGACGGCAGCGGATGAGGGATTGATCAACTATGAAGAGACGGTGCAGTATCCGTTCGGCTATGGATTGAGCTACACCACTTTCGAGCAGAGCATAGGAGCCGTGTCATACGACGAGGCGACCGGCACGATCAGTTTCGACGTGACGGTGACCAATACCGGCACGGCCCCAGGCAAGGATGTTGTGGAGACGTACGTCAATCCTCCTTACACTGACGGCGGTATTGAAAAGGCCAGCGCGAACTTGGTCGCGTTCGAGAAGACCGATGAGCTCGAACCGGGCGCATCGCAGACCATGCGCATCGAATTCGACGATGACGACATGGCCTCCTACGACTATCGCGATGCGAAGGCATACGTGCTGGAGGCGGGAGACTACGGCATCTCGATTCGTTCCGACTCCCACTCCGTCATCGAAGAGAGCGTAATCTCCGTACCACGGACCGTCGTCTACGATTCCGAGGACAACACGCACAACGGGGACGTCACGGTGGCCACCAACGTGTTCGATGACGCGGCCGGCGACGTGACGTATCTGAGCCGGTCGGGACGTTTCGTCAACTACGTCGAGGCGACCGCGGCACCGACTGACTTCTCGATGAGCGACGAGGATAAGGCCACGTTCACCAATCTCAGCAACTACGATCCTTCTGATTCCGATGACGCCGACGAGCAGATGCCGACAACCGGAGCCAACAACGGACTGCGGCTGGCCGACCTGCGTGGAGTCGACTACGACGACGAGCAGTGGGATCTGCTGCTCGACCAGCTGACCTTCGACGAGATGGATAGCCTGATCGCCAACGCCGGCTACCAGAACGCGGCGATCGAATCGATCGGCAAGATCCGACTGTCCGACGTGGACGGCCCAGCAGCCCTGAAGGACAACTTCACCGGCGTCAGCTCCATCGGCCTGCCCGCGAACATCGTGGTGGCATGCACCTGGAACAAGGACCTCGCCCGCGCCTACGGCGAGACCATCGGCGACATGGCGCATGAAATCAACGTGTCCGGCTGGTATGCGCCATCGGTGAACATCCACCGTTCGGCGTTCGGAGGGCGCAACTTCGAATACTTCTCGGAGGATCCCACCCTGACGGGCGAGCTCGCCGCCGAACAGGTCATCGGCGCGAAGAGCCGCAGCGTCTACTCGTTCACCAAGCATTTCGCGCTCAACGAGCAGGAGACGCGACGCAACGGCCAGCTGTGCACTTGGGCGAACGAACAGTCGATCCGCGAGATCTATCTCAAACCGTTCGAGACGATCGTCAAGGCATCCGGCGACGCGCAGGCGTTGATGGGCTCGTTCAACTACATCGGCAACGTCTATTCGAGCGCCCATGAGGGTCTGAACGAGACGGTACTGCGCGACGAATGGGGTTTCAAGGGATTCCTCGAAACGGATTACTTCTCCGGCGCGCTGTACGGCTATCAGGATGCCGACCAGCTTATCCGTAACGGCACCGACGCGATGCTTGCCTCCACCGAGACGACCAACCATATCGACAGCCGGTCGGCGACATCGCTCAATGCCATGCGACGCGCCACCCACAACATTCTGTACACCACGGTGAACAGCTGGCGGTATGAGAACGGCGAGCCGGAACAGTCGACGCCAATCTGGCAGGTCGCTCTGATCGGCGTGGACATCGCGCTCGGCGTGCTGCTCGCGGGACTTGTGGCGATCTCCATCCGCCGCTTCATGAAGCGCCGCGCCGGAGAACGGTAGCCTCGATTCCAATCGCGCCGACCATCACCAATACCATCATCAGCAACAAGGAGAAAAACCATGAATGCAAACACCACCATGCCGAAAATCGCATTGGGCGCCTGGTCCTGGGGTTCCGGCGTAGCGGGCGGCGACCAGGTGTTCGGCAACCACCTGTCCGAAAGTGAGTTGAAGCCGGTTTTCGACACGGCGATGGGCCTTGGCCTGAATCTGTGGGACACCGCCGCCGTGTACGGCGAAGGCAGTTCGGAACGTATCCTCGGCGATTTCGTCAAAGATACGGACCGCGACAACGTGCTGCTGTCGACGAAGTTCACCCCGCAGATCGCATCCGACTCCCCCGATGCCATGCAGGAGATGCTGGACGGCAGCAAGGAACGGCTGCACACGGATGTCATCGACGTGTATTGGATACACAATCCCATGGAAGTGGAGCGGTGGACGCCGGATCTAATCGCGCTGGCGAAAAGCGGGCAGATTCGATCCATCGGCGTCTCGAACCATAATCTGGACCAGATCATCCGAGCGAACGAGATCCTCGGTGAGGCGGGACTGCACGTCTCGGCGGTGCAGAACCATTACAGCCTGCTGCACCGCTCGTCGGAACGCGCGGGCATCCTCGACTACTGCAAGGAGCACGGCATCACGTTCTATGCCTACATGGTGTTGGAACAGGGCGCGCTGACCGGCAAATACGATTCGGCTCATCCCTTCCCGCAAGGGTCCGGGCGCGGCGACTCCTACAATCCGCATCTGGCCGAAATCGAACGGCTGACCGACGCCCTACGCTCCATCGGCGACAGGTACGATGCGAGTCCGGCGCAAGTGGCGATCGCATGGGCCATCGCCAAAGGCACGCTGCCCATCATCGGCGTCACCAAGGTTCGCCAGGTGGAGGAGGCCGCCGCAGCCGCGCAGCTGCATCTGGCCGACGACGAGGTCTCGCTGCTGGAACGGCTCGGCGATGAGACCGGTGTCAACACGCTGCGCGAATGGGAGCAGGATATGGAGACCTCCAGCCGCAATTCGTAACGCATACTACGCCATCTCGAGGGGAGCGACGATATCGCCGCTCCCCTCGTCGTCTGATGGCAACGTCTCATACGAGACGCTCAGATCTGCTCTTCCCAGTCGTAGTGCTTGAGCACGAAGTCGGGCGCATCCTCTGGCCGCTGCGGGATGGGTTTCGCCAATTGTCCGATGCGGGCCATGTCGTCACCGTTGAGCTCGAAGTCGAAGATGTCGATGTTCTCAGCCATATGTCGAGGATTCAGCGTCTTCGGCAGAACGACGTTTCCTTCCCGCAGATGCCAACGCAGAATGATCTGCGTCGGAGTCTTACCGTACCGCTCACCCAATTCGGCGAACACGGGTTCGCCCATCATGGCGGCGTCGTAATGCATGACACGCCACAGCTTATGCATCAGACACATAAGCACCTCTCACTGAATTAGCACATACAGCCACAGTCCCATCGTCGCACCGCAGCCCCACACGCTCACATCGCACGCAGTATGCGGCCTACGACGGCGACGAATCCCTTCACGCGATCATCCGGACGTTTGGCATATAGCAGTCCGTAGGGAACGCGCAGGTTCCAGTGTACGGGAACGGTGACCAGCGAGGGGTGCACGCCCGACCAGGCGTCCAAGGTGAGCAGCAAGTCGCCGCTTTGCTCGCATCGGTTGAAGGTGTCCATGTCGTAGAAGCGATGCGTGCACTCCACATCCAGTTCGGGATGGGCGTCGAGGAACGACTGGAACTCGCCCGGCGACTCCTGTTCGGGAACCATCAGACGACGCCCGCGCAAATCGTCGACTTCCAAGCGCTCTTTCCCAGCCAACGAATCGTTCGGCGACATGGCGACGCATAGGTCGTACGCGCCCAGCGGCAGATAGTCGGCCATCTCATGCATGCGCGCGGAGTTGAAGGCGCCCACGAGCACGTCGATGTCCTCGCCAAGTCGTTCCACGACGGACAGGATTCGCTCGCGATCGTCCGAGTAGGGCACGATGGCGAAGTTGTAGGCGGCCGGTTCTTCGGCCCGTTCGTTCCACAAGTCGAGGAACGCCCGGCATGGGTTCAGGAACGATGATCCGATGCGGATCGTGTGGTCGGCGAGATTCTGCGCCGCCTTCGCCCGTTCGATGGCTCGCGCCGACTCGCGGACCATGCGCTTGGCGTCCTTCAGTATCGACTCCCCCGCGGCGGTCAGGGACAATCCTCGGCTGGTGCGTTCGAACAGGCGCAATCCAAGCCGCTTCTCCAACGCGTTGATATGGTGCATCACGGAGGCCGGAGTGACGTACAACCGTTCGGACGCCTTGTTGAAGCTGCCGCAGTCGGCCACGACCACAAAAGTGTCCAGCAACGGATCATGCATGCCGCACCTCCCCTCAAGTATTGAGTTTCCTTAAACACACTATACGTATTTTGGTAATTCCCCATCAACCCATCCGCGCCTACGATGACGAGCATAAGGGCCGCGACCGTGACACGACTTGACCAGTCTCGCATGTCTCACAAAACAGGCGGCCATCATCGCAGCCGACGAAAGGAGCGAATAATGCGCACACGCAAACTCAGGGGTCTGACCGTATCCGAAATCGGCATGGGATGCATGGGATTCTCCCACGGCTACGGCCGCATCCCCGACGAGGAATACAGCATCCAAGCGATCCGCGCCGCCTACGAGCATGGGTGCACCTTCTACGACACCGCGGAGGTGTACAGCCCCAATCTGGAAGGCATCGGGCATAACGAACGCATCGTCGGCAAGGCGCTGCAACCGATGCGGCGTGACGTCACGCTCGCGACGAAACTGTTCCTGCCGACCGACGAGGCGCGACGCGACGGCGTGTACGCCACGCTGCGGCATCATCTTGAGGGATCCATGCGACGGCTATGCACGGACTACATCGACCTGTACTATCTGCATCACCTCAATCCCGACGTTCCGGTCGAGCAGGTGGCCGAAGGCATGGGGCGGCTCATCGAGGAAGGTCTGATCCGCGCTTGGGGCCTGTCCAATGTCGGCGTGCGGGCCATCGCGAAAGCCCATGCGGCGACGCCGGTCTCCGCAGTGCAGAACATCTATTCGATGATGGAGCGAGATTGCGAGGAGAGCGTCATCCCTTACTGCATGGAGCATGGGATCGGGGTCGTGCCGTTCTCGCCGATCGCCAGCGGATTCCTGTCCGGCAAGATCACGCCGCGGACGCGGTTCGAACAGGTGGACGACGTGCGCAACGTCGTGCCGCAATTGTCGCGGGAGAACATCGCGGCGAACCAGCCTCTGGTCGAGATTCTGCGCGATTACGCGGCACGCAAGCACGCGACGCCCGCGCAGATCTCCCTGGCGTGGATGCTGCACAAATATCCGAACGTCGTTCCCATTCCCGGCTCGAAGAACCAGTCGCGGATCCTCGAGAACCTCGATGCCGCGAACGTCGAACTGACGGCCGACGAATTCGCCTCGCTGGAGCGGGCCCTCGATTCCTGCGCCATACACGGCTACCGCGGCTGCGTGGAGATCGAATAGTCTTTCTAAAGACAGCGAGGAATAAAACCGGAACGAGCCGCCGCGATCACAGGAAAGATATGCGACATCAGATGAGTCAGCCGGAACGCGGTCGACAATTCATCGCACACAGCCACGTCTTCGGCTATCTGCGTTAGCGGTAGTGGATTCGAGGCCCTGCGGACATCGTTCTGCGTTAGCGGTAGTGCCCGTAGACGCATAGACCGTATATGATCCGCAGCATTCCAACGAACATACTTGGCCTATAGGATTGAGGACACTACCGCTAACGCAGAACGATGTCTGTAAAGGCCCGAACCCACTACCCGTAACGTAGATTGATTCCGGTCGCACAGATATCGCACAACCGTCGGGACAATTCCAGCATCTTGACGCTATTGGTAACGGCCAACCGCGTGTCCATCATGTCGGCACCCGGTATCGGGCGTCGACGTCGAAGCAGGTCTTGTAGACCATCAGCATATGTTTTTAAGTACAAGAATCAATATCTTGGGACTATATGCCGGAGACACCGCCATCGGCTATTGGTAGAGCTTGATTCCGGCCATGTAGATATCGCGCAGCTGCCGGGACAGCTCCGACATGTCGACGTCCAACTCCCCCATCAGATACCTGCGGTACATGCCGACCGCGCCTTCCGCGAGGAAACAGAGGAAGCGCCGCGTCCCTTCGATATCCGCCACCAGCGTCTCATCGACGTTGACCATCGTGCGGGCCACGAATTCGTTCTTCAACTTGTCCAGAAACGCCGAGGAGTCCGATTGCGCGATCAACACGGTGTTGACGGCACGGTTCGTTTCGATGAATTCGCCGATTCTGTTCAGCAATGGCAAGGGATCGTCGAACTGCTCCTCCTCCATCGCCTCATCCAGGTACGCCCGCAGGCGAAGCAGAAAATCGTCCTGTATCTCCTCCGTGAGCTCGTCGATGTCGTGGTAGTGCGCGTAGAACGTGTTCCGGCTCAAATCGGCCCGTTCGGCGATGTCCACAACCGTGACCGACGCCCGATCACGCGTCTCCAACAGTTCGACGTACGCCCGGCGGATCATACGTCGAGACCGCTCCGCATTACGGTATTGCCGTTTGACATTCCTGACAGATTCCTTACACATGCACAAAATCTTACACGACGCTCAATAATGCATATGGCGATGGGATTCGCCCTTGCGTAGAACGGGAAGCACCAGTTCCCCGACAATCAAAGGAGCCCATCATGAAATGGTTCGACACCCACCACGCCACCCGACCCCAAGGCATCGAACGCAAGCACGCGCATATCGTCGGCGGAGGCATCGCCGGCATGGCCGCGGCCGCGTTCCTCATCGACGACGGATATATGGACGGACGCAACATCACCATCTACGAGAATCTGCCCACCGTGGGCGGATCGATGGACGGCGCCCGCAACGAGCATGGCTATCTGTGCCGCGGCGAACGCGAGCTGGAACCCCATATGGAATGCCTGTGGTATCTGTTCTCCAAAATCCCCTCCATAGACTCCCCCGGCATGACGGTGCTCGACGAAACCGTGGCCGCGCAACGCGACGACCAGATCTACGCGCACTCCCGCGTGCTGCACAGGCAAGGCGAAGTGTACGAGGGCATCCACGATTTCACCATGTCCAAAAGGCTCACGGACAAGATGATCGAGATGGCCACCACGCCGGAGGAACGTTTCGAGGATATGACCATCGACGAGTTCTTCGGCGACACGGCGGACGAGCTGTACCAGTCGAGCATGTGGATCTGCTTCCATTCCATGCTCGCGTTCAAGCACTACCACAGCATGATCGAATTCAAACGCTATGTGGTGCGCTTCATGATGTACCAGCCGGGCGCGGATCGGCTGGTGGGCATCACCCACACCAAATACAACGAGTACGATTCGATGATCAAACCGCTGCATGCCTGGCTGCGCGAACGCGGCGTGACGTTCCGCACCGGATGCACGGTGACGGATGCGGATCTCAACGCCGACCATTCACGCATCATCGCATTGCGCGTGCGGGACGAGCGTGGCGAAGATACCGTCTCCATCGACGACGACGGGCTGGTGATCATCACGAACGGTTCGATGACCACCAACAGCGCGTTCGGCGACAACACGCATGCCACCGAAACGAACCGCGGCACCGAGGATATGGGCGCGTTCACGTTGTGGAAGCGTCTCGCCGCGAAGGATGCCAACCGTTTCGGACATCCCGAGAAGTTCTGCTCCGACATCGACAAAACGAAGTGGGTCAGCGTCTTCCCCACCGTCACAGGCTATCCGGAATTCTTCAGGCGAGTGTACGAGCGTTACGGCTACGCTCCGAACACCACCACCGGCGCCATCACCGTCAAGGATTCCAGTTGGGACATCTCCATGGTGTTCTATCCCAAGTATTTCCCGCAGCAGGCCGATGACGAGCAGGTGTTCTGGTTCGACGCGCTATACGGCGAGAACGAAGGCGACTACATCAGGAAACCGGCCGACCAATGCACCGGCGAGGAGCTGCTGACCGAGCTGCTCTATCATCTCGGCATGCTTGACATGAAGGACGAACTGCTCGCCCACACCTATATCTCGACCTGCATGATGCCGTACATCACCTCCCAGTTCATGCCGCGCACCATCAACGACCGTCCGCGCGTCATTCCCGAGGGATCCGCCAACTACGCCTTCATCGGCCAGTTCTGCGAATTGCCCGGCGATGTGGTGTTCACCGTGGAGACCTCGATCCGCACCGCGATGATGGCGGCCTATGGGTTGCTGGATCTCGACAAACCGGTGGTGCCGCTCTACGAGGCGCAATACGATATTCGCGTGCTGTCGATGTGCTTGAGGAAAATGCTCGGCAAAGACGCCATCGATACGGAGGATCTGCCGAAGATCAATCCGCTCAGGATGCGCGAGGAGAGCCGCAAGCTCGTCGACGCGTTCAACGCGATCCCCGAACTCGACGTCATGGCGCACACCTACTGATATCGGCCGCATGCGCGCGGCATCATGATATCGGCCGGTATTGGTCGTCGGCGGTGAAGCAGGTTTTGTAGACCATCAGCATGATGAGGCTGTCGGCGAGCAGGGTCAGCGCGGCGATGGCGGCGAGGATCACGAACTGGTATTTCGCGGCGTCGAGCGGGTCGCCGCCGGCGATGACCTGACCGGCCATCATGCCGGGAATCGTCACGATGCCGCTGGATGCCAGCGATGCGGTGGTCGGCAGCAGGCCGAGCCGAATCGATGAGACCACCGACGGCTGCGCCGCCTCCCACTTGCTCGCCCCGAGCGCCAGCAGCGTGTCGATTTCGTCGCGCCGTTCCCCCATGCTTTCGTAGAACCGGCTCAATCCCACCGCCAGAGCGCTCACCGTATTGCCCAACAGCATGCCGGTGAGCGGCACCACCAATTGCGGCGCGTACCACGGTTGCGGACGGACGATAAGTTCCGCCACCAAGGCGATCATCATCGTCATCGTGACCACCAGGCTGAGCAGCACCGGACCCGCGAGTCCCTTCGGCACGCCTTTGGCGCGCGAAAGCGTGATCTGCACGCCGGCGACCAGCATCACGGCGATCAGGGCGAACACCAGCCACGGATTGTTCGCCCTGATCACGAAGCCCATGACGAAACCCATCGCGCACAGCTGCAGTAGAGCCCTGCAGGCCGACCACAGCAGCGTGCGCCCCACGCCCATGCGCATGATGCCCGACACGGCCGCGGCGGCGACCACCATAAGCATCGCCACCAGCAGACCCCAGATATCGATGGAATAGGTCGCGCTTCCCATCAGAGCACCTCCCCCGTCATCGCATCGCGTGCGACGCCCGCACCGACCGCACCGCCAGTCACACCATCGGCAACACCATCGGCGACGCCACCGCCCATATCGGAGGCACCGGCCAAGCCGGTCACATCGGACAACACGCCATCCGCCAGTCTGAGGATGCGCGACGCGCGCCCATCCGGCGGACGGTGGCGGATGCGCACCACCGTCATGCCGTGTCCGGCCGCTTCGGCCAACACATCGGCCACCAACCGCGCGTTGTCGTCGTCCAACCCAGCGTCGACCTCGTCGGCGAGCAGCACCGTCGGACGGGTGAGCAATGTGCGCGCCAGACTGACGCGGGCCGCCTGTCCGCCGGACAGATCATGCACGGGCCGGGAAAGGTCGACATCCGAGCATCCGACGGCATCCAACAGCCCGCGAATCCGCCCGTCCGGCAGAAGCGCGCCCGCATCCGGACCCGCATGCGAACCCCGCTTCCCGAACCGGGCTTTCACGGAAGATTCCGCTTCCTTACGCACCGCCAACGTCCATGGCAGACGGATCGCCTCGCCCACGCTGTCACCGATCAGCGTCGGCTTCTGCGGCAGATAGGCCACACGGCGACGCCACTGCTGCGGCGCGAACTCCGCCGCCGGCCGACCCTCAAACGTCAGCTCTCCGGCCGCATGCGGATTCAATCGGGCCAGAGCGGTCAGCAGACTGCTTTTGCCGGAGCCGGACGGACCGACCAGATCGACGATCTCACCCCGGCCAAGCGATATCGAAAGTCCCTGGAACACGGCCGTCACGCCATGCTCGCCTGGCATCGCGCATGACATATTCCGCGCGCGCAGCACCTCTTGCGCCTCTTGCACCTCTTGCATAGGCACACCATACCGCCGCACGGCATGGCACGGCGTCTCCCCCGCGTTTCTTAGCGTATTCTTAGCGACAATTCCTTTGGATGGTGCCAAACGCACCATGATGACAGGAGAGGCATGACGAACGAAACCGAAATCCCGACAAGCGCCTTGGCGCTCAGCGACCCATCGCGGCTGCTGCTGCCCGCGGTGCTGCTCGTCGAAGACGACGAACGTCTCGGCGCCATGACCCAGGAGATGCTCTCGGAGGATTTTCAGGTGTCATGGGCCCGAACCGGCGCCGAGGCGCGGGCGCTCCTGTCCGGCGCGCATTATGATGCACTGGTCGTCGACCGCAGACTGCCCGACGTGGACGGTTTGAGGATCGTCCGCGATCTGCGTGCGGCGGGCATGACGACGCCGGCGCTGATGCTCACCGCGCTCGCCGAAGTCGATGACATCGTCGCCGGGCTTGATGGCGGTGCCAACGATTATCTGACCAAACCGTTCCATTTCGCCGAGCTTCAGGCGCGCCTGCATGCGATGCTGCGTGGGTTCGCGGCGCGGACCGCCACCATCGCCATCGGCGATTGGATGCTCGACACCGTTTCGTCGCGCATCGAGGATCCCGATGGGCATGGGCTTACGCTGACGCGGGCGCAGGCCGCGCTGCTCGCCACACTCGCCGCCTCGCCCGCCCACGTGTTCTCCCGCGAGGAACTGTTGCGCGAGGTGTTCGACGACGCCAGCGAGCCGAACACCGTGGATGTGTACGTCTCCTACATTCGCGGCAAAACCACGCGTTCGATCATCGAAACCGTGCGCGGGCGCGGCTACCGTATCGGCTCGCCCGAAGCCGATTGACATCAAGGGAGGTCCCATGCGCGGTTTCGCACCATGGTTCAGGAAAGCGGCGGATATGGCATCGTCCATGGTCCGGCCATCGTCGACGCGGGCCGGGGAGCGCCGCACCATCGCGGATTCCATCAGTCTGCGGATGACGGTGACGGTGGGTGCGATCACCATCGTCGGTGGTCTGCTGTTCGCCGCCGGCGTGCTGTTGGGTTCGCGGCACGAGTTCTCGGAACGAGGCATCGACCCCGACCGCATGGCCGTCGATACGCAGTTCGGCGACGGCATGATGGTGATCGACACCGAAAAGGCGATCGCCTTCACCGTACTGTTCGTGCTTGGCGTGATCGTCGCGGTCGCCGCGGCCGGTTGGTATTACTCGCGCAAGGAGGTGGCTCCGTTGGAACGCGCGTTGCGGCTGCAACGCAATTTCGTGGCCGATGCCAGCCATGAGCTCAAAACGCCGCTGGCCGTGATCTCCACCCGCATCGACCTCATCGACTTCCGGCTCGCCCACGGCCAGAACATCGACGAGCCGCTGCGCGATCTGCGCGACGATGTGGACCGGATGAACGCCATCGTCACCGATCTGCTGACCGCCGCGCGCGGGGCGACGCATACCGAACCGGTGCGTATCGCGGACGCGGTGGCCCGGTCGGTAGACGCCGTCGCCCCGCTGGCCGAACGTCAGGGGGTGACCATTGTGCGGCATGACGACGCTTCGGATTCCCGACTTGTCGTGGACGGCAATCTCACCGGCATATCGCGCTGTCTGGTCGCCGTTTTGGACAACGCCATCACCCATTCGCCGCGCGGTCAGCAGGTTTCGGTCCGGATCGGATTCGGGCACCATGACGATGTCGCGATCCGCATCATCGACCACGGCCCCGGCATCGGGGAGGATCCTGAGCGGCTGTTCCAAAGGTTCGCACGCAGCGACGACGGCACCACGCATCAAGGATATGGTCTCGGCCTCGCGCTCGCCCGGGACGTCGCCAACCGCTATCACGGATCAATCATCGTCGAGGAGTCCTCACCGAACGGCACCACCATGCTGGTGCGCTTCCCGCTCGCCGAACAGTAATAAGCGCATAAAGCCACCGAGAGACAAAGACCCGTGGCCGCGGCGGGCGGCATCCAGCCATCCCAAAATCTGAGTGGTATCTGAGTGGCGGTCTCATAGGCTATGTCGCATGACAGCAACAGCATTGATTCAAGCGTCGGCATCATCCATCGATACTCTGCAATACACCGCCGGCACTGGTGGTGTCATCGACTCGATCACCACCTGGCTGGTCGATCTGATGGCCGCCATGGGCGGCTTCGGCACCGGCGTGGCCGTGTTTCTGGAAAACCTGTTCCCGCCCATCCCCAGCGAGGTCATCCTTCCTCTGGCCGGGTTCACCGCGGCGCAAGGCCATATGTCGTTGCCCGAGGCAATCATCGGCGCGACCATCGGCTCGGTGGCGGGCGCGTTGGCGCTGTATGCCATCGCCTACGCCATCGGCGCCGAACGCATGCGCCGCCTGTTCGATTGGCTGCCGCTCACCGAGGCCAGCGATATCGACAAGGCGAACGATTGGTTCGAACGGTATGGTTCGCCGTCGGTGCTGGTGGGGCGTGTGATTCCCATCGTCCGCAGTCTCATCTCCATTCCCGCAGGCATCGCTTCGATGGGGCTCGCACGGTTCGTCGCGCTCACCACGCTCGGCTCCGCGGTGTGGAACACCATGTTGGTGATGGCCGGCTATCTGCTCGGTTCGCGTTGGAACACCATCCTCGCCCTGCTCGACCGATTCCAGATCGTCGTCGCCGTTCTGCTCGTGGCGTTGGTCGTCTGGTATGCGGCCGTCAAGCTCAAGCACGCCCGCTAGTTCTTTTGGGGCAGTTTCGTCATCCCCGCGTCATCCAGCGATTTTCCGCAAACGTTCAATGCCTGATTCGAAACAGCTGGACATCGCCTCTATCGATGACGCGGAGATGCCGTTGGATACGGCCGCCCTACGCCAATCCGACATACGATCCGCCGTCTCCCGCGCGATCTGTTTTGCCTGGCTTAAACTGGTTCGATAGTATTCGCACACCGATAACGCCACTTCGGGATCGGCTTCTCTGCTGTCGTAATCGATGGCTGTGTTCAATATTTTAGGATTGTCGCCGATCGTTGGATTCACATCAAACGCCGGTGACAACGTCCATCCGCGCTCCTCTTTGAGAAATCCTTGATTGCGCATATGGTTATCCGTATTGCCCACCGCAGTATCGAACAGCGCTCGTTTCCACAACTCTCGAATGTCGCGATTCGGATTGGATCCCCACTCCTCCAAGAACTCCACAAGCTCCAAAAACGAATAATGTCCGCCGTCCACTCCCTGGACCGCGGTCATACCACTCATATAGGGGATTCGCCCGCCGTCGTCGGTTCTGTCGAATCTCTTCAGCAACAGCACCGAGCGTCCACGAACCCGTAACAGACGGGTGCCCGGCACTCGAATCCCCACTTCCGAGGCGAGTTGCAACACGGTTTTCTCCCATGCGCCGACATCATCGGAGATGTTTTCATCCGCACGCGGAAATTTGGCGATGTTCAGCCTTCCCTGTTCATCTTGCACGGAAGCCTTCGGACGCGCGCCTCCAAGGCTTGACCCGGCGGCAAGCAAATCACGAACGTCGGCGTTCATGTCTTTGGCCGCACGATCCGCCGACGACAGCAAATCCGGAATGCTGACCTCACGGGGCACACCTTCTCGCGGATCGGCGAGCGCGACGCCATCCTGCCAGATACGCAGCGCGCCCTGACGTGTCGTATCGTTGACGCCGACCAGCATATCCCCCTCGAACAGCGTCCGTGCGGTACGAGATTCCTCTTTGGCGGCGTTACGTTCCGCGCGCTTCATGAGATTGCGCCCCCAACGGTCCGGCATGCAATCCTGGAATATTCGGAACATCGGCGCGTCGGACGCATATATCGTTCCGGACGTAAGAGGCATATCCGGAGCCAAAGGAAACGCTTGGGGCTCTTTCAAATACGACTCGTCATAAAGGAAACTCGCGCGCTCAACTCCCCTGCGCACGGTTGTGAACAGCCTGCCGACGAGAACATCCCGACCGCCTATCTGTATTGTGACTTGGCATTCCACCGTAATCAACTCCTCACACGTTTCGGGGCATCGTCATCGGCGCGAAGACGACCGATAGGGGTATTCAGCGGATCCGTCGCGGAAACCACGGAGTCCAGCGTTCCCAGAACCCTCGCCACGCGCAGAAAAGTCTCCAGACTTCCTTTTCCCTGGACCAGCAGTTTACGCACCGTCGGCACCGACAGGTCGGCCCTTTCTGCCAGCAATTCAAGTGTGATTCTCTGCTGTCTGCGAGAGAGGTCCATGTGCTGCGCAATGTTGCGCATGGCGCGAGCCACCGGAATAGGTGTGCGAGAAGCCATAACACATCCTTTCTAACAGAAACAAATATATCATTTATCCCCGTTAACAGAAAAGATTGTTTCAGTTAGCGAAGCTCACGGTCACGCTGCCGCCGCCCATGGCTTCGGGAAGGTCGGCGGTATCGTCGACGGAGGCGATGCGGGTGTATGAGTAGGAGGTTTGGAAGGTCTCGTAGAACAGCACGAGGCAGTCGGAGCCGAAGAGCATCAGATCGCCGGCGTGGATGGTTCCGGGATTCGAGGCGTTCGTGGGCAGCCTCTCGTCGAGGTAATGGTATTTCTCGTTGCCGTGCAGATCGTCCATGTTCACGGTGAGCGGGAGCCATTCGGCGAAGTCGCGGGCGGCTTGGGTATCGGCCAAGGTCGCGGAGAAGGAATGTCCGTTGATGGTGATGGTGATGGCGTTCATTGTCTGCTCGCTTTCCGAAGTGTCGTCGTTTCCGGTATCGCCGTTCGTGGTTGGAGCGTTGGTATTGGATTCGGATTGGGTTCCGACATCGCCGGATTCGCTTTGCGTCGCATGCGATTGCGACGAGTCTGTTCCGGAACCGCCCTCCCCCGCCGATTCGTTCCGCGCGGCGCATCCGGCGGCCAGAAGCAGCGCCGTGCACGCCAGCATGGCCGTTAGCGCGCGCAGTGCGCCGCCGATAGCGCCGTGAAGGATGTTCGACCTATTCATCGCAAAGCTCCTTACGAAAAGTTGGCCGGTATGCGGCGGATGGTTCAGGCGTTCGCCCGCTGGCGACGGGCACGCAATATGCCGCACGCCCGCGGAGCGACGCGTGCAAGCAGCAGCGGCAGGGCGACCGCCAGCATGGCGATTCCGCCGACGGGAATCACGCGGGAGCCGACCGAATCGATCAGTAGGCCAACCAGTTGCGTACCGATCATCGTGCCCAGATTGGTGGCGGCGAGGAACAGGCCGTTGGCGAATTCAGGCGAGTCGGGCATGGCGCTGGAGATCCAATACTGGTTGACGTTGCCGACGCATCCGGCCAGCACACCCAGCACAATCAGAATCACAGCCACCGGTGCCGTCAAATCGCCGAATGCGAAGAACAGCGCGAACATCACGGCAATGGGCATCGGCAGCATGCAGGCGAAACGTCGCGGAGAGCGGGTCAGCGCGTTCCCCGCGATCATATTGCCCACGATGTTCATCAGACCGTACGCCAGCAGCATCAGGCTGATCGCGGAGGCCGATAGTCCGGTGACCGTGCCGAGATACTCAGACAGGTAACTGAATACGCCGAACACCGCGCCGTTGAGCGCCACCACGCCAAGGATGGCGAGCCAGGTCTCCTTTTCCAGAAGATGCCGCAGCTGACTGCCGTACGACATCGCCTGCGGACGCTCGCCGTTGGGCAGACCGAACAGCAAGGCCAGCAGCGCGAATCCGTTGACGGCCGCGAAGAACAACATGCCCACACGCACGGAGCTCACCGAGACGATCCAGTTCACGCACGGCACGCCCAGCACCATGCCGGCGGAGACACCCATCATCACTTTCGCCGTGGCTTTGGGCGCGTCCTTCGCCGGAACAGCGGCGGCCGCTTCGGAGAAGGCGAACGAGGTGTACACAGGTTGCATGATCGCGGGAATCACACGCAACGCCAGCATCAGCGGAAAGCTGGAGACGAACGCGGAGGCGAGACTGCATGCGGTGAATACGGCGAGCGATGTCAGCATCACCGTTTTGCGGCGAAAACGGGAGCACAATAGCGGCGTCACCGGGCCGGAGAACGCAACGGCCAGAGCGAACAGGCTCACCAGCAGGCCTGCCGTCGCCACGGTGACGCCGTATTCGCTCGCCACCGCGGGCAGGATGCCGGCGATGCCCATTTCGGTGTTGATGAGTCCGAACGCGCCGACCGCAAGTAGGAAGATGCGCAGGTTCGCCGCGCGGGATTGCGATGATGAAGACATGGTTGTCACCTCGGTTGAGATGCGGGATTGTTGGATTGCATTCACCTTAGGCATCGCACGGCAGCCATATCAAATACCTATGAACGATACTGATCCATATTCGCAAGGCATGAGTTGAGCGAAGATTCTGAGCGGAGAGAAACCCTCTTTTTCTGCGTCACCCTAAGCGAGGCAAGCCTCTTGTGACGGCATCCCGAACAAAAAGACTTCCCTCTTGGCGTCATCCTAAACGAAGCGAGCCCCTCTCTTGGCGTCATCCTGAGCGAAGTGAGTGAAACGAACGAAGTCGAAGGATCTCCACCGTTGTTAGGTAAGAGATCCTTCGACTTCGCTGCGCTCCGCTCAGGATGACGGAGAGGGTGCCTCGCCTATTCGACGGATACCGTCACGGTCGCCTGACGACGCTTGAGGAAGCGGCGGATGGCCACGACCTCGGCGGCGACCAGCAGCACGCCCAGCACGCCGACGGCGGCGTAGTAGATGTACTGCCAGGTCGGAGTGGTGACCTCGGGCTGCCCATCCTCGTAGATCCAGCTGTTCACCGCGGTGTAGAGGATGTTGTGGGTCGCGGCGCGCATGGCGATCAGCGAGGTGGCGCTATGGTCGGTGATGTGGTTGGTGGTGTCCGTGGTCGCGAGCATCGCGTCGCCGCCGTTGCGGATGATCTGGTCCGCAACCTGATAGCCGAGGCCACCGAAGTAGTCGGTCTCCACGAATCCGCGGAAGCCCCATTCGTCACGCAGCACCGTGTTGAGCAGGCCCGGATGGGCACCGGCGTAACGGGTGCCGATATAGTTGTAGGAGCTCATCACCGCGGTGGCTTCGCCGTCCTTGACCGCCATTTCGAAGGGCTTCAGGTAGATCTCGCGGATCGTCTGCTCGTCGGCCCAAGTGCAGATCATGGAGTTGCGGTTGGTCTCTTGGTCGTTGAGCGCGAAGTGCTTGATGAAGCCGTACACGCCCTTGCTGGCGGCACCGGCGTTCTCGTTCGCGGCCATCACGCCGGAGAGCAGCGGATCTTCGGAGAAGTACTCGAAGTTGCGGCCCGCATAGGCGGAGCGGTGGATGTTCATGGCGGGGGCGTACCAGCCGGTCACGTTGATCTCATGCGCCATATCGCCGATGATCTCACCGTATTCGGTGGCCAGTTCCGGATTGAAGGTGTTGGCCACGACGACGCTGGCGGGCAGACCGATGGAGCCGACGCCGGTGAAGTTGTTGTTCAGCGCGGCGGGGCCGTCCACATCGGACTGCTGGGGCTTGTTGATCTTGGAGATGGCGGCGTTGTTGTAGCCGGTGGTCGCGATCAGCGTGTCCATGTCGTCGAAGGTGAGCTGGTCGAGCAGGTCGTCCCACATGGGGTCGTCGTAGTCCTTGCCGTACAGCTCGTACAGATCGATGCCGTTGTCGGCACCGGTGGTCGGCATCTCATCCGAATCGTCGTTCTCGTTCTCGTAGTTCGACGCGTTGATGAACGTGGCCTTATACTCCTCAGGCATGGAGTAGGTGCTCGGCGCGGCTGTGGCCTCATCGTAGTTGGCGAAGTGGTCGGCGCGTGACAGGTATGTCACGTCGCCGGCGGCGTCGTCGAACACATTGGTGACTTCGGTCTGGTCGCTGGAGCGGTGGCCCTCGCCGGAGTAGACGATGGTTTCCGGCACGGTCACGGTCTGCTCTTCGATGATGGTGTGGGAGTCGGAGCGGATCGAAATGCCGTAGTCTCCGGATTCAAGCACGTAGGCGCGGGCGTTCTGGTAATCATAGGACGCCATATCCTCGTCGTTGAATTCGACCGAGATGGTCTGCGATTCTCCTGGCTCGAGCTCGTCCGTCTTGGCGAAATCGATGAGGTTCGCGCTGGCCTTCTCGATACCGCCGTTGGTGTACGGCGGATTGTAGAACACCTCGACCGCGTCCTTGCCGGCCACATCACCCGTGTTCGTCACGGTCACGTCGAAGCTGATCGTGCCGTCGGAGGCGTAGTTCACCTCTCCCATCTCCTGCTCGAAGGTGGTGTACGACAGACCGTAGCCGAAGGGATACTGCACCACCGCGTCATAGTCGATCGCACCTTCTTCGGCGGCCGTCTCATAGTAACGGTAACCGACGTAGATGCCCTCGACGTAGTTCACGAAGCTAGGCGTGCTGGTGCCGGTGAACGAGGTGGCGTTGAACTCGTCCATATTGTCGTAGGTGAAGTTGCCGATGTTGTTGTACCACGGGGTGAGCGAGAAGTCGCGCACGAAGGTATCAGTGGAATGTCCGGAGGGGTTCGTGGCCCCGGAGAGTACTTCGCCGAGGGCGGCGAAACCGGTCTGGCCGGCGGACGGGCACCACAGCACGGACTTGATCTGCGGATAGTCGTTCACGAAGTCGAGTTCGAAGTCGTTGGCGCCGTTGTAGACAAGCACCACATTGTCGAAATTCTCAGTGACGAGGTCGATCATATCGGCCTCGCTCTGCGAAAGAGTCAGATAGCCTTGGTCGTCGGCGAAGTCCTGATAATCGTCGGAGTTGTTGTGGTAGACCACATCACCACCCATCTGTCCGGCGACGGCGTTCGCATCGCCCTCGCCACTGTCGGTCTCCTCGCCGGGGCCGGTCTGGGCGATGTCTCCCATACGGTGTGGCAGATCGGCGCCTTCGCCGCCCGGACGGGCGAGCACGACGACCGCCGTGTCGGAGAAATCACGAGCGTTGGAGAGCAGATCATCGGAGTAGGTGGAGGCGGGCGGCTCCGGCAGGGTCCAGTCCTGGCTGAACACGCTCATAGCCGGACGATCGGAACGATAGTCGGTGTAGAACTGCGACAGTTCGGTGTTCGTTTCGACGCCGGCCTCGTTCAGCCCTTCGAGGATGGAGGTGGTGTCGTACTGGTCGTTCAGCGATCCGGAACCGGAGCCGCCGTAGATAGGATTGGTGGAGGCCCATCCGAACACGTTCACTTGGCCGGCCCCGAGCGGCAGCAGGTCGTCGTCGTTCTGCAGCATCACAATGCCTTCACGCTGAATGTCGACGGCCATCTCGTTGGCGCGGGCCATCGTCTCCTCGGACAGCTGTCCACCGCCGGAAAGCAGCGACAGCGTAGTGCTCAACGGTCCGAACAGCATCATGCTCACAGCCACAATCATGGCCACGGCAGCGGCGATCCAGGTCTCGCCGTGCACAAGCTTGCGCACGCTCTGTTCCTTCACTGTGCGCTTGTTGACGATGAACGTGACCAGCAGCGCGATCGCCAACGTCACGCCGATCGCGATGAGCTGCATGCGCAACGATGCGATCACATTGATCACGTCGGCGATATTGATGCCTAACATGCTCTTCTCCTTCTATGGGGTTGTATGGTTGGCCACCACCGGGCTGCCGTGCCCGGGCACAAGTCCGAACCACGTCGGCTTGCCATGGCTTTCCTTGTCATGGGGCCGAATGTTGGGTCTTGTGTGCGGTGTTGATGTTCACCATAAAACGGCGCGAATCGCGCATCGCAGGTTTTTCACGAGCCGTCATCGTAGTCGCATGAGCCGTTCCGCATCGTCGCAGCAAACTTCGCGCAACGGTTAAAATGCCTACTATGGCTTTGATTTCGATTGCGATCACCGATGACGTCGACGAGGATGCCGCCGTCACCGAGTCGATGGTGCGACGCTATTGCGACGAGCATCCCGCCGAAGACATCCGGCTCACGCTCACCCGTTTCGAGGATGGCGCGGCTTTGCTGCGCTCCTACGACGACGCGGACCGCAAGCCCTTCGACCTGATTTTCCTCGATGTGGAGATGCCCGGCATCGACGGTTTGGAGACCGCGCGTCTGCTGCGCGAAAGGGACACGCGCACGGTGATCGTGTTCACCACCAAAATGGCCCAATACGCCACGGTCGGCTACGATGTGGACGCCGTCGGCTATCTCGTCAAACCGTTGGAATATCCGGGCTTCGCGCTGAAAATGCGCAAGGCGTTGAGCATCATCGGCTCGCGCAAGGGCACCACCATCGCCATCAAATCCGATGACCACATGCATTTCCTCGATTCGCACGACATCCGCTATGTGGAGGTGACGGGGCACAACGTGTTTTACCACACCGACAAAGGCATATGGCGGGATTGGGGTTCGCTCAAAGCCACGGCCGAACAGTTGGGCGAGCACGATTTCGTGGTGTCAAGCCGGTACTGTCTGGTCAATCTCGCATGGGTGGATGCCTTCGAGGGCGATACCGTGGTGGTGGACGGCGAGCGCGTCCCCGTCTCCCGTTCCCGCAAGAAAGCGCTGATGCAGGCGTTGAACGCCTACTATAGTCGGGCATAGGCGGCCATCATGCTGCAACTGACGTATTTTCTGCCCTTTCTGTTGGAGTTCGTCGCCGGAGTGCTGCTGTTCACGCGGCGGCTCGACCGGCACCGCGCCGATCGCGTCGCGATTGGCGTCATCATCACGCTGGCCGCCGGCGTGGCAACGGCCGCAATCCGTATGATATGGCCATTCCTATGGACAGCACCGTCGACTGATGGGACATCCACTTCCGCCATGCGCCTTGTGGCGAGTACCGTATTGTTCGCCTGTTATGCGGCGTTGCTCGTGATGTTGCTGCGTTGGATCTGCTCCATTTCGTGGATGGAGTCGTTGGTCATCGTCGCCGTGGGCTATTGCGCCCAGCATATCGCGTTCGCATGCGTGGCGGCTTTACGTTCCCTTTTGGGCTTGCGCTTGTATATCTACGATGTGCGGCTGGTTCCACTGCATCTGGTGGTGTTCACGTTCGTCTACTGGCTGATTTGGCTGCTGGCGGCCCGTGATTTCACCGTGGATGGGGAGAAGATCCGCGACACGAAGGCTCGCGTGCTGATGAGTCTTGGCGTGCTGGCGGTGGTGATCGTGTTCAATCTGGCCGTGGAGGAACTGGTTGACGGCGGTTGGCTGGGGTTCGGAGGCCAGATCGTATGCTACCTGTACGACCTGGTGTGCAGTGTACTCGCGTTCGCGCTGCTGCTCGCCTTATCGAACAACGACCGGCTGGCCAATGATCTGGCGGTGATTCAACAAATCAACCGGCTCAAGGAACAGCAGTATGAGATGAGCCGCGAGAACATCGAATTGGTGAACACCAAATTCCATGATGTGCGCAAGGATCTCGCATCGCTGCGCAAAACGGCGCAGGAACTGCAGCGCGCGCAGGAGTCGCAGCCCGGCGACTCCCCCGTGCCGAACATTCCCACCGAGGCGTTGGAGCGGATGGAGCGTTCGATCCGCGTGTACGATTCGATTTTCCATACCGGCAACGACGCGTTGGATACGCTGCTGACGGAGAAAAGCCTATATTGCGCGCGGCATGGCATCACTCTGACCGCCATGGCGGATGGCAAACAGCTCGGCTTCATGGACCGCTCCGACGTGTACGCGCTGTTCGGCAACATCCTCGACAACGCGATCGAGGCGGTGACGCTGCTGCCGGACGCCACCGACCGGCAGATCACCTTCGACCTGCGAGCCAACGGCCGCATGCTGCGCATAAGCGAAGAGAACTACTACACCGGCGAGGTGCGTATGGCGGACGGCCTGCCGCAAACCTCCAAGGGCGACAAACGCTTCCACGGCTTCGGCATGCGCTCCATCGCCCGGCAGGTGGCGAAATACCAAGGCCAACTCGACATCGCCGCCGCCGACCACGTTTTCTCCCTCAACATCGTCATCCCCATTCCGGCATAGCTTATTCCACGCCGATTTGGACGATTTTGTTGCCCCAGCCTTCGAGCACGGGATTGTCGATGACGGCGTTGACGAAGTCGTCGGTCGGCTCGAATTCGCCGACCTTCGTGTATTCGCCGCTGATTTGCGCGTCGCGATAGAACAGGATGATGCGGTTCGGGTCGGAATAGTAGACCTCGCCGGCATGCTGCTCGGTCACGGTCTGCGGATCGGAGGGGATCTCGTAGCGGCTGGGGATGTCGTAGTACTGCATCACGTCGGAATCCTCGAAATCGTCGTAATGGTAGATCGGCAGACGCCAGTCGGAGTCGGCCACATATCCGGCGATGGCGGAGGCGGTGGCGTTGGATTCCAAATTCATGGCAAAGGGTTCGCCTTCGTCGCCGAAGCGCACCTGCAGTACGGTGGGGATCTCGCCCGAGAATGATGAGCCCGTCGATCCAGCGCCGGACGAAGAGCCTCCCGTCGCGGTACCGTCCGACGACGCATCACCACCGGCGCAGCCCGCCAGGGTGAGGGACATGGCGAGCGCGCTGCCCGCCGCGATCCACATACGCAACGTGTTCTTCATGATGATGTTCCTTTCGACAATGGTGGGTGGGTTGCACAATGATGGGTGGATGATGAGTGGATGATGGGTGGTGGTTGAGTTGGGTTTGCGAGCTTCCGGTCAGGGGTCGAACAGTCCGATGCAGGCGGCGATGACGATGCCGATGCCGATCAGCGCCACCAGGACGGCGAAACATCGCTCCATCCGCGCCACCGTGGCCGGCGTGCATCGTTCGCGTAATACGGCGGCCAGTCCCGCCAAGGCCAGCCACCAGAGCATCGTGCCGGCGAGGATGCCCGCCACCAACGAGACGCCTTGCGCCAGGTCGAGCGGCCCCGCGATGCCGAAGCAGGAGAACGCGAACAGGAATCCGAGGATGGCGGCGGGATTCGTGACGCCCACGGCCAGCGCCGAGGCGAACATGCCCATATCGCGCGTTCGCGTCGAATCGCCCCGCATTCGCCCGGCGGACGAGCCTGCCTCGCCCTCGCGTCGCCTCATCAGCGAAGCGACGCCCATCGCCGCCATCAGCAATCCGCCGACCACGCTGATGGGTGTGCGCCAACGCAGCAGACAATCAGAGACGAACGTCAGTCCAAACGCGCCCACGCCCGCATACAGACAGTCGGCCACGGACGAGCCGCTTCCCGTCAGCAGTCCGGCGAGGAAGCCCCGGCTGAGCGTGCGTTGCACCACCAGCGCTCCCACCGCACCGACCGGCACACCGAACAGCAGGCCGATCATCAGCCCGGTCGGCAGCATGTCGCAGAACTCACGCATCGCCGACCAACTCCCGCTGCAAACTGACGTGCCGTATCGATCCGGAAACCAGATAAGCGAACGCGACGGCCAATACGACGGCCAGCAGTCCCGGCAACGGCACACGCCACCATGCCGGATGCGAGGCGAAGTCGCTCACTCCGTAGAGGAGCAGCAGCATGCCGACCAGCGGATCGGTGGCGAAGGCCGCCGCCACGGTGCCGACCACCGCTCCGACGGCCGCCACCACGGCGAAACGGATGGCGAACGAGACGCGTAAGTACCGCGAGGTGAGGCCGATCAGTCGGCAGACGACGAGGTCGTGACGTTCGCGTGCCAGAATCTTCGCTCCGGACAGGGCAACGGCGACGAACACCACCAGAGCGGTGACCGCCACCATCGCGGTAACCAACATGCGCATCGCCGCGACAATGCCGTACAGGCCCGGCCATGCGTTCTCGTGGATGTAGGCGTTGCCGCCGAAGTCGTCCTCCAAGGCGAGCAGCGCCTCCTGTTTGGCGCTTTCGCTCGCGAGGAAGAAATGATGGCACCACATCTGCGGATTGTCGCGGCCGATGCGCGCGTAGCCTTCGGCGTTTAATCCCACGTTCAATCCCATATCGTTGGCGCATTGGTAGATGCCGACGACTGTGTATCGCGCGCTGCCCTGATCCGAACTGAGGGTCACGACGTCGCCGAGCCCCACGCCGAGGTCACGGCTGACGAATTCGGTGACCACCACTTGGTCGGCGGTCTGGCTGGTCACGCCTTGAAGGATGTGGAAGCGTTCCGGCTCGGTGATCACATTGGCGGTCATGTCGGTGCCGTTCAGCGCCACGCCGGGCATGGCGAGCGCGTATTCGTCGACCACGTCCGTATGCGCTTCGATGATGTCGCGCGCTTGGCCCACGGTGCAGTCGCCGATGCATTGCACGCCGATATGCATGTCGGCCGGATTGAACGCGTCCATCAGGCCGCGGCCGTCCGTGCCCAGCCATGCGTCCACACGCACCACCATCGACGAGAGCAGCACGATCAGTGCCACCACCAGACAGGCGCCCGCATACCAGCGACGGCCGTCATGCAGTTGTCTCACGGCCATGGACCAGCCAAGCGAGCGCGCCCGCAACGGCGGACGTCGCCGAACCGATTCGCCGCGGCCAGAAGCCGGACCATCCGTAGCGTCGCCGCGACCCATATCCAGCATCGTCGCGCCTTGGATGGCGTGCAAAGGCGTGACGCACGCCAACCGTCTGATTTTGACGAGGATGAACACGGTGAAAACCGCGACGATCGCCACGGCGCAACCCAGATACCGCAGCGTCGGGAAGTCGGCCGGCACCAGCAGACCGGTGGAGTCGGCCGTCGAACGTGCCGCGAGGCGAATGGTCCATAGCGACGCTCCCGCGCCGATGGCCAATCCCAACACGACGCCGAGCAGGTGCTGGACAAGCAGCATAACGCGTAGCATGCCGGTGGTGCAGCCCAGCGCCTTGTAGACGCCGAGCACATGGGTGTCCTGTTCGATGTCGGCGTTGATGGAGGCGCCGAGCACCACGCCGGCGACCGCGACCAGCACTACGACGAAGGCGAGCAGCATGCCGATATAGGCGTTGAGCGCGGTGAGAGTGAAGCCGGCGATCGCGTCCACGGTATGCGCGGATTCGACGACCTGCCGCAGACCTTCCACTTCGTTGATGCGGGTGTTCAGTTCCGTGGCGTCCACTCCGCTTTCGGGATTGGCGCTGATGTGGAGCATCGCGCCGAGGCGGCCCAGCGCGTCGATGCCGGCGTTCTCGATGCGTTCGGCGATCCGCTGCGCGTCGTCGGCGGTGATGAGGAAACCTTTCATGCCGATCATCGAGGATCCCATGAACGGATCCTCGACATATCCGGCCACGGTGAATTCCTCCGGATCGCCGCCGCGCACCACTTGGAAGGCGATGGTGTCGCCGACCTGCACGTCGAACATCGAACGCATGGCGGGCGAGACCATCGTCTCCCCCGCGTTCAGGCTCGCGGGAGCGTCCGCATATCCATCGGCCTGATCGTTCAGAAGCCGGTAGTCGTAGTGTTCGCGGTCGTAGACGATCAGTTGGCCCTCGCTGTCGGAATGCTCGCCGTTGACCTCGTAATCGGCGTATACCAACGTCTGCGTGCCCACATGGTCCACCTCGTCGAGTGCCTCCAACGCGTCCGCCATCGGTTCGGCGCTTCCGCCGGGCAGATTCGATGCCCATACGGTGATGTCGCCATATCCGAGCCGCTGCAATTCCTCACGTTCGTAGGTGTTGGCGTTGGCTTGCAGGGCCAGGATGGTGGCGAGCGCGGCGGATGCGACGATCATCAACGCCAGCACTCCCGCCAGCGAGCCCTTATGCCGCAGGATCGTGGATTTGAGCGTTATGGCCAACGCGCGCGGTGCGTATGGTGTCATGGCCGTCACCATCCCATTTCCGCAAGCCATGCGGCCAGTGAGGTCTCACGGCCTTTGGATTCGTCGGGCCGGTAGGTGCCGAGTAGTGCCTCGCCGAGCAGTTCGCCGTCGCGCAGGTAGAGCACGCGGTTGGCGCGGACGGCGGCGCGCACGTCATGGGTGACCATCAGTACGCTTTGCCCGCCCTGGTTCAGTTCGCTGAGCAGATCGAGCACGTCGTCGCTGTTGCGTCGGTTGAGCGCGCCGGTCGGTTCGTCCGCGAACAGTATGCCGGGATGGTTGATGACGGCCCGTGCGATGGCCGCGCGTTGCGCCTCGCCGCCGGAGACCTGCGAGGGTAGGCGGTGCGCGGCGTGGGCGATATGCATGCGGTCCAGCAGCCGTTCGCTCTCCTGACGCACGACACCCGCGTCGCGTCCGCCGCCGACGTATCCGGCCAACGTCACGTTCTCCAGCAGGGTGAGGTTGCCGACGAGGTTCGGCTGTTGGAAGACGAATCCGAATTCCTCGGCGCGCAGGCGGGCCATCGCGCGTTCCCCCAAATCGTCCACACGCGCCCCGCGGTAGCGTACTTCGCCGCCCGTGGGCCGATCCATGCCGCTGAGCACGTACAGGAGGGTGGATTTGCCCGCTCCGGACGCGCCCATGATCACGGTGAAGTCGCCGGCGTGGATGTCGATGTCGACGCCGCGCAACACCGTGTTGGCCGATTCGCCGCGATGGTATTGTTTGCCGAGCGCACGGCCCTGCAGCAGTGCGGCGGGATTCTCATGCGATGGAACTTGCGGCGGAACTGGTGTGGTGGTCATGTGTGGATGCTCCTCGTGTGGTCAGACGGCTTTCTCAACGGCTTCGGCTTCGCATCGGCAGGTGACGACCAAGCGTTTCTTGCCGGTGCGTGGGTCCGGTTCGATGCGGTCCACGAATTCGACGTCGAAGGCGATGTGGTCGAGATGTTTGGCATGCAGGATCCGCCGCATCTGCTCGGTGACCTGCGTGCGGATGACGTTCTCGTCGGAGTCGGGGTGGCGTTCGGCGCACATGGCAAAGGATTCGTCGCCGGTTTTCGCAAACTGGTAGTCCAGCAGACCGTCCACACAGAAGCCCTCGATGGCCAGCGGATGCAGGAATTCCTTGCCTCCGCGCCCATCGTTGAACCACAGCATGTCCTCGTTGCGGCTGAGCAGCACGCGTGCGCGAGTGAAGGGGAACCGGCGGCGCGTGCGGACGGAAGCGGCGGAATCTACGGAACCGGAGGAACCGGCAGTCCGACTCACCCCATCCCCGTCCCCGCTCTCGCCCTCATCGATCAGTCGGAGCCTATCGGAGATGCGGTAGCGGATCAGCGGCTGGGTGAGGTTGGTGAGCGAGGTGAGATACATCTGTCCGTCGTCCACTTCGATCAGATTCATATCGTCGAACAGCAGCATGCCGTCCTCCGGGTCTCCCTCAACACCCAATGCCAGGGATTCGCTGGCTCCGTAGAAGTTGACCACCGAGCAGCCGAACGCGTCGACGATCTGCGCGCGCAGGCCGGGGTCCAACGGCTCGCCGCAGGAGACGATCCGCTCGGGATGGATGAGGATATGCCCTTCTCCGGCCAGCCGAAGCAGGATTTTGATGGCGGAGGGGTATCCGATGATCACGGTGGGTTTGAACTCGTTGATGTTCGTTATCCATTGGCTCAGCGGCATATTGATGTCGAGCTGCAGCTGGGCGAGACCCAGATCGTCGATGCCGTCGCCCACGGCCAGCACGCCGCCGTATCGGCCGTCGGTGGCGGCGATGAAGGCGACCCGCGGGCGCTTGAGCAGAAAGCGAACCACCCACGGCAGGCTCCGATCCCACAAAGCGCCGCGGGTGATGGCCGCCAGCATGCGCTTCCACGCGGCATCGTCGTAGACGAAGTATCCAGGTTTGCCGGTGCTGCCCGAGGAATGCACCACATGATAACGCCCCAGATAGGTGGCGGAGCGGTCGGTGTTGTCGGCGTCGAACTCACGCAGATCGTCCAATCTGAGCACGGGATTGGTGACCAGCGTGTCGAAATGCTCCATCACCTCGCGTTTGTCGGTGGTGGGCAGTCGGTTCAGAGCGATGGTGTTCAGGTCATCGCGGCTGATTCCGGCGGCGACGAAGCGGCTGCGATAGAAGGGCGAGTGGTCCCAGGCGTGGTGAAGCAAGCGCCGCAGCATGCGGTTCTGCAGCAGGCTGATGCGCCGACGCGGGAATGAAGCGCGGACATGGGCGGCGACGAATCCGCCGACCAGTGAGAGATCGGGAATCATGGGGTCCTTTCCATACCGCCTGTCATAGGGCGACGGTGAAGCTGTGCGTGTAGTCCTCGCGATGGTAGTAGCGGGCGGTGCGTTCGGTCAGGTTGTAGACGACGCTCCATTCGGTGGATGAGAATCCGCCGAAATCGTCTTTGCTTACGCTGTCGAGCGCGTCGCGCATGTCGGCGACGCCCATCCGCGGGGTGTTCTCCAGCGTGGAGGTCAGCAGATCGTAGCGTTGGTGGGATTCCTCGGTGCCGATGCCCTGTCTGTCGCCGTCGGCGAGATAGAAGTTCGTCAGAACGGGGGTGTCGACCACCACCATCTCGTCGTCCACGTATTCGACGGCGACGCTGTTGCCGTCGGCGTCGGCGATGGAAAAATGCACCATCATGCCCATGGACGAGTGCATGTCATGGTCGCGCAGCAGCGCCAGGGCCTCGTCCACGTCGGCGGCTTGGTTGAGCAGCAACCGGATCGCCGTGGTGGTGGTCAGGTCGGGTTTGTCGGTGTTCTGGTCGATGATGGCGGAATCCTGGATCATGTTCACCGAGACGGCGAGTCCCTGTTCGTTCACGCCGTCCAATGGCGCGTACAGCGCGGCGATGATGCGCGTTCCGTCGGACATCTGGGAGAGCATGCCGTCCGAGCTTTGGTCAAGGAAATCCATGTTCACGGTGGAGATGGAGGCGTAGGCATCATCGGGATGGGATTCGACGATCATGGCCCGCACGTTCTCCCAGTCGAAGTTGCGGCCGAACAGCCGGTCGCCGTCCGTGCTTGGGGCGGCGATGGTACTGCATCCGAACAGGCTGCCCAACAAAGAGCCGACGACCTCGCCGTCGAGCATGTCGCCTGCCAGATATTCCACCACACCCGTGTCGGATGATGCACCGCCTCGTGCGAGGAATCGGGAGAATCCGTCATTCCCGGAGAAGCTGGCCGCGTCCAATCCGTCTTCCAGATTCGCCACGACGTCGTCGACGGGCGTCACGACCACGCTCGTCTCGTCATGCAGACCGCCGGTCAGGGTTGTGGATTCCCCTTCCACGGACGTGGCGTTCCCTCCGCCAACGCCAATGGACGAACAACCGGCGGACGCCATCAGCGAGATGATGGACGCACCGGCGATCACGGAGCGGATGAACGGGCTGCGATATCGTGTCATAGGGCGCTTTCCTTCGCGACAGAATGATATGAGGCGATGACTCCACAGAGTAAGCGCGCAACAAACCCATAACAAATGTCTATAATCGATAACAAGTCATGCCCACCAAGCATGTGCCGGATATGTTGTCATCTGGTGCTGCGCAACCCCAAGGAATCGTTATGAACCTGCGAGTTCTGCGGTATTTCCTCGCCGTCGTCGAAGAGGAGAGCATCACCGGTGCCGCCGATATCCTGATGATCTCCCAGCCCACGCTTTCCCGCCAGCTCAAGGAGTTGGAGGATGAGCTCGGCAAACAACTGTTCATCCGCGGCAGCCGCACGATCACCCTCACTCCGGAGGGCGAGCTGCTGCGCGATCGCGCGCAGGAGATCATCGAGCTGACGAACCGCACCAGTGCGGAGATCTCCACCATGTCGGACCAGATTGCCGGCGACATCTACATCGGTGCCGGCGAAACCCATGCCATGCGCATACTTGGGCAGGTCGCCAACGATCTGCGCGAGCAGTATCCGCGCATCCGATGCAACCTGTTCAGCGGCAACGCGGTGTCGGTGTCCGAACAGCTCGACAACGGGCTTCTGGATTTCGCCATCGTCTCGATGCCCGCGGACACGTCGAAATACGATTACGTGGAGATTCCCGCCACCGACATCTGGGGATTGCTGATGCGCAAGGACCATCCGCTGGCATCACATGAAGCGATCACTTCGTCCGACCTCGACAGACTGCCCGTGTTCATCTCATCCCAGCCGAAGGTATCCAATGAACTGTCCGGATGGCGTGGAGTCGACGCGGAACGGCTCAACATCGTCGGCACCTACAATCTGCTGTATAACGCCGCGATGATGGTCAGCGAAGGATTCGGCAATGCGTTGTGTTTCGACAGGATCGTCGACACCTCCGCGGACAGTAATCTATGCTTCCGCCCGTTGACGCCCCGACTCAGCGTGAGGCACGCGCTGATCTGGAAGAGCTCGCGCCCTCTTTCCCGTCCGGCCGTAGTGTTCCTCGACACGTTGCGCACCAAACTGGCGACGATGGGCGGTACCTTCAGCTTATAGAACGCGCAGGCGACACCCGTCCGAACATACAACGACGCCCTGCCCGGGAGCGGTTCTCCGATCGGACAGGGCGTGATTCATATCCTCATATCAACAGGGCATCACTCCATGCGGAACCGTCTACTCCGTACGCAACGCGGTGGCGGGATCCTGCTTGGCGGCCTTGCGCGAGGGGATGATGCCGCCGATCAGGGTGAGCACCACGCTCAACACCACCAGCACCACGCCGGCGACCGGACTGAGCGCGGCGTTCACCTCATCCGTCTCCATGAAGTAGTGCAGAATCGAGTTGATGGGGAAATTCAGCAGCACGGTCAACCCCACGCCGAGCAGGCCGGAGCATAGGCCGATGATGCCCGTCTCCGCGTTGAACACCTGCGAGACGTTGTGCTTCGAGGCGCCCATGGCGCGCAGGATGCCGATCTCCTTGGTGCGTTCCAGCACGGAGATGTAGGTGATGATGCCGATCATGATCGACGAGACGACCAGCGACACCGACACGAACGCGATGAGCACGTAGGAGATGACGTTGACGATGGTGGTCACCGAGCTCATCAGCAGTCCCACGTAATCGGTGTAGGTGATCTTGTCGTTCTCGTCGGCCGAGGCGTTGTAGTTTTCGATGGACTGCGAAATGCCGTCCTTGGCCTCGAAGCTATCGGTGTAGATGTTGATGGCGCTGGGAGCGTCGCGGCTGACCACGCCGAACGCGGCGAGGTTGTCGTCGTAGGTGCCGGTGGAGATGTAACGGTCGTAGATCGCCACAAGCACGTCGTCGCCGGCGGTTTCCAGATATTGGTCGAAGCTGTCGGCGATCTGCTGTTCGCTCATCGCGGCCAACTGCGCGGAGTCCATGGACGAGCCCATGATGCTGCGGGCCATGCTCGCCCTGTCGCTCACATCCAGCGAAGCCACGTAGGTGCGCGCGTCCTGGGCTTTGGCGGCGTCGTCGGCCGGAGAGAACTCCAATCCGTTGAGCACGCTGTGGTCGGGGTCGGCCTGCTGTTCGGTGACGATGGCGCTGGCGTCGGTATGGTCGATGAGATCGTCGGTCAGCGCCCGCGTGTAGCCGATGCCGGGGCTGAGCAGCGTGGTCTGCGCGTCCTCGACGGGCTTGACCACGCCGACGATCCTCAGCGATGTGCCGGTGCCGGAATCGACAAGCTGCGTGATCTCGTCCGCGTCGTCGCCGATGTAGCGCCAGTGGCCGGAATCGTCCTTGACATACTGGTCGCATGCGGGAATCAGCGTGATCGTCTGGTCGAGGGCGGTCGAATAGTCGAGCTTGTCGGTGGTGGTGTCGACCTCCTCGTCCGCGTTGAGCTGGTCCATCATCGTCTGATAGTCGCTGGCCGGCAGCAGACCGAGCTCGTAGAGGGTGGTCAGCGGAATCTCGTTGCGCTCGTCGAGCACAAGCACCACCTCGTCCGCGGCCGTGGGCCATGCGCCGTCGACCACCTCGTAGTTGTCGGTGACGACCTGGCTGATCAGAGTCTCCTCGTCCGCGCCGGGCATGATCTCGCTGAACGAGCTGGGAGAGGCGTTCTCATCCGTCTGTCCGGTGAGCATCGACATGGAGCTCGTCGACGACGAGTAGGGGTTGCTGGTGGCCATCTGCGCGGCCATCGATTCGCTTGAGGCGCTCTCCCCCACGGTCACGCCGTCCGCGTTCACCAAAGTGCCGTCGGGATCGTGCGTGTAGGCGGAGAATTTCACGTCATACGAGTATTGGATGCCGTTGTTACCCACGTATTGGTGGATTTCGCTGTCGGGATCGTCGAGGTATTCCTTGAACGCGGTCAGATTGTTCTCGCTGATGGAGGTGGTGAGCGTGGAGGCCCGCTGGATGCTGGAATCGTCCGGATAGATGCCGTCGTCGGCGTGGTCGGTTCCTTCCTCGCCGCCGCCCGCCGTGGCGCTTTGGTTCATCAGACTGCTTAGGTCGATGGACTGTTCCTCGATGGTGATGGGGTACGAGGTCATCGTTTCGCGTTGGATGTCGTCGATGTAGGTGTTCACGCCGTTCGAGACGGACATGATGAGCGCGATGCCGATGATGCCGATGGATCCGGCGAAGGAGGTGAGGAAGGTGCGCGCCTTCTTGGTGCCGAGATTGTTCAGACTCAGCGACAGGGCCGTAGTGAAGCCCATCGCGGCCTTGCCCATGGTGCGGTGCACCGGCTCGCCCGACTGCTGGTCCGTCACCTCGAACGGGTCGGAGTCGCTGCGGATCGACCCGTCGCGCAGTTCCACGATGCGCGTGGCGTACTGCTGCGCGAGTTCGGGATTGTGCGTGACCATGACGACGAGACGGTCCTTGGCCACCTCTTTGAGCAGGTTCATGATCTGCACGGAGGTGTCCGAGTCGAGCGCGCCGGTCGGCTCGTCGGCCAGCACGATGTCCGGGTCGTTGACCAGGGCGCGGGCGATGGCCACGCGCTGCATCTGCCCGCCGGAAAGCTGGTTGGGCTTCTTGTTGATGTGATCGCCGAGGCCGACCTGCTTGAGCGCGTGGCGGGCGCGTTGGCGGCGTTCCGACTTCGAGACGCCGGAGATGGTCAGCGCGAGCTCCACATTCGACAGGATGGTCTGGTGCGGGATGAGGTTGTAGCTTTGGAACACGAAGCCGATCGTGTGGTTGCGGTAGGAGTCCCAGTCGCGGTCCTTGTACTGCTTGGTGGAGATGCCGTTGATCACGAGGTCGCCGTCATCGTAGCGGTCGAGGCCGCCGATGATGTTGAGCAGCGTGGTCTTGCCGGAGCCGGAGGGTCCGAGGATGGCCACGAACTCGTTGTCGCGCAGGTTCAGGCTGACGCCGTCCAAGGCTTTCTGCGTGAAATCGCCGACACGGTATTGTTTGGAAATGGACTTGATCTGCAGCACGAATTCCTCCTTGGGCCTATGGGAGAGGATACCAAATGGGACCACGCTCGCTCTTCGCCGGAGGCGAAGTTCGCACAAAGACATTCGGGCCGTCCATCCGTGCGACTTTTCCTTACAGACACGCACATGTCCGCACAACGCAAGTTCGGCGGGATTTCAACGAAACGACGCCTCGAATGTTTCTTTTGGCCGCATTATAGGGTCGCACGGCGCGTCTCAGGCAAGCCGTCCGTGCGATGTCAACCCTGCATTTTACGCAGTCGGGGCTCGGCGGAGTCCTTGGCGCCGGTGATGCGGTACACGTCGAACACGCCTTCGATCCTGCGCACCGCGGCCAGCAGGGTGTTCAGATGCTGGGGATCGGCCATTTCGAAACTGAACTGGCTGATGGCCACGCGGTCCGACCCCGTGGAGATCGAGCCCGAAATGATGTTCACGCCGTGGTCGGCCAACACGCGGGTCACGTCGCTCAACAGATTGCGGCGGTCCAAAGCCTCGATCTGGATTTTGACCATGAACACGCCCTTGGTGCTGGTCCATTCCACTTCGATCACGCGTTCCGGCTGGCGTTCCCGCAGATCGATCATGTTCTGGCAGTCGGCGCGATGCACGGACACGCCCTGGTTGCGGGTGATGAAGCCGATGATCCGGTCGCCCGGAACCGGCATGCAGCAGCGCGCGAGTTTGACCCACACATCGCCCACGCCTTTGACGGACACGCCCGTGGAACTGGTGGTGGACCGGCGCTCCACCGGCTTCAATGGCAGGGCCTCCTGCTCCACCTCCTCGTTCACCTCGTCGGCGCCCGCGTCCTTGACCAGATGGGAGATCACGTTCTGCGTGGAGATCTGTCCCTCGCCGATGGCGGCGAACACCGCGTCGGCGTTGGCGAAATTGAGATCGTCGGCGATGCCGACCAGCGCTTCGGTGGTCAGCAGCGTGTTGATCGGCAGGTTGCGTTTGCGCATGGCGCGCACCAGATCGTCGCGCCCCTCCTCGATCGCCTCGGATCGGCGTTCCTTGCTGAACCATTGGCGGATCTTGTTGCGGGCCTTCGGGCTTTTCACGAAGCTCAGCCAGTCGCGCGAGGGGCCCGCCGCATCGGATTTGGAGGTGAGTACCTCGACGGTGTCGCCGTTCTCCAGCTTGGTGTCGAGCGGCACCAGACGGCCGTTGACGCGGGCGCCCATGGTGCGATGGCCGACCTCCGTGTGCACGGAGTAGGCGAAGTCGACCGGAGTGGCGTCGGCCGGCAGGGAGACGATCTTGCCCTTCGGTGTGAACACGTAGACTTCGGCCGCGCCGAGATCCTCCTTCAGCGAGCCGAGGAACTCGTTGGAGTCCGGGGTCTCCGACGTCCAATCGGCAAGCTGCTGGATCCATTTGAGGTTGTCGGCCTCGCTCAGCTCCTGCGTTTCGACGTTCTCACGCTGGCGGTCGGCCTTGTCCGGCGAGCTGAGCGCACGGCCCGCCTGGCCGTTCGCCTTGTACTTCCAATGCGCGGCGATGCCGAACTCCGCACGGCGATGCATATCCCATGTGCGGATCTGGATTTCGACCGGTTTGCCGCCCGGGCCCACCACCGTCGTGTGCAGCGACTGGTACATGTTGAGCTTGGGCATGGCGATGTAGTCCTTGAACCGGCCCGGAACCGGATTCCACCGCGCGTGCACGGCGCCCAGCGCCGCATAGCAGTCCTGGATCGTGTCGACAATGATGCGCACGCCGACCAGATCGTAGATGTTCGAGAAATCGTGGCCGCGCACGATCATCTTCTGATAGATCGAGAAATAGTCCTTCGGACGTCCGGTCACGTATCCGCTGATATGCTGCTCGTCGAGATCCTCGTTGATCTCGGCCAGGATCTGCTTGAGATACACGTCCCGCTGGCCGGCGCGACGCGCCACCAGCACCACGATCTCGTTGTAGATCTTCGGGTAGAGGACTTTGAAGCTCAGCTCCTCCAGCTCGGTTTTGATGGCGTTCATGCCGAGCCTGTTGGCCAACGGCGCGTACACGTCGAGCGTTTCACGCGCCTTCTTCTGCGCGCTGGAGGTTTTCACATAACGCCAGGTGCGCGCGTTGTGCACACGGTCGGCGAGTTTGACGACGAGCACGCGCACGTCGCGGCTCATCGCCACCACCATTTTGCGGATGGTCTCCGCCTGGGCGGAATCGCCGTACTCCATCTTGCTCAGCTTGGTGACGCCGTCGACCAGGCCGGTGATGGTGTCGCCGAATTCGGCGCGGCATTCCTCCAACGTGTAGTCGGTGTCCTCAACCGTGTCATGCAGCAGGCCCGCCGCCACGACGATCGGCCCCATGCCCAGGTCCGCGAGGATTTGCGAGACGGCCAACGGATGGATGATGTACGGTTCGCCGGATTTGCGGCGTTGGAGTGAATGCTGGACGACAGCGCGTCGGTACGCGCGTTCGAGCACCGACATGTCCTCATCGGGATGGTGCGCCTGGCATACCTTCAGAATCGGTTCCAGCGGGTTGAGCGGATCGGCGCTGATCTCGCAACCCAACATGCGGGCGGCATACTGCTCTCCGTTCTCCTCGGCCATACCAGTCACCTCCCTCGTATGTTTTGAAACCATAGTACGCGCATTCGCGTCCCGTACCACGCCGCCGCGCGATGTCAGCCCGCCGCCACGCCCGTCGAGCCGAAGCCGCGTTCGGCGCGGTCCGATCCGGGCAGCGTCTGAGCCTCGACGAACCGGGCCTCGACATAGCGCTGGATCACCAGCTGCGCGATGCGGTCTCCGGGCTGGAACACCGCGGTGCGCTCGGGGTCGAGATTGATCAGCGGCACCTTGATCTCCCCCCGGTAGCCCGCGTCCACGGTGCCGGGCGCGTTGAGCACGGTCACGCCCTGCTTGACGGCCAGACCGCTGCGCGGATGGACGAGCGCCACATAGCCCGCGGGCAGGGCGATCGCCACGCCGGTGGGCACCAGCGCGCGCTCGAAGGGCTTGAGTTCGACCCGGACCGTGGTGATGAGGTCGGCGCCGGCATCGCCCGCGTGGGCGTAACGCAACCGCGCGGGATGTTCCGGATCAAGCGATTTGACGAGGACCTCGGTGTTTTCCGGCTCGTTGTAGGCCACATCGAAGGTCATCAGGCGGCGCACTCCTCGCACACCGGCTGACCGTCGGCGTCCATGGTCGCCAACTGGCTGCGATGCTTGACCAGGAAGCACTGCGAGCAGATGAACTCGTCGCCCTGCATCGGAATCACGGTCACCGAGGAATCCTCGTTGCTCAGGTCCGCGCCCGGCAGCTCGTAATCCTCGGCGAGGGCGTTCTCGTCGTCGTCGATGTCGCTCGACGTGCTCTGGGCGCTTTTGCCCAAAGCCTGCAGCGACTCCTCATCCTCGTCCTTGTTGCGGGGAGAATCATAATCCTGTGCCATTATGGTTCCTTTCATCGGTTCCGACGCGGCTGAGCGCCGAAACAAAACACGCCTTTACTCGCCCATAGGATACACGATTTGAAATACTCGTAAAGTTCGACACGTGGGGCATACTTGAAGAAGTAATGTCTCCATAGCACGGAAAGTGGTGCGCATATGCCCCAGGATCGGCTTGAAGAAGCCCGCTTCGATCACGTTGGAGAAACGGGCGAGCTCGTGTTCTCCTCCGGCGGACGACTGTTCGCCGTCACAGTGGACGATGCCCTGGAACGCGCCATTCTCGAGGCCAAACAGCTCGCCAGCGAGCATCGGCAGAGCCAACGGATGCCCCGGCAGCAGACCGCGCTGCCCATCTCGCAGATCCAGTCGCTGATCCGCGCGGGCGCCGATCCGACGCGCGTGGCCGAACGCTATGAGCTGAGCGCGGCGTTGGTCCGTCGTTTCTCCGCGGCCGTGGAAACCGAAAAACAGTACGCCATCGAACAGTTCCTCAGCGTTCCCGCTCCCAAGGAAAGCAAGGTGCGCACCCTTTCCGAATTGGTGGAGCGCACGCTGGCCTCGGTGAACATCGGCATGGAATCGGTGGCGTGGAAGGCCACCCGCCGAGGTCTCGAACCTTGGCACATCATCGCGCAGTTCTCCACCGCCGGGCGCACCGCGAAAGCCGAGTGGACGTGGGATATGCACGACAATTCCGTCGTCAGCCTGAACAACACGGCGCGAAAACTGCTGGGCGAGCAGAATTCGAACGCCTCCGCCGACGTCTCGTCCGACACGCGCGCCCCGGCGCTGCCGGGCAACTCCGTACGTTCGGCGCGCATCGAACGGGCCGTCTCCGCATGGAACACGCCCGAACCGACGCTGCCTGCGGCCCGACCCGAAACACGGCGGCCGGCCCCATCGAATATCGAGCTCCATCTGGCTGCGGCCATGCCGAATCCGACGGACGGAACGGAGACGAACGAACAGCCCCAACAGTATCCGGGAGGTCTGTCTCAGCCGGATATCATGCAGACTTTGGCGGAGATCTCCGACGAAGACGACGCGCGCGGGTCCGCACGCATATCCCCCTCGTCCGCCGCAACGGAGAATCCCGACGCCGCGGACGCCTCCGACGCGCCATCGACCACTCCCGCTTCCGAAACGCAGGAACAGACCTCCGCCGCCGGCAAAGCCGCCAAACGCAAGTCCGGGCGTTCCGCCGTGCCCAGCTGGGACGAGATCCTGTTCGGCGACTAAGTCGGACCGGCTATGGTCATCCTTCCGCCGGCGTAAAGCGAAGGTGCCCGCGGGTCGAGCGATTCCAAGGGCCGGATCGATTCCATCCGCGTAAACGAGAAAAGAGCCCGCTCACACCACGTCGACCAGACAGGGGATGTCCATCTCCAAACGCGTCTGCGAGCCGTGAACGCTGGGCAGTCGCGTGGCCTTCTCCGCCTGCGAGCGCGAATCGACGATGGTGACCGCGCCCGTGGCCTGCACGAGCACGTCGCCGATCATCGGCAGCACGCGCGCGTCCACAGCTCCGAACACCCCCTGTTCGATAGCCTGCGTTTTGGTGCGCACCAGAGCCCTGTCGCCGAGGAATTCCGTCCATCGCGCGGCCAATTCGTCGGCGGAGGTGTTCCGATCCGCGTACAGCATCACCGAACGGGGCTCTCCCCCGACGAGTTCCACGCCTTGGGACAGACGCGGCTCTTCGGCTATGTCGATGCGTTCGGCGGGGTCGGCGCCGACCATGCCGTGGTCGGCGGTGATCAGGATCAGCGTGCCTGCGGGCGCGCTGCGCCGCAGCAGCCCCAGTTGCGCGTCGATGCGTTCGAAGGCGGCGATCCACTGGTCGGAGTTCCAGCCGTAGTTGTGTCCGACCTTGTCGGCGTCGCGGATGTACAGGTAGCTCAGGCCGGGGGCCGAGGCGGACTTGCAGGCGGCGAGCACGCGGTCGCGCGGCGTCACGCTGCCGATGTAGTCGGAGCCGCGCAGCGCGGCCTGGGTGAGCGGTGAGTTGGCGAATTTGGGCAGGCCCGAGCTGGTGACGCGCACGCCGCGTTCACGCAGCCGTTCGAATACGGTGGGTTGGCGCTGCAGGTCGGCGGGTTCCAACGCCTCTTTGAATTGGATGAGCTGGCTGAGCTGGCCGGTGAGGGGGTTCTTCTGCGTGTAGCCGGTCATGCCGGTCAGTCCGGGGCAGGTGCCGGTGCCGAAGGTGGCCATCGCGGCGACCGTGGTGCTGGGCGCGCATGTGGAGATGGGACGCTGGTTGGCGGCGTCGTTCATCAGCGAACGCAATGTGGGCGCGTGGCCCAGTCTCATGGCGATGTTCCAGTAGCCCAGTCCGTCCACCAGCACGACGATGGCGGATTTCACGTCGGGCAGGCCCAGCGCGGCCTGCAAATGGCGCGGATCTGAGTGCACAGCGGTGGCGATCGGGTGTCCGATGGCGGAGGACACGGCGGGCAGCAGCGACGACAGGTGCAGCGCGCCGCCGCGGAACTCCCCTTGGGACGCACCTCGCGGCGCATGCGACGACTCGCTATGGTGACCGCCATGGGAATTCTCATGCGAATCGCCCGGCGACGCATCCCCATATTGCGCGGTGGGCACCAAACGCAATAGTTCTTCCATTTCCGGCACTTCGACGCTCATAATCCCACATTCAAGCACAACGACCTCCCTCCGAGGGAACCGTTACGGGCGATCGCCGGGTTCGATGCGCGCGGCTGCGTGCACTTCGAACCGGCCGCCGCGCCATTGCGCCGTTTGCACGGATCCTGGCGCTGCGAAGCATAGTGGATGGTCTCGCCGTCGACCATTGCGCCATTTGCGCGGGTCCTAGACTTGGAGTCGCGCACATTCCCACCCATCGGACGCACCAGACTCGACATCGGTCTTTACGCGGGGTGTTTCGGACACCCCCGTTGTCGCCGATTCGCGGCTTTGGGGCATGTTGACGGTATTATGGGGCGGTTGTTCGAACTGAGGGAGCGCATATGGCATCACGCAAACCGGCCCAGCCGGCCTATGACCCGCGTACGGTCAAGGAGCATATCGTCGAAACGCCGTTGAACGAGGAGATGAGCAAATCATTCCTCGAATACGCGTATTCGGTGATCTACGCGCGTGCCCTGCCCGACGCCCGCGACGGCATGAAGCCGGTGCAGCGACGCATCGTCTACCAGATGGGCCAGATGAACCTCACTCCGGACCGTCCGTACATGAAGTCCGCCCGTGTGGTCGGCGAGGTGATGGGTAAGCTCCATCCACACGGCGATTCCGCGATCTACGAGGCCATGGTGCGTCTGGCGCAGCCCTTCGCCATGCGTCTGCCGCTGGTCGACGGCCACGGCAATTTCGGCTCGCTCGACGACGGCCCCGCGGCCTCCCGCTACACCGAGGCGCGACTGGGACCGGCCGCGTTGGGCATGAACGCCGATATCGACGAGGACACCGTCGATTTCACACCGAACTACGACAACAAGCTCAAGGAGCCGACCGTGCTGCCGGCGGCGATTCCGAATCTGCTGGTCAACGGCGGTTCGGGCATCGCGGTGGGCATGGCCACGAATCTCGCCACGCATAATCTCGGCGAGGTGGTGTCGGCAGCGAAGCATCTGATGGCGAATCCCGACGCCTCTTTGGAGGAGCTGATGCGGCGCGTGCCTGGGCCGGATTGGCCGGGCGGCGGCATCATCATCGGCCGTGACGGCATCCGCGAGGCGTATGCGACGGGCCGTGGCACGCTGACTACGCGCGCCGCCACGCATGTCGAGAACGTGACCGCCCGCAAGAAGGCGATCGTCGTGACCGAACTGCCCTATATGGTGGGGCCGGAGAAGGTTCTGGAACGCATCTCCGACGGTGTGAAGAACCGCAAACTGGAGGGCATCTCCGGCGCGATCGACTTGACGGACCGCCATAACGGCACGCGCATCGTCATCGAAATCAAAACCGGCTTCGACCCGCACGCGGTGCTGGTGCAGCTGTTCAAGCACACGCCGCTGCAGGACAACTTCGCCATCAACAATGTGGCGCTGGTCGAGGGCCGCCCGCACACCATGGGGCTGAAGGAGATGCTGCAGGTGTGGATCGACCACCGTCGCGTGGTGATCCGCAGGCGCAGCGAATACCGCCGCAGGAAGGCGTTGGAACGCCTGCACTTGGTCGACGGCCTGCTGCTCGCCATGGTGGACATCGACGAGGTCATCCAGGTGATCCGCTCCTCCGACGACGCGGACGCCGCCAAAACACGACTGATGGCCGTGTTCGACCTCGACGAGATCCAGGCCCAGTACATTCTCGACCTGCGTCTGCGCCGTCTGACCCGTATGAGCCGCATCGAGCTCGAGGCCGAGCGTGACGAGTTGAAGCGTCGCATCGAGGAGCTCGACCGCATCCTCTCCTCCGAGGCGGAGCTGGACGCCGTGGTGGTGCGTGAGATGGACGAGGCGGCCGCCAAATACGGTTCGCCGCGCCGCACGGTGCTGCTGGACGCGGGCGAGGACGGCGCCCTGACCCCCGTGGCCGTCGAAGGCGATTCCAGCGTGTCCGCATCCGCGATGGAGGCCGTGCGTTCGGCGCGGACCGTGTCGTCTGCGGCCGCCGATGTGGAGGCCGCCGCGCAGGCCGCGAAGAAGAGCGGCGAGGACGCGCTGCTCGCGGGCGCGTTGAAGATCGAGGACGAGCCGTGCGTGGTGATGATGAGCGCCTCCGGTCTGATCGCGCGCACCACGCCCAGCGCGATGGACGTGTTCGAAACGCGTTCCGCCTCCGACAAGCGTGTGGCCGACGACCAGATCGTCTCCATCTTCCCGACCTCAACCCGCGCCTCCTACGGTCTGGTGACCTCAGCGGGACGTCTGGTACTGGCCCATGTGGCCGACCTGCCAGCGTTGCCCGCGTCGGCCACGTTGGCGTTGACCGGCGGCGTGAAGGCGGACGAGCTCATCGGCATGACCGAAAGCACCGATCCGGTACCGGGCGAGAAGGTGATCACCGCCATCGCGATGGAGCCGGCGAAATCCGCCTCCGATGAGAGTGAAGGCGCCGAAACCTCCGAAACCGCTTCCGGCGAGCCGGCCGCGTTGCCGCCGCTGGCGATCGGCACGCGGGGCGGCGTGGTCAAGCGGTGGAACCGCGAGTCGCCCACCACGATGGATTCGTGGCCGATCATCGATCTGAAGGATGGCGATGTGGCGCTGTTCGCCGCCCCCGCCGAGGATGAGGACCGTCTGGTGTTCATCGCCACGGACTCCTCGCTGCTGACCTTCGAGGCAAGCAATGTGCGTCCGCAAGGCCGCACGGCCGGCGGCATGGCCGGCATCCGTCTGGCCGAGGGCGAGCAGGTGGCCGCGTTCAACGTGGTGCCCGCGGGCAAGATCGCCTGGGTGTACGAGGAGGGTGAGAACGGCCTGTCCTCAGCGTCCGGCGCGGTGGTGCTGACCGTGGCCGGCGATTCCGAGGCTTTGCCCGGCACCGAGAACGGCGCCGCGAAGGTCACGCCGTTGGAGATGTACCCGACCAAGGGCCGTGGCACCGGCGGCGTGCGTTCGCAACGCTTTCTGAAGGGGCAGAACACGCTGATCCTCGCATGGGTGGGCGCCTACCCGCTGCATGCGTCGAGCGAGGGCAACTCCCCCGTCGAACTGCCCAAGCCGGATATGCGCCGCGACGGTTCGGGAACCGACCTCGCCACCCCCATCGCCTTCATCGGCTGACGCGGCCGCTCACGCCGTATCGCATCAGCGATACAGCTTCATGCCTTGCGGCGTGAGCGTGAACCCCACCAGTCGGAGCATCCGCGTATAAGGGTTGCCTCCGGCGAACGATTCGCCGTTCGCATCGGAGAACGTGATGCTGCCGATGGGACTGTCGCGCCGCAAGGCGTACGTGAGTTCGCTTAAGGCACGCCGCAGAAGATTGTCGTGTTCGCGGTTTTCGACATTCTCGCCGTGTTCGCGGTTTTCACGGTTCTCGACAGTCTCGCCGTCCTCATGCTTTTCGCGGTTCTCAAGGTTCTCGCCGCCCTCACCGCCCTGCCCGGTCGATTCTCCGAATATGGTGAGGTGTTTGGATTTGACCGCGGCATAGGCGACCGGTCGACCAGCTGCGATGACGACCACGCCGCCGGCGCGACGGATCGGTTTGGTCGCGCCCGCGGGCACGTCAGGCCAGGCCACCGCAGATCCGGCGAGATTCGCGGGATCGAGCACACTCAACGCCACTGCCGATTCGACATGGCCTTCCGTCGATTGGCGCAGCACGTCGACCACCTCTTTGGAGGCGAATTGGGCCGCGCCGAACCCTTTGACGAACATGCCGCGCACCAGCGTGCTGTGCTCCTCCATACGCCTCAGCACCGGGTAGAGCGCGGAGAAGCCTCCCGGCAGGTTCTCCTTGTCCACAAGCGGCTGAGCGACCACCCCGTAGCGGTCCAGCAGGGCCTCGACACGCGCGATCGCCACCTGTTCAGGTCGTGATGAGGGCCGTCTCCTATCGGAGCTACCCGTCGACGGCCCAGTCTCACTGGCATTGAGACCATCGGCACCGGGATTCCCACTTGCGGCGAAGCTCCGCACCGCCTCAGGCGACATGCCGGTGGCACGGATCACCGCCCCATCCGACCGATCATCCACCTCGGAACCATCAGCGCCGTCCACGGCCATCCATAGGCCCGTCATATTGAGAGGAACGGCCGGCGTCATACGAGTATGTCTGCGGGAGGCCCTTGAAGGGGCTCGTGCCGCTCGTGTGCCGGCATCCAACGCCCGCACCGGCGCGAATGAGCTGTTAGTCACCCTTCCTTGCCAGACCAGCGACCAGAGCGCCTCTTCGAATTGACTGTCCGACCATGCCTTGCCGACGAGCTCACCGGTGTCGGAATCCACTTCGGGAGATATCTCCTCCCAACGCTTGCGCGACAGGTCCGCCAGCTGCTCGGCGCGATACGCGCCCGACGACGACAGCACGTCTTCGATCGCGTCGGGCAGAGTCCCCACGCCGGCGGCGGCGCGTCTGTCGCGGTGACCGAACCGTTCCGGCAATGGCGAATCCGCAGGATGGAACGACACCAACCCGGGTTCTTTGGCTCGTTCCTTGGGCTTGACACCGGATTGGGATCCGATCCAGACCACATCGCCGGAAGTGATGAGCTCGTCGAGCAGCGCGGGCCTATAATCGCGCACGCGGGCCGGGAACACGCTGCGTTCCCATACGGACGCCGGCAGCGCCACGCCTTCCAACTGTTCGATAACGCGCATCAATCCGTCAATGCCCTCGTACCGTTCGCCTCCGACCGGACCGACGCCCTGCCGGTCAAGCAGGAAGGTTTGGAAGGTCGAGACGTCCACTGGTTTGACGGATTCGCGCGCCTTTTTGAGCGAGCGCGAACGGATGCGACGGAACACCTCCTTGTGCAGCCATTGGTCGGGTTGCGAATCCGCTGCATGTGATGCCGAGACATGCGAATCCTTGGCATATGGTTCCGTGGCGTGTGATTGCGAGGTCTTCGTTTCCACCAAGCCGCCCGTTCCCCCGGCATCCGCGTGGGCCCTCCCGGACGCCACACACAGACCGCCACCGCCACGCCAATCGGCACCTGTTCCCCCGGCGTCCGCGTGAGTCTTCCCCGACTCTCCTGGCATGGATTGGGCCGTGAAGCGGCCGTGCAGCAGTTCGCCGCGCATGGTGAGCTCGTCGAGCGTGCGGACGACGGTCGAGGCGTCCAAATCCAGCTCGCGCATCACCTGATCGGCGGTGAAGGGCCCATGGGTTTTGGCGAAGCGTGCGATGCGGCCGGCCACGTCGGAGGGTTCAAGGTCGTTCCAGAACGTGCGTGAGGCGAGTTCCGCTTCGACTTGCGTGATGACCTGCCCGTCGAGCACGCTGGTCATATCGGCGCTTCCCAGCAAACGTTCCAGCACTTCGGGGTCGATCGACAGCAACTGCGCGCTGCGTTCGGCCTGCGGCACGTCATACTGGTACATCACTTGGCCGACGTAGCCGAACAGCAGGTTCTCCGCGAACGGCGAGGGACGCTGCGTCTCCGCCTCCCCCAGCGCGATGGTTCCGGCGTTGAGTCCGGTCATGAGCTCGCGTAGGGCGGCCATATCGTAGACGTCCTGCAGACATTCGCGCGCGGTTTCCAGCAGCAATGGGAAGTTGCGTCGGGTGCGCGCGGCATTGAGCAGCTGCGCGGCACACAGACGCTGCTGCCACAGCGGCACGCGTTTGCCTGGATCGGTGCGCGGCAGGAACAGCGAACGCGCCGCGCATTCGCGGAACCGCGCGGCGAACAGCACCGATTCCCCAACCTGCGTCTCCACATCGCGCGTCAGTTCGTCCGCGTCGAACAGGAACAGGTCGTGCAGCCATGAGGATGACAAGCCATCGGATAACGGCCGGTCTTGGCCGGCATAAGAGACGTCGGCGGCTGCGGTGTCCGCAGACGTCTCACCGTAAGACAGGGATTCGCCGACCGCCACGCCATCCGGCAATCGGAGAATGATGCCGTCATCCGCGGCATAGGTCTGGCCGTCGAATCCGTAGCGCTGTTTGATGCGGTGGCTTACGGCCATGGCCCAAGGCTCGTGGACGCGCCGCCCGTACGGCGAATGGAGGATGACCTGCCAGCCGCCTTCCTCGCTTGGGCAGCGTTCGATGACGAGATGCCGGTCGTTGGGCACCACGCCGGTACAGGCTCGCTGTTCGGCGAGCAGCGCGGCAAGATTGTCGATGGAGTTGCGGTCGAGGCCGTCGGCGATAAGGCGTTGTTCGGTGGATTCGGAGAATCGCGGGGAGAGATCCTTCGACTCCGCTGCGCTTCGCTCAGGATGACAGGAAGAGGTTGTGCTCTGTTCAGGATGACAAGAAGAAGCTGTGCTCTGTTCGGAAGGACGTTGATGATGTTTATTCGTCATGCTGAGCGGAGTGCAGCGGAGTCGAAGCATCTCCTCAGGAGGACGGGAAGAAGCTGGGTCGCGGTCTGGAGACCCAAGGATGAGGGCGGCGCTGGTTTCGCGAAGGAATCGGCCTTTGGTTCGTCCGAAGGCCGCGTCGCGCCCGTTGCCGTCGCCATGCCAGAACGGCAGTCTCGCGGTGCGTCCGGGCGCGGGCAACACCGTCACGCGATCGCGGGTGATCTCCTGAATCTGCCATGTGGAGGTGCCCAACGTGATCACATCGCCGACGCGCGATTCGTAGACCATCTCCTCATCAAGTTCGCCCACGCGGCGCGGCCCTTTGCCCGCGTCGGCTTCGGGCAGCACCACGGTATACAGTCCACGGTCGGGAATCGTGCCGCCCGAGGTGACGGCCAGCCGCTGGGCTCCGGGGCGGGCGGAAATCAAGCCGGAATCCTCGTTGAACATCAGCGGCGGACGGAACGCGGAGAAATCCTCGCTGTTGTAGGCGCCGGTCATCATGCCCATCACCGAGTCGAAGACGCCGCGTTCGAGATCGGCGAAGGGTGCGGCACGCCGGACGATCTCGAACCAATGGTCGGCGTCGAGGTCGTCCATCGACGCGGTGGCCACCGTGTGCTGGGCGAGGATGTCGAGCGGGTTGCGGGGCACGTGGGTCGGTTCGATATCTCCGGCCCGCATGGCTTCGATGCTGGCGGCCGAGCCGATGATCTGTTCGCGGGTCAACGGGTAGAACAGGGCGTGCGAGACGCCGCCCACGCGATGGTCGGCGCGGCCGACGCGTTGCAGTCCGCTGGAGACGCTTAACGGCGGCGCGATCTGGATGACCAGATCGACCGAGCCCATGTCGATGCCGAGTTCCAGACTGCTGGTCGCCACCACGCAGCGCAGACGACCGTTTTTGAGATCGTCCTCGATGCGTTTGCGACGGTCCTTGGACACGGACCCATGGTGCGCCATGGCGATCACGTCGACTGCCTCGTGGGAATGGACCAGCTGTGTGGTGCCGCCGACCACGGCATCATAGTGTTGCGCAAACGACGAGCGGCCTTCCGGCGAGCCGGTGTCGGGATTCCTCGACTGCGCTGCGCTCCGCTCGGAATGACGAGAGGAAACGCCATCTTTGTCGGAATAACGAGACGGGGCGATGGTGTCCACGTAGAGGTCGTTGAGGCGGGTGGTGAGTTTTTCGGCGAGGCCGCGCGAGTTGACGAACACCAGTGTGGTTTTGTGTGCGAGGATCTCCTCGAGCACGCTGCGTTCGACAACGGGCCATATCGAGCCGGCCTGGCCGTCCGCGGGCGACCCCATGCCGCCCATGCCGTCGCCCGCCGCTCCGACGATGGCCTGATAGCCGATGCCATCGCCGTCCGCTTTGGACAATCCTTTGCGCGAAGCATGGCCTTGTCGTTCCGCCAGCCGACGCATAGCCGGCGTGACCCCGGAAATCTCGGGTTCATGTCGACGCTGCGCGTCGACGCCGCCGGCGCGATGCTTCACATTCGCCGATTGCAGGTCGCGCATATCGGCAAGGGGCTCGACGATTCTCAAATCCATATCAGGCGCGCAACCGGAGTCGACTATCTCCACCGGCTGCGATCCCGCAAGAAACCGCGCCACCTCCTCGGGCGGTTTCACTGTGGCGGACAGGCCGATGCGCTGCACGCGCCGAATCCTCTGCGGCTCCGTTTCATCAGCGCGATCGCTTTGACCGGATTCCGCGCCGCAACCGCGTTGAGACTGGTTCACCAGCTCGTCCAAACGTTCGAGACTGAGCGCCAGATGCGCGCCGCGCTTGGTGCCCGCCACGGCGTGCACCTCGTCCACGATCACCGTGTCGACCGTCGCCAGCACGTCACGCGCCTTTGACGTGAGTATGAGATACAGCGATTCGGGCGTGGTGACGAGGATGTCCGGCGGATGCGAGGCGATGCGGCGTCGTTCGGCCGGCGTGGTGTCGCCGCTGCGTGTGGCGACGGTGACGGATGGAGCCGACAATCCCATTGCCCCGGCGGTCTCGACGATGCCCGACAACGGCCGTTCGAGGTTCTTCGCCACGTCCACAGCCAACGCCTTCAACGGGGACACGTACAGCACCCGCACACCGCGGCGCGGTTCCCGATGGCTCCGCCGCGACATCGTGGTCGACGACCGATTCGTCGGTTTCGTCCGCGACCCGTCATTCGGATCGTCGGCCCCGGCGTCGATGGCATCGTCCGCATGTGCCGGCCCTGCAATCAGCCTGTCGATGGCGGAGAGGAAGGCGGCCAGAGTTTTGCCCGATCCGGTGGGCGCGATGACCAACACATTGGCACCCGAGCGGATGACCGGCCATGCCCGCCGCTGCGCCTCGGTGGGCTCGCCGAACGCATGGACGAACCATGCCCGGGTGGGCTCGGCGAACGCATCCATGCAATCGTACATATGTTCGATTGTAGAGCGTGCCCGTCATCTTGGCTAGCGTCTGCGCGTCGCCTTCGAACGGTCCACCCATCAGGCCCGACGGCACAAAAACGGCAACCCGGCCCGACGCCGACGATTCAATCCGCACCCGCGACCCACACCATCGCCCATCGACGAACCTCGCATCCGAGGTCGGAGGCATCAGCCGCACCCGCGGCCCGCGCGCCATCTCCGCCGAGCGGCGCGCACAGGCGCGAAGCTAGCCGCGCAGCTTGCGCAGGCGTTCGTGCATCACGACCATCAACACAAGAATCACAAACATATACAGCGGATACAGCGAGATCGACACATACTGCGCGATCAGACCGAACAGCGGCGGAGCGGCGAGCGAACCGACATAGGCGCTGGCCATCTGCACGCCGACGATGGCCTGCGATTTGTCCTCACCGAAATACGCGGGCGTGGAGTGGATGACGCACGGGTAGATCGGAGCGCAGCCGAGACCGACCGTCACCAAGCCTGCGATCACACCGATATGGTTGGGCAGGGGCAACACCATCAGCACGATGCCGAGAGCCACCGTGGCCTGGCCGATACGGATCATCGCCGGATCGGAGAACCGCATGGTCATGAAACCGCTCAGCGCACGCCCCACGGTGATGCCGACATAGAACAGACTGGCCCAGCTGGCGGCCGTGGTCTTGTCGATGCCGACATGCATCACCATATAACTGCTGGCCCACAGTCCGGCAGTGGTCTCGACCGCGCAGTAGCAGAAGAACATGATCATGATCTCTTTGGCACCGCGGATGGCGAGCACCTCCCCGAGCCCCAAAGGCTTCGTCGAGGCGGATTCCGACGACCCCTTGGCATCGTTCTCATCAGCGGCGGCTCCCGCGTCACGCGTTTTCCACAACGGCAGGCTGAACACCAGAATCGCGGTGAGCACCACCTGCAGGATGGAGATGTAACGGTACCCCCACGGCCAACCTTGGCCGTTGAGCAGCGCGAAGCTCATGAAGTACGGGCCGATCGAGGCACCGAGCCCCCACATGCAGTGCAGCCAGCTCATATGTCGGCTGCTGTAGTGGATGGCGACGTAGTTGTTCAACGCCGCGTCGACGCCGCCGGCGCCAAGGCCGTACGGGATGGCGATGAGCAGCAGCACCCAATAGTTCGGAGCGACGGAGAAGCCGAACAGCGCGGCCGCGGTCATGCCCACCGATACGGCGGTGACCTTGCCCGCGCCGAATCTGAGCGTCATGCGGTCGCTCATCAACGCGGAGAGGATGGTGCCGGCGGAGATGATCATCGAGATGCCGCCCTGCCATGAGACGGGCACGCCGAGATCCTGACGCATGGTGGGCCAGGCCGCCCCCAGCAAGGAGTCCGGCAGCCCCAGACTGATGAACGCCACGTAGATTACCGCCAACAACAGGTTGACCACGACTCGCCCTCGCTTCTGCACGTATCGCACCAATGGATGATAACGATGTCATTCAAACATGTTTTCCAAAGCGACATGCAAGGCGAGCGCAAATTCGCAACGACGGATCCCTGCCCTCTCCTCCGCCGAAACGTATCGTGACCTTACGTAAAACGGTCATCCGCCTTACGTCTGAACGATCCCGGAGTCATGCCCCACGCGGATTTGAACCGGGCTTCGAACGCATCGGCGCTGCCGTATCCGCACGCGCGAGACACGGCGGACACGCTCATCGCCGTGAAGGCCAGCAGATCGCAGGCCTTGGCGATCCTCAAACGGTCGACGCACTCCTTCACCGTCATCCCCACCTCATGACGAAATTCCCGCGACAGATGGCTGCGGTCCACGCCGCAATACGCGGCCACTTCCGCCACGGAACACCGTCCGGCGTAGTTCGCCGCGATATACCGCATGGCCAGATCCACCGCCTCAGACCTCGACGCCGCCACCTCACGCCTGGCGAGGGCGTCGTTCACCTCCAGTTCGCCGGACAGCGCGACCACGAACTCATGCGCCAGCGCATGCAGCCTCAGCTCATCCACCACCCCGCCGCCGACATGCCGCAGACCTTTATCCGTCAGATCGAGCAATGGGCGGCAATCCCGCACATGGAACACGTCATGTCCGCTCCCCAGACCAAGGGCGGACAGGTAATACTCCGCATCGCCGTCGAACCCCCACAGCAGGCACCGTGAATCACCGTCGCCATACGGACGGCACACCACGGCGGCATCCGGGCGGATGACGAAACCGTCCCCAACCCCCAACCGGTAGCGCACTCCCCCGCAGAATAGTTCGAGCCTGCCCTCCACAACGACCACCACCGAACATCGCGAGCCGGCGACTCCGGGAAACCGCAGATCCGGAGCCTCCTGCGCAATGCCGCAACAGGCGAACCGCAGACCAGACGCGTGACGCGAGGGACGCATCAGGTTGAACGCCGAACGTTCCACCAATCCCCCTTTCGACAGGCGCGAATCGGCACTTGATTCTATAAACACGGCCCACTTACATTAAAGACTTTACATAAGTTCTTGACGTAAGTGTATCATGGAACACAGGCACACCAACCCAAAACAGCACGGGACGCGGCACACCGCGCACAAACCACGGAACGGGCCCCACACCGCCATGGCACCACGAAAGGAACGACAGTGGACCATCCGACGACCACCCAAGCCAGCGCGCAACGGCGGGCGCTCATCCTCGACTATCTATACAAGCACCGGCAGGGCTCCCGGCAGGACATCGCCGACGCGCTGCCCATCAGCCTGCCCACCATCACGCAGAACCTCAACGACTTGGAACGCGAGGGACTCGTCACACGCAACGGCTATTTCGAATCCACCGGAGGCCGACGCGCGCGCACCTATGAATTCTGCGCCGACGCGCGCGCAGCGATCGGCGTTTCCGTGCAAAGCGCGGACCTGACCATCGCGGCCTTCGACCTGTTCGGCACACGCATCATGAGCACGCGCGCCCCGCTGGATTACCATGACGACGACACGTACTACCGACGGGCGGCGGCGGCCATCACCGAATTCATCGACGCGCTGGGCCTGACGCGGGACGCCGTGCTCGGCGTCTCGTTCGCCGTTCAGGGACGGGTCTCCCCCGACGGCGAGCAGGTCACCTTCGGAGGCATCCTCGGCAACACCGGCATGACCGCGGACCGCTTCGCCAGCGTGCTGCCCTACCCCTGCCACCTCATCCACGACGCCGCCGCCGCGGCGGCCGCCGAGATCTGGCTCGCCCCCGACATGGACGACACGCTGTGCCTGTTCCTGAACGAACACGTCGGAAGCGCCATCATCGCATCGGGCCGGGTCGATCTGGGCAACCGGCTACGCAACGGAAACTGCGAACACATGACCTTGGTGCCCAACGGCGAACGCTGCTACTGCGGGCAGAAGGGATGCGTGGACGCCTACTGCTCCACCCGCGGGCTGACCGGAGGATACGACGAGACGGTAGACGAGTTCTTCGCGGCCGTGCGCGACGGCGAGCGCGCCCACGTCAAAGCCTTCGACCGCTATCTCGACGACGTGGCCCAGACCATACGCAATATGCGCACCCTGCTGGATTACGACGTAATCATCGGCGGCGACATCGCAGGCCGTTTCACAGCATCGGACGTGGAGGATCTGCGCCAGCGCGCGTTGACGTTGAGCCCGTTCGGGGACGACGACGTGCGCATCACCGTGCGGGCCAGCGACGACGACCGCAGCGCGCTCGGCGCGGCGCTGCATTACATCCGTCGGTTCGTCGAGGAGATCACCGGCCTGCGATAGGACGGGGCTTGCGCGATTCACGTTCAGCCATCGCCGGCGTGGCGGGAGGCGGCCGTTTCCACACACGGAACGGCCGCCTTCCGCTTTTCGGCTTTGTTCGCGGCGGCCCGCTCCGACGAACGGCACTTGCATCCGTCGGTTCATTCAAGATTGTCACATACCGCGGATAATCGCTCATAAACCACGGGTTAGTTCCATAGACATTCGTTTCCATTTGGTTTTACACTGAACTTACGTTAGGTACTTAATAAAAGTCCTACGGCAGTGAAACTCATCACCAACAAAGGAGTTACGATGCAAGGAACGATGCTCGGCGGATATCTGCCCGGAAACAGCACGGTGGAGCTCAAGGAGATCCCGATCCCCACGCCAGGCTATGGCCAGGTGCTGCTCAAGATGAAGGCCTCCACCATCTGCGGTTCCGATATCCGCGCCATCTACCGCGAGCATACCGGCAAGGGCCCGGAAGGATATCAGGGCGTCGTCGCCGGCCACGAGCCGTGCGGCCAGGTCGTCGAGGTCGGTCCCGGCGCCACCCACTTCAAGCCCGGCGACCGCACCATCGTCTACCACATCCACGGCTGCGGCTTCTGCCATGACTGCCGCATGGGCTACCAGATCTCCTGCTCCTCCCCCGAGCGCGCGGCCTACGGATGGCAGCGCGACGGCGGCATGGAGGAGTATGTCGTCGCCGACGAAAGCGACCTCATCGCCCTGCCCGACTCGCTGACCTACACCGACGGCGCGCAGGTGGCCTGCGGCTTCGGCACCGCCTACGAGGGCATCGAGAAGATCGGCGTCTCCGGCAACGACGCGGTGCTCGTCACCGGCCTCGGCCCGGTCGGACTGGCCACGCTGATGCTGTGCAAGGCCCTCGGCGCCAAGAAGCTCATCGGAGTGGAATCCAATCCCTACCGCATCGAACTGGCCAAGAAGCTCGGCCTGGCCGACGTGGTGCTCGAGCCCGGCGAGAACAATGTGCAGGAGGTGCTCGATCTGACCGGCGGACAGGGCGTCGAACGCGCCATCGACACCTCCGGCGCAGCCCCGGCCCGCGCCAACGCGGTGCGCGCCACCCGCGCCTGGGGCAAGATCGCCTTCGTCGGCGAAGGCGGCACCGTGAATCTCACGCCGAGCCCGGACATGCTGCACGGCCAGAAGACCATCTACGGCTCCTGGGTCACCAGCCTCGCCCGCATGGAGACCCTGGTCGAGAACCTCGTCGCCTGGGGCATCCACCCCGAGGACCTCGTCACCCACCGCTTCCCCATCCAGGAGGCCGACAAGGCTTACGAGCTCATGGCCTCCGGCGAGTGCGGCAAGGTCGCTGTCTGCTTCGACGAGGAACTCAAGTAAGCCGCGCCCACCCTTTGAGACCATCACCGCTTCCGCCCGACTCTCCTTGGTTTCCCGCATAAGTCGGGCGGGAGCCCCACCACACTTTCCTTGAGCGAACAACCCCGGGCGATGGGACGGTCGCCAACGCCGTTCCATCGCCTTTTCCATGCCTTGGGCCGAAACGCCCACCCCACCATCCGAACAACGAGGTTTCCATGATTCTGCATTCCATCCATGACGACGCATTCATCCCCTACGGCATGCCCCTGCCGTCAGGCTACGACTTCGAGCAGATGATCCGCGTATTGGAAGGCACCGACGCTCCTGAGGACGGCGTCGTCTACGTGCCCAGCGTGCCCGAACTCGAATCCCTGCCCGTGTTCTACGACCTGCGCGACCGCCTGTTCGGCGGATTGGAGATCCAAGCCGGCTATTGCAACGGCACCAACACCACCCTCAACTGCCTGGAACGCCACCGCGGCATCGAAGCGCTGGTGGCCGCCGACGACATCATCCTCATGCTCGCCAAAAAAGAGCAGGTGACCGAGGACAACACGCTCGACACCGACGACGTCGAGGCCTTCCTCGTCAAGAAGGGCGAGGCCGTGCTCTACTACGAGACGACCATGCATTACGCGCCGGCCCGCGCCGACGGCACCTTCCACACGGCGATCGTGCTGGTCAAAGGAACCAACACCGACCGCCCGCGTATCCGCGAGAACAACAATGAGGACGAGACCCTGTTCGCCCGCAACAAGTGGCTGCTCGCCCACCCGGATTCCCCCGAGGCGGCCAACGACGGCGCGTTCGTCGGCCTGACCGGCAAGAACCTCGACATCCTCACCGACCTCGACTGATTTTCGGCACCGCATCAACAAGTCTGAAAGGAAAACCACCCATGACCGCACGCCCGTCAGGCGCCGCGCCCGCCCAGGCCGCGACCTCCAACCCTTCCGCCGAAGACGAGGTCAACGTCCTCGTCGCCAAGGCGCAGACCGCGCTCAAAGCCTTTGAACAGCTCGACCAGAAGCAGGTCGACCATATCGTGGCCAAGGCCTCCGTAGCCGCGCTGAACAAGCATCTTGTGCTGGCGAAGATGGCCGTCGAGGAGACCGGCCGTGGTCTTGTGGAAGACAAGGCCACCAAGAACCTGTTCGCCTGCGAGCATGTGACCAACCATCTCGCCAAGCAGCGCACCGTCGGCGTCATCAACGACGACGACGTGGACGGCATCGTCGAGATCGCCGAGCCCGTGGGCGTGGTCGCGGGCGTGACCCCGGTCACCAACCCGACCTCCACCGCGATCTTCAAGTCGCTGATCGCCTTGAAGACCCGCTGTCCGATCGTGTTCGGCTTCCACCCCGGCGCGCAGCGTTCCTCGGCGGAGGCGGCCCGCATCGTGCGCGACGCGGCGGTCGAGGCCGGCGCTCCGGCCGACTGCATCCAGTGGATCGAGCATCCCTCCATCGAGGCGACCGGCGCGCTGATGAAGCACCCGGGTGTGGCGACCATTCTGGCCACCGGCGGCCCGGGCATGGTCAAGGCCGCGTACTCCTCCGGCAAGCCCGCCCTCGGCGTGGGCGCCGGCAACGCCCCGGCCTATATCGCGCCGGACGCCGACATCGTACGTACGGCCAACGATCTGGTGCTCTCCAAGCATTTCGACTATGGCATGATCTGCGCCACCGAACAGGCGGTCATCGCGCATAAGGACGTCTACGCGCCGCTGGTCAAGGAGCTCAAGCGACGCAAGGCCTACTTCGTGAACGCGGATGAGAAGGCCAAGCTCGAAAGGTTCGTCTTCGGTGTGGCCGCTTACGAAAGTCCCGATCAGAAGACCAAACTCAACGCCATCGTTCCCGGCAAATCCCCGCAGTGGATCGCCCGCCAGGCCGGCTTCGAGATTCCCGATGACGCCACGATTCTGGCCGCCGAATGCAAGGAGGTCGGCGAGTTGGAGCCGCTGACCATGGAGAAGCTCTCCCCCATTCAGGCGTTCCTTAAAGCCGACACCAAAGAACAAGCATTTGAGATGTGCGAGCGGATGCTTGTGCACGGTGCCGGCCACACCGCCGCCATCCACACCGACGACGAGGATCTGGTGCGCGAGTACGGCACCCGCATGCACGCCTGCCGCATCATCTGGAACCAGCCGAGCTCCCTGGGCGGCATCGGAGACATCTACAACTCCATCGCCCCGTCGCTCACCTTGGGCTGCGGCTCCTACGGCGGCAACAGCGTGTCCGGCAACGTGCAGGCCGTGAATCTCATCAACGTCAAGCGCATCACCCGGAGGAACAACAACATGCAGTGGTTCAAAATCCCGCCGAAGACCTACTTCGAACCGAACGCCATCAAGTATCTGCGCGACACCCCGGGCGTGAACCGTGTGGTGATCGTATGTGACAAAGTCATGGAGCAGCTCGGCATCGTCGACAAGGCCATCGAGCAGCTGCGGCTGCGCGCCAACCATGTCGAATACCGCATCATCGACTATGTGGAGCCGGAACCGAGCGTGGAGACCGTGCAACGCGGCGCCGCCATGATGCGCGACGAATTCCAGCCCGATACAATCATCGCCATCGGCGGCGGCTCGCCGATGGACGCCTCGAAGATCATGTGGCTGCTCTACGAGCACCCGGAGATCGAGTTCTCCGACATCCGGGAGAAGTATTTCGACATCCGCAAGCGCGCGTTCAAGCTGCCCGCGCTCGGTGCCAAAGCCCGTCTGATCTGCGTGCCGACCTCGTCGGGCACCGGCTCCGAAGTGACCCCGTTCGCCGTGATCACCGACCATAAGACCGGCTACAAATATCCGATTGCGGACTATGCGCTGACCCCGTCGGTCGCCATCGTCGATCCGGTGCTGGCCCGCACCCAGCCGCGCCGTCTCGCCTCCGATTCCGGATTCGACGCCCTGACCCATTCGATCGAGGCGTACGTCTCCGTGTACGCGAACGACTTCACCGACGGACTGGCCCTGCACGCCTCAAAGCTCATCTGGGACAATCTGCATGTGTCGGTGAACGCCGAGCCGGGCGCGCAGAAAACCCGTGCGCAGGAGAAGATGCACAACGCCGCCACCATGGCCGGCATGGCCTTCGGTTCCGCGATGCTGGGCATGTGCCACGGTATGGCGCACACGCTGGGCGCGCTGCTGCACATCGCCCACGGCCGCACGAATTCGATCCTGCTGCCGTATGTGGTGCGCTACAACGGGCAGATTCCCAAAGAGCCGACCAGCTGGCCGAAGTACGGCAAGTACGTGGCCGCCGAACGCTATCAGGACATCGCCAGAAACCTCGGTCTGAAGGCAGCCACTGCGGAACAGGGCGTGGAAAGCCTCGCCTCGGCGCTTGAGGACTACCGCGACAACAAGCTCGGCATGAACAAGAGTTTTAAGGATTGCGGCGTGGACGAGGATCTGTTCTGGAGCGTGCTCGACCAGGCCGGCATGCGCGCCTACGAGGACCAGTGCACTCCGGCGAACCCGCGCATCCCGCAAATCGAGGATATGAAGGACATCGCCGTGGCCGCCTACTATGGCGTCTCCCAGGCCGAGGGTCATGCGATCCGCGTCGAACGCGAGGGCGTGGAGGCCACCGAAGAGGCGTCCGAGCGCTGACGAATCCGCTCCCGCGCACATCATCATCCTGAGCGGGAACGATTTCTTCTCTTCGTCATGCTGAGCGAAGGCGCAGCCGAGGCGCAAGAATCTCTCAGACCGCTGAGATGCTTGCGCCTCCGTTGCACTTCGCTCAGCATGACGAACGGCCATTATCAACGTCATCCTGAGCGAAGGCCGTCAGGCCGGAGTCGAAGGATCCCAACAACTGAGATGCTTACGCCTCTGCTCGGCATGACGGCGGCATCCTCTCTCTCCCACCAATTCAGAAAGGCCGATTCAATGACGAATCGCAACCCCAATTCCGTCGCGACGAAGGCGGCGGTCCTCTCCATCTCCATGCTGTTGCTCGGTTCCCCCGCCATCAACGGCGCGCTGCCCTTCATGCAGGCCAGTCTGGGCGTCACGGCCTCGCAGAACGAGATGCTCTCCACGCTGCCGAATTTCGCCGTGGCGATCTTCATCGTCATCGCCACATGGTTGGCCGGGCGCATCGGTATGAAACGCACGGTGTTCATCGGACTGCTGATCGTCGGCGCGGCCGGCGTCGTACCGATGTTCACCGACGACTACCCGGTGGTGTTCGCCTCCCGTCTCGCCTTGGGCGCGGGTCTCGGCATGTTCAACGCGCTGGCCGTCGGCCTCATCAACGAACTGTACGACGGCGCGACCAAGTCGACGATGCTGGGACTGCGCAGCTCGGCGGAGAACGTGGGACAGATGGCGCTGACGTTCCTGGCCGGCGTGCTGCTCAATTTCGGATGGCATTGGTCCTTCGCCATCTACTTCCTCGCCTTTCCCGTGGCCGCGTTCTTCTGGATCCACGTGCCCGACGACCGCCCGGCGGCAGCCGTCTCGCTGTCGGCGGCATCAACGATTGAATCGGCCGAAGAGGTCGCGTCGTTGCACGCCCTTCCGCCCGATTCCGCGGTCGCCGACAAACGCGCCGAAAGGCTCAACCCCTTCGTTTGGGCGTTGGTGCTGTTCGCCATTATGCAGATGCTCAACAACCTCGCCGTTTCGGTGCGGTTTCCCGCCATCGCCACCGCGATTCAAGGCGAGGGATACAACTCCAGCTTCCTGCTGTCGCTGCTGCCGGTGCTGGGCATTGTGGGAGGATGCGTGTTCGGCGCGGCGAAGCGGCGTATCGGCAAGGCCGTGCTATACATCGGCTTGGCCGGTTACATCCTCATCGATATGCTGATCAGCCTATCCGACGGCAATTTCGCCATGGTGATGGCCGGCGTGCTGCTCACCGGATTCCCCACCACATGGTGCTTCCCCTACGTATTCGACGCGCTCGACCGCATCGTCGCCCCACGGCACCGCCAACTGGCGACATCATTGGTGTTCATCGGTTGCAATATCGGCCAGTTCCTCGCACCGATCTCCATGAGCGCTATCGCCGCGGCAACCGGCTCCGAAGCGCCGACCGCGCCCTTTCCCATTTACGGCGTCGTGTTCGCGGGCATTCTCGTCGGTGTCATCATCCACGACATGCGCCACCGCAACAATCCCGACGCCGGGCACACGCACCTCATCATGGATTAAGCCTTCATGGCACGGGCCGCCGCCCGGCTATTCCTCGCCCTCCACCCATTCGAGGATGTCGCCGGGCTGGCAGTCCAAGGCCGCGCAGATCTGGTCGAGGGTGGAGAAGCGGATCGCCTTGGCACGCCCGTTTTTCAGCACCGACACGTTCACCGGCGTGATGCCGATGCGTTCGGCCAGTTCGTTCACGCTCATCTTGCGTTTGGCGAGCATCACGTCGAGGTTCACACGGATCGTCATTCAGATCACCACCGCGAGCTCGTCGCGCTGGGCGATCGCCTGCGCGAGCAGCGAGCGCATGACCAGCATCAGCATGATGAAGGCGACGATCAGCAACAGCGCCACAACCAACGCCAGCGACAACGCGGGCATGCCCACCGCCGCGGGCACAAACGCGCTTTGGATCGAATCCCAGATCAATGGCGGTTCCAGCACCGTGGACAGCAGCAGCACGACGAACACCAGCACACCCTCCGCCCCGGCGCATCCAATGATGAGGTTGACGGGCCATATCGCCTTGCCTGAGAACACGTCACGCCGACGCACCAGCGTCAGCAGCCGCCACAAGCCGACCAGCGCGATCTCGAAACACGCCACGGCGAGGATTCCCAACACCGTGTACGGCCAGCGCATCGGCGCGGTTTCGGGATACATGGCAACCACCTCGCCGGACAACGGCACGATGACGCACTGCGCCGCAAGGCACAGCAGCTCGAACAGCACGACCAGGCCTTTCAGCACGGCGATGGCGACGGGATGCCGCTCATCTCGCGCGCCATCCGATGCCTCGCCTCCGCTCCATCGATGGATCCGTTCCATATCGCGTTCCTTTCCTGCCGCCTTTGAGATTCCCAAGAGACGTTCCGGTGCCGCACGACACGACACCATAGCCGATTTTCGATAATAACCTATCGAAAATCGATATGCAACTTCCGTGAAGAAATGACATTCGATTGCTATCTATCGTTTTTCGATAGCTTACGATGGCGGCAACCGAACGAAGGAGGGACAGCATGTCAGACAACCATCCATGCGACGCGACCAACGCAACCGGCGCAACCAACACAACCAATCCATCGAGCCAGGTCGCCACACCGAATCAAACCGCCGCACCGTACCCCGTCGAGACGCTATCCGACGCAAACCAACCACAACCGCCAACTGCGTCGGCCCCGTATGCGGACCATCCGAAGGCATCTTCCGCGACACCTCATACGGCTGCGGCGAAATCAAGGGAGGAAACCGCCCGCTCAATACCACCCAAACGACGTTATGCGTTGCTGGCGGCGGCTCTTGCCATTCCGCTGCTGTTCAATCGGCTGTTCGTCAGCGGCTCAATCAGCGACGAAACCGCTCTTTTTCAGTCATGGGGATGCTGGTGCGCGCTCATCGCGCTGATAGGCGCGGCGTTGTTCGCCGCACGCGCACGCCGCACGGCCTTGTGGTGGATCACCGGCACCGCAATCCTCGCCATGAGCATCTGGCTGATGACAGCCACCACACAAACCGCCTCATTCCACATCCCACTGGCGAATCTCTCATATGCGATCACAACCGCCCTGGTCATGCTGCCCGCGACATTGATGGTTTTTCTGCAACTCTCCTCGGGAAAATTCAACGTCCATCGCCCATCGGAACTCATCGTCGACTGGCTGCGCGGATGGACGCTCTCATGGTTCACGCATTGGCCGATATTGGCCCGCACATGTTCGGATGCGACCGCCTTCGTCACCGACGCGAAAGACGCAAACGGCAGAACGTCGCTACGGCGATTCTGGGGGCGCGTCGGAGTGGCGTTGCTGACCTGCGTGCCCATTCTGATCGTGGTCGTGCCGCTGTTGATGGAAGCGGACGAAGTGTTCTCCTATGTGCTTAGCCATATCGTGTCGAATATCGACCTGAGCGACCTGACCATGCATGCCATGGTGATACTGGTTCCGGCGCCGTTCCTGTTCTCGCTTCTTGCCAGCGTGGACACCCGCGACCATGAACCCACGTTGCCCAGTCTCGAAAAGGCGCGTCACAGCCGTCCATTCGACCCATTGATCAGCGGTGTCGTACTCGGTGTCGTACTGGCGTTCTATCTGCTGTTCTGCGCCATACAGTTCACGTTCCTGTTCGTGGGGCATGGTCTGCCGGATGGTTACACCTACGCCGAATATGCGCGCACGGGATTCTTCCAACTCATATTCGTCGCCTCGGCCAATCTCATCGGATTCGGTTTTATTCTGACTTACGCGCCACGACGTATACCACTGCTTGTCATGCAGATCGGTCTTATCGCAGCCACCGGTGTGATGCTCGTATCCGCAGCCATGCGACTTGCCTTGTATATCCAAGCTTATGGTCTGACCTGGCTGCGGTATCTGTCGATGACGTTCATCGTGGTGTTGGCCATCATGCTGGTGTTGGCTCTGGTGCGTCTCTTCGTCGAACGTCTGCCGCTGATCACCATCGGATTCGTGCTGGTGCTGGCATGGTGGCTGATCATCGGCTTCGCCAATCCGGACAACGTCATCGCCGCATGGAATATCAACTTCACACCACCAACGTCGATATGACCGATGCGCCCCTTCGCCATCCTAAAGCGAAGCATGGCGGAGCCGCAGGATCGCACAACCTCCATGCCATCGCACAGACTGCGGGATCCTTCGACTCCGGCCTACGGCCTACGCTCAGGATGACCGAAAACCGTCAGGTGTCGATTTTGGAACGGTCGAAGTCGTCGGCATTGTCGACGATGAATTGCTTGCGCGGTGGCACGTCATCGCCCATAAGCAGGTCGAAGACGGCCGAGGCGTTGGCGGCGTCCTCCATGCGGATGCGGCGCAGCATGCGCGTGCGCGGATCCATGGTGGTGTCGGCCAACTGGTCGGCGTCCATCTCACCCAGACCCTTGTAGCGCTGGATGTCGTCGTTATAGCCGATATGCTTGGCGTCGAGTTCCGCCAGTTTGACGGCCAGCTCGTCGTCGGAATACGTGTAGATGTATTCGCCCTTGCGCGAGCCGGTCAGCGCGATGCGGTGCAGCGGCGGCACGGCGGCGTACACGTAGCCGTGCTCGATCAGCGGCCGCATGTAGCGGTAGAACAGGGTGAGCAGCAGGATGCGGATATGCGCGCCGTCCACGTCGGCATCGGTCATCATGATGACCTTGTGGTAGCGCGACTGCGTGATGTCGAAGCTCTGACCCGAGCCGGCGCCCACCACCTGGATGATGGCCGCGCATTCCTTGTTGCCGAGCATCTGCGTGATCGATGCCTTCTGCACGTTGAGAATCTTGCCCCGGATCGGCAGCAGCGCCTGGAAACCGGCGTTGCGCGCGGCCTTGGCGGTGCCGAGCGCGGAATCGCCCTCGACGATGAACAGTTCGGCCACATCGTCGTTGCCCGGCTGGCAGTCGGAGAGTTTGGCCGGCATGGACGCGGATTCGAGCGCGTTCTTGCGGCGCGTGACCTCCTTGGCCTTGCGCGACTGGATGCGCGCGTGCATCTCGCCGACGATCTTCTCCAGCACGCGGCCCGACTGGTCCTTGAACCCGCGCTTGGAGCCGGTGATCATCTCGCCGAACTGCTTGTCGGTCAGACGGGTGACGATCGGCTTGACCTGAGCGGTGCCGAGCACGTCCTTGGTCTGGCCTTGGAACTGCGGTTCGGCCACACGCACGGTGACCACGGCCACCAGACCGGCCTGGATGTCGTCGCGCTCCACCTTCATGGCGGAGTCCTTGAGGTTCACCTTGAGCTTGCGCGCGTTGTCCTCGACGGTTTTGCGGATCTGCTTGGTGATCGCGTTCATGAAGCCGTCGACGTGCATGCCGCCGCCAGGAGTCTCCACGATGTTCACAAAACTCATGATCGTGGTGTCGTAGCCGTTGACCCAACGCAGGGCGATGTCGACGCCGCAGGTGCGTTCGATCTCCTCGGCGTGCAGTTCGCCGCCCGCACCCACGGCCTGCGTCTCCTCCTTGTAAGTGCCTTCGCCTTGGATGCGCCAGATGTCGGAGATGGCCTCGCCTTTGGAGAGGAAGTCGACGAAATCCTTCACGCCGCCGGTGTGGAGGAATTCCACGACGCGCTCATGGGCGGGCTGTCTGCCGAAGGCGCCGTCGACGACGGTGGGGGTTGCGGAGGCGTCGCTTTCGCTGATGGAAGGGTCGTCGTCAATGAGGGAGGGAGATTCCTCGACTTCGCTCGGAATGACAGGGGAAGCATCATCCGCAATGGTGTCGACGGCCTCATCTGAAATGACGGAGGAATTCTCGGGGACGTTTTCGTCGATGACGGTGATTTTCAGGCCGGGCACGAGGAAGCTGGTCTGGCGCACGCGGTCGACCAGCTGCTCGTAGGAGAATTCAGCCGTCTTGTTGAAGATCTCCGGGTCGTACCAGTAGCGGATGCGCGTGCCCGTGGTTTTGGGCGGCACCTTGCCGATGACCTCAAGCTCGGTGGGCTTGTTCTTGCGGGTGCGCTTGAACGGCGAGTCGGGCGAGGGATGTGCCGGATCGACGTCCTCATACACGCCCGGATGCCCCTGGTGGAACGACATGTGGTGGGTTTTGCCGTCGCGGTCCACCTCGACCTCGAGTCGGGAGCTCAACGCGTTGACCACCGACGAGCCGACGCCATGCAGACCGCCGACCGCGTTATACGACGAATTGCCGAACTTCGCGCCCGCATGCAGTTTGGTGAGCACGACCTCCACGCCGGACAGGCCGGTTTTCGGCTCCTTGTCGACCGGGATGCCACGGCCGTTGTCGGCCACCTCCACAGAACCGTCCGTATGCAGGGTCACGACGATGTCGGTGCAGAATCCGGCCAGCGCCTCATCCACGGAATTGTCGATGATCTCCCACAGGCAGTGCATAAGACCCTGCGAGTCGGTGGTGCCGATGTACATGCCGGGGCGTTTGCGCACCGCGTCCAGCCCTTCGAGGACGGACAGATCTTTGGCGCCGTATTCTTCAGTTGCCATAACTCTCTATCTTGTGGGGGTCGATGCGAGGTATCTCGACTGCTGACATGGTGGAACCGGCCGGTGGTGTGGGCCGGGCTGGGTTCGCTTGGTTGGAGGTGATTTCCGTGGGTGCCGGTTTGTTATATGGATGGCTCCGTTGGGGCAGTACTGCGTTGGGTTATAAGGATGGCTCCGCCGGCGGAAAGCCCACTGGGCTTTCCTTGTTTCCGGCTCGCGTGAAAGCCGCTTGTGTTTTCCGAAGGAAAACGGCGGCTTTCATCATTGATCAAGGAAGTCACGCAGGGTCTGCGAACGGGAGGGGTGGCGCAGCTTGGACATGGTCTTCGACTCGATCTGGCGGATGCGTTCGCGGGTCACGCCGTACACGCGGCCGATGTCGTCGAGCGTCTTGGGCTGGCCGTCCTCAAGGCCGTAGCGCATTTTGATCACGCCGGCCTCGCGGGGAGACAGGGTCTCAAGCACCTGCTTGAACTGCTCCTGCAGCAGCGAGAACGCGACCGCGTCGGACGGGGCGATGGCGTCGGTGTCCTCGATGAGGTCGCCGAATTCGGAATCGCCGTCCTCGCCCAGCGGGGTGTGCAGCGAAATCGGCTCACGGCCGTACTTCTGCACCTCCTGCACCTTCTCGACGGGCATGTCGAGCTCGCGGGCCAGCTCGTCGGGCGTGGGTTCGCGGCCGAGGTCCTGCAGCATCTGACGCTGCACGCGGCTGAGCTTGTTGATCACTTCGACCATATGCACGGGCACGCGGATGGTGCGCGCCTGGTCGGCCATGGCGCGGGTGATGGCCTGGCGGATCCACCAGGTGGCGTAGGTGGAGAACTTGAAGCCCTTCTTCCAGTCGAACTTCTCGACGGCGCGGATCAGACCGAGGTTGCCTTCCTGGATGAGATCGAGGAAGAGCATGCCGCGACCGGTGTAGCGCTTGGCCAGTGACACCACGAGTCGCAGGTTGGCCTCCAAGAGGTGGTCCTTGGCCTTCTTGCCGTCGGACGCCGCCCACTTGAGTTCGCGCTTGCGCTTGAAATCCATGGTGTCGCCTTCGGTGTCGAGCAGATGCTGCGCGTACAGACCGGCCTCGATGCGTTCGGAAAGATCGACCTCCTGTTCGGCGTTCAACAGGCTCACGCGGCCGATCTGCTTCAGGTAGTCCTTGACGGGGTCGGCGGTGGCGCCCGCGGCGATCACACGACGCTTCGGATTGCCGGCACGGACGGGCGCATCCTCCTCGTCGTCCGCGTCGGACAGCACGAACGCGCCCTTCTCCTTCGGACGTTCGGGGACCTTGGCCTTCTCGGCCTCGTCCTCGTCGTCCGGCACGTCCTCGTCGATATCCTCGGCGTCCAGATCATCGTCCACTTCGACGTCGTCGTCGGCGGCGACATCGAGGTCGTCGGCGTCCAAATCCTCGACGTCCAGATCGACGTCGTCCACCTGATCGGCGTCCAGATCGTCGACGTCGTCGAGCTGATCGGCCTCATCGATCGCTTCGACGTCGTTGTTCGCGGGCTTCTTGGCGGTTTTGGCCGTGGTCTTCTTGCTTCCGGCGGTCTTTTTAGAGGCGGAGGTCTTGCGCGCGGCCGGCTTCTTGGCGGCGGAGGTCAGCTCCTCATCCATACCAGCCGTGTTCTTGGTTGCCGTCGTTTCCTTCGTGGCCAAAACTTTCCTCCTGCGTGTTCCTGCCATCGGCACATACCATAAAGGCGCACTTCTGGCAAGGGCAAATCGTCAACTATGTGAGTTAACCACCCCGCAAGGACGATTATTCCCACCGCGCGCAATTCCTTTCCTCTCCCCAGCCCCGTCGCGTGGACGGCGACGGCCGCGCACCGCGGTCAACAGGCGCACCACGCCGGTGTGATGCCCCTGTTGATCGCGGAGAAGACGATCGCCGCCAGCGAACATTCCTCGTCGACGGCCAGACAGTGCGTCGCGAACAGGATGGCGTGCTCGTCTCCCATCCACCACAATGCGTAGGCGACCATCGCCAGCGGCTGCACGGCGAGTTCGGGCGGCACCGCACAGGCGATGTCGAGCAGCATGATCACGCCCGTCTGGCAGCGTTCCATATCGGGAACGAGTCCCTCGTCCTCGAACGCGGCGGACAGCAGTTCACACATGCGCCGCTTCGAGCGGGCCAGCTGCGGTCGGGACGCGAACTCCATAAGCTGCGTCTTGGGGCAGGATTCCTCGTCGGCGATCATCGAGAGGATCAGCGCGTCGCGAATCGACAGCGTCTCGTGCGCGCCCACGGCGATCGCGGCCATATCGTCGACGCTTAATTCGACCGCGCCGTCATCGAGGTTGGCGAGCCAGTCGTCCAAAGGCCTGTCCAGCCATGCGACCGTCGCTTTGCGGTGGCCGTCCCTGCGGCGCTGCGCGCGAAACAGCCGCGTCATCTCCTCAAGCACATCCTCGTCGAGGCGCCCCTCGCGGCGTTCGACGTCCTCGCGGATGCGGGCGTGGAAACGAGTGTCGTTCACCCGTGCGCTGGTGGTTGTGGCGTTCATCATGTCCTCCTTGACATCGTGGTGCGAACGGTATGTGTGATAGCGGCAAGTCGCAGCCGGATCCGCCGCATGTCTCCACCATGGGCGAACGCGCACAAGCGGCGCAAGCCGGAACGGGTGATGTGGGGATAGCCCCGTGAAAACGCCTTCGATGTGCATAACTTCCCCGCGCGTCCACAGTATTCGACATGGCCTGTCGATAAGTTAGAGGTCATGAGCCTTACCGAAACGGACCGTATGAGCATCGAGCCCCGCATCGCCGAACTGGTGCGCGAACGCGCCGGCATCCCATCCCCATGCGGAGAGGACGACGTGTTGGCGGAGGATTGCGCGCGGGTGATGGATGAGGTGGTCGCCCAGGCCGTATCCTCCAGCGAGGGCGGCAAACGCCTGCGCGCCCTGCTGACGCTCGCCGCCTTCGACGCGTTGGATGGGGACGCGGGGCTGCGCGACGCCATGGTCGATCTGGCGTGCGGCATCGAAGTGTTTCAGACCGCAGCGCTGGTGCATGACGACATCATCGACGATTCCGATCTGCGCCGCGGCAAGCCGTCCGCGCATCGGGCGCTTGAGCGGGCGGTGGGCAGCCGCAGCATCGGCAATGGGCTGGGACTGATGCTGGGCGATATCCTCGCCACGGCGAGCGTGGATATCGTGCATCAGGCCGTACGGGGGCTGCCCGCCGGAGACGATCTGGTCGCCGCTTTCCTCGACATGCATCGCGAGGTGGAAATCGGGCAGGTGCTGGATCTGGCCGTGGAGACCTCGCCGTTGGATGATCCGGAAAAGCTCGCCCAGGCCTCGCTGAACGTGTTCCGTTGGAAAACCGCCAGCTACACCACCATCGCGCCATTGCGCTTCGCCATGCTCGCCGTCGGCATGCCGGCCGAACAGGCGCGCGGGCGGGCGATGGCGATCGGACTGCCGCTGGGTCTGGCCTTCCAGCTTGCGGACGATCTGCTCGACGTCGTCGGCTCCAGCGCAACCACCGGAAAACCGGTCGGAGGGGACATCCGCGAGGGCAAGCGCACGGTGCTGCTGGCGGACGCGCTGGCCGCTGCGGACGATGCGCGACGCGACGAACTGCTCGCCATATTCACCTGCCCTCAACGCGATCGGACGCAGGTGGACCGAGCCATCGCCCTATTCGACGAGACCGGTGCGATCAAGAGGTCGCGCGAGCGCATCGCCGCGTTGTGGGACCAGTCGCGTCGGGCCATCGACCGACTCGGACTGCGCGACGAGGCGGCGGCCCGATTGCTCGCCGCATGCCGCGATTTCATCCCAGAATCGTTACGATGAACGCCTTCGCGCTTCGCCGGCGCCATGTACACTGAAGTAAGCGCGGCGGGTCGCGCAATCGCGGCCCTCCCATGGGAACACGCCGGATTCCATGAATTCGGACCACAACATCAAGGAATCGACCGAGCACCATCATGACTGAAGCCTTCGAGGAACCCAACGGCCGGACCATGCCGACGATAGACGGCCGTTATCGCGTCGTCCGCAAAATCGCCGAAGGCGGCATGGCCACGGTGTTCGAGGCGGTGGACGAACGGCTTGACCGCACGGTGGCGGTCAAGGTGATGCATACCCAGCTCGCGCAGGGACCACACCGCGACCAGTTCGTGGAACGGTTCAGGCGCGAGGCCAAGTCGGCCGCCGCCATCGCGAATCCGCATATCGTGCAGGTGTACGACACCGGCGAGTTCAACGGCTTGGACTATCTGGTGATGGAATACGTGCATGGCGTGAACCTGCGCCATGAGATGAACCAGCAGCGAACCTTCTCGGTGCGCGAGACCTTGCGCGTGGTCTCCGAGACCTTGGATGGGCTCGCCTCCGCGCACCGCGCCGGCGTGGTGCACCGCGACATCAAACCGGAGAACATCCTGCTCAATTCCCGCGGCCATGTGCAGATCACCGATTTCGGTCTGGCGAAGGCCGCGTCGCAGGCCACGCTCTCATCCACCGGCATGCTGTTGGGCACGGCCGCGTATCTGGCGCCGGAGATGATCGAGAACAACCAGGCCACCCCGCAGGGCGACCTGTATTCGGTGGGCATCATGGCATGGGAGATGCTCAGCGGCGACGTACCGTTCCATTCCGACAATCCCGTGACGCTGGTATTCAAGCACGTGCATGAGGATGTGCCGTCCGTCGCCACCGTCTGCCCCGGCATCGCGCCCGCCGTGGCCGAGTTCCTCGCGCATCTGACCGCACGCCAGGTCGACCGGCGTCCGGCGAGCGCCGTCGAGGCCGCCGACGAGCTGCGCGCGCTCACCGCTTCGTTGGGCCTCGAGGATTGGCAGTACCGCAAAACCCCGGACCATGGTTCGCCCGATTCGGCGGACAAGGCCGACGACACCACGTTCACTCCAATCGTTTCCGGCTCGTCCTTGCCGCCCGCTCCCCCGGCCGGCGCGACCGCGCAGCCGACCACCGCCATCGATTCGGCGGCCACACGGGTCGTGCCGCTGGTCCAGTCGGACGATGCCGCATCCGCCCTTATGCGGGGCGACGGCTCCTTCGGCGAGCAGACCCAGGTATTGGGCGGATTGGGTGACGCGTTCACGCAGACCATCATGACCGAAGGCGGCACCTCTTCGGACGAGACGGAGGACCTCCCCAAGAAGAAGCGCTCCCGCAAACCGCTGATCATCGGTTTGGCGGTCGTTCTGGCGCTCGCGATGCTCGGTTCGGGCGGAGCATGGTGGTATTTCCTCGGTCCCGGCAGCTATTGGTCGGTGCCGCAGCCCACCGACGTCGCCTGCGAGCAGGACGCGACCGATTGCTCGCTGACGGGCGCCGTGTGGAGCGATTACGAAAGCACGCTGAAAGTGGCGGGCATCCCTTACGAAACCGTCGAGGATTACAGCGACGACATCGCCGAGGGTTCGGTGATCACGGCCACCGTGGGCGGTTCGACCGCGTATGTGGGCAGCCATGTGAGCAAACGCGACAATGCCACGCTGACCGTGACGGTCTCCCAAGGCGTGCGGACGGCCACCATTCCCGAGGATATCCTCGACCCGACCTCCGAATCGGGAAAGGCGCCTTTGGACGCGCTGCAGGCCGCGGGTTTCACCAATATCACGCATGACGAGTCGCAGGACGTGTATTCGGAGAATCTGCCCGAGGGCACGGCCGTAAGCGTCTCCCCCGACCCGGGCACCACGCTCAACCACAACGACGAGGTCTCCGTCGTGCTGTCGAAGGGTCCGATGCCGGTGAGCATGCCGGATATCCTCGGACGTTCCCAGGATGAGGCGACGACCGCGTTAAGCGATCTGAAGCTGAACGCCAACTTCACCGAGGAGTACAGCGACACCGTGGAAGCGGGCGATGTGATCTCCGCATCCGTCGACGCCGGCACCCAACTGCATTGGGGAGACACGGTCGACGTGGTCGTCTCCAAGGGCCCCGAGATGGTGACGATCCCCGACGTGCGCGGTCAAAGCACCACCGAGGCGACGCAGACGTTGGAGGCGTTGGGCCTGCAGGTGAAGGTCTCCGCACCCTTGGGCGATCTGACGCATACGGTGCGTCTGCAGAACCCGTCCCCCGGAGAGCAGGTGCGTCTGCGCGACACGGATGGCAACGCCACCGTCGTCACCCTCACCGTGGTCTGAGGTCCGGGCGTCCCCGCCGACCATACGGCAAGGCCTCGTGGAATCCGCCGTCACAGCGGAAATTCCACGAGGCCTTGATTTTGGGTTCTCATCGCGGGGCCGTCAGGCCGCGGACTGCTCCTTCAGACGCTTCTTGACGGTTTGGGCGTACTCGTCCACATACTCCTGACCGCTCATTTTCTGGATCTCCGCGGTCACCCGGTCGGTGAGCGCGCGCAGATCCTCGTGGGTGATCTCGTCGGAGGGCTTTTTCGGCACGTCGATGGGCTTGCCGTAGATCACTTGGGTTCTGCCCTTTTTCGGAATCACCGTGCCGGGCTCCTGCAGTTCGCGCGAGCCGATGATCGCGGTGGGCACGATCGCGCAGCCGGTTTCGAAGGCGAGGCGCGCGGCTCCGGTGTGCCCTTTGTACAGGCGGCCGTCGGGGCTGCGGGTTCCTTCGATATGGATGCCGAACAGGTGTCCGTCCTCGATGATCTCGCGCGCATGGGTCAGCGCGCCCAACGACTTATTGCCGCCGGAACGGTCCACGGGGAACACGCCCACGGAGGTGAACCACCACTTCTTGAAGCGGCCTTTCAAGCCCTTGCCTTCGAAATACTCCGCCTTGCCCATGAAATGGATCATGCGCGGCGAGGTGATGGGCAGCAGGGCGTCGTCGATCACGGCCAGATGGTTCGCGGCGATGATCGCCCCACCGGTGCGCGGGATGTTCTCCAGACCGGTGACCGTGGGACCGAGACGGCGACGCGCGAGCCATCCCAGTGATTTGACGAAGAACCAATACAACATGTGGCTTCCTCTCCGCATGATTGGCCTCATGCCCGATTAGAGTGGTATCTATGACTGACCTCAACAATAGCAATGCGGACGACGAGCGTACAAACCCCACGCCGGATGACGGAAATCTCGACGACGAGTGGGCGGCGTTCGCCGCCGCCCACGCCGACGATCTGAAGGATGTGGAGTCGTCCCGGCAGGCGAAACGCTTCGAGAAGCACGCCCAACGCAAGGAGAAGGAGGCGCTGCTGTCGGTGAACGACCTCGATGCCGGCACCTTCACCGACGACGTGCGTCCCATGCGCGAACGTGTGCGCCAGCAAGGCCCGCGTGATTTCACCGGATCCAGCTGGTTGGACACCGATGACGTGATGGACCGCTACGGCGACGACTTCGTGCCGCCGAATCCGCAGATCGGCCCGGTCAAAACATCCAAACTGGTGTTCTGGGCGCTGCTGGTCGTCGGTATCGTGGGGATCATCCTCTCGGTGTTCGTGCCGTCGATGGCCGCCGTCCTCGGCACCATCTTCGGCCTGTGCGCGATTCTCGGCGCGGGAGGTCTGCTCATGCAGCACAAGGGTCATACCGAAACCCGAGAGGATTTCTTCGACGACGGCGCGCGCGTCTGATCGTTCGCATGGAGTCCGCCGTCGCCGAGGATCCGCCAACCGGCGCGCGATACGACGGCTGGCAGATCAGTACGGCTGATTGCCGTGGATGATGATGCCGCGTTCGTGCTTCAAGAACTGGCGCGCGGATTCACGGTCGATATCGTGGCCGCGTTCCAGGCTGGTGTAGACGACCGCCGTCTGCGCTCCGCGGCTCAACTTCAGGAATGCCTCATGGGAATCCCAGCCGTCCTGCGCCACGCCCATGGTCGGCTCCCACACGTAGCCGTAGCCCGCCGCGTTGCAGTATCCGTTGAACGGCAGTCCCCACGCGTTGTGCTTGTCGAGAGCCTGGCCGAAGGTCTCGGCTTCGGCGATGTCGGCGTCGGTGGCGCCGGCCGTCTTGGACAGCGCGATGGCGTGGGCGTGGTCGTAGCCGGAATCCTCCGGCGGAATGGGAAGCGGCATGGCCGTGCGTCCTTTCGATACAAAAAAGTTTCCAGATGACAAGGTACTCGTCATCTGGAAACTTCACATTTCATTGACCACATTGCATGCAAACGCCATGAGGCTCGCCGAATAACCCGTACGGATGGCGGGTTATGCAATAACGATTGCAAACGCGTGTGTCCTCACGCGTCTCGAAGCGAAGGTGTATACGAAATACATCGAGCTGAGAGAAAGCGCGAGGACACTCCGTTTGTAATCGTTATTCGGTGGGGCCGTCTTTGAAGATGACGGTCTCCTGCATCGCGTTCTTCTCGTTGTTGGTTCGTCGTCCGTCGACGACTTCAAGCACCAGCTTGCGGAAGTCCTCATCCACCACCGAAGCGGGTTCGTCCAGCAGGCGTCCGGCGTTGAAGTCGATCCAGCGCTTCTTCTTTTCGGCGAGCGGAGTGTTGGTGGCGACTTTGATGGTCGGTACGAAGCATCCGAACGGCGTGCCGCGGCCGGTGGTGAACAGGATGAGATGGCAGCCCGCGGATCCCTTGGCGGTGGTGGACACCATATCGTTGCCCGGCGTCTGCATGAGCGACAGTCCGTTGCGCCTGATGCGGTGTCCGTAGAGGATCACGTCCTCGACCTCGCAGCGGCCGCCTTTGCGGATGCAGCCCAGGGATTTGTCCTCCAGGGTGGTGATGCCGCCGGCCTTGTTGCCCGGCGAGGGGTTGTCGGAGATGATCTCGCCGTATTTGCGGAAATGTCCTTTGAAGTTGTTGATCAGATCCACGATGTCGTGGAACACGCCTTCGTCGCGCGCCTGGCTCATCAGCACGGTTTCCGCGCCGAACATCTCCGGCACTTCCGAGAGCACCACGGATCCGCCTTGGCTTACCAGCCATTCGGCGAAACGTCCGACCATGGGGTTGGCGGTGATGCCGCTCATGCCGTCGGAGCCGCCGCATTCGACGCCGACTTTGAGCTCGCTCATCGGGATGGGTTCGCGCCGGTCGCCGGCCGCCGCCTCGTTGAGTTCCTCCAGCAGATCGGCCGCGCGGTCGAACTCGTCCGTCTCCTCCTGGCAGATCATGGTTTTGACGCGGGATTCGTCGATGCCTTCGAGTCCGGCTTTGAACAGCGACATCTGGTTGTTCTCGCAGCCGAGCCCCACCACCAGCACTCCTCCGGCGTTCGGATGCTCGACGATGCCGCGCAGGGTGTTCTGCGTCCATTCGAGATCGCCGCCGAGCTGCGAGCAGCCGTAGGGATGACGCGCCACGACCACGGAGTCGAAGTTGCCGTTGCCGTTGTGTCGGGAGGTGAACATGCGCGCCATGGTGGCGACCAGTCCGGAGATGCAGCCCACGGTGGGCACGATGTACAGGTCGTTGCGGATGCCGACTTTGCCGTTGGCGCGGCGGTAGCCTCGGAAGGTCATGGTGGGTTGGCCCGGTTTGACGGTGTCGTCGGTGGGCTCGTACGTGTATTCGAGGTTCGCGCCGAGATTCGTGGCGATGTTGTGGGTGTGCACCCATGCGCCGCGTTTGATCGGCTGCTTGGCACGGCCGATTTCGAAGCCGTATTTGACGACGTTGACGCCTTCGGGAACGTCGACCAGCGCGATTTTGTGTCCGCGGGGCACATCGTCGAGCACCGTCAGCGGCTCGTGCCCTTCGACCTGCACGGTCTCCCCCGCCTTGATGGGGCGGGCGGCGACGCAGACCATATCGCCTTGCGCGAGGAAGATCGTGTCCAAGCCGGTGTTTTCGGGAATCTCGGCCACATAGTCGTGGTTCGGGGCGACGCCGTCGGCGCAGGTGGGGATGAATCCCGTCGAGGCGACGCGTTCGGCGCAGTCGTCGGCGGGGATGTTGGCGATGTTGTGATCAGGCTGCTTTGCGTTCATACGCTAAACGTACGAAGGCGCTTCGCGTTTCGTGGCTTTTGTTGCCAATCGTTGCGTTCGCTCTGGCGTGTGCGCCGGATCCATGATATATGGCCCGAGTGCCGGCAACCCTTGGCAGCGGATTCGCAGGACCCGCCCGTCATCCTTTACGCTGGGCCGCATCGGCCCGTCGTACGGCCGAACATCCCAGGAAAGGCGGATTCGATGATCAATCTCGGCGCACGCGGACATGATGTGACGTGGGGCGACACCCCGGAGCGGTTGGCCGAAGGATTGTCCGGATACGGCGTGCACGTCACGCAGTTGGCGTTGGGCAAGTCCTTCCCCGATCTGCCCAGCGGTGAAGCCGACATCAATCCGGGAATGGGCATGCGCATTCGGCGGATCCTGGCCGAACGCGGCGTCGATATCGCGGTGTTGGGCTGCTATATCAACATGACGCATCCCGATATGGCCGCACGCGAGGCCGGTCTGCGCAAATTCGAAGCGTATCTGGCCAACGCGAGGTTTTTCGGCGCTCCGATGGTGGCCAGCGAGACGGGATCAGTCGACGCCGTTCCGGGCGGATTCACCGAAGCCAATTTCACCGAATCGATGTATCAGGAGGCTTTGGCGTCGATCCGCCGTCTTGTCGCGGCCGGAGAACGTTTCGGCACGATGGTGGCAGTCGAGCCGGGCGCGAACCATCCGATATACGATGTCGCCACCACCGAGCGTCTTTTGGCCGATGTCGATTCGCCTTGGCTGGGTGTTGTCTTCGACGCGACCGCCTACACCACGCCCGATGGCCGCACCATCGACGGTTCGACGCAGCTGGAGCTCGCGCATGAGGCCTTCGATCGTTTCGGCGAGCGCATCATGGCCGTGCATATCTCCGATTTCACCGTCGAGCCTTCGGACGAGACGGTTTGCGGCACGAATATCCGCCGTTGCGACGCGGGCACGGGCGAGCTCGACATCGAGGGCATCGTCCGTCTCGCCAACAGCCGCCGCCCGTGGATTCCCGTCATCCTCGAGCACACCACCGACGAGGCCATCGCGCGGGCCGTGGACCGATACGGCGACCTGTAGACGGCCCGCACCGTCCGCGGGCTGAGATTGCGCGGGGCCTATACGGAGACGAACCGAAACGGGGCCGAGCATAGAGCGGCCGACAGCCACGAGGGGTGGCTTATGGAAGTTCCATAAGCCACCCCTCGTCGTATGAATCCGCGCGGAATCGCATCCTCTCCGGGCTAGTCGATCAGCGACAGCACGTAGTCCTTGATCTCGCCGTCGGCCGCGTGGGCGGAGAAGAGCTCCTTGAAACGCGCTCCGGCGAACGCGCCCTTGACCAGTTCGGGGTCGAGGGCCTTGTAGATGTCGACCAGCGGCTTGAAGGCGGCCTCGCGCACGCCGTCGAGGATCTTCTTGTTGCGCTGTTCCGGAACCACACGGTCCTTGGGATAGCCGGAGCCCGGCGCCTCGAACCACATCTGTTCGAAGATGTACTTGAGTTGGAGTTCCTGCCCCCAGCCGTTCTTCAGGGCGAAGGGGATGGCCATGGCGTTGCCGTCGTTGATCTGCGCGAAGGTGTAGGCGTCGAGCGGATCCTCGACGTGACCGCAAATCACGCCCGGGAAGGAGTTGAGGGCGAGCATGGCGCCTTCGCCGGTGCCGCAGCCGGTGACCACGAAGTCGGCCGCGCCGGTGTTGAGCAGGGCCGCGGCGAGGATGCCGTTCTGCACGTAGGTGAGTTGGGCATCGTCGTCGGCCGCGTACATGCCGTAGTTGTCGACTTCGAAGCCCTTCTCGTCGGCGACCTTCTTCAGGGCCTCGTAAATCAGACCGTTCTTGGCGGCCTGGGAATTCTCATTGATCAAAGCGATACGCATCGGTTGTTTTCCTTTCGCTTGCGTGTCAGGCGGGCTGCTTGCCTATATAGGCCAGAATGCCGCCGTCCACATACAGCACGTGTCCGTTGACGAAGTCGGAGGCGTCGGAGGCGAGGAACACGGCGGGGCCCTGAAGGTCCTCGGTGGTGCCCCAACGGGCGGCCGGCGTCTTGGCGATGATGAACTGGTCGAAGGGGTGGCGAGATCCGTCGGCCTGGCGCTCGCGCAGAGGCGCGGTCTGCGGGGTGGCGATATAGCCCGGTCCGATGGCGTTGCATTGGATGTTGGCTTCGCCGTATTCGGAGCAGATGTTGCGGGTGAGCATTTTCAGACCGCCTTTGGCCGCCGCGTAGGCGGAGACGGTTTCGCGGCCGAGTTCGCTCATCATGGAGCAGATGTTGATGATTTTGCCGTGGCCTTTGGCGATCATGCCGGGGATGACGGCTTTGGAGACGATGAAGGGGGCGTTGAGGTCGACGTCGATGACTTTGCGCCAATCCTCGACGGGCATGTCGAGCATGGGGACGCGCTTGATGATGCCCGCGTTGTTGACCAGAATGTCGACGGTGCCCAGATCGCGCTCGATATCGGCGACGAGTCGGGCGACCTGCTCCTCGTCGGTGACGTCGGCCACATAGCCGTGGGCGTCGATGCCGGCTTCGGCATAGGCCTGTTTGCCCCGCTCCAAAGCCTCCTCGTTGATGTCGTTGAACGCGATCTTCGCGCCCGCCGCGGCGAAGGCCGAGGCGATGGCGAAGCCGATGCCGTAGGAGGCGCCGGTGACCAACGCCACCTTGCCTTCCAACGAGAACCTGCCCATATCGAATGTCATGTCATCCGTCCTTTCTGTGCCGTCATCCGCGACGGCCGTTGATGTTGTATTGAAGCCGAACGAGCCGCTCAGACCAAATTGGTTGCATGCTGTTGCCAGCGTCAGCGCTTGCCGCGCTCATGCCGCAGCACCTCGATGTACGCGAGGACGAGCGGCGCGACGCCTTTGGCGTCGTTGCGCACCTTGGGTTCCCTCATGTAGTAGTCGAAGGTGCCTTCGCGGTGTTCGGTGTTGCCCAGGCCGGCGACCAGACAGATGTTGTCGAGCGTGAGGCGTCCGCCTTCCTCGTTCATGCAGGTGTCGCAGATGCCCTTGTAGGCCTTGTATCCGTAGTCCCAGTAGCGTTCGTCGAGCACGCCCAGACGCGCGCCTTTCATGATCGCGTTGGCGAAGATGGCCGATCCGGAGGTCTCCAGATAGTTCGGCGCGATGCGGCCCAGGTTGATCACCTGATGCCACATGCCGGTTTTCTCGTCCTGATAGGGCAGCATGGCGTCGATCAGCTCGCTGAACATACGGCGCATCGTGTCCTTCTCGGCGCTCATATTGGCCGGAAGCAGCTCCCATGTGTCGATCAGCGCCATCGCGAACCATCCTTCGGCGCGCAGCCAGAAGTTGGACGACAGTCCGGTGACCGGATCGCACCAGAAGTCCTTGCGCGACGAATCGTAGGCATGGTAGTACAGTCCGTTGCGCTCGTTGCGCATCAGATCGTGCACCACCTGGAACTGGTGGAAGGAGTCGGAGCAGGCGCGTCCGTCGCGGTAGCTCAGCTCGTACTGCACGTAGAAGGGTTGGGCCATGTACAGACCGTCCAGCCACACCTGGTTGGGGTAGATGAGCTTGTGCCAGAAGTTGCCCTCCTTGGTGCGCGGCTGGCCTTCGAGCTGGCCGTAGATCACGTCCATGGCCTTGCGGTACTTGGTTTTGCCGGTGAGGTTGTACAGCCCGTACAGCGTCTTGCCGGCGTTGATGTTGTCGAGGTTGTATTCCTGCGGATCGTAGCTGGCGATCATGCCGTCGTCGTCGACGAAATAGTCGATGAACCGGTCCGCGAAGTCGAGGTAGGCGTCTTTGCCGGTGATCTCGTTGAGTTCGATCAGCGCCTTGATCATGCAGCCGTCGATGTAGTTCCACGTGTTCGGTTTGCCGGCGCGGATCTTCTCGATGTTCCACGCGGGCGCCTCCGGCGTCGAGGTCTCGATGAGCTGTTGGATGTAGGTGTTGAGGATGCGTGAGCTTCCCATGGTTCTCCTTGTCGTGGGAAAGGCCGCCCTCTCGTGTGGAGGGCGGCCTTCGATATGTCACTTGCCGAAGTTCATCGCCTTGCGGGTCGGCAGTTCGGCCTTGATGCGGGCGAGCTCCTCGGGCGTGTGGTAGCCGACGGTGTTGTGTCCGAAGCAGATCTCGTACTGGACGCCGGTGAGTTCCTCGCAGATGCGCTTGACCTCGGGGTCGACGTCCTCCATGCGGCCGCCGTTCTTGATGCGCTCGCATTCCGCGATGGCGATCTCGTCGTTCTTCTTGTCCATCTTCATCAGATGGGCGGAGAGCATGCCGAGCAGGGACAGGCCGCCCACGCCGATGACGAGCACCAGCAGGATGGTGGTGTGCACGGCGGCCGGCTGGTCGGCGGCGGCCACCTGGTTGTCGGCGGTGGATTCGATGAATCCGGCGGCGGCCAGCGCGGTGCCGAGGATGGCGACGACGGCGGAGTTCATCAGCTTGCCGCACAGGTGCATGGCGGCGGAGAAGGTGCCCTCGCGGCGGCGGCCGGTGACGATCTCGTCGGCGTCGGCCACGAACAGGTACGTCTGCCATGGGATGTAGTAGACGGCGCCGGTGCCCAGACCGAACACGACCACGATGGAGGTGATGGCGACCATGCCGGCGGCGGATGTGGCGTCCAGATGGAAGAAGCCGCAGGCCGCGTAGGCGATGGCGCAGGTGATGATCACGCATTCGGCGATGATGTAGGGCTTCCTGAAGCCGATCTTCGCGATGAGGAACATGACGCCGAGCGTGGAGACGACCTGCAGGATGGGGCTGAGCGACTGCCACCAGGAGGCGTTGGACTTCTGGAGCATGAGCACGTAGACCACGTAGTAGCTGAAGGTGGAGTTGAACAGCCATTCGGCGCCGAAGCCGAAGAGGTACATGCCCAGCAGGTGACGGAAGGTGCGGATGCGCAGGGTGGAGAAGATGTCGACGAACAGCTTCTTCAGGGCCTCGAGCGGGTTGTCGACCTTCTCCATGGTGGTGTCGTCGACGGGACGCTCCCATGTGGTCAGGTACACGAACAGCATGGCGCCGGCCATGATGACGCCGAATGCCAGTCCCATGTAGAAGAACGCCATCGGGTTCTTCTCGCCGAAGGTCACGAAGAACACGCCGGGCAGCGCCGCGGTCAGGAAGTTGGCGCCTTTGCCGAAGATGGAGCGCAGGCCGGACAGATAGGTGCGTTCCTTGAAGTCGCCGGTCATCTCGGCGGGCAGCGCGTCGTAGGGAATCATCACGGTGGTGTAGATGAGGTTGTACACCAGGTAGATCACGAAGTAGTACCAGAATCCTCCGGGGATCACGATCCACATCAGCGGGTTGAGGATGCCCAGGGCCGGCACGGCCATGAGGATGAAGAAGCGGCGGCGGCCGAAACGACGGCCGAGTTTGGTGTTGTTGAAGGAGTCGGAGATGAATCCGGCGATGGGGTTCATGACCACATCGGCGATCAGGGCGAACGAGTAGATGAACGTCGCCTGGGCCATGCTCAGGCCGCAGTAGGTGGTGTAGAAGATCGTCAGCCATGAGGCCGAGATCGCGAGCGCGCCCGATCCGACGAGATTGCCGGACCCGTATCCCAGACGGGTGATGAAACCCACCTTGCGCTGTTGCGGAGCTGCTTGTTCAGCCATGCTTCCCTCCTTGGAGGCCTGATTGGCGCGGCTGCGATGCCGTCGGCGCCAATCGTGATAAGAATGATATTCAGCGCAACACACAAACTTCGTATGTTGCATTGATTTCAGATTAATACGCAACATTTATGCAACAGAACAAAAGAAAGTAATCGTTGATATTTTGGACATATCAGCCGCGTGTCACACAACGGAAGCAAATGATGGCAACAACTTTGTTGCATTTTTGTTGCACTCAATGAATCGTTATCGCGTGGTGCCGCGCAACATGATCGTCGATTCGCGCTCGAAACGCACCGGCTCCAAGTCGTATCCGGCCGTCCGCTCGCGGATGCGTCTGGAGAGCAGGTCCACGGCGGAGGACGAGATCCACGCGATGTTGGAGTCCACGGAGGTCAACGGAGGGACCATGCGTTCGCCTTCGAAGGTGTTGTCGAATCCGATGACCTGCACCTCATCGGGAACGCCGCGCCCCAGCATCTTCAGCGCGAACAGCGCGCCGATGGCCAATTGGTCGTTCAACGCGACGACGCCGTCGAACGGCGCGTGCGAATCGGCCAGCCGCATCATCGTTTCATAGCCGGCGCCGATGGTCCATTCATCCCCCGTCACGCCGATCAGCCGTGGGTCAAGGGACATGCCGTTCGATTCGCAGGCCTCGAGCACGCCGCGCACCCGCTCCCATCCGCGTGTGGCCCCGCGCTCCTCGCCCACGGCGACGCCGTCGAAGTCGTCCTGCACGCCCAACAGCGCAAGTCTGCGGCTGCCGGCGGAGATGAGCAGCTCGGTCGCGTTGCGCGCGTCGGCCATATTGTCGCTCAGCACCAGGTCGACCATCCCATAGGCTTGGCGGCACGGCCCCATGCACACCACGGGGAAGGGTTGTCCAAGGGCCTGTTCGCTCAACGTGTCGCTGCCGACGAGATACAGCAGCAGGCCGTCGCACGGCCCGTGCCGGGTGTCGAGATACTCTTCGGCGCTCAAACCCCATTCGTCCCTGTAGACGACCATATCCACCCGCCACCCGCGGGAGCGCGCCTCGGCGATCACCGTGGAGGCGAGCTGCGCGCGGTACGGCTGCGCGATCGAAGGCATGGCGAGCGTGATCAGCCCCTCCTCCTGGCCCAGGGGGCTCACGACCGACCGTATCGTCTGCGCGTCGTTCATATCACTGCCTTTCGTTATGGTCCGCGGTGCCGACGCTGCCACGCAGCACCAGCGAGGACGGCACCGTCACATAGGCGTCGCGAAGGGATTCGTCATCCCCCGTCCCCTCAAGCCGGCGCATCAGCAGACGGGCCGCGGACGAGCCCAACGCGTCGGCAGGCATGCGCACGCTGGTCAGCGCCGGGGTCGCCGCCCGGGCCGAGACGTCGTCGTTGAATCCGATGATCGCGTAGTCGCGGGGCGCCTCGTGTCCCCGTTCGCGCATACCTGCCATGAAGCCCAATGCCATCACGTCGTTGTAGGCGATCACCGCGCCGGTGGGATCCTCGAGATATTTGCCGACGAAGGCCCGTCCTCCTTCGAAGGTGGGCTCGCCGGGCCACAGATGGCGCACGGCGAGTTCGTGCTCGTCGCAGGCGGATTCCAACGCTTTGAGACGGTAGGCCGCGTCCTTGGCGAAGCCCGGACCGGCCAGATAGGTGACGCGCCCGTAGCCGCGCACGGCGAACAGACTCGCGGCCTGGCCGATGCCCGTCGTCAGGTCCACGACCGCGCACCCCACTCCCCTGACCTGCCTGCCCATCACCACCAACGGCAGCCGGTCGGCGTACTCGCGTATCTGCGCGTTCTGCATCCGCGGCGAGAACAGCAGCGCGCCATCGCAGTTCCTCAGCACCCCGTCGAGCGCCATACGCTCCCAGGAGACGCTGCCGCGCGATTCGGCGACCACCAAGGAGAAACCGTGTCCGAAGCATTCATGCTCCACGGCGTGCGTGACGGCGGCGCAATACGAATCGGTCAGGTCGGGCACGACGATGCCGAGCAGACGCCTCAGCGCCGGCGAAGGCGCGGCGGTCTCGTCGCCGGGCATCTGGTATCCGAGACGTTCGGCGATTTCGAAGATGCGTCGCGTCGTCTCCGAACTCACCCGCTCGGTGGCGCTCAACGCGCGTGAAACCGTCGAGGGCGCCACTCCGGCCGCTTTGGCGACGTCGCGTATTGTGACCTTCTTCATGGGCAGCCTCCCGCAATGCTTCGCATGATGGGCGTTCTTCGCCGACCGGCGTCGCCAACCAGTCTAGGACACGCCGCCGGCCAGCGGAAGCCGGGAACGGGCGCCGCCGTCATTCGACGACGTCGATATTCGACGGCAGCACCGCGTCCCCCTCCTGCCCTTCGATATCCACGTCGTCGAGCACCAGACAGGAGACGTTCTGGGCGATGATGCCCTGACGCGTCATCTCCTCCACACCGCACGCCATGGCGGGCAGGAAGGGCTGGGCGTCGGGCGCGAAGGTGACGTGCACGTGGTGGAAGGCCACGCGTCCGATCTTGCTTTCCGGCAGGCCGGTGATATAGGCCGCCGCGGCATGGCAGTTCGTGGCCTCGATATTGCGGAAGGACAGGGACGCCACATTCGGCGTGCCGTCGTCGACGGGCAGGGGCCCGCGGTTCTGCACGTAATCGCTGGTGCCGTCCGGATCGCAGTAGTAGAACGAGTTGACGACGAAGGGCACCTTCACCTCGTCCATCACGATATGGTCGAATTGGATCGCCTCATACACGCTGTCGCGCCCGCGCCCGCGCCTCGTTTTGATGCGCAGGCCGCGGTCGGTGCGTTCGAACAGGCAGTCGCGGGCGATCAGGCCTTTGATGCCGCCGGCCGCTTCGGAGCCGAGCACGATGGAGCCGTGCCCGTCGTGCATGTGGCACTGTTCGATCACCAGATTGCGGCAGGCGGGGCGCAGTTCCTTCGGCATGGCGATTTTGCCGGATTTGACGGCGATGCAGTCGTCGCCCACGGAGAAATGGCAGCCTTTGATCAGCACGTCGTCGCAGGATTCGGGGTTCAGCCCATCGGTGTTGGGCGAGACCTTGGGGCTTTCGATGGTGAGGTTCAGGAAGCGCAGGTTCCGGCTCAGCACCGGATGGATGTTCCAGCTGGGGCTGTTGCGCACCGTGACGCCGACCAGATCCACCCGTTCGCAGTCGGAGAGGAACACCATGCGCGGGCGTGTGGCGACGCGCATGCGCTTGGCCTCGTACCACCAGTTGTCCTCGTCGTCGTTGGCGCCGCCGTCGATGACGCCGCGGCCGTACACGGTCACGTCGTTCACGCCCAGCCCGGTGAGGATGCCGCAGAACATGGGGAAGGACTCGCCCTCCCATCGGCCCAACGGGAGTTTGTCGCCGCCCGCGTAGCCGGCGCCCGGTTCGCCCTGCACGGTGCCGGGCAGATAGGCGAGGTTCTCTCGGTCGTGCCGGGCGGCGATGGTGGCGCCTTCGGCCAGTTCGAGGGTCAGTCCGCTGGTGAGGAACAGGTTCTTCACCCGGTATTCGCCGGCCGGCACCAGCACGCGCCCGCCTCGGGGGCAGGCCATGATGGCGGCCTGCAGGCTGATGGTGTCGTCGCGCTCCCCGTCGCCGGCCGCGCCGAAATCGCGCACGTCCAACGTGAAGGTCTCCGGTTCGGTGACGAACACGGCGTTGGCCGACTCCACGGTGCCGTCGGCGAGGTCGCGCTCGTAGCGCACGCGGTACGTGGTGTTCGGCTCAAGGCCGTCGAGATAGGTTTCGACCAGATCGGCGGTTCCCCACGAACGGTCGTTGACGATGATGCGCCACTGGGTTCGGGCGCGGTACACCCCGCCGTCATCGGCTTCGACGACGGCGGCCCGCGCGCATTTCCAAACGATGCTCAGTCGCATAGGAACAGCTCCTTGGCGTTGTTGAACGAGACGTTCTCGACCAGCGGCGCGAGGTAGTCGACGTCGTTCGGCACCTCGCCCCGGGCGGCCCAGTCGCCGATCAGCTCGCACAGGATGCGGCGGAAGAACTCGTGCCGGGGGAAGCTCAGGAAAGAGCGGGAGTCGGTGGTCATGCCCACCGCGTTGCCCAGCAGCGAGGTTTCGGCCTGCACCTCCAGCTGCCGGCGGATGCCGGTGCGGGTGTCGTTGAACCACCAGGCGTTGCCCAGCGACAGCCGCTGCTTCATATCGCCTTGGAACGCGCCCATGACGGTGGCGATGGCCATGTAGTCGTTCGGGTTCAGCGAGTAGATGAGCATCTTCGGCACGTCGCCTCCGCGCGCGGCGGCGTCGAGCAGATGATACAGCGGTTCGGCGATGGAACGGTCGTTGATCGCGTCGTATCCGGTGTCGGCGCCGTGGATGCCGAATTCGCGGGTGTTGATGTTGCGCATGGCGTGCAGATGGATCTGCATGGTCCATCCCTTGTCCGAGTACAGACGCATGAGTTGGATCATGAAGGCGGTGCGGTACTGCGACACCTCGAGCGCGGTCAGCTCCCTGCCGGCGCGCGCTTTGGCGAGGATCGCATCAAGTTCGGCCGGCGTGGCCTCGTCGTAGGTCATCAGGTCGGCGGCATGGTCGGCCAGACGCGACCCGTGCTCGTGGAAGAAGTCGATGCGCCGGCTCATCGCGGCGATGAAGTCGTCGAACGAGGAGATGGTCGTGCCGCTGACGGCCTCAAGTCGCTCCACCCATTCGACGAAGCCCTCCTTGTCGGGGTTGAGGGCCTTGTCGGGGCGCATGGCGGGCAGCATGGCGAAGGTGTCGCCCTCACACGCGAACTCCTCGTGGTAGTGCAGATCGTCGACCGGATCGTCGGTGGTGCACACCGTGTCCACGTTCATGCGGCGCAGCAGGGACCTGCGGGAGAATTCCGGGGTGGCGAGCTTGGCGTTGCATTCGTCGAAGATGGCTTTGGCGCTTTTTTCGGTCAGCGTCTCCTCGATGCCGAAGTAGCGGCGCAGTTCCATATGCGTCCACAGATACACCGGGGAGCCGATCGCCTTGTCCATCGTGGTGGCGTAGGCGAGGAATTTCTCCCACGGATCGCCCTCGCCGGTGATCAGCGCTTCGGGCACGCCGTTGGCGCGCATCAGACGCCATTTGTAATGGTCGCCGTAGTTGTTGCCATCGGTGAGCCATGCGGCGACGATATCCGTGAAGCAGGGGTCTTCGACGATCTCCTCGGGATGCAGGTGGCAGTGGTAGTCGACCACGGGCATGGTCGCGGCGTGGGCGTGGAACAGTTCTTGGGCCAGATCGGTGGTCAGCAGGTAGTCGTCGTCCAGGAAATTCATATGCACTCCTTCATGCTGGTTGCGTCGTGCCGTCAGCTTAAGGAGACGGCGGCCGCTTACGCCCGTTTGTTGCCAAACGTTGTGGACGGGGTTCGCCGCCGGCCACATGGATGCCGACCGAACGGCGTCACGCGCCTTCCCCGCCCGGACGGCGGGTGCTCTCGCGTATGATCAGCGAGGTGGGCACGGTGGTGATGTCCTGCGCGGGACGCTCCCCTTTGAGCCGGTCGAAGAGGATGCGCGCCGCACGCGTGCCCATCAGGGCGGGCGACTGGCGGACCGTGGTCAACGTCGGCTGCGAGATCTGCCCGATCAGATCGTTGTCGAATCCCGCGATCGAATAATCCTGTGGGCAGTGCCTGCCCTGTCGCCGCATGGCGGCCATGAAGCCGACGGCCATCAGATCGTTGTGCGCCACGACCATGCCGGTGGGATCGTCAAGGTATTTTCCAGCGAAGGCGAAGCCGCCCTCCACCGTGGGAGCGCCCGGCCATAGTCTGCGCGCGGCGATCCCACGCGCCGCGCAGGCCTGCGAGACGGTATGCCAGCGGAATCCCACCGACCATGAGGTGGCTGGCCCGTCGAGATAGGTGACGCGGTCGAATCCCATGCGTTGGATATGGTCGGCGAGCTGTTCGACACCGTCGTTGATGTCGATGACCACGCTGTCCACGCCGCGCACGATGCGGTTGGCCGAGACGATGGGCCGGGTCTGCGCGCATTTGCGGATCATCGCGTCGGGCATGCGCGACGAGGTGAGGATCGCGCCGTCGACCAGCGGGGCGATGCGGTCGAAGGCGGTGCGTTCCATGGAGGCGCTTTCGCGCGATTCGGCCACGATCAGCGCGTAGTCGTGCGCGTCGCATTCATGCTGCACGGCACGGATCACGTCGGAGAGGAATTGGTTGGCGATATCGGGCACGATGACGGCGATGACGCCGCGGATGCCGCGCAGCGGCACGGTCTGCACCGGTTCGCTGTGGTAGCCCAGTCGGTTGGCCGCGTCGAAGATGATGGTGGCGGTGGCGGCGCTCACACGGTCGGGTCGGGCGAACGCGCGGGAGACGGTGGATGGGGATACGCCGGCCTCCCTCGCCACGTCGCGGATCGTCACCTTGCCCTCGCTCATGCGTATGCTCCCCTCCGCTCGCGCCTTGGTATGCCTCTGAGCATTCATCATAGCGGAAGAAGGCCATGAGGCCGCCACCCGTTGGCACCCGGGTAGCGGCCTCATTGGGAAGGAAGGAACACGCATGACGAAACGGGTTCCACGTTGTTCGAATACGCGGCTTTGGGCCACCCATGCGGCCTGAGGCCCGCGCGTCGGCTCACGCCAATGGCGCGACCAGGGTTCTGATGCCTCCCGCGGCGATCGTCTCGACGTCGTCGGCGACCAGATCCGCCAATCCGTCGATGGCGGTGAGATCCTCGCCCCACAGGGTCGTGTCGGCGAGCGCCCGGACGACGGAGTCCCTTTCGGCGGTCACGCCCGCCAGGCGCGTCGTGACGTCATCGACATCGGCGACGGCGACCTCGACCGGGGCCAGCCGCGCGTAGGAGGCGATCAGGGCGGCGAGGGCGAGAGCGATGCGACGGGGCACGCCACGACCCTGTTCCACGTTGCGGTGCACGATGGGCAGCAGGCGCGCGGTGAACTTCGCCACGGAATTCAAGGCGATGGAGTCGAGCGAATGTTTGACGAAGGGGTTGCGGAACCGTTCGAGCACGGCGTCGGCGAAGCCTTCGAGCTCATCCTCGGGCAGGGTCAGCACGGGGATGATCTCCTCGCGCATCTCGCGTTCGATGAAGGAGCGCAGCTCGTCGTCGTCCATGACCTCGCCCACGGAGCCAAGGCCCGCCAGTCGCGCGACCTGGGCCATGGTGGTGTGAGGGCCGTTGAGCAGGAACACCTTGCGTTCGCGATAGGGACGCACCTGGTCGCAGGTCACCAGATCGATGCCGAGCCGTTTCGCCGGCAGCAGCCGCTCCACCGTGGCTTGGGCCTCGGCGTCGCCGGCGATCACCCACAGGGCGAAGGGTTCGGCTTTGACCATGTTGTCGTCGCGGTAGCCGAGCTCCTCCCACAGCGCTTCGGCGTTGTCGCGCGGATATCCCGGGACGATGCGGTCGACCAGCGTGGAGACGAAAGTGTTCTCGCGCTCGAGCCAGTCGACGAAATCCTCGCTCCAGCCGAAGCGGCGGGCGGTGTCCGTCAGGCAGCGCTTCAGAGCCGGGCCGTTGTCCTCGATCAGCTCGCAGGGTATGATCAGCAGTCCGTCGAGGCCCTGGTCGTAGCGGCGCTTGAGCAGTTGCGCCAGTTTGGCCGGATAGCTTTTCGGCGGCTTGGCGTCCGGCGCGTCCTCGTCGCTGAGCGCGATGCCCGCCTCGGTGGTGTTGGAGACGACGATTTTCAGGTCGGGGTTGTCCGCCAAGGCGAGATAGCCTTCCCAATCCTCATACATGTCGACGGTGGCGCCGATGGAGTCGATCAGCTCGCGGCTGCGGACCTCCCGGCCGTCCTTGAGGCCTTCGAGCATCACCGTGTACAGGCGGTCCTGCGCCTCGAGCTCCTTGACGCGCCCGTGCTCCAACGGTTGGACGATCGCGACATTGCCGTCGAACAGCCCCTCGTCGTTCAGCCGCTGGATGATCCAGTCCACGAACGCACGCAGGAAATTGCCTTCGCCGAACTGGACCACCCTGATCGGACGGTCCGCCGCCCGCGCCGTGGTCAGTCCGCGTTCGAGAGCCATGCCGGCATTGATGGGTTCCATATGAGTTCCTCGTTTCGCTGTGGCGTCCAATCAGGTCGGATCCCAAACCGATACGCCACACCCACGTGGGTTCCCGGCTTGGGATTGATGCCCTCAAGGCTACGGCGAAACGAGTCGGGCCCGTCAACATGTTGCCATGGATTGCAAAGGCCGGCGGCGCAGCTCAGCCGTCCGTCAAGACACGGCGGCCTTGAACGGACGGCTGGGGTCGGCGACGGGATTGGCGGCGGCGTCGACGCGGTCGAACACCACTCCGGCGCAGTCGCACAGTTCGACGCGTCCGCAGCCGCCATCCACGCCGCCCAACGTCACGTCTTTGAACACGATGTCGCGGGCCTCATGGCCGGGCTTGTCGAATCCTTTGACCAGCACGGCCGTGCTGGGATACACGTCGTCCGCGGTCTCGCCCCAATAGCGTCCGAGCGCGTGCAGCCGTTCGAACCGGAAACGCTCGAAATACGGCTGGCCCGGCCCGCTTTCGCCGTCGTCGTTGTAGGAGACCGAATGGATGGTGACCGCCGCGACGGTCGAGTCGCGCACGCTGACGTCGCGCACGTATCCGCCGCGTTTGGCGGTGGCCTTGATATGGATGCCGTACCGCGAGCGCGCGAGGTCGACGTCCCAGATGCGCACGTCCTCGACGCCGCCCGAAATCTCCGAACCTATGGCGATGCCATGGCCACCGAGGGCGGAGCATGAGAATATCCGCACGCGGCGCGTGGGCCGGTTGATGCGGTTGCCTTCCGGATTCTTGCCGGATTTGATGGCCACCATATCGTCGCCGGTGTCGAACGTCGTGTCGAACAGCACGCAGTCCTCGCTGGAATCGGGATCCCATCCGTCGCCGTTCCACACGCCGGACGAGCGGATCGTCGCCCCATGGGTGACGATATGACGCGAATAGACGCAGTGGATGTTCCAGCTGGACCCGTCCTCGAAAACCAGTCCGGCAAGCTCGACGCGCTCGGCGTTGCAAATGGAAATCAGACGACCCCTGACGCGTGCCGGAACGGTGTCCTCGTTCTCGCATGCGGCGATGTAGTCGGCCATGTCGTCGAGCTCTCCGCCCATACGCACGCGTTCGCGGTCGATGGTGGCGCGCATCAGCCGGGCGCCGCCGCCGCGAATCGTCCCCTCCCCCGACAGCCGCACATCATGGGTGGTGCATCCGGCCGTATGGTCAAGCACGCCGACATTGACCAGGCTCGCATAGCATTCGCGCTCCACGCCTTCGAAGCGGCTCCATACGCGCGGCTCGTAATCGCTTGGGTCGACGCTTCCCTGCAGCGTTCCCCCGGCCTTCACATGCAGTTCGCTTTCCGAATGCATGGTGAGGGCCCCGGTGAGGAACACGCCTGCGGGTATGACGACACGGCTGGAGGCGTCGCAATCGTCGAGCGCCTGTTGGATGGCCCGCGTGTTCATCGTCACGCCGTCGCCCACGGCGTTGTATGGCGGGCGAGACACGTCGATGTCGCGTTTGACGGCCTCCGTGCGGAAGCTTCCCCCGGCGAGTCGGATCGCGCTCGCCCCTTCGGGAAAGCATGCGCGCAGCTCCACGTGGTAACGGCGATCGGGAGCGAGCCCTTCGATGGTGGCGAAGGTCCGTGCGACGCGGGCCGCGGGCACGCCGTCGACGAACAGCGTGTACACGGTGCCACGGTCGGCCCGCTCGGGCTTGTCCCAGAACAGGGTCAGCGTGGTGGCGGTGGCGCATGCGTCGAACATGTCGAATCCGTCGGGCATGGTCGTCGTCTCCTTATTGGCATCCTTCATCGTCCATCGCGTGCGTGCCGTCCGCCGTCTAGACGATGCGGTCCTCCCATTTGACCAGCATGGCTTCGAACAGCTCGTCGTCGGTCAGATGGTTCTCCAGATTGAGCAGCGTGGTGATCTTCGCCTCCTCGCGGCTGTAGATGAAGTCGCGCTGCCACTGGTAGAAATGGGGGCCGTCGCCCATGGTGCGCAGGAACGCCATCAGACCGGAGATCACCCACGCGCTTTGCGCGATGTCGGTCAGGCATTCGTTGGCGTAGAAGCCCTGCCATACGCCGTGCTCGCGGCTCAGCATGGCCAGGCGCGCCTTACGGTATTCCCGTCGGGCCAGACCCGCGTACCAGAACGCGTGCTGCCAGTCTCCGTCCAGTCCCCGGCGCAACGCCTTGCACACCAGATGGGCGCCTTTGCAGCAATGCGCGTAGACCCGTGCATGCAGGGCGATGGAATCCTCGAACAATCTTGCCGCCGGTTCGTCCATGACGCCCGCCGCCAGGGTGTTGCGGGTGACGAGCGCGCCGTATCGTTCGGCGCCGCGTACGGCGATCTGGTCGACGGTTTCGATCTGTTCGCCGAAAGACTCGTCTCCGGTGGCCCAGAGCATATCCTCGCAGGTTTCGCCGCGTGCGCGCATGAACTGGGTGATCAGCATGCGCGGGCAATGGTTGAAGTACTGCTCGGCCGCATGCTCGTCCCATCGCGCGCCGAACGGCACGGCCGCGTCGAAGTATTCGCGGTACGCGCGTCCCACCGCCTCGGCGTCGCGCGCGCCGTAATACGTCGTCGTGAACGTCTCCATATGGCGGTCGACGAGGCGTTGGCAGGCCGGGTCGATGGTATTCCGCGCGCAATCGGTGTCGGTGGGGGTCTCCCGCGCGGGCACGCCTTCGCGCCAGAGCGTGGCGATCAGGTCGAGGTAGTAGGCGTGTGGCTTGACGTTCGACGAGTTGACGATCCAGAAATCTCTGCCGCCTCGGGCGAGCACCGTGCCGAGTTCGCGCACGATATGGGCCGGTTGGTTGGGTAATGTGGTGATGTGGTTGGCGGCCTGCAGATCGTAGAAGCTCGCATGGTAGTAGATGCCTTGGGCGCCCTGGTAGGTCGGGTCGGGCATCGCGTCGATGCGCGGATTGTGGTTGTTCTGACGGCGGGTGACCATACGTCCGAAGCCGTTGTCGGACCAGATGGTGATCACGTCGTCCGGCAGATCGAGCACGCCTTTGCGGTACAACTCCAAGGTTTCGCCGTACAGGTACACGCAGCAGCGCGCCTGGGCGTCGGCCTCGAGCACCATCCGTCGTTGGATGCCGATGATCTCGCTCATCAGCGCGCCGCGTTTGGCGTCGGTGTCGTAGGACGGATCGCTGTGCCAGAACGGGGTGTCGCCTTGGCCTCGGAAGCCGACGTTCCAGATCACATGCTGGCCGCGCCGTGATTCGATCGATTCGCGCCACAATCCGATGAACAGGTCCTTATGCTCGTCCCATGAGGGGTTGAGTTCGGGATAGGCGGAGGAGAACAGCCGCGCCCCCAACGGCTCCGCATGGTGTTGGGCGATGCGCAGCCCGCGTTTGGCGGCGGCGCACGCATGATGCGCGGCGTTGTTGCCGGTGCCGGGGATGACCATATTGCCGCCGCAGCGCAGCAGCGCCTCGAACACCATCTGCCACGGCAGGTCGGGATCGTTCTCCAGTTGCCATCCCATCAGTAGCACTTCGTCGTTGACGAACCATCCTCGTTCGGCGACCGCGAACGGCTTCGACGCATAGGCGTAGCCGTCCTGCACTTCGACCGCCCCCACCCGGCCTGGACGCCAGTCCATCCAGAACCACAGATTCGGCACGCCCAACAGTTCGCGGCTGATATGGTACAGGCCGTAGACGAATCCGAGTTCATCGCCGGCGCTGACGCGCAGTTCGGCCGCGCCCGCGGCGACGCGGAACATGCCGTCGGCAAGCGAGGCATCACAGTCGCACACGATGCGGGAGGCCTCCGTGCGGGTCGCGGACGCGTCCGAACACACTGTGGCGAGGTCGCGGCGCAGATCCTCGGCGGCGGCGCGCACCGCGTCGGAGCGGTCGCTCACATCGATGAGGGTGGTGGCGTCAAGTTTCATGTCGGAACACTCCTTGCACAAGGGTGGTGGAAGCGGGTGCCTGAGTCGGAGGTGAAAGCCGTGCCCGGTTTCGCTCAGGCTTCGATTCCGGGCACGACGGTCTTGTTCAGGCGGTCTTGGCCGCCGCGGGGTCGGGGTCGTCGACGATGACGTGGCGTCGCAGCGCGGGCCAGGCGGTGTGGACGCCGATCAGGCCGATCAGGCTGAACCCGATCAGGGGCATCACCCACACGGTGGCGAGCTGCCCCGCCCAGCTGAGCGCTATCAGGGCGAGCGTGGCCGCGAGGGCGAGCAGGCTCTGGGGCAGGCGCACGGACAGCAGCAGCACGCTGTTGGCCAGGAGTTTGCCGACCGGCAGATCGGTGAAGGCGACCATCGGGAAGAGATACATCATGGCGCACGCGTCCAGGACGGCCACGACCAGCAGTAGGCCGGCCGCCATCATGCCCGGCGTGCCGGGGTGGACGCGCGGGTAGAACCACACGCCGAGAAGCGCGGCGGCCAGCACGAGCAGCATGGCCCATCCGGCCAGTGTGGAGCGTTTCCACTCCGTGCGGAACGTCGTGAGGTAGTCGTGGACGGGATAGCAGACCTTGCGCCGGACCAGCAGTCCCGCCACGCGGCTCATGGAGGCCATGGCGCAGGGGATCGTCACGACGGGGACGCAGGTGAGCAGGAACAGCAGGTTGAGGCCGACCAGCCGGGACCAGTGCCATTTGACCACGCAGAGGAGCAGCGCGACGCCTTTGGGATCGCGCTGGCGGTCCGACTCGTGGGACGAGCCGCCGTAGAACAGACCATACAGGTTCAATGCCATAGGAATCACCATGCCTGAAACAGTGAGACGAACGGAAAGGGACGGGCGGGACAAGCCGGGTCCGCACGATGCGGGGAGGGGGTCTTCCGTGGGCGGGAAAGGAGGAGACCCGCCCACGGAAAAGGCTCGGGATGCCTGCCGGTCAGCCCTTGAGGCCGGAGGTGGCCACGCCCTGGACCAGATGCTTCTGGAAGAACAGGAAGATCAGCACGGACGGCAGGATGGAGATCGAGGCCATGGCGAACATGGCGCCGTAGTCCGAGCCCGAGGACGGGTCGGAGAACAGCTTGAGCGCCAGGGACACGGGATACCATTCGGTCTTGTTCACGTACAGCAGGGCCGAGAGGAAGTCGTCCCACCGCCACATGAAGCTGAAGATGCAGCCCGTGACCACGGCCGGGGTGATCAGCGGGACGATCACGCGGAAGAAGATGCCGTAGTAGGAGCATCCGTCGATCTTCGCGGCCTCGTCGAGCGAGCGCGGGATTCCGTCGATGAAGTTCATGATCAGGTAGATGAAGAATCCCTGGATCGCGAAGCAGTAGGGCACAATCAGCGGCAGGTAGCTGTCCGTCCAGCCGAGCTTCTGGTACCAGATGTACTGCGGGACCATGAGCACCTGCGCGGGCAGCATCATGGAGACGAGCATCGCGACGAACAGGATCCTGCGTCCGGGGAACCTCAGCCGGCTCAGCGCGTACGCGGTGATGGCGGAGCTGGCGATGGTGCCGGCGGTGGCGATCACGGCGATGAGCAGGGAGTTGCCCATGAAGCGGACGAATCCGGTGCCCATGAAGCCCTTGAGGCCGTTGACGAAGTTGTCCAGCGTCCATTCGGTGGGGATGAGCTGGCCCGCGGTGGCGAACACCGTGTCGGTGGGCTTGAACGCGGAGAACACCATCCAGATGATCGGGTAGATCATCAGCAGGGCGAACGCCATGACGAACACGTGGTAGACCACGCGGCCGGCGATATGACGCCAGTTGGTCTCGCGGGACGCATGCACGGGCACATCGGCCTTATGAGCGGGGGTGGGGTTGAGGGTCGCGGTTGTCATATCGGTCAGGCCTCCTCGTCATAGACCCAGAAACGCTTGGTAAGGAACAGGAACCCGGTGTACAGGCCCACGATCAGCAGCATGACCCAGGCCAGGGCCGCGCCGTAGCCGGCGTGGTGGCGGGTGAAGGACTCGTCGTACATGTAGACCATGTAGAACAGGGTCGAGTTGCGCGGCTTGCCTTGGGTGATGATGTAGCACTGGGTGAACGCCAGGAAGCCGTTGATCGACTGCATGACCAGGTTGAAGAAGATGGTCGGGGTCAGCAGCGGCAGGGTGATCTTCCAGAACTGGCGGGCCTTCGAGGCGCCGTCCACGCTCGCGGCCTCGTACAATTCGGTCGGGATCTGCTTGAGGGAGGCCAGGAAGATCAGCATGGACGAGCCGAACTGCCATACGCCCAGGATGATCAGGGTCCAGATGGCGGTGGACTCGTTGCCCAGCCACGCGAAGTCGGTCTCCAGGCCGAACATGCCGAGCACCTGGTTGACCACGCCGTCCGCTGCGAACATCTGCTTCCACAGGATCGCCACGGCCACCGAGCCGCCCAGGATCGAGGGCAGATAGTAGGCCGCGCGGTAGAAGCCGGAGACCTTGGAGTTCTTCAGAAGCAGCATGGCCACGAACAGGGCGAACACGAGTCGCAGCGGGGTGGAGACCAGCGCGTAGAAGAAGGTCACGCCCAACGACTTGAAGAACTTGTCGTCCGAGAACATATCGAGGTAGTTCTGTATGCCGATGAACTTCGCCTCGCCGATGATCGAATAGTCGGTGAGCGTGTAGTAGAACGACAGGAGGATCGGCACCAGAAGGAACACGAGGAAACCGATGATGAACGGCAACGCGCACACCACGCCGGAGGTCCTCTCCAAGGTCATGAACCGCGCGAATCTGCCTTGCTTCTTGAACTGCACGCCCGCCTCGCCCAAACGGCGACCGGGAACAGCAGATGCCTGAGACATAGCAAACCTTTCTCTTGCTTGGGATCGGTCAGCGAGGCCTCTCCCCCGTATGGCCAATGCTGGCCACGGTTACATATGTTGGATGGTTGGTGGTCGATGTGGCCTGAGGCCGTGTTCGCCGCAGGCCACATCGAAGATGATCGAACCGTCGGATCCTTGCGGTCGGCCGGTTTAGTAGGCGCCGTTGGCCTCTTCCACGAAGGTCGCCGCGGCGTCCTTGGCGGTGATTGCGCCGTAGAGGATGTTCTCCTCGATTTCGGGAAGGGTCTGGGAGTTGACGGTGGAGGCGGCGGCCGGGGACGGCGGGTTGATGGCCGACGAGTTCGGCGTCACCACATCGTTGAGGAAGGTCGCGATCTCCTGCTCGTCGGCGCTCAGCTGCTCTTCCAGAACGGTCATCATCGCGGAGGAGACGGGCAGGCCTCGGTCGGTGCCCATGGTCGTGACCGCATCCTCGTTGTTGGTGTAGTAGTTGATGAACTCGGCGGCGAGCTGCGGGTTCTCGCAGGACTTGGAGATGGCCCAGAACTGGCCCGGCTTGATGTAGTTGGCCGCGGTCACGTCGGCGGCCGGCCACGGGGCGAGCGCCAGATCGTCATCGGTCAGGGCCTGCATGGCGGGCATCTGCGAAGTGAACTTGAAGGACACCCACGACATGGAGGACGGATCGGAGCCGTAGACCACCGGATCCTGGTCGACGGAGCCGGCCGTGATCTCGGCGAACACCTCGGGGCTGATATGCCAGCCCTCGTTGATGCCCTCCTCATAGACGTCGAAGTAGGGCTCCACATCCTCGGCGGTCACGCCCAGACCCTCGTCCTCGAACAGGGTCTTGCCTTCGCCGCGCATCACGTACTCGAGCAGCTCGGAGGCCTCGTAGTAGCGGAAGTTGGTTTTCACGCCGGTCTTCTCGTAGACCTCCTTGGCGAGGGCCTTGAATTCGTCGAGGTCCATCTCCTCGGGCATTTCGATGCCGGCCTCGTCGAGCAGGGTCTTGTTGTAGATCATGGCCGGCGAGGACGAGCCGGAGGAGATCAGGTACTGGGAGCCGTCCTTCTGGCCGGAGGCGAGAATGGATTCATCGATATTGGTGGTGTCGATGGTGCCGTCCTCGATGTATTCGTCGAGCGGGATGATCAGGCCGTTCTCCACGTACTCGTTGAAGTAGGAGTAGTCCATGGCGATCACGTCGGGCATGCTGTCGCCGGCGGCCGAGGTCGACAGCTTCTGCCAGTAGTCGCTCCATTCGGAGGGCTGGCCGTCGATGCTCACGCCCTCGTTCGCGGCCTCGAACGCCTTGTCGATCGCGTCCTGCTTTTCGTTGCGGTCCTGGTTGCCCCACCAGGCGATGGTCAGGTTCTGCGAGTCGCTTGCGTCGCCGGACTCATTGGAGGACCCGCAGGCGGCCATGGCCATCAGGGTTGCCACGGCGGTGGCGCCGGCGAGGATCTTCTTGATGTTCTTCATCGAACGACCTTTCTTGTTTGGCTGGTGGAACCACTCCGTGCGGTTGTTGGTCGGAGCGGTTCCCGAACACACCACCGTGGTGATGTTCGTTGTATGAAACACTATACACACACTTTCATTTTAATTCCACTTTCTTCCGCGTGTTTTCTGTAAACGATTCCATTTTTCTTTATAAAAAATGCCGACAAACGCCGGCATTTCAATGTTTTTAAGTGCTTTTGCTTATGAAATACGCGCCGCAGCAGTGGAATCCCTTGTGATCAGAATTTCCGGAATCATATGCGACACCGGCTCGAATTCGACGCCCTCGCGCTCGGCGTCCAACAGCTCCGCCAACAACCGCACGGCCTGGGAACCCATACGTTCCTGCCGCACATCGATTGTGGTCATCTGCGGACGGGAGGCGCGCGACAGCACGGAATCATCGATGCCCATCACGCTGATATCCTCCGGAATGGACAATCCCCGTTCAACGAGGCGCGAAACCACGCCGGAGGCCACCAGGTCGTTGAACGCGATCACCGCGGTGACGCCCTCCTCCAGCATCAGCGCATCGCCCGCGTTCACACCGCCGCCGTAGGTGGGCTCGAAGGGCCCGATGGCCACGCATTCAACGCCGAATTCCTCGCATCCCCGCGAAACCGCATCGATACGGGCGCGGTTGCTCCACGAATGCGACAGCCCGGAGATATAGGCGATGCGTTTATGCCCCAGCGAAGCGAGGTGGCGCACCGCCTGCATGATACCCGAACGGTCGTCGATGCAGACATCCGTATACCCCTCGATCTGACGGTTCGCCAGCACGGTGTTGCGCTGGGGGAACAAGCGGCGGATCAGCGTGTCCGAAATACGCGGGGACACCACCACCTGCCCTTCGCAGCTGGACACCACATCGCCGACGGTCCGCTCCACATCGTTGGTCAGCTCGAGATCGGCCACGAACAGACGATATCCCAGAGACTGAGCCTGCGCGAACAGGCCTTTGAACAGATCGGTGAAATAGAAATTGCCGACGTCAGTGACGAACACCGCGATATTCCCCTTGCCGCTTTTCCCCGCGATCAGATCGCGTGCCGCGGCGTTCGGCTTATACCCAAGCCTGTCGGCGGCCTTGCGCACGCGGTCGCGCGTCGCCTGCTTCACCGAACCGTTGTTCAAGGCCCTGGACACCGTGGCGGCGGACACCCCCGCCGCCTGCGCCACATCCTGAATCGTTGCGTCACTCATTGCATCTCGTTTCCATAATCTTCTCGGTCAACCGCAATGCCGAAATCCAGTGTAAGGATTATTGAAACAAAATGCAAACGATTCCACGCCGTGTTGCACCGACACTCGGCTTCAAATCTCCCCACAACGAGTTTCGGCCGCGCCACGCGAAACAAGCCAGCGCGGCGCGGCCGAAACCGCGTATGAGAAAACCGCCTCAGCGGACCTGTTCCACCACGGCGCGGGAATCCTTGCACGCCTGGACGACGGCGGCCCAATCATGGGACTTCTGGGCCTCCGACGGCACAGGGAAGGAACCGCCGATGGCGAACACGTTCTCCAGCGACAGATAATCCCGCGCGTTGGCGAGGCTCACACCACCGGTGGGCAGGAACCTCACATCGGCGAACGGGCCATTCAACGCCTTCAACGTCTTGACTCCCCCATAGGCCTCGGCGGGGAAGAACTTGACATGCCTGAGACCACGGTCGTAGGCCTTCTCCACATCGGAGGGCACGGCGGTGCCGGGCAGCACCAGCACATCGTTCGCGAGGGCCCAATCGACCACGGCCTCGTCGAAACTGGGGGTCACCAACCCGACGCATCCGGCCTCGACGGCGGCCTTGGCCTGGTCGACGTCGTGCACGGTGCCGGCCACCAGCGTGACGCCGGGCACTTCGGCGGCGATCGCCTTCATTCCCTCGATCGCATACGGGGAACGGAAGGTGACCTCCGCGACAGGCACGCCACCCTCCTCAAGGGCGCGGGCCAGCGGCACGGCCTCCTCGACGGAATGCAGGGTGACCAACGGCACGATGCCCAGCTCGCCGAGGTAGGCGATGGTCTCCTCATTGGTTCGTGCGATGCTCATGATTCGATGTCCTTTCCTTTTCCGTATCGATTCGCGTGACGACGTGGCCTCAGAAGGCCCGCCGATGGCCGGCGGTGAACGCCGCGAGCTGATCGGGCGTGGGCAGCCCCTCGTTGTCCGAAACCTGCTGCGTCTGGATGGCGCCCAACGCGCATCCGCGTTCCATACTGTCGGCGAGGGATCCACCCTCCAACAGCGAGGACAGCACTCCGGCGGCGAAACCGTCGCCGGCTCCGACGGTGTCGACCACATGGTCGACGACGAAGCCCGGCACACGGATCTCGACCGACCCGTCGGACGCGTAGGCGCCTCGGGGACCGTCCTTGACGATGACGATTTTCGCGCCGTTGTCCAGAAACGCCTTGGCGGTGTCCTCCACGGTGCTCGCTCCGAACAGCACCTGCCCTTCGCCGATGCCCGGCATCACCAGATCGGCGCGCGCGGCCAGCCGACGCAGCGTGGACTTCATCACGTCCTCGCTCTTCCACAGGGCGGGACGCAGGTTCGGGTCGAAGCTGACGAACGCGCCGTGCGCCCGGGACTGGTCGACCAGCGCATAGGCGGCCTCCAACGTGGAATCGCTCAGCGGCGGAAGGATGCCGGTGATATGGGTCAGGGAGATGCCGGTCCAATCAAGCTTCTCCACGTCGTCGGCGTCAAGCGTCGAAGCCGCCGAATCTTTACGGTAATAGAAGGTTTTCGGATCGCCTTCGCTCACGCGGGACTTCATCATGAAACCGGTGTGGTGTCCGCCGTCCACCCGCACCAGCGAGGTGTCCAAACCATTGGCGCTCAGAAACGCCATGATGCGCTCGCCCAAAGGATCGTCGCCGATTTTGGTCATATACAGCGGGTCCTGACCAAGCCTTTTCAAGCCGATCGCCACATTGAGCTCGGCGCCGGCCACCGAAGCGGCCCACACACCCACCTCGCTGAGCGGCCCTTCCTGGTTGGCGGAGAACAATCCCATGGGCTCGCCGACCAGCAGCACCTTGCCCGGTTTGACACCATTCGCCGTTGTCATCTTTGCCTCTTCCGTACCGGCAACCGGCATCAGAGCGCACTGACCTAGACCCTGGCGAGCAGGGCCGTCCGGTTGTTGATTGATGCGTTCAGGCTACAGCACCGAATGCGGCGGGGAGGAAGATGTTGCCAAGGGTTTCCATGGTCGGGGTCGCACGGCCGTCATGGAGCGGCCGCCCCGTGCGACTTTTCCGCACATGAAACGAACATGGCGTTTCGGATGCGAGAACACGAAAAGGGCGGAGTTTCAACGAAACTCCGCCCGCGATGTTCGTTTGCGCCCAAATTCAGGGTCGCACGAACGTTATTGAGAACCGTTCTATGCGCGCGCCTTGGCCGCCTCGATCCACTTGTTCAGCAACGCCTCGGCCTTGCCGGAGTCGACGGCCTGTTCGGCGATGCCGTAGGCCACCTTGAAACGCTCGGCGAGCGAGGCGTCGGCCGGCACCTGACGACCATCGGCCACGATGGCGGAGGCGGCGTTCAACAGCGCGGTGGTCCGGAACGGCACATCCTTGCCGGCGAAGAAGTCACGCGCGGCCTGGGCGTTGTATTCCGGCTCTCCGCCGCGAAGATCGTCGAGGGAGACCTTGGCCAGTCCCAGTTCCCCGATCGGATCGAATTCGGTTTCGCTCACCTGCCCGTCCTTGAACTCCCACACGGAGACGGGGCCGGTCGGGGCGAGCTCGTCAAGACCCTCCTGCGAGGTGTACACCATGCCGCTCTGGCCATTGGCCGCATAGACGGCCGCCATGATCGGACTCATGGCGCGGTTGGCGCAGCCGATGGCCATATGCTTCGGCGTGGCCGGATTCGTCAGCGGACCGAGCACGTTGAACACGCAGGGCACGCCGAGCGCTGCGCGGATCGGTCCGACGAACCGCATGGCCGGATGGAAGGTTTTGGCGAACGCGAAGGTGATGCCCACCTCATCGGCGATCTCCCCCACGGCCTGGGGATCGAGCTCCAGCGGCAGACCCAGCGCCTCGAGGCAGTCGGCCGCGCCGCTTTTGGATGAGGCCGCGCGGTTGCCGTGCTTGACGATCTTCACACCGGTGGAGGCCGCGACGACCGACGCCATGGTGGACAGGTTCACGGTGGCCGCGCCGTCGCCGCCGGTGCCGACGATGTCGGTGGTCTCCCCCGACACATGCAGAGGCACCGCGTGCGCGACCATCGCCTTCGCCGCGCCGCGCACCTCGTCGGCGGTCAGCCCCAGCTGCTGCTGGGTGGCGAGCACGGCGCCCACGGCCGCCGGATCGGCGTTGCCCCGCATCAGATCGTCGACGAACCACTCGGATTCCTCGGCGGTCAGATGGTTGCCCCCAACCAGTTTCGTGAGGATCGACTTCCAAGTGATTTCGGCCATGATGCCCTCCTTGACGCATGCCACGTCGTTGTTGTGTTCCGTCCGCCATTGTAATCGCCTTGCGTTATCGCCAGTCGGCACGTCCGTATCACGGATGGTCTCGCCCTGCATGGATCGTCCCGAATGCGTGAAAGGGAGCCGACCATCAGGTCGGCTCCCTTTCACGTCGATTACGCTCGTCCGAATGACGTTATGTCATAAGGATGCCTTCGTCGCGGAAAGCCACTTCGACACGCCCGTCATGCAGCACGATGATGCGGTCGGCACGTCATAAGGATGCCTTCGTCGCGGAAAGCCCACTAGGCTTTCCGCTCCTCGGGTGAGCCGCTTATGGCGATGCCTTTGGCATCGCCGGCGGCTCACTCTTCGTTCTGGCCGTGGCACATCTTGTACTTACGGCCGGAACCGCACGGGCATTCGGCGTTCTTGCCGGTGCCGGGATAGGTCTTGCCGTCGGCCCACGGGGTCTTGAGCTCCTCGCTCTTCGGGCGCTTGTTGGCGGGCACCTTGCCTTCGGCGTGGCTGATCGGCGCGGGACCGACGATCACGGGATTGCCGTTCTCGTCGCGGGTCACGTCGTCCGCCTCATCGCCCTCTTCGACGGCCTCGGCCGACTCGCCTTCGGTCGCTTCGCCGGACTCGGCCTCCGATTCATCGGACTCGGAAGAGACTTCGGCGGCCTCGATGCCTTCGCCGGCGGATTCGATGCCCAGCGCGGCCTCGGTGGCCTCGACGGCGGCGTCCTCGTCCTTCTCGGAGGTGAGGTCCTCGGTTTTGGCGACCTGCTGGACATCCACATGGAAGAGCAGCTGGACGCTTTCCTCCTTGATGGCCTCGACCATGGAGTTGTACATCTGGAAGCCCTCGCGCTGGTATTCGACCAGCGGGTCGCGCTGGCCCATGCCGCGCAAGCCGATGCCGTCCTTGAGGTAGTCCATCTCGTAAAGGTGCTCGCGCCACTTGCGGTCGAGCACGGCGAGCACCACGCGGCGCTCCAGCTGGCGCAGTCCCTCTTCGCCGAGCAGTTCCTCGAACTTGGCGTACTGCTCCTTGGCGTCGTCCACGATCAGATCGCGCACGGCCTCGACGGCCTTGTCGCCCTTGAGCTTGCCCACGGCCTCCTTGGCGTCGTCCATCTCCACCTTGGTGGGGATCACGGCGGCGAGGGCCTTGAACAGGCCTTCCCAATCCCAATCGGCCGGCTTGTCGGAGCCCTTGTTGGCGCCGCGCACGTAGGATTCGACGGTTTCGCTGATGAAGCGCTCGATATCGCCATGGATATCCTCGCCCTTGAGCACGGCCTGACGCTCGGCGTAGATCACCGTGCGCTGCTTGTTCATCACGTCGTCGTACTTGAGCACGTTCTTGCGGATCTCGAAGTTCTGCGACTCGCGGGCCTTCTGCGCGGTGCGCACGCCCTTGGTGACGGACTTGGCGTGGATCGGCTCGCCCTCCGGCATGCCCTTGGCCATGACCTGGGCCACCAGCTGGGTGTTGAACAGACGCATCAGGTCGTCTTCCAGCGACAGGTAGAAGCGGGACTCGCCCGGATCTCCCTGACGGCCGGAACGGCCGCGCAGCTGGTTGTCGATACGGCGGGATTCGTGGCGTTCGGTGCCGAGCACGTACAGGCCGCCGAGTTCGGTGACCTCCTCATGCTCGTCCTTGACCTGGGCCTTGACCTCGTTGAGGGTGCCCGGCCAACGCTTCTCGTACTCCTCCGGAGTGTCCTCGGGCGAGTAGCCCTCGGCCTTGAGCTTGGCGTCCGCGAGGAACTCGACGTTGCCGCCGAGCATGATGTCGGTACCGCGGCCGGCCATGTTGGTGGCCACGGTGACGGCGCCCTTGCGTCCGGCGACCGCGACGACCGCGGCCTCCTTCTCATGCTGCTTGGCGTTGAGCACCTGATGCGGGATCTTCGCCACGTCGAGCAGCGAGGAGACGATCTCGGAGCTTTCCACGGAGGCGGTGCCGAGCAGCACCGGCTGGCCCTTGGCGTGGCGTCCGGCCACGTCCTTGATGATGGCGGCGAGCTTCTCCTTCTTGGTGCGGAAGATGAAGTCGTCCTGGTCCTTGCGGATCATCGGGCGGTTGGTGGGGATCGGCAGCACGCCCAGCTTGTAGGTGCTCATGAACTCGGCCGCCTCGGTTTCGGCGGTACCGGTCATGCCGGCGAGCTTGTCGTACATACGGAAGTAGTTCTGCAGGGTGATGGTGGCGAAGGTCTGGTTCTCGGCCTTGACCTCCACGCCTTCCTTCGCTTCGATGGCCTGGTGCAGGCCCTCGTTGTAGCGGCGGCCCGGCAGGATGCGGCCGGTGTGCTCGTCGACGATGAGCACCTCGCCGTGGGTCACCACGTAGTCGCGGTCGCGCAGGAAGAGCTCCTTGGCCTTGATCGCGTTGTTGAGATAGCCGATCAGCGCGGTGTTGGCCGGCTCGTACAGGTTGTCGATGCCAAGGAAGTCCTCGATCTTGGTGATGCCCGGATCGAGGATGCCGACGACCTTCTTCTTCTCGTCGACCTCGTAGTCCTCGTCGCGCACCAGCTTGACGACGAGACGCGCGAACTGGCGGTACCAGCGGGTCACGTCGCCTTCGGCCGGGCCGGAGATGATCAACGGGGTGCGGGCCTCGTCGATGAGGATGGAGTCGACCTCGTCGACGATGGCGTAGTGGTGGCCGCGCTGCACCAGGTCGCCCTTCTCCCACGCCATGTTGTCGCGCAGATAGTCGAAGCCGAATTCGTTGTTGGTGCCGTAGGTGATGTCGGCGTTGTACTGCTTGCGGCGCTCCGGCGGCTTCTGGTCGGTGATGATGCAGCCGACGTTCAGGCCGAGGAAGCGGTAGATGCGGCCCATGAGCTCGCTCTGGTAGCTGGCGAGATAGTCGTTGACGGTGACCACGTGCACGCCCTTGCCCTCGAGCGCGTTGAGGTAGCTCGGCAGGGTGGCGACCAGCGTCTTGCCTTCACCGGTTTTCATTTCGGCGATGTTGCCCCAGTGCAGGGCGGCGCCGCCCATCAGCTGCACGTCGAAGTGACGCTGGCCGAGCGTGCGCTTGGACACCTCGCGCACGGTGGCGAAGGCCTCGGGCATGATGTCGTCCAGCTTCTTGCCGTTGTCGACCTGTTCCTTGAACTTCGCGGTCTGGGCCTTGAGCTCCTCGTCGGAGAGCGCGGAGATCTCCTCCTCCAACGCGTTGGTGGCCTTCGCCACGTTCTCAAGCTTCTTGATCTGTCGGCCTTCGCCCATGCGCAGGGCTTTGTCAACAATGTCTACCACGTGTCACTCCTCTGTCGTTCGTGTGGACCGTTACCGAGCATAGTCGCGTTTCCTCCATGACACGACCTCACTTCGACCAAATTACGCAACTTTGTGCATATCCGACGGCCAGCCGTGCTGCCACAACGAAAAGCCCGCAATCCCAAACGGGACTGCGGGCCAGCGATCAGACTATCGACGGAGCGTCTTACTGAATGTTCTCCGGAGTGTCGATCTCGAACACGCCGTAGCTCCAGCCGTGACGGTGGTACACCACGGACGGACGGTTGGTCTCCTTGTTCACGAACAGGAAGAAGTCATGTCCGATAAGCTCCATCTCATACAGCGCCTCGTCGATGCTCATCGGCTCCGCGATATGCAGCTTGCGGCGGATGACGATCGGCGTGTCCCCAACCTGGACCTCCACCGACTCGCCCGGACCGAGATCCGAGGCGACGGCGGCCTCCGGGCTGTTGTTCGGCTCCTCCTCCGGCTCTTCCACCGCGACGGGAGCGACCTCGCCCAAATCGACCGGCAGCGGATTCGAGTATCCGCGACGATGGTCCTTGCGGCGGTCGCGCGTGCGGCGCAGACGCAGGGTCAGCTTGTCCAAAGCCATATCCAGCGCGCTGAACTCATCGGTGCTGGAAGCCTCGGCGCGCACCACGGTACGACCGGCGATGATGGTGATTTCCACCCGCTTGGCGGTATCCGCCTGACGGGGGTTGCCCTCATGCGTCAGCACGATCTGCGCGCGCTGGGCGTCGGGGGCGATAGCGGTCACACGATTCATCTTGCTTTCGACGACATCACGGAACCTTTGCTTGATCTGCGTGTGGCGTCCGGTAACGACGATTTCCATGTGGACCTCCCTTGACTCAAGCGGTTGCCCGCTATATGTGTTCCGAACAGCGTCATCACCGCTCGGGTACGCCCCATTGTACCCAACCGATGCGCGAACGACGGGAAAACGCGCGGGAAGTTTTCCCAAAGATCATGGCGCGTCGATATTCCCTATCCACTGGTATAGTTGTGCATTTGAGACCTCTTGATGGCCGCGGCCGTGATCTTCATTGGGATCGGCTGAGGAACTTCCGGGCTCCACAGAGCACGATGGCGGATAACGTCCGCCCAGGGCGACCTGAGAGATAGCGCAACAGAGAACAGACCGCCCGTCCTCGACGGGTAAGGGTGAAACGGCGGTGTAAGAGACCACCGGGGACCTGGTAACAGGGACCGCATGGCAAGCCTCATCGGGAGCAAGGCCAAGCAGATGACGGCAAGGGCTGCTCGCCCGTGTCATCGGGTAGGCTGCTAGAGCCTGACGGCGACGTCAGGTCGAGATGGATGGCCATCCGCGCGCGTTTCGGCGCGCGTGACAGAACCCGGGGTATAAGAGGTCTCACTTTCCTCCCCCATCCCACGCTTTTGCCGGCGGGACATATCCGCAACGAACCCGCCGCGTATCATCCCAATCACCTCCAACCTCGCCCATACCGCCGCAGACCCATCCCAACAAATCCCGCCGCACGGCCCCAATCACTCCTCCTCCATCCATATCCACCCCTCTTCCAGCCATATCCACCCATCTCCACCCACGCGCACCATGCCCAGCCCCTCCTCCACCCACGCGCGTCACGCTCAACCGTCTCCACCCGCATACGGCGCTTTCCGACCAGACGCGGCCAACCACCTCGAAACGTCGTCGACTTCGCAGTTCAACGAAGGGTGTGCGAAATTTGCGACGTTTGAGGGACGCCGAACGTCGTGGATTTCGCACAAGGTCCGTCGAACTGCGAAATCCACGACGTTCCAGCCTCGCCGGCATCACATGTTCAGACACACGGGTCGAAACTTCGAGCTCTACGCCACCTCAGTCCTCGGCTTGGCCACCTGCATCACGGCAGGTGTGGATCGTTCGGACCGTCCACGCGTCGCCCTTTCAACGGTGATGAAACCTATGCCTGACGCTCGTACAACGAATACCGCATATCCGCGTGCGGAACCTCCGCCCGCTCAAGTTTCATCACCAGTGATGTCCGATCGACCACCTCATGGTGAAACACACGCACAATCTCATGGACTCCCGCCCGTCGCAACCCCATCTCCCGAGAGCGTTCATTGGAGACCAGCTCAGCGACGGTTCTGTCCCGCGTCATCGAGCCGTCTACGTACTTGCGCACGCCGTCGTATTCCAGAACGACGATTCTCCCATCCGGACAATGCCACACGTAATCCACACGATACTGGTTTATGGGATTATCCGGATCCACGAACACATGCTGCAGCTCGGGAATCGCAAACCCCTCCTCGATAATCACCGCCCTGCACAACGACTCCCCACCGTTTTCGCTGAGCGGATCGGCATAATGCAACAAACGGAACACCGGTCCGCACGCATCCTTCTTGCCGTCGCATACCGCCACTATCTCGTCTTCCGTGACCAGCTGGCGGCGGAATGCGGAATCGAACAACGCCAACGCGAACATGAAAGGCATCGATAATCCGCAGTCGACCAACGTGCGCGCCACGGTGGTGACATGAATCTTCTGCCCGCGGTACAGGACTTCCTGTGTGGGAATCGATGGCATATATATGCGTCGCAGCTTTCGATATCCTTTGACGCTATGGCAGGACCCTTGCGTGGCTATAGTCACCGCGCCATCATCATGAAGGGACCAGGAATGGTCGATTCCCAACATCGCCGCAGCGCTCAAACCGGCGAAGACCCACTGGGTATGCCGCCTCGCCAACGAGGCTACGACATGCTGCGTCTTCTCCACCGCGTTAAGCCCGTTCCAATATTCAGCACGCGCATATAGGGTGCGATACGGGCACACCGCCTCGCCCGACTTCACCCGGCGCCTGAGTTTCGCACGCGTCGTGTCGTCCTCTCCGACGACGCACCGTCCGGCCTTTTCGGCATCCGCAAACAGCTCGTTCATGTTCAGACCTCTTTATCCGAATAGTTGTGATGAACCGCAACCACAACGTCCCTTTGCGCGCATCCTCTCCGTCGAGTCGCAACCGGCCTCATCCTGGTTGACGATAGTGGTGCGTCACCATCCCTCACATCCAATGTCGTAAACTTCGCAGTTCAACGAAGGGTGTGCGAAATCGACGACGTTTGAGGGACGTCGAACGTCGTGGATTTCGCACAAGGTCCGTCGAACTGCGAAATCCACGACGTTCCAGTCCGCCATATGCGTCGGCCATGGCCATCCGCCGGATGATGGCGACGAGAGACACCTGCCATGTGCAGCGTCCAGACCCTCCGACGGTTGATGGCAGAGAAGGACGCATTAGGGTTGTGCGGTTCAGGTGAAGAGTTCGGCGGCTACGGCGCGTAGGGTTTCCGGATTGTGGCCTTTGCGACCCCCTGCGCTCCAGAAGCGGCGTTTGCGTGTTTGTGGTTCGAAACCGCGGGTTTTACGTGCGACGGAACGTCCCAATTCCCATGCCGATTCCTCGAACACGCCGCTGGATTCGGCTTCGGCGCAGACATGCTCGGCCATGGAGCGGCTTACGCCTTTGCGGACCAGCTCCATCATGGTGCCCCGCCGGCCCATCATACGGCCCGCACAGTAACGCACCGCCGACTGGGCATAGGCTTCGTCGTCAAGCAGCTGCACGCGGGTGAGCCGTTCGATGACCTCGTCGACGATTCCGTCCGCGTATCCCTTGTCAAGCAGGCGGGTACGCAACGCACCCGACGCGCGGGGAGCCGCGTCGAGCAGACGCAATGCCGCCTCGCGGCAGGCATCGAGATCCAGTCCGTCCACCTCGTCGCCGGCGCACGCGACGGACGGGCGCGCCGAATGTCTCCGCACACCCGAATCGGCACAGGTGAGAGGCTCGGCAAAGCCATGGCGGCCGGTCGACGAGTGACGGCTAGTCGACGCATGACGGTCAGCCGACATACGACGATCAGTCAAAGCGGAACCATCAACAACGACACGACCGCCATCCACAGTGCAGATGTTTCGACGGCCGGACGAAACGGAACAATCGACCAAGACGGGATCATCAGCCATGACACGACCACCGTCCACGGCACCACTGTCGGACACAACACGAACGTCGGCCGAGACGGAACCATCGGCCAAAACATGGCCGTCCTCCAAGACACGACCGCCATCCACAACGCAGCCGCCTGTGCGACGGCCGGTCGAGACGGAACTGTCGACCGAGGCGGGTCTGTCGGACAGGACGCGGTCGCCAGCAGGGCGACGGCCGGTCTGGGCATGGCGGGCGACGTCCGCTTCGGATACCGGAATCGCCACGCCATGCTCAGCCAGAAACGCTTCCGCGCCAATCATGCGAACCCACCTCCGTGAAGAGTGTGAATCATCTACGAAGACTCGCTACTTCGCGGCCTTCGACGATTTCGAACCGGTCGCGTTCGTTTCGCTCGCCGCGGGCGATTCACCGCCCTTGGCGGCTTCGGCGGCCGTCTTGGTGGCCTCGTCCTCGGCGAACTGGTCGGTCGGTTCGATCAGCCCGAACTCCATCTTGACCTTGTTCTCGATCTCCTCGGTGACGGCCGGATTGTCCTTGAGGAACCTGCGCACGTTCTCGCGGCCCTGCCCCAGCTGATCGCCTTCGTAGGTGAACCAGGAACCGGATTTCTTGACCACGCCCACCTGAATGGCCATATCGAGCACGGACCCCTCGCGGGAGATGCCCTCGCCGTACAGCACATCGAATTCGGCGGATTTGAAAGGCGGCGCCATCTTGTTCTTGACCACCTTGACGCGCGTGCGGTTGCCCACGGCCTCCTCGCCGTTCTTCAAGGTCTGCACGCGACGGATGTCGAGACGCACGGATGAGTAGAACTTCAGCGCCTTGCCGCCGGTGGTGGTTTCGGGATTGCCGAAGAACACGCCGATCTTCTCGCGCAGCTGGTTGATGAAGATGGCGGTGGTGCCGGCCTGTGCGAGCGCGCCGGTCATTTTGCGCAGCGCCTGGCTCATCAGACGGGCCTGCAGACCGACATGGCTGTCGCCCATCTCGCCCTCGATCTCCGCCTTGGGCACCAAGGCGGCCACGGAATCGATGACGATGATGTCGAGCGCGCCGGAGCGGATCAGCATATCGGAGATCTCCAACGCCTGTTCGCCGTTGTCGGGCTGGGAGACGATCAGTGAATCGGTGTCGACGCCGAGTTTGCGCGCGTACACCGGATCGAGCGCATGCTCGGCGTCGATGAAGGCCGCCACTCCCCCGTTACGCTGCGCGTTGGCGACCGCGTGGAGCGCCAACGTGGTTTTGCCGGAGGATTCCGGCCCGTAGATCTCCACGATGCGGCCACGGGGTAGGCCGCCGATGCCGAGGGCCATGTCAAGGGCCAGAGAGCCGGTGGGGATGACTTCGACGTCCTGTTCGACGCGATCGCCCAAACGCATGGCCGAACCTTTGCCGAAATTCTTCTCCACCTGCGCCAGCGCGGTGTCAAGCGCGGCTTTGCGCAGGGGATCGAGTTCGGGCTTGGCGGAGTTCCCGCCTGTTGCCTCCTGCACGGTGGGCTTCGTCTGCTGTGCCATGATGGCCTCCTTCATCGTCGTGCGGCGAATACGTCATTCCACCGTATGGGTGTTATGTCGCGTAAGGCAAGCGGAATCGACCTATGTGGTCCGAGCCTCCGCCCCGCGCGACCCCGACCGGCGATTTTCCTTGTCATAGCAAGGTTTTCGCATCGGTCGGCGCAAACCCACTCGCCGAGTCTGCCGTCGTCACTGCGGACCACTATACCCCCAGATACGAACATTTGTTCGATTTTTCGAAAGGACACGCCGACATCCCAGTCGGCGCGTCACGAATCCCGCTCCCGCACAGACGCGACGCATCGCGCTATGGCCTTGTCGCTAGCGTCCGCCAGCGGCCCGCTCCCGCACAGACGCGACGCATCGGAAACCAAATCGCATGGACGCCACTCCGTCCAGGTGACGACAACGGCCACCGCGCCAACGCGCCATACTATCGTCCGGAAGCATACGGCATCGGCGGTGCGTTATGATCCCTGCCCCACCGCTCGCCGTCCGGCACCTCCATCTGGTCGCACAGCACGTTCCATATCGTGCGGGGCTCCTCACCGGCCTCCAACGCCTCGACCACGGTCATGCCGCCCAGACGGTCCAGCCGCTGGTCGCGCGACAGACTACGGCCATAGACACGCCCGAACACCTCTTCGAGCAATTCCCAGAATTCCCGTTCCCGCATAACAGACCAATCTACCGCCATGCCCCAAACATGACAACGCCCGGCCCGCATCCGACAAAACGCGGATACGGGCCGGGCTCGACCGATACGCCTTACGCGCCGGCCTCTTCGAGATGGTCGGCGACCATGCGCAGCATCTGCGCGGTGCTCACGCCCAGCGCTTCGGAGATGGAGGTGAGCAGCTCGGAGCTGGCCTCCTTCTGCCCACGTTCCACCTCGGAGAGGTATCCCAGCGACACGCCGGCCTTCTCGCTGACCTCGCGCAGGGTCTTATGGTCGCGCGTGCGCAGGTCGCGCAGCACCTGACCGATGGCCTCGCGCAGCGACAACCGCTCGTTCGCTTTGGATTCCTCACGGACTCGCGCGGTGGAGCGCGGCTTGACGTCGGCGTCCTCCTCCTGCCACATCCGAGTGAGCGCCGCCTGGCGTTCGTCCTTGGCCTTCTTGGCGGCGCGCGCCTTGATCACCTGCTGTTGCGCGAACATCACCGCGCGGCGCTGGGCCGGGGTCAGCTCGCGCATGCGCGCGGTGCCCGGACGCACCATAGCCGGCGCCGCGGCGCGAATCTCCACTTGCTGTTCGTTGCGGGTCAGCGTCTCCATAATTCCATCCCTTGCGTCGTGTATCGGAACATCTACTCTTGTCAACACGACGTCACCGGGTTTTTATTCCTGAAAAATTGCTAGGAGTTGGCTCAAGTTTTCCAAAACGCGTGCGACGCTCAGGCGACGGACCTCCTCGCGAGTGCCGCATAACCGCAGTTCGACGGCTTCGGCGCGGCGCTCATCGCGCCCGTCGCACGCGCAGGATGGCAGCGAAACGCCGATATACACCAGTCCGGCCGGTTTGTCGCCGTCCGGACCGGGGCCCGCGACGCCGGTGGTGGCCAGGCCGATCACCCGGTCGCCGTATTGCGGCTGCGCGTACAGCCGCGCCGCGCCCTCGGCCATCTGCTTCGCCACATCGGGATGCACCGCGCCCTCGCGTTCAAGCAACGAGCCGTCCACACCGAGTATGGAGGCCTTGGCATTGATGTCGTAGGTGACCGCCGACCCCAGCAGCACGTTCGAGGCGCCGGGAATCCGCACGAACGCGTCGGACAGCAATCCCCCGGTAAGCGATTCGGCGCAGGCGATCTTCAGCCTGCGCTCCTCGCAATACGCCAGCACACGGGCCGCGAGCGCGTCGCATCGTTCCCGAGTCGCCTTCTCCTCGTCCGAGGACGAACGGCCCCTTTCACCGACGCATGCCGTTTCGGCCATGGCCGGACCGGACTCGTCGTCGGATGAGGGGGCCGCGCACGCGTCGTTCCGTCGAGTCATCGCGTCAGGATTCGGCCTCGCCGGCGGACTGCTGCTTCCTGCCGCCGGCAAAGGTGTTGTACAGGTAGACGCCGCCCGAATACAGGCACAGCACCAACGCCACGTAGATCATCGCGTAGGTGAGGAAATAGTAGACGCTCATCCACATCGGAGTCGTCTGCCCGGCGTCCAGCGACCACATCGGCAGCAGCAGCATCGACAAGCCGACGCACTGGAACACGGTTTTCAGTTTGCCGGGCCATTCGGCGGCGATCACCTTGCCGCCGGTGTCGATGACGAAGAAGCGCATCACGGTGATGCCGATCTCGCGCACGAGGAACAGGATGGTCACCCACCAGCCGAGTTCGCCGAATATGGAGGCGAGGATCAGCGCGCCGCAGGTGAGCAGTTTGTCGGCGATCGGATCCATCAGTTTGCCCAGCTCGGTGACCATATGGTATTTGCGGGCCATCCAGCCGTCGATCTTATCGGTGGAGGCGGCGATGATGAACAGCACGGCGGCGACCCAACGCATCGTCAGATTGTCCGCGCCCCACGGGCCGGCGAGCGCCGCCAGCACAAGAAACACCACCACCAGCACGATGCGCGAGTAGGTGACCAGATTCGGAGGGGCGTTCCATCCGTCCAGCAGCGACGATTTCTTGGATGTTTGAGTCTCAGTCATACAGCACACGTTACCGCACATGCTCTACCGAAGAGGTGGATGCCGGCTGGGGGAACGCTGATGGCATCACGAATCGAGCGTGCCCTGCTGGGCGGCGGACGACTGCAGGGAGTCGGTTTCGCCGCGGATGAAGGCGAGCACGGCCGGCAGGTCGGCGGGTTGGACCAGCACCTGGCGGGCTTTCGACCCTTCGGAGGGGCCGACCACGCCGCGTGATTCCAGCAGGTCCATCAGACGCCCGGCTTTGGCGAATCCGACGCGCAGCTTGCGCTGCAGCATCGACGTGGAGCCGAACTGCGTGGTGACGACCAGTTCGGCCGCCTGCAGCAGCACGTCCATATCGTCGCCGATCTCCTCGTCGGGTTCGACGGCCTTCTTCTCCGACTCCTGCGCCATCTGTTCGATGTCGTCGCGATAGCGCGGCTTGCGTTGGGTGCGCACGAATTCCACGGCCTTGCGGATCTCCGATTCGGACACCCACGAGCCTTGCACGCGGATCGGCTTGGCCGAGCCCATCGGCAGGAACAGCGCGTCGCCCTGGCCGATCAGCGCCTCGGCACCGACCGTGTCGAGGATGACTCGCGAATCGGTGGCCGAGGAGGTGGCGAAGGCCAGTCGCGAGGGGATGTTCGCTTTGATCAGACCGGTGACCACGTCCACGGACGGACGTTGGGTGGCGAGCACGAGGTGCACGCCGGCGGCGCGCGCCAGCTGGGTGATGCGCTGGATGGAGCTTTCCACATCGTTTTTCGCGACCATCATCAGGTCGGCCATCTCGTCGACGACCACGAGGATGTACGGGTATGGGGCCACCTTGCGCTGGGATCCGAGGGGGGCGTGCACCTTGCCGGCACGCACGGCCTCGTTGAAGTCCTTGATGTGGCGGAAGCCGAAGAACTCCAGGTCGGAGTAGCGCGCGTCCATCTCCTTGACCACCCATTCCAAGGCCTGCGCGGCCTTTTTGGGATCGGTGATGATCGGCGTGAGCAGATGCGGGATGCCCGCGTAGGCGGAGAGCTCCACGCGTTTGGGATCCACCATGATCAGACGCACCTGTTCGGGGGTGGCTCGCATGATGATCGAGGTGAGCATCGAGTTGATGAAGCTCGACTTGCCGGATCCGGTGGCGCCCGCCACCAGCAGATGCGGCATTTTGGCGAGGTCGGCGGTCACGAAGTGGCCCTCCACGTCCTTGCCGACGCCGGTGACCATGGGATTGGGGTCGTTCATGGCCTTGTCGGAGCGCAGCACGTCGCCCAGATGCACGATCTCGCGGTCGACGTTGGGGATTTCGATGCCGATGGCGGATTTGCCGGGGATCGGCGAGAGGATGCGCACGTCGGAGCTGGCCACCGCGTAGGCGATGTTGCGCTGCAGGTTGGTGACCTTCTCGACTTTGACGCCCGCGCCGAGCTCCACCTCGTATTGGGTGACCGATGGGCCGCGCAGGAAGCCGATCACCTTCGCGTCCACATTGAACTGCTGGAAGGTGGAGGTCAACGCTGCGATCACCTTGTCGTTGGCCGGGGTGCGCATCGCATGCGGCTGTCCTTTGGACAGGATGTTGAGATTGGGCAGCTGGTAGGGCTTCAGCGCGTCATCGGAGTCGTCCTGCTCGTCGTCCGTGCCGGCGTCGTCGAACTCGCCCGCAAGGGCGGAGTCGGACGCACCGAGGGCCACGGTGGAGCCTTCGCCGTCAGCGGAGACGGCCGGAATGACGCCGGTGGCGATAGGCGCCCACGGGTCGTGTTCGGGATCTGCGAGCGCGGGCATCGTCACCGTGCCGCCTTCCACGTCGCCGCTCGGACCGGACATCGCCGTGGTGGGAGCGTCGGTCGAGGGGAATTCCATTCCCATGACCTGCGTCGCGGAATCCATCGCCGGCATGCCGGCCGGTTCGATAAGCGATGTTTCGGCGGCATCGCCATGCCGGGACGCCGCGGTGGCGAAGGGATCGTCGGCTTCGTAACGTTCCAGGCCGCCGTCATCCACGTTCTTGGCGCGACGGAACAGGCGCGCGAACAAGCCGGGTTTGCGCTCGGATTGCTCCTCGGCCGTCTCGTCGCCGTCGTGCGAGGGAACGCCGTCGGCGAACGCGAGCGTGCCGTCGCCGACACGCACCTCGTTGGGGAACTGGTCGGCCGCTCCCTCTTCCTCGCCCGCCGGCCGGTACGGCTTGTTGCGCAGTCTGGCCCATGCACGCGCCAGCACTTCGGGCAGGTCGGTCACATGCGTGCCGGTGATCATCAGCAGGGAGAACAGGCCCACCACCACGAAGACGGCGATCGCGAACGCGTTGGACAGGCCCCAGGCCAAAGGCGAGCCGAGGAAGAAACCAAACAGGCCGCCGGCCTTCTGCAGCACGGCGATGTCGAATTGCGTGGATTCGGCGGCGAGCGCCACGTCGATCACCGAACAGATGGACCACAGCAGCAGCACCCAGCCGGTCACCACGCGCGGATTGTTCGACTCCCTACCGGAGTTGCGCATCAGACGCACGGCCACATAGAACAGCAATACCGGCAGCACCACGCTCATCACGCCCAACACGCCCGAGGCGACGGCGTGCAGGAACTGTCCGAAGGGGCCGTCCACACGCACCCATTCGGAGGCGCAGAACAGCACCGCCAGCACCATCAGCAGGAAGCACAGGCCGTCGCGGCGGTATGCGGGATCGTACTCCCCCACACCGGTGATCGAGCGCACCGCGGTGCCGAGGGCCCGCGGAATCGCGAGCAGGATTTTCTTCCACATCGGCTCCGCGACATCCCCGAATTCGGGCTGGATCGCGGTTTTGCCGTCGCGGGCGCCTGACCCGCCGGTGGTTTTACGGGACTTCGCTGAACTCTTCGAAGATGATGATCGTGCCATAACGGTTCCCGATTCTACGCCACGGCGGGCCTATGGTCGGCAGCGACGCCAAGTTTTGCCGCGCAACGACACCCGACCCTCACACCTTGGGATCCGAAGGACGTCCGCCGCACACGATATCGCGCCATACCACGCGGATTCGCACCGCGTCGGCCGACACCGGCATTCGAAATATCGCGAGGATGCGCCTTTGCGCAAGGCAAGCCGGCTATCATCGTGATATGACTCCAGCAGAGCGTGCGAGCGCAGTCGCATTTGCATCGAAGAACTGCGCGTTGGAAGCGATGACGCCGGGCGACGCGACGATGCGCGCCGCGGCGGACTACGAGCGGGGAGACATCGACGTCGCCCGGCTGATCGAGATCGCCGACGAATCCACCGCCCGAAAGATCCAAAGCAACGGCCGTCTCGCCGACGGCAGCCTGGACGACCATGCCACGGACCATGCGGACAGCGTGTTCGCCCGCACGGTGCTGCTTGCCGAACGCCGATGGCCCGCCTCCGGGGATCTGGCCGAATTGACCGCCATCCATAGGGGATTGTTCGAAGGCGTGTTCGCGGACGCGGGCGCGCTGCGAACCAGCGACACGACGCGCGAGGCGACGGACGACAAAGCCCGCGCTAGGAATCCCGAAGCGTTCTTCCCCGCCGCGCTGATCGAGACGGGCGCGTTGAACATCGCCACCGAACTGGCGGACAAACGCAATCTGCAGGTGTTGGACCGCGACGTGTTCGTGCGCGAGTTCACAAGGATCTACGACGAGTTGGGATATCTGCATCCGTTCAAGGGCGGCAACGCGATGGTGCTACGCATGTTCGGATCGCGGCTCGCGCATGACGCCGGTTGGGATCTCGACTGGGGTTCGGTGACCCGTGAGGGATACAAATCAGCCAAACACGCGGCCTATCGCGGAGACACCGACGCGCTGGAACGCATGTTCGCGGGCATCGTCCGTCCGGCGAATCCGACCCGCGTGTTCCTGATCGCCGGCTGGGACCAAGGTCCGGCGCACTGACGGCCCGCGTGTTCCTGATCGCCGGCTGGGACCAGGGGCCGGCGCACTGACGGCCCGCGACGCCGACCATGAGACCGCGCTCCGCGGTTCCGGACGCGTGTCGAAGACCTTGCACGGCGGATGACAAGCGGAACACATGGGCGTGCCGCTTGTCATCCGGCATGCGGCACGCTCGCTTCGACGGAATTCCGACGCTAGCCGATGTCGCCCAGATGATGCTGAACGTACTCGTCGGCGCGCGCGTCGATGGGATCGTAGTCGCCGGCGTCGGCGTGGGCGATGATCGCCATCGCGTTGTCCACCAGACGCGGGTTCAGCGCCTCAAGCCAGTGGATTCTGGGGTCGCGGCCGAACCAGCCCATCTGCTTGCGGGCCAGCCGCTTGGTTTTCTGCGCGATGTCGGAGAAGAGCTCCTCCTCGTCGATCAGCCCGTCCTCGAAGTCGATGACCTGCTGGTATCCGAGCGCGCGACCTGCGGTGACGCCCAACCGCGGACGCAACCGCCGCACCTCGTCGACGAATCCCTCATCCAGCATCCGCCTGGTGCGGATGTCGATGCGGCGGTCGAGCTCCCCACGGTCCAGATCAAGGCCGATCTGCACGCTGGGAATCACATACCGGTAGCGCGGCAACGTGGCCGAAAACGGGCGGCCCGTCAGTTCGATGACCTCCAGCGCGCGGATGGTGCGCCGGGCGTTGCGAGCGTCCATATTCGCCGCGGCGACGGGATCCTTGTCGCGCAGCTCGGCGAACAGCGCGCCCGCGCCTTCGGTCCGTTCGCGTTCCTCAAGCCTCGCGCGGATTTCCGGATCCGTGCCGGGAAAGGAGATGTCGTCGATGGCGGCGCGCGCGTACAGGCCGGAGCCTCCCACAAGAATCGGCCGGATGCCACGCGATTTAAGATCGGCGATGGTTTCGCGGGCGAGCGTCTGGAAACGGGCCACGGTCATCGTGTCGTCGGGGTCGATGACGTCGATGAGATGATGCGGCACGGCGGCCTGCTCCTCGGCGCTGGGTTTGGCGGTGCCGATGTCCATGCCGCGGTACATCTGGTAGGCGTCCGCGTTCACGATTTCGGCCCGCTCCCCCCGTTCGGCGAGCCGGCGCGCGATGGCGATGCCCAGCCCCGTCTTGCCCGAGGCGGTGGGCCCGACGATGGAGACGACGCGTGGGGATCCTTCGACTACGGCTCCGCCTCCGCTCAGGATGACGGAAGAGGAGGAGGCGTCTCCACCCGGGATGACGGGAGAGGAGGGAAGGCCGCCGTCCGGGACGACGGAGGGGCTAGTGGCGCACATGATAGGTCTGCCCGGCCTTCGGGTCGGGGTCGGCGATGAGGTTGTGACGGCCGGCGTGGGTGACGGTGGCGGTGACGAAATCGCCGATTCCGGGCATCGGCTCGCCTTCGGGCACGCCGATATGCACAAGCACGCCGGTGCGTTCGCGGCCGGTCACGCGGTGCGTGGCGGCGTCCTTCTTGCCCTGTGTGCCGGTGATCATCACCTCGACGTCCGTGCCTTCGAACTTCTTGAGCTCCTCCTCGGTGATGCGCTCCTGCAGCGCGACCAGACGTTCGAAACGCTCCTGCGCCACATCATGCGGTACCTGCTCCATTTCGGCGGCCGGCGTGCCGGGACGCGGCGAATAGATGAAGGTGAACGCGGACGAGAAGCGCGCCTCCTCGACGATGCGCAGCGTGTCCTGGAAATCCTCCTCGGTCTCGCCGGGGAAGCCGACGATGATGTCGGTGGAAATCTGCGCGTCCGGCATCGCCTCGCGCACCTTGCACAGGATGTCCATGAACTTGGCCGTGCGGTAGGAGCGGCGCATGGCGCGCAGGATTTTGTCGGAACCCGACTGCAAGGGCATGTGCAGCTGGTGCATCACGTTCGGGGTCTCGGCCATGGCGGCGATCACATCGTCGGTGAAGGCGGCCGGATGCGGCGAGGTGAAGCGCACGCGCTCCAGCCCTTCGATCTCGCCGCAGGCGCGCAGCAGTTTGGAGAAGGCGTAGCGGTCGCCGATGCCGTAGCCGAAGGAGTTCACGTTCTGGCCCAGCAGCGTGACCTCCTTGGCGCCGGACTGGACGCAGTCGCGCACCTCGGCGAGGATGTCGCCGGGACGGCGGTCCTTCTCCTTGCCGCGCGTGGTGGGCACGATGCAGAAGGTGCAGGTGTTGTTGCAGCCCACGGAGATCGACACCCACGAGCTGACCTTCGAGGCGCGCGCCGTGGGCAGGTCGCTGGGGAAATACTCGAGCTTGTCGGCCACCTCGACCTGCGGCCGGTCGGTCACACGGTTCTGTTCGAGCAGGCGCGGCAGCGAGCCGATGTTCTTCGTGCCGAACACGGCCGCGATCCACGGCGCCTTGTCGGCGATCCGCTGGCGGTCGAGCTGGGCCATGCAGCCGCCGACCGCGATCTGCAGATTGGGCCGCTGGCGCTTCATCTCCGCCCACAGGCCCACCGTGCCGTACATGCGTTCGGCGGCGTTCTCACGCACCGCGCAGGTGTTGAGCACGATCAGATCCACATCGTGCCCGTCGATCTGCTCCTCGGTGGCCGGCACGTAGCCGTCCGCCTCGAGCACGCCGGCGATGCGCTCGGAATCATGCACGTTCATCTGGCAGCCGAGCGTATGGATCTGGAACAATCCCTTGCCCCGCTCCCCCATGCGCGCGGTCGGCGCGTCCTGTGCGGTGGCGTTGCGTTCGGTTTCGGTCATCATGTCTTCGTTCATGACACACCATCCTATCGGCGGGGCTTGTCAGCTCGGCCTCTTCAGCGACCACACGGCTCATTTACAGGAAGGCGGGTATATTGGGAACGAGCGTGTTCACTCGGACGACAATCGGAGATGATCGTGATACTTGACCGCCACAACCGCATGAGCTCATCCGAACTGCAGGCCCGTCTCAGAGCCGTGGATCTGGGCGGAAGCCAGTTCGGGGTCGATGACATCACCAATTTCATCGACCAGATGCAGGTCTACGAGGGTGCGATGTACGAGATCAGCACCAAGCTGGAGATCCTCGACGGCGAGTTCCAGGTGCGGTTCAGCCACGATCCGATCCACCATATGGAACGCAGGCTCAAATCCATCAACTCCATCGTCGGCAAGCTGGAGCGCAAGGGACTGCCGGTGAGCGTGAACTCCATCCGAGACAACCTGTTCGACGTGGCCGGCATCCGCGTCATCTGCAACTACCGCGACGACGTGTATTCCGTGTCGAACTATCTGTCCTCGCAGTCGGACATCCAGGTGCTGCGCGTCAAGGACTACATCAAGAACCCCAAGCAGAACGGGTACCGTTCGCTGCATGTGATCTACGCGGTGCCGGTGTTCCTCTCCTCCGGCGCGCACTACACGCCGGTCGAGGTGCAGTTCCGCACCATCGCCATGGATTATTGGGCGAGCCTGGAGCACGCGCTGCGATATAAGACCGACCTGCCGGACGACAAGCTCGCCGAGCATTCGCAGACGCTGCTCGACTGCGCCCGTTCCCTGCAGAACATCGAGGTGCAGATGCAGAACATCCACCGCGACATCAACGGCGCCCCGCAGGTCGAGGAGACCCCGAAAACCACCGAGTGACCCGCGGTCTCATGGGCCGTCTAGCATGTCGGCTCATGAGGAGACAGGAATTCACGGGCATGCTGTGCCTGCTGCTGACGGCGATCATCTGGGGATTCTCGTTCGTCTCGCAGGTCTCCAGCATGGACGCGGTCTCACCCTTGTTCTTCAACGCGACCAGATTCACGCTGGGCGCCTGCTCGCTGGTCCCGGTGATCGCTCTGATGCGCCGGGGAGAAGGCGCGGACACCGCCGATCGCGCGGACTCCCCCGCCGAACGCCGTTCCCGCCGCCAACGGACCGTGGCCACGGGCATGCTGTGCGGCGTGCTGCTGTTCGCCGCCGGGACCTTGCAGCAGTACGGCATCCTCTGGGGGCGCTCCGCCGGCCGCGCGGGATTCATCACGGCCCTGTACATCGTGCTGGTGCCGCTGTTCGGTCTGTTCCTGCACCGCAGGGTGACCGCGCTGACCGGCGTCAGCGTCATCATCGCGCTTGTCGGCTTCTATCTGCTTTGCGTCGCCGATGGCTTCGACGCCATCAACAAGGGCGACCTGACCGTTTTCCTCGGCGCGGTGATGTTCGCCGCCCATATTCTCGCGATCGACACGCTGGGTGCGAAGGTGGAGCCGATCCGCATGTCCTTCGTGCAGTTCGCCACCACCGCGGCATTGAGTTGGGCAGGCGCCGCGATCGAAGGCTCCGTCGATTGGACGGGCGCCGCCTCATCCTGGGTGGCGATCCTGTATGCGGGCATCGCCTCCGTGGGCGTGGCGTACACATTGCAGGCCGTCGGTCAGCGGCAGGTGCCGCCCACCCGTTCCGCCGTGATCCTCTCATTGGAATCGCTGTTCTCCGCGGCGGGCGGGGCGCTGCTGCTCGGCGAGACGATGACCGCGCGGGGATACGCCGGCTGCGCGCTGATCTTCCTCGGCACGATTCTCGCCCAACTGCCGGCCAAAGTGCCGGACGCGCTGCGCCGACCGGACCGACGCACCATGCGCTGACGATCCATCACAAAGGCAAGGGCCCCGTCGGGAACCGGTCCGAACTTGGGGTTCGGAACGGTTCCCGACGGGGCCCTTACCTTTCGCCAGGCCGCACGGATGGGGCCGTGGCCTATGGGCGGACGGGGGACGTCACTTCTGCGCGGCCATCATATCGAGCGCGCTGGGACGCAGCTCGGCCTCGGCGGTTTCGGGGTCGGTGACCTTGAGTCGGCGGATGTAGCGCTCGTACCAGATCATCGCCAAGCCGATGAACACCACGACGCCGCCCACGTTGTACACCAGGGTGAGCCACAGCGGCTGGTCCAGCGGAATCGTGCCGGCGATGAACACGAAGGCGAACACGATCAGCAGGAACGTGGCGATCGCCAGGCCGAAGCCGCGGCCGCCCATGCGGAACGTGCGTTCCACGGCGTCGAACTTGCGGCGCAGCACGAAGTAGGCCAGCAGGATCAGCAGCGGAGGCAGCAGGGCGGTGGCGGCGGTCATGTTGATCACGATCTGCAGCAGGTCGTTGACGTTGCCGGAGCCGAGCGCCGGGATGATGAGGATCGGCACGACGATGGCGAACTGGAGCCAGGCGGCGCGCCACGGGATGCCCTGCTCGTTGAGTTCGACGATCTTGCCGCCGAACACGCCCTTGGGGATTTCGGAGAAGAACACCTTGACCGGAGCGGAGGTCCACATCATCAGCGAGCCCAGCGTGGCGGCCAGCAGGATCAGACCGACGATGCGGGTGGAGACGGCCATCGGAATGCCGACCCACTCGCCGACCTTGCCCATGACCACGAAGATGCCGGTGGACAGGTCGAGGCTTCCGGCCGGGACGAACACGTTCATCACCAGGGAGGCGGCCGCGTAGAGCAGGCCGATGACCAGGCCGGAGACGACGATGACGCGCACGAACGCCTTGACGCCGCCCTTGAGGTCGTTGAGGAACACGCCGACCGATTCGGCGCCGCCCACGCCCTGGATGATCCAGGCGAGCGTGCCGAGGAAGGCCCATGTGGTGGCGAAGGAGCTGAAGTCCGGCGAGAGGGTCTCGGCGGTCACGGGGGTCGCCGGAGTCACGCCGCCGCACAGCGCGGCCACCGACAGCACGATGAACACGGCGGTCAGACCAAGCGCCGCCATCGCGCCGAAGGACGAGATCGAGCCGATCCACTTGGCGCCCTTGGTGGACACCCAGGTGGCGATCGCGAAGATGATGATCTCGCACACGGTGATCCACAGCTGAGAGATCTCCTTGTTCTCGCCGAAGAACAGGTAGTTCGCGTAGATGATCACGTTGGGCAGGATCGAGGCGAAGAAGAACAGGTTGACGAACCAGTAGCAGAAGGCCGTCAGGAAGGCCCAGCGGCCGCCCATCGAGGTTTTCACCCACTGGTAGACGCCGGATTCCGAATCCTTGTTCAGCGCCACGAACTCGGCCACGACCAGCGTGAACGGCACGAAGTACAGGATGGTGGCGAGGAAGAAGGCGGGCGCGGCGGACAGTCCGATCGCGACGTTGTTGTTGATGACGTTCTTGATGCCGAACACGGCCGACACCGTCATGCCCAGCAGCGCGACCTGGCCGATCGACGCTCGTTTCTCGGAACTCATGGGAAACTCCTTTATTGATGTTTGATTGTGATTCGTGGATGATTGCGGGTTACTTGTTCGGGAAGCTGTATCCCTCGACGGTGACCTGCACCTGCGTCACCTGGACGTCAGGCGCGGGCATGATCTTGACGGCCTCGTCGATGTCGACCACCAGAACGCCTCCCTCGGGCACCGTGACGATGGACGCGGGACCGTCGAAACGCTCGCGGTCGGTCAGATCGCTGTAGCGTTCGATGGTGTGCAGCACCTGCTTGTTCGCGACCATGACGGTGAGCTCCCCATGGAAGGGCGACAGCACCGTCAGGTAGCGGCGGTGTCCGACGAGCGATTCGTCGCCCATCCTGTCCGCGTCGTTCCACCAGTAGGTGAGCGAGTCGCCGATGGAGTGCGCCACATCGCGCGGCAGCGTCGGCGCCAGGTCGAGCGCCTGGCCGGTGCGCATCCATTTCTTGACCGTTGAGAGTTGGGCATCGAAATCATGTCGGGTGTCGTAGCGATGCATGTCACGCCTCCTTGATGGCGGTGATGGCTTGGGTGAGGTCGGCCGAGTCGAGCGGGCGCAGCGACAGCGCGAAGCTGAAACGCTCGAAACGCACGCGGTAGGAGTCCAGCACTTCGGACCCCCAGGAGTTGGAGCCGAGGCCGAGGACGCGGTCGTTGATGTTGACGGTGACGGTTTCCCGCTTGGTCAGGTCGGTCACATGCTTGGCATCGTCGATGTCCTGGCAGGTGTAGGGCCATGCGGAGAACGAGAACGGCTTCGCGTCCACGCCGTCCGGCCGGGTGACGAGCAGGCCGTCGCCGTGCGGCGAGCGCAGCGCGACCCAGCGCACGTCCTCCCGGTTGGCGCAGTCCTGCGGGACCACGTACGGGGTGAACATGTCGTCGACGTTCGCGCGGTAGCGTCCGACCACATTCGCGCTCTTCGAGTCCGGATAGTTCTCGCCCGGTCCGCGTCCGTACCATTCGACGCCGCGGTCGACGCCGGGCACTTCGAAGCTCACGCCGATGCGGGGGATGATGTCGTCATACGACCCGTACGGCTCGCCGTCGACGGCGAGGTCGACGCGTCCGGAGGGCAGCACGGTGTAGGTCATGCGCGTGTGCATGCCGAAGTCCTGCACGGGCGGGGCGATCCGCTGGCATACCTCCACCACGATGGAGCCGCCGTCCTGACGCCAGTCGACCGAACGCGTGGAGGTCTGCATGACCTGGATGTTGCGCGGATGCCACAGCGAGTCGTATTCCTGCTGGTAGTTGTCGATCAGCGGACGCCAGAACCCCACGCGCACCGGCGCCGCGAGCACGTCGCGTCCGGCGGACCGCCAGGCGACGATGTCGCCGTTGATCAGGTCGAACCGGATCTCGCCGCCTTGTGTGGCGACGGCCAGCGTGCGGCCGTCCTCGCTCGCCGTCGCGGCGGAACGTCGCGACGCGGCGATCGCGGGACGGACGACGGACGCCACGGGGAACTGCATGACGCCGATGCGTCGCATCGCCTCCCCCCACGCCGTGGCCTTGGTGGAATGGATGGATGCCGTGAGCAGCGTCTCCCCCACCGCCGCGGGAGCGACGGCGAGCGGGAAATCCACGCTTTGGCCGGGCTCGAGGGCTCCGGGCTCGACGTTCACGCTGGCGACCGCCTCGCCGTCGACCATCGTCGTCGCGACGATGCGGATGTCCTCAAGCGTGGTGAACCAGCGCTTGTTGCGTACGGTCAGTTCCCCGCGCGCGGCGTCGTATTCGAGGCCGACGGGGCAGATCACCTGCATGTATTCGGTCAGGCCGGGGCTGGGCTCCTGCCAGGGGAAGACCATGCCGTCGATGCAGAAGTTGCCGTTGTTCGGATAGTCCCCGTTGTCGCCGCCGTACATGTCGTAGCGGCGGCCGTCCTCGGTGTGGGCGGCCAGACCGTGGTCGCACCATTCCCAGATGAAGTGGCCTTGGATGTTGTCCCAGCGTTCGAACACCTTCTGGTATTCGCTCAATCCTCCGGGACCGTTGCCCATGGAGTGTCCGTATTCGCAGTTGATGCGGGGCTTGGGGCCGGGATGCTCGCCGAAGTCGTTCATCTGCGAGACACGCGAGTACATCGTGGAGATCACGTCGACGGTGTCGGCGTTGCGGTCCTCCTCGTAATGCACGGGGCGGGGGTCGAGCTCCTTGGCCTTGGCGTACATCGACTCGATGTTGCAGCCGTATCCGGATTCGTTGCCGAGCGACCACATGATGACGCACGCGTGGTTGCGCTCCTGCATGACGAGGCGTTCGATGCGGTCCACATAGGCGGTCCGCCAGGCGGGATCGTCGGTGACCATCGCGATGTTGCCGATGTTCTCGAAGCCGTGGCTTTCCATGTCGGTTTCGGCGACGAGCATGATGCCGTATTCGTCGCACAGTTCGTAGAAGCGCGGATCGTTCGCGTAGTGCGAGGTGCGCACCGCGTTGATGTTGTGGCGCTTCATCAGTTCGAGGTCGCGGCGCATGCGTTCGACGCCCACGGCGCGGCCCTTGCGGTCGTCGTGGTCGTGCCGGTTGACGCCGTGCATTTTGAAGTACGTGCCGTTGAGCAGCATGCGTCCGTTTTCGATGGTCACCTCGGCCAGACCCAGACGGTGGGGCACGATCTCGCTCATGCCGTGCTCGCCCTCGACCTCGATGGTCATCTCGTAGAGGTACGGATCCTCCGGATTCCACAGGCGCGCGTCGTCGAGCTCGATGACGGCGGTCTCGTCCGGCGCGAACGAGGTCTCGGCCACGATGGTGCCGTCGGCCTGGGCGAGGCGCCACACCAGACGGGTCGCGTCATGCGTCTCGACGTCCAGGCTCACCCGCGCGTGCGATCCGTCCGTGACGTGGGTGCGCACGGCGAAATCGGTCAGGCGCGCGGCGGGGCGTTCCATCAGGTACACGTCGCGGAAGATTCCCGACGCCCACCACATATCCTGGTCCTCGATGTACGTGCCGTCGCAGTATTGCAGCACTTTGACGGCGATGAGGTTGGCGCCGTCGCGCACGAAGTTGGTGATGTCGAATTCGGCGCTCAGACGTGAGCCCTTCGTCATGCCGACGTACTGGCCGTTGATGTAGATCTCGCCGTAGCTTTCGATGCCGTCGAAGCGCAGGATCATCCTCGCGCCGTCGGCGGGAGCGGCGAGGTCGACGACGCGCTGGTAGACGCCGGTCGGATCGTCGCCCGGCACGAACGGCTGTTCGACCGGGAAGGGGAAGCCCTCATCGGTGTACTGCAGTCGGCCGTAGCCGTCCACCTGCCACAGATGGGGCACTTCGACGACATCCCAGGAGGGGTCGGCCTGCGCCAGCGCCTGCCCGGGGACGGCCTGCGGGGCGTCGAACAGGCGGAACGACCACGGGCCGGAGAGCTCGCGGTAGCCGCGGGACAGCTCGCGGCTGTGGGTCGCTGCGAGATCGCGCGTCTCGTAGCCGAAGAAATAGGCGTGAGGCGCCAGCCTGTTTCTTCCTGTCAGGGAGGGGTTCTCCCAATCGTGGGTGGATTCCATGAAGTCTCTCCTTCGCGATCGAACGTTGATCGCAGTCGGTGGTCAGTGTCGTGCGGATCGATGCGCCATGACCGGGCCGCATTCACCAGCGTTACAGTTGGTGAGCACCATTGCTGTGCAACCGGTTGTCCTCCACAATAATCCCGTCTCGCCATTTGTGCAACCGGTTGCTCAACGTGGGCGTGTCGAGGTATGAATATTCATGGCCGCGTAGACGGCGTCTTGAAAACGACTATGCTGGACGGGAACACCGTCACGAAGGGATCGATTATGAGCATCGCCAAACGTGGGTCGGTCACACTCGCGGACGTCGCCGAGGAGGCGAAGGTCTCCCGGTCCACGGCGTCCCGCGCGCTCAACGATTCGCCTCGCATCAGCGAGGAGACCAAACGACACGTGAGGGAGGCGGCGCGACGCATCGGATTCGTTCCCAACGCGCAGGGGCGCGCGCTGGCCGTCGGCCGCACCGAGACGATCGCCGTGATCGTCACCGAGCCGATCGACGAACTGTTCGCCGATCCCACCTACAGCGCGTTCCTCGGGGGAATCACCGAACGGCTCACCGAATCGGCCTATCTGCCGGTGCTGCTGCAGGCGTCCCGTCCTTCGGAACGCGAGCGTTTCCGCCACCATCTCGAACGCCGGGCCTTCGACGCGGTTATCGACATCTCGCCCTACAAAGGCAGCGAGGTTTTGGATTCCATGCGCGATCTGAACATCCCCGGCGTGATCGTCGGCCAAATGGACGACCAGCCCTACGAAGGCATCTTCTCCATCGTGTTCTCCGACGATTTCGAAGGCGCGCAGCTGGCCGCGCAAGCCGTCGCGGAGCGCGGTCGGACGCGGCCCATCGCGATTCTCGGCCCCGCGGACAACCCCGCCTCCACGGACCGTCTGGCGGGATACCGTCAGGTGTTCGGCGAGGCGTTGGGCGACGAGCGCGTGCGGTTCACGCAATGGGATTCCTCCGCCGGATTCGCCTCGATGATGGAGATGCTGAATCTCACCGACGATTTCGACGCGGTGCTGGCGGGCTCGGACCGCATCGCCGTCGGCGTGATGGAGGCGCTGCGGCAAAGCGGAATCGAGGTGCCCGAACAGGTGTCGGTGATCGGATTCGACGACCATCCCCTGTCGAAGGACACCACGCCTCCGCTCACCACCATCCACCAGCCGCTGTACGAGGAAGGACAGATCGCCGCCGACCTGGCGATGCGCATGATCGACGGGGAACGCCCCTCCACCGTCGTCGAACATATGCGGCTGGTCGAACGCGAATCCCTGTAGAGGCCCTCCCATCGTTTCGAATACGGCAAGCGGCCCGACGGAACCATCCGTCGGGCCGCTTGCCTTTGCCGAAGACAGGCCGGTATCGGCCGCGAACTAGTCGCGGTTGCCCAGCAGCTGCAGAATGTACAGGAACATGTTCACGAAGTCGAGGTAAAGGTTCAGCGCGCAGAGGATCGAGATCTTCTTGATCATCTCCGGACCTTGCGTCTCATAGGCGGCGAACAGCGCGCGCGTCTTCTGCGCGTCGTAGATCGTCATGCCGGCGAACAGCACCAGGCCGAGCGCGCACACGATCTGGGTCATGCCGTCGACCTGCAGGAACATGAGCACCACCTGCGAGATGATGAGCACGATCAGACCGACCATCAGAATCGGTCCGGCCTTGAGCATGTCGAACTTGGTGGTCATGCCGAACATCGTCAGCGCGAAGAAGAACGCGGCGGTGATGCCGAGGGCGATGCCGATCGAGCCGAGGTCGTACACCATGAAGATGGAGGTCAGGGTGAAGCCCATCAGAGCGGCGTACACATAGAACATGACGCGGGCGGTGCCGGCCTTCATCTTCATGATGCGCGCGCCGAGAACCACCGCCAGGGCGATCTGCGCGACGCACAGGCCGATGATGCCGATCAGACCGGTGGCCATGATGAAGGAATAGTACGCGCCGGTCATCTGGCCGAGCACAGCGACCACCGCGGTGACGATCAGGCCGATGGTCATCTCGCCGTAGGCCTTGGTGACGGAGACGCGGCGGGCCTCCTCATAGGAGTAGGCCATCTGCGCGTCCATGGTGGCGGTGCCGCCCATGCCGTTCGCGGCGTAGGCGTACTGGCCCTGGTTTTGCGCGTATTGCGGCGCCTGCTGGTAATACTGCTGCCCGTATTGGGGCTGGCCATACTGCTGGCCGTTGAACTGCTGCGGCTGGTTGCCGTTGCGCTGGGGCTGCTGACCGAATGTCATAATCGCTCCTTTTGTCGACTTAGCCTCAATCGTAGTGGACGCCGCCTTACAATTCCATGAAAACTCTCGGCTCGGGGCGAACACGCACGGTTTCATCACGCGTCCGGCCCTCCTTCGTCGCGCGCGAAACGTTCCCGGCCCGATGGTCTCGGGGCCGGGAACGCGCCTCAACGGCCGGCCTTCCGCCTAACTTAAAGTGAAGGTGCGGGTCACCTTGGAGTCGTCAGTGATGGAGAAAAGCGCGGTGACGTCGACGGTGACCGGCGAATCGTCCTGCAGCACGTATCCGAGCGTGACCCTCGTGGTGGCGTTCGGCTGCGCTTCGGCCAGATACGAGCCGGAATCGTAGCCTTCCGGATTGTCCATGTAGATGGCGGTGCTCAATTCGGCGCCGTTCTGGAACACCTGTGGATTGGCCAACGCCGCGAAGGAGTTGTTCTTCTCGGTGGTGTTGGTCCACTCGTAGGTGACCAGCACGGTGGCGTTGCCTTCGTAGTCGTTGCCGCTTCGTGCGGCGGAGACGATGCTCACATGGGCGCCTTCGATATCGCCCTCCCCGTCCTGTTCGCCGTTGGCCGCCGCGGAATCGTCGGCTCCGTCACCGGCGGATGCGTCGGCAGCGTCGTCGGAACCATTGTCGGCGTCGGATCCGGCGTTCTGCGAAGTGTCGATGCCTTTGGCCTCTTTGGCGGCGTCGTCGATGGCGCCGACGGTCGCCGACTGGATGGCCAGCGTCATCGCCACGGACAGCACGCACACCACCGCGGCCGCGATGGCCAGTCCCTTGCCGTGTCTTTTGCCTCGGAAGGTGCCCACGAGGGCCACGATGGCGAACACCGCGCCGATCACGCCCAGGATGGCGGCCAGATTGTTGATGATGGGGATGAAGCTCAATATCAGCGCGATGACGCCCAATACCAGTGCGACGATGCCGGCCGTGGTGGTGCGGCGCGGTTGGACGGGCGCGGGCTCGCCGGGCATGCCCGCGGCGGGTTGGACGGGCGCGGTGGGAGTGGTCATCTTATCCTTCTTTCTCGTGTCGGACGAGGCGAATCTCGTACGATACCGACGCTATCGGCCCGCGCGCGTGCGCGTCAGTGTACGAACGGCCATTTGCGATTGCCTGTTCGGGCAACGATGGCCTGCCGATTTTGACCGCATGTCCAATGGCGTCGAGGGCGCGCATGGCAATACAGTGGTTCTCATGACCTCATCAGCGCCACTCCCCCGCCCGCCGGCAGCGCCGCCGCAGACTTCGCAGAGCCGCCGTCTTCGGCGTTCCATGCCGTGGGTCTTCGGCCTGTCGCAAGACGCGGACGACGAGGTGCCGGTGCGCACGCGACTGTGGTGCACCGTCGTGATGATTCCCGCCGCCGCGTTCTGCTGCCTGATGCAATGCGCGTTCGCCGCCCAGCGATACATGGACGAGCCCCAAAACGGCATGTACGTGTGGATGATCGTCAGCACGCTGTTGGCGTTCGTGTTCCCCTTTCTGCTGGTCGCCCGATCGCGCTATCCGGAGCTGGTGTTTTGGCTGTGCTGCGCCGTCGTGCTGGTATTCCCCTATGATCCGATGCTGCTGTTGATGGCGTTGACCGCGCTGCTCGCCCGTCGCAGTTCCACGAAACGCACGGTGCGGGTGGTTGGCGTGGCGACCGTCATCGCCGTTGGGGCGCATCTGCGCGACGCCCTCAACACGCCGGAGTCCTCGCTCTGGCACATGATCTTCGCCAAACCGCACACCGGTCGCAACGGCGTGCCGCTGGAGATGCTCACCGGAGAGACGCCGGTGGTCGTCACCGCGGTGTGCGTGGCGCTGATCGAAGTGGCGATCGCCACGTTGATCGGGCTGCATATCCGATCGAGAGCCAATCTGCAAACCGTCAAAGCGCGCGCCGACGCGGCCACGAGCCATGCGGCCACGTTGCAAAGCGACCTGAACAACCAGCAGCTGGCCGACGCCATCGCGGCGGAGGCTCACGACACGCTGGCCCACTCGCTGTCGTTGTTGGCGCTGAACGCGAGCGCGCTGCAGGCGGAAGCCGGCAAGTTGGAGCCGTCCGCGCAGACGCAGCCGCTGGTGCGCCAGTGCGAGGATATCCGCAGGCAGGCGGCCGGCGCGTTGGATGAGGCGCATGCGATCATCGACATGCTGAGGCATCCGCAGCGGGCTTGGGAGCAGCTGATTCCCTCCGATGAGACGGCATTGACGCGTGATTCCCTGGACGCGTTGGTCGGCGACGCGCGCAACGCCGGCATGCGGCTCAACACCTGGATCGACATCCAACAGCTCAGCGCGTTGGATGAGGGCATCGGCAAAATCGCCTATCGCGCCATCCAAGAGGGGTTGACCAACGCGCGCCGTCACGCGCCGGACGCTCCGGTCTCATTGGAGGTGACCGCGAACCCCACGCATGGCGTGCATGTGCATGTCAGCAATCCCGCACCGCCGACGGCCACCGCGAAAACCGGCGCGACGGATTCCACCACACGGGCGACCTCGTCTTCGGCATCGCAGACGACACCCGCCCAATCTCCCGTCATTCAGGACTCCGCCCGTCCGACTCGCATCATCACCCCGCATGACGGATCACATTCGCATAACGGGCTCGCCGGACTGACGGCCCGCATCGCCTCCGCGCATGGCGCATGCCGGTATGGGCTCGACGAACGGCTCGTGTTCCACCTCGACGTACGCCTGCCGTGGATTGCGTCGGCACGCCGCTAGACTGGATGCTTGTGAGCGAAGTGCAGCAAGGCGATCCCATACGCGTCAGCGTCATCGACGACGATCCGATGATCTGCCAGGCAATGAGTCTGATTCTTACCGACTATTCCTCGGGGCGCATCCATGTGGTGTCCACGTCCACCGACGGGACGACCGCGGTGGAGCGGGCGGGCAGCGAGCATCCCGACGTGGTGCTGATGGACATCGCCATGCCCGGCATGGACGGCATCGAGGCGACCCGCATGTTAAGGACCCTCTCCCCCGCGCCGCATGTTCTGATTCTGACGTCGCTGAGCCCGTCCAACACGGTCGAAAGGGCGATCGAGGCGGGCGCGGAGGGATTCGTGTCGAAAACCGACGCGCCGGAGGAGATCATCCGACGCGTGTTGGGCGTGTGCGAGGGAACACCCCAGTTCAACACCGCGAGCCAGCGTCAGCTGATCGGCGATCTGACGGCACAGCGGCCGCAGTCGCGCCGCGATGAGGCGCGTGCCCTGTTGGACTCGCCGCCCGAACGCGAACGTGAAGCGGTGGTGCTCGCCGCGGAGGGCTACACCAACGCCGAAATCGCCTCCCGCATGTTCATCTCCGAACGCACCGCCAAAGCCCACCTCTCATCGGCCTCCGACAAGCTGAGCATGGGCCGTGTGCAGATGGCCCGTTTGGTCGAACGCGCCGACATCCCCGCCCGCCTATGAGCGCGAGTGCACATCACACACAATCGCAGATTGAACTCACGCACGCTAACGGAATGCTACCCATCCAACCTCTCGGCATGCGGCAAGAGTTGTTCGAGCAGCCGTTCGGCATCGTCCGTGGCTGATTCGTAGAGTTTATACACGTCGATTTCGTCGTATTGATGGACGATGACGTTACGTAGAGCCCGCATCTCACTCCACGGTAAATCAGGATGACCGTCAACGAACTCCTGCGACAGTCTCTTCGCGGATTCCTGCACCTGCATCATATCCATGGCGACCGAGTTGAATCGCATGTGATCGGATTCAAGTTCATCCGCCGAGTTCACCACGCTGGCATCCTGATGAGCCCGTTCCAGATGTTCCACCAGCCGAATCAATGCCGTGACATCACGGTATTCCTGATTGATATGCTGTCGCATGTCCATCACGCGACCTTGACCATATCGGCTTTGGCGCACTCGTAGAACCGACGGCTCGCGCGACTGGTCAACGCATGCTTTTCCAGAGAATCCAACGACAGCAACGACACCTCGCGGCCCAGCATGCGTTCCAAATCCGTCTTCATCCGTGCGATATCGGGGAGATGCCCCGGCGTATCCTTCCGGTATCGGTACATCAGGTCGATGTCGGAATCTGCGTCGGCGTCGCCCCGAGCCATGGAACCATACAGATACATCTCACCGATTCCGTACCGCCGTGCGACCTTAGAGACGACCATCCGTATCGTGGCTAGTTCCAATACGCTGTCGGTAGCGCCAACCTGACGCAGGGCGTTCTGGTATCGGCGAAGGAAATCCTGTCTAGGATTGCCTTCGCGTTCGGCTCGGGATACGGCGGACTGCGTAGTGCCCATCGCCTCGGCGATGTCTTTTTGACTGATGCCTCGTCGTATGCGCTCATCCTTGAGTTCATCGATATATGTCATGCATATAGCATAGCATATTCGCTATATCTCAGCGATGGGCCCGGATAACAGCCCGCACGCGCCCATCTCACGAGCTCTCCCGGATCGCGATGTTGCGATTACGAGCGCACGAGTTCGATGTCATTGTCGGACATCTCCTCGCGGGCGACCTGACCGAGTTCGGCGCTGACCGGCACGGTGAGGTCGGTGAAGACGCGCACATCATAGCCGAGGCGTTGCGCGTCGAGCGCGGTCTCCTTGACGCAATGCGATTCGGCGATGCCGACCACATCCACTTGGGTCACGTCGGCGTCGGCGAGCGCGGTGGCGAGAGTTCTGCCCGCCTCGGCCTCGGCGGCGACCTCGTCGCGCGTCTGGATGCGGTCGGTGTTGTCTTCGATGCCTTCGAAACCAGAGTAGGCCGCGGAATACTGGCCTTTCTTGAAGTGGTGCTCGATGTTCAGCGCCTTGACGGCCGGATGCAGTTCGGCGTTCGGCGTGCCCGCCTTGCCATGGACCGGCCAGGTGTCCACGAAGTCCGGCTGGTCGGACCAATGCCCGCCCGGCTCGATATGCCAATCCTGCGTGGTGGCGATATACGCGTATTCGTCGCGATGCGCCGCCACATACGCGGCGATGCGCCCGGCCACCGCGTCGCCGCCTTCCACGCCGAGCTCTCCGCCCTCGCAAAAGGTCGGCTGCACATCCACCACGATCAATGCCTTGCGTACCATATCGGCCTCCTTCTTGCCAACAACCATCATAGCCACGCAAGCACGCGTTTGGGCGAGTCACAACGTGACACGGTCCCAGAGTTCCGGCTTGGGGATGCCGCGGATCGGCGAGCACACCGCAATCGCAAGCCCGACGATCGCGCAGGCCAACGCGAGCGCCGCCACCGAACATTCTGCCACATCCGAATATCCCGCCAGAGGAGATGATCCGGAACTTGCTGCCCATCCGCCCACGCTGAGGACCGTGCCAACGTGGACGTTTCGGCATAAACCCACAATCCATCCACGTTGATGACCATCAGCGTGGATAATCCGTCAGTTACCACCCATCCTCCCACACTGAGGACCGCGTCAACGTGGACATTTCGACATAAACCGACATTCCATCCACGCTACCGATCGTCAGCGTGGACGACCCGTCAGTCACCGCCAATCCGTCCACACTCAGCACCCCGTCAGTGTGGACGTTTCGACATACACCGACAATCCATCCACGTTGATGGCCAGTAGCGTGGACGATCCGTCAGTTACCACCCATCCGCCCACACTGAGGACCGTGCCAACGTGGACGATTCGTCAGCAACCGACCATTCGTCCACGCTCAGCACCTTGCCAACGTGGATGAATGGGCACCTTCTGTTCAATCATCCACGCCACCGACCATCGTCGCCCTCACGGCTATGATGAACCGCATGGAAGATCATGCGGACCATACGGACCATGCGGACCATACGCATAAGAGGCACGATCTGGGCGATACGGTATGCCGGTGGCTGGTGGCCGTGCAGGTCATCGTCACAGTGGCCGGCACCGCATTCGTGCTGATCGAAGGGCTCAGCGAGGACGGCGACCACACGCTGGTGCTGAACTTCTGCACCTTCTCCTCAACGGTGATCATCACCTTGATCTCCATCGTGATTCTGTGGACGGAGTTGATACGCGGCTTTTGGACCGTGCTGGCGATGCTCGTCCTGCCCAGCATCGAGTTCGTGCTCGGATGCGCCGGCGCGACCCTGATGCTGGTGCAGCTGGGTATGCACGGACTGACGATGGTCGGACAGTTCGGTCTGATCCTCGCGCCGTTCCTCGGATTCCTGAACAATGCGATCCCCACCACGCATCAGGCGATGAAAGACGAGGAGCTCGCCGATCTGCGAGGCGTGCATCGGGCGAACAAGGACCGCGAGCAGCAGATCCAACGGCTGGCGAAGCACGCGCCGGAACACGAGCTTTCGCCGCGGCCTCAGGCGCAGACCTTCGAAGAGCCGTTCCGATGGCGGGAGATCATCAAATCCATCGCGCTGGCGCTGGCCGCCTTGGCGTACATCCTCGGATTCCTGTGGCGCTGACGGCGCAGCCAACAGCATCCCGCACCCTCCACCGGTCACCGCCATACCCTATTCCACGGCATCCGACGAGTTCAGGGCCGAGCGTGTGACGTTGCGCAGCCAGCGATGGCGACGGTAGTGCAGCAAGGCGGGGATCATCTTGATGCATTCGTCGGTGTTGAGCAGCACATACACCCATATCACCGGCAGATGCCAGACGAACGCGGCCAGCAGGCCGATGGGCACGACGATCACCCACATCACGATGGAGTCGCAGGCCAGACCGAAGCGCACATCCCCGCCGGCGGGAAAGATGCCGCCGATGGTCAGTCCCGTCATCGATTTGCAGGCCGCATAGTACGCGCACACCAGCAGCATCACCGATAGGTAGTCGTGGGCCTGCGGAGTCAGCGAGGCCAGTTCCAGCACCAGCGGACGGATGGCGAGGATCGTCAGCCCCGTCAGCACGCCGACGATCGCGGACAGCAGGCAAAAGCGTCGGCCGGCGAGTCTCGCGCCGGCGAAATCGTTGCGTCCGAGCATATTGCCGACCATGATGCTGCCGGCGTTGCCCATACCGCTGCACATGCACACCAGCAGGTCCTTGACGATGTTGGCGATCGCGTTCGCGGCCACAGCGTCGGCACCCAGATGCCCCATGATCACGGTGTACATGGTGAAGCCGCAGCCCCATACGAGCTCATTGCCCAACAGCACAATGGTGTACCGCCAGAAATCCTTGCGCAACGCCGCGTCCGGCCGTGCGATATGCCGCCAACGCAACCGGACCACGCCGATCCGCCGGATCAGCAGCAGCGACCATGCCAATTCGATACCGCGGGAGATGACCGTGCTGACCGCGGCGCCTTCGACGCCCAGCGCAGGACATCCACCCATACCGTAGATCAACGGCAGATTGAGCGCCACATGGATGACGACGCCCACGGTGCTGATCATCATGCTGGCCGCGGCCGCGCCGATATTCTTCAGCAGACAGATGGCCATCTGCGATATGCCGATGAACAGGTAGGAGACCGAGGAGACGCGCAGGTACCGCGCTCCGAGCGCGACCAGTGTGGCGTCGTTGGTCATCAGCGACATCAGGAGTTCCGGCGCGAGCAGCGTCGCCGCGGCGAACAGTGCGGCCACCAGTCCCGCATACCGCACCACGAAACCGAACACGCGTTCCACCGCTCCTCTGTCCCGCGCGCCCCAATACTGCGCCACCAGCATGCTCATGCCGAGGATCAACGCGGCGAGGATGAGATTGAAGATGAATTGGAACTGCGTGGCGAGCGAGACGGCGGATAGTTCGTTCTGTCCGACGCCGCCGAGCATGAGTCCGTCCGCACATGACGACAGCGCCAGCATGAACTGCTGAAACGCGATGGGCAACGCCAGCGTGAACACGTGCGTGAGAAACTCCCGTCGCGGCATCGCCACCGTCGCGCCGGCGGCGGATTGCGGATCAGACATCGCACAGACCCCTCTCAATAGAAGAAACGTACGTAGTGCTTCGGATACGATAGGAAAGCACTGTTGAAGAATTGGATTATCTACCGAAGGCAGCTCTGATGGACCACCCGACCGACAGTTCGCCGCGGAACAAGGAATCCGCGACCCAAACCGATGGAGGAGACGTTGCCGCAGCATTGCCGTTGATTCCGGTCGAGCCCGCCGACCGTCTGCCCACCGGCGCCGAAGTGGTGCGGTATGACGGTCCGATGTTCTTCTCGTTCACCGAGCATTCGCTGCTCAGCCAGTATCCGCATATGCGCGCCGAATGCCATTGGCATGTCGATTTCGAATTTCTGCATGTGATCCGGGGAAGCATGCGGTTCTTCGTCAACGGCGACGTCGTGCGTCTCGATGAGGGGCAAGCCATCTTCGTCAATTCACGCCAGCTGCATTACGGATTCGACCTGGACGGCCGGGACTGCGAGTTCGCCTGCACGTTGCTCAATCCGCTGCGTTTCGGCGTTCTGCCGCAACTCACGCAACGGTATATCGCGCCGTTGATGGAGAACCGACGACTGCCGTATCTGGTGGTCGATGGTGGACGCGAGGAGGGGCGACGGATTTTGGCGACGTTGGATCAGCTGTTGAGAAGCCGCGTGTACGCCGACGAACTGTCGCCGCTGACCGTAACCAGCGGTTTCTACGCGCTGGTCAGGGACGTGTTGGCCCTATCCCAAACGGCGCGGCCGACGGACGGCGCGCACCCGCATCTGGCCGCGTTGAGCGCCATGGTCGAATTCGTGCATGTCCACTACGACCAACCCATCACCTTGGCCCAGATCGCCGAGGCTGGCTCGCTTGGCCGTACCGCCTGCACGACGGTGTTCCGCCGTTATCTGGATCTCACGCCGATCGAATTCGTCACCGACGTGCGGGTTCGGGCCACCGCGCGACTGCTGACGACCACCGCGCTGCCGGTGAACGTCATCGCGTCACGGACGGGATTCGCCTCCGCCAGTTTCTTCACACGCACGTTCCGCACCGTTATGGGCGTCACGCCGTCGCAATACCGCCGGCAATCCCTTGACAATCAGGCCTCCGACGCGTCGGAAGGCGTGACGGAATCCTTCCATGCGTGATATTCGGCGGCCTTGCGTTCCCAATACTCGCGGTCCGCGTCGCCGATCTCGCGCACGACCCGGCAGGGGTTGCCCACGGCCACGCTGTGCGAGGGAATGTCCTTGACGACCACCGAACCGGCTCCGACCACCACGTCGCTGCCGATGGTGACGCCCGGGCAGACGGTCACGTTGCCGCCGAACCACACGTCATCGCCGATGGTGATGGGCAGCGCGCCTTCGGGCCCGGACGAGCGCACGGCGGCATCGATCGGATGGTACGGGGTGAGCAGGTTGACACGCGGGCCGAAGAACACGCGGTCGCCGATGGTGATCGGGGCCACGTCGAGGAAGATGCAGTCCATATTGGCGTAGAAGTTCCTGCCGACGCTGATGTTGCAACCATAGTCGCAGTTGAACGGCGGTTCGATGAACGCGCCTTCGCCGTATGAGCCGAACAGCTCCGCGAACAGGGCCTTGCGCTCGTCGAAGGCGTCGTAACCGCTCGTGTTGATGGCGTGCACCAGACGACGCTTGCGCATGTTCAGCTCCTGCAATTGCGGATCGTCGGCGACGTAGAGCTCGCCGGCGAGCATGCGTTCGCGCTGGCTGGTGAATTCGAGGATCGATTGCGTGGTCATGGCTTGTTGTACGCTCCTTTGCCAGTTGAATGTCAATCGTTTTACGTATATCGACTCACACAACTCTACCTAGCACAATCCCCCGCCGCAACGGTCAACAGTTGCACTATCTGCCTCATTACTTGCATTATCTACCGCACATCATCAGTGTTTGTCATATCCTTTCGACAATCGTGCTCAAGATGCCGTAGATAACGCGCCGTGCTCCAATCGCGCCGCATCTGTTTGAGTTCTTCATCCGACACATCGGTGATAATCGGATCGCCTTCCTTCAGCAATCCCACCTCAGACAAGGCTGCTGTCACGCAAGACGAAAACTGTAGGAGCGCTGTCTTTCTTGTCATTTTCGGGCAACACCGGTTTCGCGCAGGGCTGCTTTGACGGCCGACTTGATGACGCAGTGGTAGAAGGCGCCGACGAAGGCGAGGGCCACGCCAAGCACACCCAGCGCGATCAGACCCGACTTCTTCGCCTCCGCATCGCCGGAGATCGCGTCGCTGACCACATCGATGAAATCCCGCTTCTCGGCGGGAGCGTCGTCCATCATGTCGCCGCAGTCGAAGGTGTCGTCATTGAGGGCTTCGTTGGCCATGTCAGTCCTTTCATAAGGTGAGTTCATCGTAGACCATTCTTCCACGCAGTCCCATCCTCTCCCCACCCGTTGTCAACGCATGATGACCGCGCAAGACAGCCAACGCATCATCGGCCATCACAACAAACGTGGGGCCATGGCTCCGAAAGAAGCCATGGCCCCACGTCTATCCGCCGTATGTTTGCACGCCGGTCTACTGGCGCATGAGGTTGCGCAGCACGTACTGCAGGATGCCGCCGTTGCGGTAGTAGTCGGCCTCGCCGGGCGTGTCGATGCGTACCACGGAGTCGAATTCGACCACGGAGCCATCCGTACGTGTGGCGGTGACGTGAACCGTCTTCGGGGTCACGCCGCTGTTGAGCTCCTCCACGCCGGCGATGTCGTAGGTTTCCGTGCCATCCAGTCCGAGGGAGGCGTAGCTCTCCCCTGCCGGGAACTGCAGCGGCAGCACGCCCATGCCGATCAGGTTGGAGCGGTGGATGCGTTCGAAGCTTTCGGTGATCACGGCCTTGACGCCGAGCATCACCGTGCCCTTGGCGGCCCAGTCGCGCGAGGAGCCGGTGCCGTACTCCTTGCCGGCGAGCACGACCAGCGGAACCTCGTTGGCGATGTAGTGCTGCGCAGCTTCGAAGATCGTGGTCGGCTTGCCGTCGAGGAAGTCGTAGGTGAAGCCGCCGGGCGTGACCTCCTCGCCCACCGAGGCAAGCAGCTGGTTGCGCAGGCGGATGTTGCCGAAGGTGCCACGCACCATGATCTCATGGTTGCCGCGGCGGGAACCGTAGGAGTTGAAGTTCTTCTGCTCCACGCCACGCTCGGTCAGGTAGCGTCCGGCGGGGCTTTCCGCCTTGAACGCGCCGGCCGGGGAGATGTGGTCGGTGGTGACGGAGTCGCCGAGCAGGGCGAGCACGCGCGCGCCGTGGATGTCGGCCACCGGCTCGGGCTGGGCGCTCATGCCGTCGAAGAAGGTCTGCTTGCGCACGTAGGTGGAGGCGTCGTCCCAGGCGAAGAGCTCGCCTTCGGGCACGTCGAGGCCGCGCCAACGCTCGTCGCCGTCGAATACAGAGGCGTAGTCCGCGACGAACATCTCACGGCTGACGGTGTCGGCCACGACCTGCTCGACCTCGGCGTTGGAAGGCCAGATGTCCTTGAGGAACACGTCGTTGCCGTCCTTGTCCTGGCCCAGCGGCTGGGTTTCGAAGTCGAAATCCATCGTGCCGGCGAGCGCGTAGGCGATGACCAGCGGCGGGGAGGCCAGATAGTTCATCTTGACGTCCGGGCTGATGCGGCCTTCGAAGTTGCGGTTTCCGGAGAGCACGGCGGTGACGGTCAGGTCGTTCTCGTTGATGGCCTTGGAGATTTCGGGCAGCAGCGGGCCGGAGTTGCCGATGCAGGTGGCGCAGCCGAAGCCGACGAGCTGGTAGCCGAGCGTGTCGAGATCGTCCTGCAGGCCGGCCTGCCTCAGATAGTCGGCCACGACCTGGGAACCGGGGGCCAGCGAGGTTTTGACCCACGGCTTGGGCTTAAGTCCCTTGGCGACCGCGTTGCGGGCGATTAGACCGGCGGCGATCATCACGGAGGGGTTGGAGGTGTTGGTGCAGGATGTGATGGAGGCGATGGCCACATCGCCGTTCTTCACGTCGAAGTCGCCGCGGAAGTCGGTGGACACGGCGACCGGATCGTTCACGGTGCGCTCGGTGGTGTAGGCGGGCAGCGTCTGCTCGAACATCGCTTTGGATTCGGCGAGCACGATGCGGTCCTGCGGGCGCTTGGGGCCGGCGATGGATGGCACCACGTCGCCCAGATCGAGCTCCAGGTATTCGGAATATCGCGGCTCCACATAGCCTTCGGCCGTGGTGTCGCCCCACAGCTTGTTGGCCTTGGCGTAGGCCTCGACGAGCGCGACCTGCTCCTCGGAGCGGCCGGTTAAGCGCAGATAGTCGAGCGTGACGTCGTCGATCGGGAAGATACCGCAGGTGGAGCCGAATTCGGGGCCCATGTTGCCGATGGTGGCGCGGTTGGCCAGCGGCACGGAGGCGATGCCCTCGCCGTAGAATTCCACGAACTTGCCGACCACGCCGTGCTGGCGCAGCATGTCGGTGATGGTGAGCACCACGTCGGTGGCGGTGACGCCCTCGGGAATGGATCCGGTGAGTTTGAAGCCCACGACGCGCGGCACAAGCATGGAGATCGGCTGGCCGAGCATGGCGGCCTCGGCTTCGATGCCGCCCACGCCCCAGCCGAGCACGCCCAGACCGTTGACGGTGGTGGTGTGCGAGTCGGTGCCCACGCAGGAGTCGAGGTAGGCAAGCTTGCGGCCGTCGTCAAGGCCGGAGTCCTTGGACATGACCACGGAGGCCAGATATTCGATGTTGACCTGGTGGATGATGCCGGTTCCCGGCGGCACGACGCGGAAGTTCTTGAACGCCTGCTGGCCCCAGCGCAGGAACTGGTAGCGTTCGCCGTTGCGCTGGTATTCGATGTCCATGTTCTGCTCGAGCGCGTCGGCCACGCCGTACTTGTCGATCTGCACGGAGTGGTCGATGACCATGTCGGCCTGCACCTGCGGGTTGATCACGTCCGGGTCGCCGCCGAGGGCGGACACGGCGTCGCGCATGGTGGCCAGATCCACGACGCAGGGCACGCCGGTGAAGTCCTGCATCACCACGCGCGAGGGCGTGAACTGGATCTCATGGCTCGGCTCGGCGTCCGGATCCCAGTCGAGCAGCGCCTTGACGTGCTCGTCGGTGATGTTGGCCCCGTCGATGTTGCGCACGAGGTTCTCGACGAGCACCTTCAGCGAGTAGGGCAGGTGGTCGACGCCAGGCAGGTCGTCGATGCGGTAGTAGTCGAAATCCTTGCCTGCGACCTTCAAAGTCGACAGCTGGTCGTCGCGAACGGACATGCTTCCTCCGAGCTTCAATTAACGGCTGTGATGCTGTTGATTATCCGCTTCGGATGGTACAAGAACGTTACCGACCCTCTGGCGTGTCGGCTTGTTATGTGAGATACTGCACGTCATTTTCCGTGAGGAATACGGGCATGCTGCGCGAGGAGCGGGAAGGCCCGTCGGGCTTCATCCGACGAAGTCGCATTTGCGGACCAACCTGTCTTACAGGCAGACCAGCCCGCTCATCCCCGCGCCTACTCATCCCGTATCTGCATATGCCTCGGCACCAGTCTGGCCACATGCGGGGCGACGAACAGGCAGAGGAAGAAGATGATGGCCGCCCCCACCAGCGCGAGCAGCGTGGCGACCAACGTGCTGCCGGTGGGCAGATGCAGGGCGAAGAAGCTCGCCACGAAGGGGATGAACATGCCGACCACGCCGGCCGCGGCGAAGAAGACGACCAGAACCCCTCGCCAACTATTGAGCGGCTGCGCCACCCGGGCGAGCACGAACACGCCCATCACGAACAGGATGATCGCGCTGGTGGATCGCAGGGCTGCCAGATCGGCGTCGGAGTTGACGATGTCCCATCCCATGATGGGAGGCAGGAACCATGCCGCGCACAGCACCGACAGGCCGGTGGCCACGCCGCCCGGCAGGGCGAAATGCACGACGCGTTTGAGGAATCCGGGAATGTAGCGGCGCGTGTTCGGCGCGAGCGCGAGGATGAACGCGGGCATGCCGATGGTCAGCGCCCCCACATAGGTGATGTGGCGGGGCAGATAGGGATATGGAATCGCCGTGAGCACCACGCCGAGCGAGATCAGCGCGGAGTACACGGTTTTGACGAGGAACAGTCCGGCGACGCGTTCCATATTGGCCATCACCTGACGGCCGCGCGCCACCACGTCGGGCAGATGGGAGAATTTGGAGTCGACGAGCACCACTTGGGCCACGGCCTTGGTGGCGGGGGCGGCGTTGCCCATGGCGATGCCGAGATCGGCCTCTTTGAGCGCCAGCGAATCGTTGACGCCGTCGCCGGTCATCGCCACGACGTGGTCTTGCAGGTGCAGCGCCTCGACGATGGCCTTCTTCTGGTCGGGCAGCACGCGGCCGAGCACGTCGACGTTCTCGAGCACGCGGGCGAGCTCGGCGGTGTCGGCGGGCAAGTCGCGCGCGTCCATGGCGACCGGTTCGCGATCTCCGGTAAGGCGCACCTTGCGGGCGATCGCGCCGACCGTGACCGGGTTGTCGCCGGAGATCACACGGCAGCGCACACCCTGCTCGCGGAACCATGCGAGCGTTTCGGCGGCATCGGAGCGGACGCGTTCGGAGCACAGCACCAGCGCGACGGGAACGCCGGCGGGGTCGAGGCGCGGATTCTCCCCGAAGTCGGCGGGGACGGCCGAGTCGGAGCGTACGATAAGCAGCACACGGTTGCCGTCGTCGGCATATTCGTTGACTTGGGCGAGGATGTCGCCGTGGTCGCCGTCCAACGCGGAGAGCAGCACCTCGGGCGCGCCCATAGTCCAGGTGAGGTTCCGGGACGAGTCGAAGGATCTGACGATGGCGCTCCATTTGCGCTCCGAGGAGAACGGGATCCGTTCGGAGACTTCGCCGGCCGTGTAGCCCCGCTCCCCCAGCCCGGCCAGCACGGCTTGTCCGGTGCCGTTCGGGCTTTGCTCGTTGGCCAGATCGTAGAGCGCCTGCATGGCCGCCCGCTTATCCGTTTCGGCGCGATCGCCCAGCATGACGAGTTCGGAGAAGGCGATGCCGCCGTCGGTGATGGTGCCGGTTTTGTCGAGGTTCAGGCAGTCCACGCGCGCCAGCGTCTCCACCGACTCCAACTCCTGCACCAGCGTGTTCTTGTAGGCCAGGCGCATGGCGGCCACCGCGAAGTTCAGCGAGGTGAGCAGCACCAATCCCTCGGGGATCATGCCGACCACACCGGCCACCGCGGAGACGACGGCCTGCCGCCATTCGCCGGTGGCGAGCGCCGTCTGCCATCCGCCGACGGTGCCGATCTGCGACCAGACCAGCAGCACGCACAGCGGCACCACCAGGAAGGTCATGAATTTCAGGATGGTGTTGATGCCCTTGTTGAGGTCGGAGACGGTTTTCTTGTACACCTTCGCCTGCGCGGTGAGCGTGGCCGCGTAGGAGTGTTCGCCGACCGCGTTCACACGCGCGAGCGCCAGGCCGGAGACCGCGGTGGAACCGGAATAGACCTGTTCGCCTTCCGATTTGCGTACGGTGCGCGATTCGCCGGTGAGCATCGATTCGTCGAGTTCGAGCCCCCAGGTCCGTATGATTTCGGCGTCGGCCGGCACCTGTTCGCCCGAGCGGATCCACATGAGGTCGTCGAGCACGATCTCATCGTGCGGCACTTCGACGTCCCGCCCGTCGCGGCGGACCAGAAAATCGGAGGCCACGAGAATCGACAGCCTGTCGAGGGTGCGTTTGGCTTTGAGTTCGGTGACGATGCCGATGCCCGTGTTGACGATGATGACGAAGCCGAACACCGCGTCCCTCCACGACCCGGTGATCAGCACCAGCACCATCGCGGTGAGGATGATGCCGTTGAACAGCGTGAACACGTTGGCCCGCACGATGTCGAGCACCGACCGCGAGGTGGAGGTTTTCACCTTGTTCGACTGTCCCGATTCGACGCGGGAGGCGACTTCGGCCGAGCTCAGGCCGCTCTGGTCCGTCTGGGGCATGGAAAGACTTGCGCTCATGACTCCAGCCTAGCGTGTGTCGGACGTCTCAGCTATCAGCCTATGGGCGGATTCTCATGATAGGGGCATCACTGCTCGAGATTTGTGGTGACCATCAGTTCGCGTTCGTGCGGATCGTCACGCACGATGGTCATCAGCGCCTCGTCGATGGGCGTGGCGTCCGCGGCGCGGTCGTTGACCTTCCACGCGACCGCGTACAGGGTCTCGTCGGCGGGCGGCTGCTGGGGGTTGAGCAGGGCCACGGGGATGCCGGCCTCGCGGGCCTGGCCTAAGACCTCGTCCCATGATTGCGCCGTCTCGTCGGTGACGGCCAAGCCGCTGACCACCACCACGTCGACCGCGCGGGCGACCATATCGAGCACGGCGTCCTGCGCGGTCTGGGTGGTGTCGTTCACGGATTCCACGGAGGCGTACGCGGTGGCGATGCCGCCCGTATCCAACGCGTCCAGCACCAGCCGGTCCGTGGCGATGTCGCCGCTGCCGACCAGTCCGGCTTTGGTGTCGGCCCGCCGGTTCGCGTCATGCTCCACTCGAGGCTCCGTTTCCTTGGCGTCGCCGACCGCGGCGTTCGGCGGCACGCAGGCGGCCAACGACAGCGCCGCGGCCGCGCACGCCGATGTTCCGAGGATTCGTCTGATCGCTGCTATGGCACGCATGATCACCTGCGGAATAGGGCGACGGTTTCGACATGGTGCGTCATCGGATAGATGTCGTAGGCGCGGATATCCGCCAGACGGTAGCCTTGTTCGATCAGGGTGGCGGTGTCGCGGGCGAGGCTGGTCGGATCGCAGGCCACGTAGACGATGGCCCGTGGGCCGGCCGCGGCGATCTGCCGGCAGACTTTGGCTCGCGCGCCGGCGCGCGGCGGGTCGAGCACCACCACATCCGGATGTTCCAGATGCGCGGGGACCCGGTTCAGAGTGGCCGTCACGTCGCCGCATCGGGCGTCGACATCGGAAAGATTCATACGACGCAGGTTGCGTTGCGCATGCTTCACCGCGGTTTTCGCGCCTTCGACGCTGAGCACGCGCGTGCGTTCGGCGATGCGCGTGGCCAGCGGAAGGGTGAACAGGCCGGAGCCGGAGTACAGATCCCACAGGCAGGCGGCGGTCGCGCCATCCAACTCCCGCTTGACCAGATCGATCACATGGTTGGCGAGCGCCACCGGCGCCTGGCGGTGCACCTGCCAGAAGCCGTTGGCGTCGACCTCATAGGCGAAGTCATGCCCGTCGATGCGGGCGATTTCGGTGAGCGTACGCGATCCGGCGGCCAGTTCGCCGTCGACGAGCACGGCGTAGTTCGACCCGACCACGGCGTTCTCCATACGCGGTTCGGGCACCGAGAGGCGGATCTGCGCGCCCGGCTCGTAGCCGCCGTCCCACACATGCTCCGCCTGGGCCACGTCGAGCAGCGTTTTAGTGGCCAACGGCATGGTGTTCAACGGCACGCGCACATGCGTGCCTCGCCGGCGCATCGAGGGCATGCCGTTCTCGTCGGCGATCATTTCGATGCGAGTGCGCCAATGCAGTCCGCCCAGCTCCTCGTCGCCTTCCGCGCGTTCGATGGGCACCGCCACCTCCACATGCCCAAGACGGCTCATCTGCTCGGACACGGTGACGGCCTTCCACGTGAGCTGCCCTTCCAGACCCACATGCACCAGATCCGCGCCGCCGCAGCCGCCGCCCATCGCCAACGGCCCGGCCAAAGGCCAGACCGGTTCGACGCGGTCCTTGCTGGCTTCGATCACGTCGACGACCTCGCCGGTCCAGAACCGCTCGTCGCGGTCGCAGGGCTCGTCGAGTTTCACCCGCACCAGTTCGCCGGGCAGGGCGAAACGCACGAAGACCACGCGTCCATCGATATGGCCGACGCAACGGCCCTGATCGGCGTATCGTTCGATTCGGATTTCGGCTTCCATAGGTTTTCCCTCTCAGCGCTTCGCCGCATATGCGTATGAGGCGGAAGCGTCTTGTCGTGGTGGTCAGTCGGAGGTCTCGGCCTCATCGGCGACGGGTGGCGCCGCCGATGCCTTGGCGTTGTGCCGATGCAGGGGCGTGGCGATGATGAGATAGGACACCCAGATGGCCAACGCCCAGAAGGGGATGCCCATCAGCAGTCGGGCGGTGCCCAGCAGCGCCACGTTATTCGTCAGATACAACGGCACCTGCACCGCCAGCCGTGCGACGAACAGTCCCATCCACAGGGCGGTGACGATCATATACGCGCGTTTGAGCGCGGCATCGTCCATCCAGTCGTGGAACCACGCGCGGAAATGCTCGGTGGGCAACTGGCGGATGAATTCGACCACCAGTCCAAGTCCCGGAACCCGGGCGATCAGCGACGCCGCCAACAGCACGGCGTACACCGCGTTGGTGAGAAAGCCGAACATGTAGTAGTCGCGCGCCTCATGCGTGCGCCACGCCCAAATCAGGCAGATGCCCACCGCGACCATGCCGCTGACCGCGCCCATCACGGACTGGCGTTGGATCAGACGGACGATCACCTGCACCACGGCCAGAGCCGCGGAGACGCCGATCGTCAGATTCAGGTCGGAGGTCACCACGAAGAGCACGACGAACACGAATCCCGGCAGCATCGACTCCACGACGCCGCGGGGGCCGCCGATCGCGTCGAGAACGGAGAAGTCCTCGTCGGCGTCGGCGCTCGCCAACGCGCCCAAGCCGGTGCGTTTCGTTTCAGCCATATCGCCTAGCGGATTTCGGAGAACATCGGACCGCGGGACAGGGTGGTTTTCACTTCGGTCTGCTGGTCCTGGTCGAACGGGCCCTTGGGCTGGTCGGGGATGTTCTTGAGATGCTTGTCGTCCGCGTTCTCGCCCTCCTCTCCTTCGGCCTTGGCTTTGGCAGCCTTGCGTTCGGCCGGGGAGACGGGCGGATGCATGGGGATGAGGTCGCGCGGGGCGAGCGGCTCCTCGCCGCGCTCCACCACGATGTCGGCGAAGAAACGGTTCAGGGCTTCGGTCTCATCGGCGTCAGCGTCGACGGCGGCCTTGCCGGAGAAGATGCCGCGCAGCATCCAACGCGGGCCGTCCACGCCGACGATGCGGGTGGTGACGGTGCGTCCGCCCTTGACATGGACGGGAAGCTTCAGTTCGGTGCCGAATACGCCCTCCGCCTCGCTGGCGGTGGAGTTGGCCTCCAGAAGGTCGGCTCGCACCTCGTCCCACAATCCCATGCTCTTGGGCGCGGCGAAGGCTTCGATCTCCAAGCTGGAGGAGCCGTAGGTGATGGTGGCGCCGAGGATCTGCTTCGAGGAGCGGTTGGCCTTGATGCGCAGTTCGATGCCCTTGAGGAACGGCAGATAGTAGGCGCCCAAGTCGAGGTAGTCGTCGTAGTCGGGCACGTCCTCGTCGTTCACGTCCCATGGGCCCCGGGTCTCGCCGCGGCCTTCGTAGAACGCGGAGGGCTCGGGCAGCACGACGATGCCGTCGACCGATTCGCCGCCTTCGGGTTCGGTGTCCTCGGCCAGTTCGTCGTCGGCCTTCACCTCATCGTCGACGACCGCGTCATCCTTGGCCTTCTTCTTGCCGAATCCAAACAGTCCCATTGGTTATCCTCGTTTCAGTAGGGCGGTGTGGTGCAACCGTGACAAGCCTAGCACTTACGCTTGGAAACACCTGAATATTCATCCATCGTCACAACGCTTTGACCATTTCGGCATCGCCGCCGACGGAATCCCGACGTTTGAAGGTCCATGTGGTTACAGCGTCGTCGGGAACGGTTCTCACACGTCGTAGGTGACGCTCAACGGCGCGTGGTCGGACCAGCGGGCCTCGTAGGTGGGAGCCTTATCGATCACGAAGCCGCGCGCGGTCTGCGCGAGCTCCGGCGTGGCGAACTGGTAGTCGAGACGCCAGCCCACATTGTTGTCGAAGGCGCGTCCGCGTTGGCTCCACCACGTGTACGGGCCTTGGATCTCGCCGGCAAGGTCGCGCATCACATCCACGAACTCGTACTCCCCCAGCCAACGGTCCACATAGGCGCGCTCTTCGGGCAGGAATCCGGCGTGCTTTTCGTTGGCCTTCGCGTTTTTGATGTCGAGCGGCGTGTGGGCGATGTTGAAGTCACCGCACAGCACGGCCTGCCTGCCGCCGCCGGCCGCCTCGTCGCGCAGTTCGCCCAGACGCGCGAGCATCGCGTCGAGGAAGCGGTATTTCTGCTCCATTTTGACCGGATCATCCGTGTTGCCGGCGTGCACGTACACGCAGGCGACGGTCAGCCCATAGCCCTGCGGCGTGGTCACGTCCGTCTCGATCCATCGTCCGGAGTCCACATCCTCGTCCAGTCCGGCGAGTCCGTACCGGGTGTCGGTGACGGGCAGGGCGCTCAGCAGGCCGACTCCGGCGCGGCCTTTGACGCGGCACACCTCGTTGACGCGCGTGAGTTCGCCGGGAGCGGCTATGCGCCCGGCAGCCATGTATCCGAAGGCGAAGGCGTCGTAGATCGGATCAATCTCCTCCTGCGGCGCACGCACCTCCTGCATGCACCACACGTCGGGCGTGTTGCGCTCCGCCCATTCCTCGATGCCTTTGCGCCGGGCCGCGCGGATGCCGTTCACATTCGAAGTGGTGATGGTGATCATGGCACACGACCTTAGCAGCGAGACGCGATACCGGCCGCGGATACGAGCGGACCCCGGCTCCTCCAATCGAGGAACCGGGGTCCGTCAGAAGACGCCTGGCCGGGCGGATCAGTCCAGACCGAGCTGGAGCTTGCCGCCGGGGATGGCGTCGAGCAGATCCTGCGTGTACTGCATCTTCGGATGTTCGAAGACCTCGTCGGTGGTGGCGTGCTCGACGAGTTTGCCGTGCTGCATCACCACGACCTCATCGGCGATCTGGCGCACCACGGCCAGATCGTGGGTGATGAACAGGTAGCTCAGGCCCTTTTCGGCCTGCAGGTCGTTGAGCAGGCGCAGCACCTGGTCCTGCACGAGCACGTCGAGGGCGGAGACGGCCTCGTCGCACACGATCACATCCGGGTCGAGCGCCATGGCGCGCGCGATGGCGATGCGCTGGCGCTGGCCGCCGGACAGCTCGTTGGGGTAGCGTCCCATCACGGACTCGGGCATCTCCACCATGTCGAGCAGCTCGCGAACACGGTCGCGGCGGCTCTTCTTGTCGCCGATGCCGTGGATGCGCAACGGCTCCTCGATGGAGCGGTAGATCGAATACATCGGGTCGAGCGAGCCGTAGGGGTTCTGGAACACCGGCTGCACGTGGCGGCGGAAGTCCAGCAGCTCCTTGCCTTTGAATCCGGCGATGTCATGTCCCTCGTAGGTCACGGTGCCGGCCGTGGGCTCGAGCAGCTTCAGCACCATGTTCGCCACGGTGGACTTGCCCGAGCCGGACTCGCCCACGATGGCCATGGTGGTGCCGCGCTTGACGGAGAACGACACGTCGTCCACCGCCTTGAACAGCTCCTTCTTGCGCGGAAGCTTGAACTCCTTGGTCAGATGGTCGACGACGATGATGTTCTCGCTCTTCTCGAGCTGGGCCTCGTCGGTGACGTGGTGCTCCATTAGCTTCGACGCGTCCTCGCCGCGTTCCTTCGCGGAGATGATGCGCTGCGAGGCGAGCGAGGGGGCGGCCGCGACCAGACGCTTGGTGTAGGGATGCTGCGGATGCTGCAGCACCTCCAGGGAGGGGCCGGATTCGACGACCTGGCCCTTGTACATCACGACGATGTGCTGGGCGCGTTCGGCCGCGAGTCCCAGATCGTGGGTGATGAACAGCACGGCGGTGCCGAGCGAGTCGGTCAGATCGTGCAGGTGGTCGAGGATGCGCTTCTGCACGGTCACGTCGAGCGCGGAGGTCGGCTCGTCGGCGATCAGCAGATCGGGGCGGCAGGCCAGGCCGATGGCGATCAGCGCGCGCTGGCGCATGCCACCGGAGAACTCGTGCGGGAACTGGCGCGCGCGGGTGGCCGCGTCGGGCAGGCCGGCCTCGGAGAGCAGGCCGGCGATGCGGTCCTCCATGGTGGAGCCGGTCACATACTGCTTGGCGATGGCCCAGGCCTTCTCATCGGCCACGCCGGCCTTGATGAGGTCGTCGGCCACGCGCCAACGGGTTTCGGAGCCCGGAACCCATTCCTCGGCGAAGTACTTCATCGAGTTCTCGGCGCGTTCACCGGTGAGGCCCACTTCGGCGATGGCGGCCTTGGCGGCCTCCATCAGCGCGGGCAGCTCCTTGGAGCCGATGAAGGTCTCGTCGTCGTTGCCTTGGATCTCGACCTCGTCGCCGGCCAGCGCCTGGGCCAGGGCGGCGCGCTTCTCGTGGGCCACGTCCATGCCGTTGGCCGTGAGCGCCTCCTTGACCTGGGTGCCGATGCGCCACACCGGGTTAAGGTTGCTCATCGGATCCTGGGGCACCAGACCCATTTTGGAACCGCGCAGCTTGTCGAATTCCTTCTGCTTGAAGCCGGAGATCTCCTGGCCGTCGAGCTTGATGGAACCGCCGACCACCTTGCCGGTGCCGGGCAGCAGGCCCAGCACGGCCATGGCCGAGGTGGACTTGCCCGAGCCGGACTCGCCCACAATGGCCACCCACTGGCCCGGATAGACGCTGAAGGAGGCGTTGCGCACGGCGTGCACGGAGCGCTTGTCGTCGGTGGTGAAGTCGACCTGAAGGTCCTTGACCTCGAGCAGGGGGCCCTGCTGGCGCTGCAGCTCCTCGATGGTGATGGCGTTCTTGGTGTTGCGTGTTGTTTCGCTCATCGTTTCCTCCGATCAGGCCGTACGGCTCTTGGGATCCAGCGCGTCCTTGACGGCGTCGCCCATCATAATGAAGGCGAGCACGGTGATGGCCAGCGCGGCGGACGGGTAGAACAGCACGGCGGGGTTGGTGCGCAGCAGGCTGCGGGCGCTGGAGATGTCGGCGCCCCAGCTGACCACGGTGGTGGGCAGGCCCAGACCGAGGAAGCTCAGCGTGGCTTCGGAGACGATGTAGGAGCCGAGCGAGGTGGTGGCGATCACGATGACCGGCGCCAGCGAATTGGGCACCACATGGCGCGCGAGGTTGCGCAGCGGCGTGGAGCCGAGCGCCGTGGAGGCCGTGTTGAACTCGAGGTTCTTCGCCTCCATCACGGAGCCGCGGGCGATGCGGGCGAACGACACCCAGCCGAAGAGCGCCAGCACGAGCACGACCTTCCAGATCGAGGAGGAGGTGCGGAACATCTGCAGCACGACGATGGCGCCCAGCAGGAACGGAATCGCGTAGAAGATGTCGGTGATGCGGCTGAGCAGCGCGTCGACCCATCCGCCGAAGAAGCCGGCGAGGGCGCCGATGACGCCGCCGACGATGGCGACGATGATCGTGGTCAGGATGCCGACGCTCACCGAGGTGCGCGCGCCGTAGATCACGCGGGAGTACACGTCGCAGCCCTGCAGGTCATAGCCGAAGGGATGACCGGCCGAGGCCGGATCCTGCGAGAAGTTCAGATCGCAGTAGGTCGGGTCCTGCTTGGTGAACAGCTGCGGGAACAGCGCCACGATGAGGATGAAGATGATCAGGATGCCCGAGATGATGAACAGCGGGTTCTTACGCAGCGTGCGCCACGCGTCGGCCCACATGCTGGTGGCCGGCGCGGACTCGTCCACGGAGTCGACCTGCTGCAGCGGGGTCTCGTCGATGGGTGCCACATAGCGCTCCTGTCCGGGCAGAGCCTTGCTTGCGGAGGGGAAAGTCGAATTGTTCATGGTTTCGTCCGTCATTGTTCCTCCCCTTGTCACGCGTACCGGATGCGCGGGTCGAGCACCGCGTAGAGCATATCGACGATCAGGTTGCACACCACGAAGATGAGCACCAGCAGGGTCACCGTGGAGACCACGATGTTGCTTTCGCCCTTGAGGATGCTCTGGTAGAGCAGATAGCCGACGCCATGGATGTTGAAGATGGTCTCCGAGATCATCGCGCCGCCCATCAACGCGCCGAGGTCGGCGCCCAGATAGGTGACGACCGGAATCAGCGAGTTGCGCAGGATATGGCGGGCGATCACGCTTTTGTTGCTCATGCCCTTGGCACGGGCGGTGCGCACGTAGTCCTCGGCGATGTTGGAGGAGACCTCGGTGCGGGTCAGTCGGATGATGTAGGCCATCGACACGGAGCCGAGCACCATGGCCGGCATGAGCAGGTCGATGAAGCCCGGGTCGCTGCCGGCGGTCACGGGCAGCAGGCCCCACTTGACGCCGACGAAGTACTGCAGCACGAAGCCGGTGACGAAGGTCGGCACGGAGATGAGCAGCAGGGAGACGACGAGGATGACGGTGTCGTACCACTTGCCCTTCTTCAGGCCGGAGATGATGCCGAAGACCACGCCGAAGATCGCCTCGAAGACGAAGGCCATAAGCGCTAGCTTGATGGTGACGGGGAACGCGCGGCCGATCTCGCTGATCACCGGCTGTCCGGAGAACGTCTTGCCGAAGTCGAGCGTCAGCGCGTTCTTGAGGAACAGCAGGTATTGGATGACGAACGGCTTGTCGAGATTGTATTCGGCTCGAATCTGCGCGGCGACGGCTTCGTTCACCGGCTTGCTGCCGAACATCGCGGCCACCGGATCGCCGGGAAGCGCGAAGACCAGCGCGTAGATCAGCAGCGTGGTGCCCAGCACCACCGGAATCATCTGCAGAATGCGCCGCAGGAGGTATCTGCCCATGGGCCCTCTCCTTTTCACATGATGTCGTAAGTGGATCGGATGACCGTCCCATGCATGCCGCGCGTTCCTCCATGGAACGCGTGACCCGCATGACGGCGGCCAGCCATTGACTGCATGAAAGTGTACCAGTTCATAGGACGTATGAAACTGCGAAAACCCAAAACGGGGAAACAAGGACAATCCTCATCTCCCCGTTTTGGTTTTCTGATGGTTGTCGTCAGGCCTTGAAATCAGGGCCTAGACGGCTTCAACTCACTTGGTGAGCTGGTAGTAGATCGGCAGGTTCTTCCAGTTGAAGGCCAGGCCGTTCACGCCGAGGGCGGCGACGCCGTTGGCGTTGCTGTAGTACAGCGGGACGGCGGGCATGTCCTCGAAGAGGATCTGCTCGGCCTGCTGGTACAGGGCGTTGGCGGACTCGGTGTCGGTCGCGGAGGCGGCCTCGGTGATCAGCGCGTCGAACTCGGGGTTCTTGTAGTCGCCGTCGTTCGAGCCCAGACCGTCGGCCGCGGACGTGGTGTACAGCGGCTTGAGGTAGTTTTCGGCGGACGGGTAGTCGGGCTGCCAACCGGTGCGGAAGGCGGATTCCATGGTGCGGTTGGAGATGGACTCACGGAACTCGGAGAAGGTGGCGATCGGGTTGGTCTCGCACTGGATGCCCAGAGCGTTGGTGATGGAGTTCACGATCGCGTCGTAGATCGGCTTGGCACCACCATCGGCGTTGTAGGCGATGGTGAGCTTGTCGTTGTCGTTGTCCCACGCGTTGATGGCGTTGGCCTGCTCCCACAGCTCCTTGGCGGCGTCGGCGTCGTAGGTGAGCACCTCGCTGCCTTCGAGGGAATCGGAGTAGCCCGGCATCGCCGGAGCGGTGAAGTCGGTGGCGGGGGTGCCGACGCCGTTGAGCACCTTGTCGACGATGTTCTGACGGTCGATGGCGCGGGAGATGGCCTGGCGACGCAGGTGGCCTTCCTCGTCGTCGGCGAAGTGTTCCAGATCGGACGGGAAGGTGAAGGTCTGGATCACGGAGCCGGCCTCGTTGTAGGCCTGGACGGTCTCATCGGTTTCGAAGGTGGCGGTGGCGGAGGACGGCACGGTCTCCATCACGTCGAGGTTGCCGGCCTGCACGTCGGCGTAGCCGGCCTCGACGTCGGTGTAGACCTTGAAGGTCACGCCGTCGTTCTGAGCGGGCTGCGTACCCTTGTAGTCGTCGTTCTTGACGAGGGCGATTTCGGAGTCGTGCGTCCAGTGGTCCAGCTTGTACTGGCCGTTGCCCACCGGGTTCTCGCCGAAGGCCTCCGGGTCGTCGTAGAAGGACTCGGGCAGCGGGGCGAAGGCGGTGTAGCCCACCTGAATCGGGAAGGTGGAGCTCGGCTCGGTGAGCTTGACGGTGAAGGTGGTGTCGTCCACCACGGTCAGGCCGGAGAGCTGCTCGTCGCCGGTGAGGTTCGCGGTGTCCTGCAGGGCCTCATAGCCTTCGATGATGTTGAAGAAGCCGGAGTTGACCAGGCCGTTGGCGGCGTTGGCCACGTAGCTCCAGGCCTTGGTGAAGGACTCGGCGGTGACGGGAGTGCCGTCGGTGAAGGTCCAGCCGTCCTCGAGGGTGATGGTGTATTCGGTGTTGTCCTCGTTGGCCTCGATGGACTCGGCGACCTCGTTCTCGGCGTTGCCTTCGGCATCGAAGGCAACGAGCTTGGCGAACAGCAGATCGATCGGGTTGCCGCCGCAGGTCTCGTTGGTGTTGCCCGGGATCAGCGGGTTCTGCGGCTCGCAGCCGTAGGCGGTGATGATGCTGTCGGAGGCGGCGTCGCCGGAGTTGCTGGCGCCGCAGCCGCTCAGCAGCAGGCCGGTGGCGCAGACCGCGGCGGCGAAAGCGAGAGCTTTCTTCTTCATATGGTTTCTCCTATTCATTGGGTTGCGGGGATTCGCACCCCGCTTCACGCAAAAATGGGGCTCCGCCGGTTGTGCCAGCGCCACCCCTTTGCTTGATTGATTGTCAATTGTGCCGCACAAGCGCGACAGGCACAATCGCCATCTCGAAATATGCCCGTTTCATTGCGTCACTTCGGTTTTTGCGCAAGGCTCATAACGAATTCACGCGGAAAACCCACGAATTCCACAGGTTGATATGGCACCTTTGCCGGAGACATCCGGCGCTGCCGCCGAGACGAGCCTCCACCAATGTTACTGTTATGTTAATTCTCCTTCCATAGAACGTCGCCTTTCGCGCTCCGCGTAGGCCAATCGCTCACGAAAGGTGCCGCACGATGAACGTCAACGCCTCGAACAATCCCCTTACGCCCATACGCGATACCGACATGCTGTTGCGCATGTTCGCCGACGCGCTGGGCCCCTTCGACCTGCGCGACGGGCGCGCGGCTCTGGAGGAGTGCGCGCGCCACGCGGCGATGCTGCGGCGTGAGATGGGCTGGACACGCGCGTTGCCCGATGACGTGTTCGTGCATTATGTGGCATGGCCGCGGGTCAACAACGAGCGTCTCGTCCCCTGCCGCGAACGGATCTGGACGGAGCTGTGCGGGCGCGTCCAAGGCTTGGATATGGAGCATGCCGCCATCGAGGCGAACTATTGGTGCGCTGAGCATGTGACCTACGCTCCCACCGACGGGCGGACCATCTCGCCGGCCGGCGCATTGAACCGCGGCGTCGGCCGGTGCGGCGAGGAGTCGACGCTGCTGGTCACGGCGCTGCGCTCGATCGGCATCCCCGCCCGGCAGATCTACACGCCGCGCTGGGCGCACTGCGACGACAACCACGCCTGGGTCGAGGCGCGCATCGACGGCGTATGGCGGTTCATGGGCGCCTGCGAGCCGGAGGAGCGGCTCGACCGCGGCTGGTTCGACCGCGCCGCCACCCGCGCGATGCTGGTGCATACGCGCGTGTTCAGCGACTATTCGTGCGGCAACGTGAACGTCTCGCGTTCGGCCGGCGGCGACGGATACGAACTGTTGGAGAACGTGACCGACCATTACGCGCCCGTCACACGGCTTACGGTGCGCGTGACGAAACATGACGGAACGACGCCGGCGCGCGGGGCGACCGTGTCGTTCCAACTGCTCAATATGGCCGAATACTCGACGATCGCAGCCCTCGACACGGATGATTCGGGGACGGCGTCGCTGACGTTGGGCAAAGGCTCCGTGCGCGTGCACGCCGCGTATGGCGACAGCTTCGCCGAAACGACGCTGGACACGGCACAGGTCTCTTCGGTGATGCTCACATTGGACGACGAGTCCCCAGCCCCGGACGGATGGCGGCTGACCGATCTGACCGCGCCTCCCTCGAACGCCTCGCGCGCCCAACGGTTGACCGCCGACGAACGCGCCTGCGGTGCGGCGCGCGCCGCGCGGGCGGAGGCCATGCGCGTGGCCCGATTGGAGGATTTCGCGCGGCTTTCGAGCACCGGCGACGCCCGTATGGACGGGCTTCTGTCCGAGGCCGGCGGCAACTGGCCGACGGTAAGCGCCTTCCTGATCGCCGACGATGACGCCGACCGTCTCGAACTGGTGCGGGCCTTGCGAGCCAAGGATCTGGCCGATGTGACCGGCATGCAGTTGCGTGACGCCTACGAATGCGCCAAGGTCGTGAGATCCGGCACGTTCTCGCGTTGGCTGGCCGACATGGATGACGACGAGGCGCGCGAAATCTGGCGCGAATACGTGCTCAACGCCCGGGTGGACGACGAGGAGCTGACCGAACACCGACTCATGCTGCACAACCGCCTCACGGCCGACGAGCGGAAGCGCCTGCGGACCGACCCGCAATCGTTGTACCGGATGTTGGCCGATTTGGACGAGTCGATGGCCGGCCCCGGCACGGCACCGCCCGATCCGGACGCGGCCGCGTCAGCGCATAACGCGCTTGAGCCCGCGCTGCCGTTGGATATCCGGGACACGCCTTTGCGTCGCGCCATCGCCTTCGTACGCGCGTGCCGCGCGCTGGGAGTGCCCGCCAGACTCGACCCCCAGAACCGACTGCCGCAATGCTTCGACGGGTCGGATTGGCGAACCGTTCCGCACACCCCGCCCAACCGCAAGGATGGAGCCATGTCGCAGGCAATCCCATCACCAACGGCCGCCCCGCCTGCGGTCCTGCGGCTGCGCGCCGGCGAGCGTACCTCGCCCCGCTACGCCGCGGATTGGACTCTGGGCAGGCTGTGCCAGACCGACCATGGATTGGATTACACATCGCTGGACCTCACCGACCATCCGTGGCATGACGGATGCATGACGGTGACGTTGGACGCCGGACGGTATCGCCTCATCACCACCACCCGTCTGCCCAACGGCAACCAGCTGGCCGCTGAGCGCGTGTTCGACGTCGTCGAAGGCGACGAGGCGGATATCGAACTGCTGTGGCGCGAGCCGCGCGAGGACGAGCTGGTGAACCGCATCGAACTGGAGGAGGTCGCGCTCACCGCGGACGATGGCGCGAAACGCACCCTGCGCGGTCTTATGGACGAGCATGGGCGGGCCGGATCGCCGGCGGTGCTGTGCGTGCTCGACGCGAACGGCTCCGAACCCAGCATCCATGTGCTCGACGAGCTGCGCGCGTATCAGGAGCGCGTCGGGCAGGCGGGCGAGGAGCACGGCCCCACGCTGATCGTCGCGACCTGTCCGGAAGACACTCCGCCGGCGAAGGCGATCGTCGACCAGCTGGACCGTCTCCTCTTGCCGGTCACGCGCTACGGCTGCGAGGCGGCGATCGCCGAACGGCTGGCGCGCATCACCTTCGTCGATCCGGAGAAGCTGCCGCTGCTGGTCGTGGCGCATGGCGAGCATGCGAAAACGGTCGCCACCTACGCGTGCAGCGGATACAGCGTGGGATCCGTGGAGCTGGCCGTCCGCTTGGCCTCTCGGTAAGCCGTGCGAACGACGCGCGGGGGCGTTTGATGCGCCCCGTCGCTTCGACTGGCCGAACGCGTCTTACGCGCGGGGGAAGGCCTGTCCGTAGCGGGCTTTGAGCTGTTCGATGGACACATGCGTATACCGTTGCGTGGTGCGCAGCGAGGAGTGGCCGAGCATCTCCTGCACCTCGCGCAGATCGGCGCCGCCGTCCAGCAGATGGGTGGCGGCGCTGTGCCGCAGGGCGTGCGGGCTGATGTCGGGCACGCCGGCCTCGCGCGCGGCCCGGTGCACAACCTCGCGCGCGACGCGTTGGTCGAGCCGTCCTCCACGCTGCCCCACGAACAGCGCGTCGCCGGCATCATCCGGTTTCCGCGCGCCATGCGAGGAAGCGAGCGCCGCACGGGTCATGGCGCACCGACCGTGCTCCACCCAATCCTGCAGGGCGTGCGAGGCGGGCACGCCGAAGGGCACCACCCGCTGTTTGTTGCCTTTGCCCATCACCTTCAACGTATGGTTGGCGAAATCCACGTCGGCGACGTTCAATCCCACCAGCTCGGCCACGCGGATGCCGGTGGCGTACAGCAGTTCGAGAATCGCCGCGTCGCGTAGGGCGACCGGCGCGGTTCCGCGCACGGCTTGCTGCGGCGAAGCCGTGGCGCGCCGCTCGGATGTCGCCGCGGGAGCGCCCAGCAGTTGTTCGGCCTGCGATTCGGTGAGCACCGTGGGCAGCGTGTCGGGGATTTTCGGCGTCATCAGCGTGGCGGCCGGGTCGGCGGCGGTGACGCCGTGGTCATGCGCCCATGCGAAGAACCCTCGGACCGCCACCGTTTTGCGTGCCATGCTGCTGCGCGCGTGCGAGCGAGACTCGTGGGCCATCCAGCCGCGCAGATCCTCCAATGTGATCTCCGACAGGTTTTCGATGCCCCGCGATTCCAACAATTGCAGGCATTCCCCCACATCGGAACCGTACGCCTTGCGCGTGTTCTCGCTCAAGCCACGATTCGCTTTGAGATAGGAGAGATACTCGTGCAGCTGTTCATCGAAACGCATGGCATCGTCTCCCCTCCCCTGATGTTCACGGTATCCGCCAGCTTACCCGAGTATTCTGATGAATAGTCGGACATCGTCGTTTCACGAAAGGGGCTTATCATGGCGCTGCCACAGGAGATACCGGCTGGATCGCGCATTGTGGTGCGGGTGATCGACGGGGTCGACCCGACCGACCATCGCACCAAATTCCGTGATTTCGTGGGGCACGTGCGCGCATGGGACGGCCGCACGCTCGAGCTGACGCGCGACGCGGCGGCCAACGGATCACGCCCGGCCCAGCGCGTGTCCATCGAAGCCGATGTCATCGCCACCATCAAACCCGTTCCCGAACGCCCCGACATCCGCCCGTGAGGTGATGGTCGGTCCCGCAAGTCTCACACGCGCGAGCGCACGGACACGCGCATCTCACGGTCGTCCACGACGGCGACGATATGCTCGCCGCGCAGGGCCGACTCCAACAGCGCTCGCTGCCATCCGTCATGGGGAATCGCCAGCGGTTGCGTCGCAGCGGATTCCGCCTGCCCTGCGGCGGCATCGGAGATATCCTTTCGCGTGTTCGCCGCCGCCTTGTAGTCCCTGAACGGCTGGCCCGCGGCGAAGAACTCCGTCAATGCGTCCGCGTCCCCATCATGCAGCTGGTCGGCCACGGCGTTGAGTCGCGTGGCCATATGACGCAGCAGGGTTTCGACGTTGGCCGCGTCCTCTTCGATCATCGCGCGCGTGCGATCGGGATCGGTGAGCGCCACGCGCGTCATATCGCGCCATGAGCCGGCGGCCAGCGCGGCGGCGATGTTGCGGATGGGGTCATCCACCAGTTCGTTGATCAGCGCGGTGGCGACCGCATGCGGCATGTGGGAGATCAGCGCGGCGGCGCGGTCATGGGTGTCGTCGTCGAGGACGATCGCCCTGTCTCCCACCGCGTCGACGACGAACCGGGCCACGGCGAGGAAACGATCATACGCCGTGTCCGCGTCGACGGTAATCGCCCACAGGGCATCGTCGTAGAGATGCGGGTCGGCCGCGCTCCAGCCGGAACGCTCGTTGCCGGCCATCGGATGAGCGCCCACATACCGACTCCCCAAGCCGGCGGCCTCGACCTGTTCGCGCACCATGCCCTTGACGCTGCCCACATCGGTGAGCGTGACGTTCGGGCATGCGTCCAACAACGGTTTGAGTTCGGCGAGGATGGCGGGCATGGCTTTGAGCGGATTGCACAGCACCAGCACGTCGGGGTTCGCGGCCACGAGCCCGGCGAGCGAATCCTCACAGATGATGCCGTCGCGGCGCGCCTGCTCGTACGGATGCGGGCGGTGGTTCCATGCCACCACCGTCCGTCCGCGGTCGACCAGTCTGCGGGCGAGCGATCCGCCGATCAGTCCGAGTCCGACCACGCCGATGACGGACGGATCGCCGCCTGATGGCGCTCGATGTTCGATGGCGTTCGTCTTCTCTACCACAGCAACTCCCTTCTCACCGCGTCGTCATGGTCGAATCCTTCGGGCAGACGCGCGTCGTCGAGATGCACGCCGCCTTGGGGCAGCATCCAATCGTCGACCGGCGGGTTCGGCCGCTCCCGGCGCGGATACACGGCGAGGGTTTTCACCCAGTCGCCATGCTCGGCCACTTCGGTGAGCACGCTCTGGAAACGCTGCTGCCATGGCGCGGCGTCGATGGTGACGATGAAGCTGTAGGTGCCGTCATGGCCTTTGATCGGGCGGGAGATGAAGCTGGTCATGTTCAGGCCGGCGTCGCGCAGCACGTCGAGCAGGTCGGCCAGCACGCCGGGTCCGGTGCTTAGGGGAATGAAGGTGATGATGGTCTCATATTCGGCCACCTCGTCCTCGCGCGCGTGGGCGAGCAGCTCCATCACCGTCACGCGGGGGGCGAGCACCAGGAACTCGGTGTGGGCGCCCTGGTAGTCCTGCACGCCCTTGGCGACGGTGCGCAGACCGTACAGCGGGCCGCAGATGCTTGGGCCGAACGCCATCTGTCCGGGTTCGAGGTCGCGGCAGGCGGCGGCGTTGGAGCTGGCCGGCTCGGGGACCAGACCGTATTCGGCGATGAAGCGCTTGCATTGGGCGAGGCCGTGCGAGTGCGCGCTGACGGTGGCGCCGCGCAGGGCGCGGAGAGCGGCGGCGTCGAGTGGTTCGGAGGGTGGGATTCCTCGACTGCGCTCGGAATGACGGGAGGGGGACTCGTCGGAGGGACGGTCGGAACGGTCACGCACGAAGGCGTCGAAAGTGATGTCGACGCCGACGCGGGCGAAGCCGGCGATGTCGCGCGAGTCGATCAGAGCGTCGAGATTCGGCACCACATAGCCTTCGACGTTGTTCTCCCACGCGATCACACCCCAGGACTCCCCCGATTCCACGGCCCGCATAATCGACGGCACATCGGGCGCGGCAATCAGTTCGGGGCGCGTTCCCTCACAGAGCGGCGCGAGCATGTCGGCCGCCGTCATGGCGGCCTGATGCGTGAAGGTGCCTTCCGGACCCAAATAGGTCAGCGTTATTCCAGTCATAGGCCTCACTGTACCCGTTCACGTCCGCGCCCCGCATCCGGACACCCGCATCCGCGGACATCACCGTCGAGACGTGCGGGCCGGGCTATTGATCGTCGTTGGCCGGCTGAGCATCGTCACGGTGTTCCGCGTCCCGGTCGATGACGGTTCTGGGAGGGACCACGAACCACCGGTCGGGCATCAGCGCCATCGCCACCTGAATCGCGATCAGACCGTACAGCCAGATGTTTCCCGCGTGTTCGCTGAAGAACGGCAGTTCGGCACTGAATCTGATCACGATCAGCGCGTTGGAGCTGGTGGTGCTCAGCGCCACACCCCACGCGGTGGCCGACGAGGCAATCAGATGCAGCGCCAGCCCGCTGACGTCGAGCCGGGCCCGCGCGCACCATGCCGACAGTCCCATGACCGCGAACGCCAGCGCAAGACCGTAGGGAATATTGGACGACGCGCCCATGCGGTGGGCCAAGGTGCCGATCAGAGCCGAACCCGCGCCCGCAAGCAGGGTGACGGCGATGCGCACCGCGGCGTTCTGGCGGTGGCTCCATGGCAGCAGGGCGTTCTCGGAGGCGATGTCGGATTGAGTCATACCCGTCAGTGTAGCGCCCCCATAACAAAACATCCTCTCTTTTCCAAGAGAGGATGCTGGAAACCTATTCACGTCATTCCGGATCACAGACCCGTCATTCTGAGCGGAGCAGCCGTGCCAACCCGCGTCATCCCGAGCGAAGTCGAGGGATCTCATACTGATATCCGAAGAGATTCCTCGACTCCGCTGCGCTCCGCTCGGAATGACGAAGAAGAACGACGGTCGTCAGAATGCTCAGCCCTGCTGAGCGTTCTGCCTGCGCTGCTTGGCGCGCCACTTGTACCAGTCCTCGCGGTTGAGGATGATCTTACGCACGCGGATCGCCTCGGGGGTCACCTCAACGCATTCGTCCTCGTTGGCGAAGTCCAACGACTCCTCGAGGCTCATGCGGATCGGCGGGGTGAGGGTTTCGAGCACGTCGGCGGTGGAGGAGCGCATGTTGGTCATATGCTTGGCCAGCGTGATGTTCACGTCGAGCTCGTCGGGCTTGTTGTTCACGCCCACGACCTGGCCTTCGTAGACCGGGGACTGCGGGTCGACGAAGAAGTTGCCTCGCGCCTGCAGACGCTGCATGGCGTACGGGGTGGCGATGCCCTTGCGGTCGCACACCATGGAGCCGTTCTGGCGGATGGTGATCTTGCCGGCCCACGGCGCGTATCCGGCGGAGATCGACGAGGCGATGCCGGTGCCGCGCGTGGATGAGAGCAGGGCGGTGCGGAAGCCGATCAGACCGCGGCTCGGCACGGTGAACTGCAGACGCACCCAGCCGGAGCCGTGGTTGGTCATGGAGTCCATGCGGCCCTTGCGGTCGGCCATGAGCTGGGTGACGGTGCCCATGTACTCCTCGGGCACGTCGATGGTGGTGTTCTCCATCGGCTCGTTGATCACGCCGTCGATGGTTTTAGTGACCACCTGCGGACGGCCGACGGTGAGCTCGTAGCCTTCGCGGCGCATCTGCTCGGCGAGCACGGCCAGGGCGAGTTCGCCGCGGCCCTGCACCTCCCAGGCGTCGGGACGGTCGGTGGGCAGCACCTTGATGGACACGTTGCCGATGAGCTCGCGGTCGAGGCGGTCCTTGATCATGCGGGCGGTGAGCTTGTGGTCCTTGCCTTCGGTGCCGGCCAGCGGGGAGTCGTTGATGCCGAAGGTCATGGAGATGGCCGGATCGTCCACATGGATGAGCGGCAGGGGCTTCGGATCGGACGGATCGACGATGGTCTCGCCGATCATGATGTCGTTCACGCCGGCGACGGCGACGATGTCGCCGGGGCCCGCGGAGGTGACGGGGATGCGCTCCAGGCCCTGCGTGCGCAGCAGCTCGGAGACGCGGAAGTTCGCGACGGATCCGTCCACACGGCTCAGACCGTAGGTTTTGCCCTTCTCCAGCGTGCCGTTGTAGATGCGCACGAGGCCGAGTCGTCCGAGGAAGTCGGAAGAGTCGATGTTGGCGACATGGGCCTGCAGCGGCTCGCCCTCCTCGTATTCGGGGGCGGGAATGTTGGAGATGATCGCCTCGAACAGCGGCTCGAGGTCCTCGTTGTCGGGCAGTCCGCCGTCGGCGGGCTGGTTCACGGAGGCGTAGCCGGCCTTGGCGGCGCAGTAGATCACCGGCAGTTCGAGCAGCGCGTCGAGGTCGAGGTCGACGCCTTCGTGCTGCACGTCGTCGGCCAGGCCGAGCAGCAGGTCGGAGGCCTCGCCCACGACCTCTTCGATGCGCGCGTCGGGACGGTCCACCTTGTTGACGCACAGAATCACCGGCAGCTTGGCCTCGAGGGCCTTGCGCAGCACGAAGCGGGTCTGCGGCAGCGGGCCTTCGGAAGCGTCGACGAGCAGCACCACGCCGTCGACCATGGAGATGCCGCGTTCCACCTCGCCGCCGAAGTCGGCGTGGCCGGGGGTGTCGATGATGTTGAGGGTGATGCCCTCGGGGTGGCCGTACTTCTCGGCCAGCGGGCCGGTGTACTGCACGGCCGTGTTCTTGGCGAGGATGGTGATGCCCTTCTCGCGTTCCAGATCGTTGGAGTCCATCACGCGGTCGGGGACCTCCTCACGCTCGGAGAAGACGTGGGACTGCTGGAGCATGGCATTGACCAGCGTGGTCTTGCCGTGGTCGACGTGAGCCACGATCGCCACATTACGGATATCACCGCGAACCGCCATGAAATACCTCTCTTAATTCCTGTTGATTCCTGGGTTCCAGATTGCGCCGGCGAATCGCCGGCCCCTTACACACAAACCGACACAATGCTACGCGCATTGCGCGACAGCCCTCGAAAACGAAAAAAACCGCGCACGCCGCGAGGGGCGGCCATCGAACGGCGGACCCCACGGCGTGCGCGGGAGACGACAGGAGAACGGGCTAATCCTCCAGATCGAGGCCCTTGCGTTCGGGCAGGCACAGGGCCGCGACGCAGGCCAACACGAACGCGGCGGCGAAGATGACGAAGGCGACCGTCTTGTCGCCGCCCGACATGGTCAGGAACCACGGCACCAGCAGCGGCGCGATGATGGCGGCCACACGGCCGCAGGCGGCGGCCGCTCCGGCTGCGGCGCCGCGCAGACGGGTCGGGTAGATCTCCGGCGTCACGGCGTAGAGCACGCCCCACGCGCCGAGGTTCGAGGCGGACAGCAGCATGCCGAACACCAGCACCAGAGCCACGGAACCGGCCTGCGAGAACAGGAAGGCTGCCACGGCGGAGACGGCGAGGAACACACTCAGGGTTTTGCGGCGGCCCCAGACCTCCACCAGCCACGCGGCGAGGAAATAGCCGGGAAGCTGGGCGATGGAGATCGCCAGGGTGTAGCCGAAGGATTTGGTCAGAGAACCGAACTGGTCGGCCAGCAGGCTCGGCATCCAGGTGAACGCGCCATAGTAGGAGAAGTTCACGAAGAACCAGGTGGCCCAGATGGCCGCGGTGCGGGCGATGTACTTGGATCCGAAGAGCTCGCGCGTCCTGATCTTCGGCAGCGGATGCCCCTTGGGGGAATCGACCGGAGCGACGCCCGAGGCCGCTTCGAAATACCGCACGGCCTTCTCGGCCTCGTCCTCGCGGCCCTGCGCCTCGAGGAATCGCACGGATTCGGGGATGTGCGCGCGGGTGACGATGGCGTACAGCAACGGCAGCGCGCCGATGAGCAGCGCCCAGCGCCAACCCCAGTCGCCGGTGTTCGGAATCACGAAGTAGCCGATCATCGCCGCGATGATCCAGCCGACGGCCCAGAAGGACTCCAACAGCACGGTCATGCGCCCGCGCTGCGCGGTCGGCGAGAACTCGGACACCAAGGTGGAGGCCACCGGCAGTTCCGCGCCCAATCCCAAGCCGATGACGAAGCGGGCGATGAGCAGCGCGGCCAGGGTCCAGCTGAAGGCCATGCCGGCGTTGGCCAGGCCGAAGATCACCAGCGTGGCGGCGAACACGGTTTTGCGGCCCACCCGGTCGGCCACGAAACCGCCCAGGGCGGCGCCGATGGCCATGCCGACGAATCCGATGGAGAGCACCCACGATTTCTCCGTGGCGCTGAGGTTGAAATGCGGGTCGGCGGCGATGGCGGCGACGACGAACGACACCAGGCCGACGTCCATGGCGTCGAACGCCCAGCCGATGCCGGAGGCGACCAGAAGTTTGCGATGCGCTTTGTTGAACGGCAGCCGGTCGAGACGCTCGTTGCGGGTGAGCATACCGTCCGCGCGCGCCGCCGCGGGCCGCGCCGATGGCGATGTCTGTGCTGTGGTCATCATTCCTTCTCTCATGGTGGTGTGATATCGATGGGCGGCGTGCCGATGGCGCGCCACGAATGCGGGGCGCCTATCCGCGGTGCGGGACCAGCGCCGAAAGCGGGTCGTCGAAGGCGCGCGCGTCCGATTCGCGCCTGAGCCGCAGTTCCTGATTGATGCGATGGAGCTCGTCGCCGAACAGTCCGCGCGTCCATGAGGCGGCGTCGCGCTCGGCGCGAGGCACATAGCGGTAGACGGCGGCGGGACGTTGCCGGCCTTCGCGGATCTTCTCCCCCGTGTCCTCCAGTTCGCCCGAGGCGAGGATCCTGCGGCGGAAGTTGGCCAGATCGACCGTCTGTCCGGCGATGGCCTCGACCACGCCGTGCAACTGGCGCAGGGTGAAGGTGGGGCCGATGAGACGAGCGACGACGTCGGGATATTCGATGGTCGTACGCAGGCGACGCAGCGCGTAGTCGACGATCTGCCGGTGGTCGAACGCCAGTTCGGGAAGCTCGTCTTCGGCGAACCACCGCATATCGTCGATGGAATCGGGTGTCCAGGTCTCCGTCCGCCCCACCATCGCCCAGTAGACGACGGTGACCATGGGCAGGCCGCCTTGCGAGCGGTCGGGCCCGCCGAAGGCGCGCAGCTGCTCGAGATAGCGCGGAGTCAACGCGGTGGTGGATTCCAACGCCTTGCACGCGGCGTGTTCCAAGGTCTCATCGGCGCTGACGTCTTCGCCGGGCAGCGCCCACATGCCGAGATACGGCTGTCGGGTGCGGCGCACCAACGGCATCCAGAGTCGGCGGTGCGGGACGGCCTGCCGCGGAACCGGCGATGTGGTTTTCGACGAGGCGCCGTCATCGGTATCGACGGACGCGGACGAGGCGTCATCGGAGCCCGGGCCCAGCGCCAGAATGACGACGGAGACGCCGACGTGCGGCGATTGCAGCCGTCTCTCCGAAACATTGCCGATGCCCATGCTCGCGCCTTTCTATACGGTCGCGCATGAGCATATCACTTATAGTCATAATGACCATAAGTAGTGGGCGTGTTGCGAACCCACCGTGAAATCGGCCCTATTCCTCGGATTGCGCCTCACGCAACGCGGATTCCGGACTCGGCATGAACGGTGCCAGCGACGGCAGCTGATCCAAGGATTCCAATCCCATCTTCTCCAAAAACAGACCCGAGGTGACCAGCAGCGCCGCACGCGAATCGGGATCCGTACCCTCCTCGCGCACCAGCCCGCGCACGGTGAGCGAACGGACCACGCCATCGGAATTCACGCCGCGGATGGCGGCGATCTGCGCGCGGGTCACCGGCTGCTTGTAGGCCACGATGGCCAGCGCCTCCAACGCGGCCTGGCTGAGGCGGGCGGTCTGCCCGTCGGTCACGAAGGCGGACACCACCGGCTCGAATTCCAAACGGTTGGCGAACTGCCAGCCACGCGCGGTATGACGCAGTTCGAATCCGCGATGTTCCGCCTCATAGGATTCGCGCAGCGTCTCCAACGCCCCTTCGACCGCATCCTCGTCCACGGCGAGCACGCGCGCGAGATCCTCCGCCTGCTGCGGCTGGTCAGCGACCATCAGAATCGCCTCCACACAGGCGTTCAGGCCTCCGGGAAAATCATCCACGGTGAAATCCACGTATTCGGGGCGGCTGGAAGAGGCGTTCTCGCTGTTCATCTTATGCAAAATCCCTTTCGCTGATATTCACATCGGACATCTCGTCGTCCACGCCGGGCATCCATCTCAGGTGCAGCGGAGCATACGGCCCGTCCTGCCTGAACTGGACGGCGCCTTGTTTGAAGAAGGCGAGAACGGCCAGGAACCGGGCCACGATTTCGATGCGATGCTCCGCATCCTCGGTGAGCTGGGCGAAGGTGATCGACTCCCCCGCCGGCAACGCGCGCAGCCGGTCGCGCACCAGAGCTGATTGGGCGCGCAGGTCGACCAGCGGCACATGCAGCTGGTGGACGCTGACCTGCGAGACGGGCGCGTTGGCGAACACCTGGGCCGCCAGCCTGGCCAGATCCTCCGCGCCCAAAGTCCAGGCGAGTTCGGGCAGCATGGCCGCCACGGTGTCGTCCACCACGCCGGGATGGGGGAACCGGCCGGAATTCGCGGCGAAGCGCGCGCGGAAATCATTGGACGCCTGTTTGAACGCGCGGTACTGCAACAGCCTCGCGAACAGCAGATCGCGTTCGCGCAGGGCTTCGAGACTCTGCTCGTCGCGGCGCTCGTCCTCGCCGCCCGGCAGCAAGGCGACGCTTTTCGCCTCCACCAGAATCGAGGCGACGTCGAGGAATGCGCTGGCCTCGTCCATATCGCGCGCGAAATCCAACGTGCGCGCGTAGGCGAGGAACTCCTCGGTGATGGTGGACAACGACACCTCGGTGAGCTCCAGCCGATTGTTGGCGATCATGCCGAGCAACGCGTCGAAGGGACCGGAATACACCTCCAGATCCACATGGAATCCGGAAGCCGACTCCGTCTCGGACGGGACGTCCGTCTGGTCGGCGATCAGCCGTTCGATCTCATCCATGGCGCGCCACGCTCCCATACGTCATACGCGCAACCCGCGCGGAAGGCGCGGACGCGACGCGACGGGCCCTCGGGGACGCCGAGCATGCCAGGCGACGCATCAGGCGATGATGCCCCGCGACACCAGCTCGCGCGCCACCTCGCGGTATTCCTTGCTGGTTTTGTGCCCGGGCGCGAAGATGGTGATCGGAGCGGCGGCCACGGTGGAATCCGGCAGTTTGATGGAACGTGAGATCACCGTGTGGAACACCTTGTCGTCGAACGCCTCGTAGATGCGCTGCAGCACCTCCTCGCAGTGCAGGGTCTTGGTGAACATCGTCACCAGCACGCCGTACACCTGCAGATCGGGATTGATGCGGCTGCGCACCTTGTCGATGGACTGCATGAGTAGGGCCACGCCGCGCAGGGCGAAGAACTCGGCGGCCACGGGGATGATCACTCCATCCGCCGCGGTGAGCGCGTTGACGGTGAGCAGGCCGAGCGAGGGCTGGCAGTCGATGATGATCACGTCGTATTCGGCCTTGAGCCTGCGCAGCACGCCGGCCAGCACCTGTTCGCGCCCGACCTCGGTGACCAGCTGCACCTCGGCCGCGGACAGGTCGATGTTCGCGGGGATGATGTCGATGTCCTCGAAGGCGGTGTGGTGCACCACCTCATGCGGGTCCATGGACGGGTTGAACAACGCCGTGTAGATGGTGTTCTCCACCGTGTTCGCGTTGATGCCCAATCCCACCGTGGCCGCGCCCTGCGGGTCGAAATCGACGATCAGCACACGGCGGCCGTACTGGCTGAGCGCGCCGGCGATATTGATGGAGCTGGTGGTTTTGCCCACGCCGCCCTTCTGGTTGCACATGGCGATGACCCGCGCCGGACCGTGCTGACGCAGCGGTTCGGGGGCGGGGAAGGTTTCGTAGACGCGTCCAAGCAAATCCGTAGGCATAGTGTTCACCTTAGCAATATCCTTCGCCGCCACATCGCCCAAATCGAGCGATCCCTGCGCAAACGTTCCGTCTTCCACCCCATCAGCCTATCGTGTCGTCCGGTCCGGCGGCAGACTGCCACGCCGAGAACCCCGACTTCGCCCGGCATCGCCGCGGCGATGTCGTGCCGCGCGCGGTCTCGAGCGAAGTCGAGGCATCTCCTGTCGGCGGCGTCACCTCGCGCGCGGATGGGCGGTCAGATACGCCTCGATGAGGTTCTCCGGCGCGACATGCGTGTAGATCTGCGTGGTGGTGACGCTGGCGTGTCCCAGCAGCTCCTGCACGGTGCGCACGTCAGCGCCTCCCTGGATCAGATGCGTGGCGAAGGAATGCCGCAGGGTGTGGGGGTGCAGCGGTTTGGCGATATGGGCGCGCTCCCCCGCGCCGCGCACGATCTCCCACACCGATTGGCGGGACAGCCGACGGCCCCGCTTGTTGAGGAACAACGCGCGCCGTTCGACGTTCGGTGCGTGCGCCCGGCGTTCGAGTTCGGGACGAGACCGTTCGAGATAGCGGCGCAGGGCCGCGCACGCGTAGCCTCCGACCGGCACCAGACGCTGTTTGGATCCTTTGCCCATCAGACGGGCGACCCGCTCGTCAAGGTCGACGTCCTCCAGATTCGCGCCGGTGGCCTCGGAGACACGGCATCCGGTGGCGTACATGAATTCGAGCAGCGCCTTGTCGCGCAGCTCCACCGGATCGAGGGCGCCGTCTTCGGCGTTCGGAACGACCGGGGCGACCGCGTCGAGCAAGCGCGACACCTCGTCCACCGTCAGCACGTCCGGCAGGGTGGACGCGCCTTTGGGCGCCTTCACCGAAGCCGATACGTCATCGGACACGACATGCTGGGTCAGGGCGAATTTGTGGAACTCATGCACGCTGGCAAGACGACGGGCCTTGCTGCGCGCGCTTTCGCCGGCGTCGTCGAGCGAGGCGACGTAGCGTTCCACGTCATGGCGGGTGATGCGGGAAAGGTCGTCGATGCCTTGGGTGTCCAGCCAGTCGAAGTATTTGCCGAGATCGGATTCGTACGCCTTCACCGTGGACGGGGCCAATCCGCGTTCCACATCGATATGGGCGAGGAACTGCTCGAGCAGCGGCGCGAATCCGTAAGTCATAGGCTCCAGTGTATTACGGCGGGTTCGACCCGCGATGCCGGGCGATACCACGATGCCGTCGGATACGATGATGCCCCGCTCGCCACGGACGAGCGGGGCATCATGCCAGAAGAATCGATCAGACCTCGACCGGGGCGTTCACATCCTCGGGCAGGGCGGCCTTGGCGGCGTCCACGATGGCCTTGAAGGTCTCGGGATCGGACACGGCCAGCTCGGCGAGGGCGCGGCGGTCCAGCTCGATGCCGGCCAGCTTCAGACCCTGGATGAAGCGGTTGTAGGTGATGCCCTCGGCGCGGACCGCGGCGTTGATGCGCTGGATCCACAGCTTGCGGAAGTCGCCCTTGCGGGCCTTGCGGTCGCGGAAGTTGTAGTTAAAGGAGTGAAGCAGCTGCTCCTTGGCCTTGCGGTACAGACGGGAGCGCTGGCCGCGGTAGCCGGAAGCCCTCTCGAGAACGACGCGACGCTTCTTGTGGGCGTTCACTGCGCGCTTGACACGTGCCATATTCTATTCCTCAGCTTTCTTAAAAGTCGTAAATTCCGGTGGGGCTCACTTGTTGAGCATGCGCTTGAGCTTCTTGGCCTGCGGGGCGGCGATCACGGTGTCGGTGGACAGCGCGCGACGCTTGCGGGACGACTTGTGCTCAAGGTTGTGGCGCATGGCGCTGCCGACCTGCATCAGCTTGCCCTTGCCGGTGACACGGACGCGCTTGGAAGCGGCGGAATTACTTTTCATCTTCGGCATTGCTGCCCTCCTTGGTGTTGTTCTTCTGTTCGGAAGTCTGGGGTGCGATCTTGGCGTTCGCCTCGGCCATGGCCTGGGCTTGGGCCTCCTGCTTGGCGGCAAGACGCGCGGCCTGCCGGGCCTGGCGTTCGGCGCGGGACTGGTCGCCGCGACGACGCTGCTCGGACTGGGTGTGCACCTTCTTGCCCTTGGGCGCCAACGTCATGATGATGTTGCGGCCCTCCTGCTTCGGCTGGGATTCCACCGTGCCGAATTCCTCGACGTCGGCGGCCAAGCGCTGCAGCAGCTCGACGCCACCGATCGGACGGGACTGTTCGCGGCCGCGCAGCATGATCGTGACCTTGACCTTGTCTCCGCCGTTGAGGAAGCGGGTCACATGGCCCTTCTTCACCTCGAAATCGTGGTCGTCGATCTTCAGGCGGAAACGGATCTCCTTGATCTCCGCCGTGCTCTGGTTACGGCGGGCCTCACGGGCCTTGATCTTCTCGTTGTACTTGAACTTGCCGTAGTCGATGAGCTTCGCAACCGGAGGCTTCGCGTTGGGCGCCACCTCGACGAGATCGAGGTTCGCTTCCTTCGCCAGGTTGAGGGCGACCGCGGTCGCGATGACTCCCACCTGCTCACCCTTCGGGCCGATCAGGCGTACCTGCGGGACGCGAATCTCGTCGTTAATGCGTGGTTCGTCGCTGATGATGACTCCAATCCTCATGTTCCTTCAGCGGTGTTCCGGACCGGATCGTCTTCTAAGCTCCGTGTTCATGGCAAGCCGCGACCATCGCGCGTCGCGCGCTCGATCGCATACGGACACCTTGCGTGCCGTCAGCCGTTCTTCTATCGCGCGCCAAACGCGCCGGAACGGCGAGGCCATTGCCTTGAACCCGAAGCCCTGAAAGGCTTCCAGGTGGGGAATTCCCGCTTTCTTGATTTCTCAAGCCTTGTCGATATTACCATATGGCCGGACAACCGCGACACACCGCCGGCCCGCGCGTCAACTCAGCGCGTCGATCAGACCGGCGATGCCCTCCTCGCGCAGGATCTCGCGATACGGTTCCGCCTCCCGTTCGATCAGCTGGTCGATGGCGCGCATGCCCAGCACCTCGACCGGCGCCTGGTCGTCGGTGAGAATGGTCGAATCCGCGTCCGGCTCGTCGACCTCCTCGAACCGCGCGGCCACCTCGTCCATCTCCCATTTGAGTTCGTCGCTGTGCGTGCGCATATAGGTGGTGGAGCGCAGCGGAATCGCCTTGGCGTCGCGTTTGATGTCGCTCGCGCCTTTGGTGGACTTGTCCTCGCCGATGGTTTTGGCGAACAACTCGCGGTTGGTGGTGTTCGGCACGTCGGCGGTGAGCATGTTGCGTTCCCCGAACACGCTGGCGATGGTGTCGGTGAGAGCCTCGTTGATCGAGCCTTCGCCGTCGGAGATCATGTTCATGTTCACCACCATCACGCCGCCGGGGTTCAGATGCTCCTTGACCATCTCGAAGAACTCGACCGAGCTCATCTGGAAAGGTATGGTGATGTCCTGATACGCGTCGACCATGATCACGTCGTAGGTCTCGTCGCTGGCGGCGAGCCATGCGCGCCCGTCGTAGGTGGAGACGGGCACGTCGGCCGGCTCGTCGAAGTACTCCCCGGCCAGTTCGGTGATCTTCTCGTCGATCTCCACGCCGGTGATCTCCATATCAGGGTAATACTGCCTGAGCTGGCGCGCGTAGGTGCCGGTGCCCATGCCGAGGATCAGGGCGGAGTCGGCGTTGTCGGCGAGCGCGGGGGCGGCGAGGGCCGTGTCGTAGTACATGCCGGTGAGGCCCTCGTCCTTCATGGTGACGGACTGCACGCCGAACAGCACGTTGGTGGACAGGATCGTGCGGTCGGAGAGGTTCTTGACCTGCAGATAGTTGTAGATCGACTCGCCCTCGTAGGCGAGGTTCGTCTCCCAGAACGCGAATCCGCTCAGGGGCGAGACGCAGGAGGTGGCCACGAAGACGACCGTGGAGACGACGCAGGCGACGCGGCGGGCCTTGATCGAGATGAAATAGACCAGGGGGATCAGCAGCAGCACGCCCGAGAAGATCAGGAAGGTCACGAAGGTGCCCACGGCGGGGATGGTCACGAAGGTGGGCAGGAAGGTGCCGAGGATCGAGCCGATGGTGTTGCATGCGGAAAGACGGCCGACCACGGAGGCGTTGTCCTCGAGCGAGTCGGTGGCGAATTTGTTCAGGCCCGCGGTCACGGTGCCGAGCAGGAACAGCGGCGGCACGAAGATGACCATGCAGCTGACGAAGGCCGCGACGATGAGGAAGTTGGTCGACACGCTTACGATCAGAAGTCCGGAGATGGCCAGGATCACGTATTTGCCGACCAGCGGGATCAGCGCGATCCATACGGCCGCGATCATGATGCGGAAATACAGCTTGTCGGGATTCGGGTCCTTGTCGGCCCATTTGCCGCCGAACACCGCGCCGAGCGCCAGCGCGATCATGATGGTGCCGATGATGATGGTCCATACGATCTGGGAGCTGGAGAAGTAGGGGGCGAGCAGACGCGAGGCGCCCAGCTCGGCCGCCATGACGGCCATGCCCGAGAAGAACTCCGTGATGTACAGGAAGATCTTCGATTTGAGGATCGGCCGTTCGCTGTCCTGCGTCTTCACCGCCATGCTGGTTCCCTCTCGTATCGTTCGCTATGTGGACTGCGCCCAGATTATCAGCCCCGCACGCCGGCGCATAGGCGTTGTCTGCACGGCGAACCGGGCGGGTCGGACGAAAAACCGCCTCGGGCATGATGCGTCCCGCTTGTCCGGGATCGTCTCGCGATCCGCCTCGGACGCGTACACTGGCCGGTATGAGCGATATGGGCAAGGTCTGCGTGGTGTTCGGGGCGGGAAGCTACTACGACGAGATTCCGGTCATTCCCCAAGGCGCGCTCGTCGTGGCCGCGGACGGCGGTTACGACCATGCGCTTTCGTTGGGCGTCACGCCCGATGTGGCGATCGGCGATTTCGATTCGATCAGCGGGATGCCGGATTCCCGTCCGGATGGCGGCATGTCGGGCGGCGGGCGCGTGCGCACCATCGCGTTGCCCGCGCAGAAGGACGAGACCGACATGCCGCAGGCGGTGAAGGTCGGCTGGAACCAGGGCATTCGCGTGTTCCATATCTTCGGCGGTCTCGGAGGCCGGCTCGACCATGCGTTGGCGAATCTGCAGATGCTGGCCGACATCGCGAGGCACGGCGGCATCGGATTCCTGCATGGCGACGGCAGCGTCGCCACGGCCGTCACGGATGGGGAGATCCGTTTTCCCGCGAACCAGGTGGCCGCGCGGCGCATGGTCTCCGTGTTCGCGCATTCCGACAAGGCGTTGGGCGTGACGATTCGGGGGCTGAAATACGAGACGGATCCGGTCGATTGGACGAACAGCCACGCGCTGGGAGTCAGCAACGAGTTCCTGCCCGGCATCCCCTCCTCCATCAGCGTGCGCGAAGGCACGCTGATCGTCACCTATCCCGTGGAGGCTCCGCAACCTCAATGGCGCAGCGGTGTGGAACAGGACGCGTCCTTCGGAGAGATCGACGACCGCCGGTCCGAACTGCTCTCCCCGCTCTTCCATGGCTGACGTCGCCGCCCGTGCGGCATTGCCGGCATGACATGGGAGATCCGGCCCGATCGATGCCGCACGACTGCGCAGAGGACGACCGCGCAGTCGTTGTGAACGCTCACGGAAGTTGCGCCTTGAGACTGAAAACACGCGCCAAACGTTGCCGTAAGTACAGGCGACGCATTAGAGTAAGGAACGTTGGTAAACAATGGCCGCCGCGCCACCGTGCGCCAAGGCCTATCCCAAAGGGAGAAATACATGACAGTTAAGATTGGTATCAACGGCTTCGGTCGTATCGGTCGTCTCGCCTTCCGCCGCATCTTCGAGCTTCAGGCTCGCGGTGGCCAGGCTGGTGACATCGAAGTTGCCGCCATCAACGATCTGACCTCGCCGGCCGCCCTCGCCTACCTGCTGAAGTACGACAGCACCCACGGCACCTTCAAGCACGACGACGGCACCCTGGTCGACGTGAAGGCCACCGAGGACTCCATCATCGTCGACGGCAAGGAATACAAGGTCTACGCCGAGAAGGACGCCAACAACATCCCGTGGGTCAAGAACGACGGCGTCGAGTTCGTGCTCGAGTGCACCGGCTTCTACACCTCCGCCGAGAAGTCCCAGGCCCACCTCAACGCAGGCGCCAAGAAGGTCCTGATCTCCGCCCCGGCCAAGGACGCCGACACCCCGACCGTCGTGTTCGGTGTGAACCACGACATCCTCAAGGCCGACGACGTGATCGTCTCCGCCGGTTCCTGCACCACCAACTCCATGGCCGCCATGGTCAAGCTGCTCAACGACAAGTGGGGCATCAAGGCCGGCTTCATGACCACCATCCACGCCTACACCGGCACCCAGATGATCCTGGACGGCCCGCGTGGCACCAAGTCCGGCCGCGACCTGCGCGCCGCCGCGGTGAACACCATCGCCCACTCCACCGGTGCCGCCAAGGCCATCGGCAAGGTCGTCCGGAGGTCAACGGCAAGCTGCAGGGCCACGCCCAGCGCGTGCAGGTTCCGGACGGATCCGTCACCGAGCTGACCACCGTGCTGAACGTCGAGACCACCGCCGACGAGATCAACGAGGCCTTCAAGGCCGCGTTCTCCGACACGGACTACTACGGCTACAACGATGAGGGCATCGTCTCCGGCGACATCATCGGCGACACCCACGGCGGCGTGTTCGACCCGACCCAGACCGACGTCAACACCGTCGACGGCGTGACCCTGGCCCGCACCGTGTCCTTCTACGACAACGAGTACGGCTTCACCTGCAACATGGTGCGCACCCTGCTGTACTTCGCCGAGATCTCCGAGTGACCCGACGCGGTCTGACGACCGCAACGGTTCCCATGGAACTCATCAGGAAGCCCTCGCCCACGGCGAGGGCTTCCTCGTTATTACGGTGTTTCCCGGTAAAGAGATCCTTCGACTTCGGGCTTCGCCCTCCGCTCAGGATGACGAATAACCATTATCAACGTCATCCTGAGCGCAGGCCGTTAGGCCGGAGTCGAAGGATCTCAACACGGATAGCCACGCGAAGGCTACCGGCGGAGCTCAGATGGTAATACGAAGTGCATATTCTCCTTGATGGTCTCCACCGAGGAGATATCGTCATAGCCCATGTCCTGCAGGGCCGAGACCACGCCTTCGACGTATTCCTCGGGCACCGACGCGCCCGAGGAGACGCCCACGGCCTCGACGCCTTCGAACCAGGCCGGATCAAGCTCGCCCGCGTCGTCGACGCGATGCGCGTCGCCGCGTCCGGCCAAGGCCTCCTGCGCGACCTCCATCAGACGCACGGAATTCGAGGAGTTCGCCGATCCGACGATCACCACGGCATCGGACCGCTCGGCCACCAATTTCACCGCGGCCTGCCGGTTGCTGGTGGCATAGCAGATATCGGAGCTCGGCGGCTCCTCGATCCAGGGGAACCGGGCTTTCAAGGCGGCTATCGTCTCGGCCGTCTCGTCGATGCTCAATGTGGTCTGGCTGAGCAGCACCAATTTGGTCATCGGTTCGAACCGCAGATCAGCGACATCGCCGGCGCGTTCGATCAGATGCACGTGTTCGGGACTCTCCCCCACCACGCCGACCGCCTCGTCGTGGCCCTTATGCCCGATGTAGACGATTTCGTATCCCTCGCGCACGAAGCGCAGCACCTCGCGATGCACCTTGCCCACCAGCGGGCAGGTCGCGTCCACGATATGCAATCCCCGCTCCTCGGCCTCGCGCTTCACCGCGGGCGACACGCCGTGCGCGGAGAACACCACCGGAACGCCGGCCGGGCCGGCATCGTCCGGAATCTCATCCAATTCCTCGACGAACACCGCGCCCTGCGCGGCCAAGTCCTCGACCACATGGCGGTTATGAACGATCTGCCGGCGCACATACACGGGAGGCAAGCCGTCGCCAAGCCCTCCCCCACGGGCCGAACTGGCCTTGAGTATCGTCTGCACGGTCAGAATCGCACGATCCACTCCAGCGCAGAATCCGCGTGGATCCGCCAATACGATACGTTTGCCCATCTTGCGTTCGCCTCCTTATCGGTCAGTCCACCAGTGTATCCGCCAAACGCAACCTTCGTACGATATCGAACGCAGTCCTATGTTCCGCGCGCCACCGGTATCCGCACGAGCGAATGCCGGCACGCTCGCGCCGCATCCTCCATGGCGATCGGGGACGGAACGCCCAGCCGGTCCTTCCGTCCTCCACTCGTGGCGTGTCGCGACACCGCCATATGCACGAGCGACGAAACCACGCATAAGGTACTAGACTGTTGCGTTAGCGATAACAATCGTTATCGGACAACGACACCAGCACTATGGGAGTGATCATAATGGCATGCACGAACCTGCCTCCGCGCACCGGACAGCAGTACGCGATTTCCTACGGCGACTACCAGGCCGTCGTCACCCAGCTCGGCGCCACGCTGCGCAAGCTCACCTACCAGGGCAAGAACGTGATCGTGCCGCTCGGCGCCGACGATCCGGTGACCTGCTGCCACGGCCAGATCCTCATCCCTTCCCCAACCGCATCGAAGCCGGCACCTACACCTTCGAGGGCACGACCTACACGCTGCCCATCGACGAGCACGACCGCAACACCGCCATCCACGGCTACGGATACCGCTCCTACTGGACTCTGGTGAGCCTCGAGGAGGCCAAGGTCACGCTGTCGTGGCGTTCGCCCCATATGAACGGCTACCCCTTCGACATCGTCGTCACCGCCACCTATGAGCTGAGCGACAAGGGCTGTCCATCACCGTCGCCGCCACCAACCACGGCGACGCGAACGCCCCGTGGGCCCTGGCGATCCACCCGTGGCTCGACAACGGCTTCAACGGCTATGGCGACGAGATCGACGGACACAACGCCCAATGCTCCCTGACCGTGCCGGCCGACACGCACGTCACCGTCGACGAGAACCTCATCCCCACGGGCACCGAGCCGGTGGATGGCACCAAGTACGATCTGCGGACGGCCACCCTCCTCACCGAACAGCCCTTCGACGACGCGTGGACCGACCTGCATCACAACGCCGACGGCACCGTGACCGCCACGTTCACCCGCCCCGACGGCCTGACCATCAAGGTGGGCGGCGACGAGACCATCACCTCGTTCCAAGTGTGCACCGGCACCGGATTCCCCGCCTTCCAGCATCCGGCCGGCACCGCGGTCGAGCCGCAGACCGCCTACGCCAACGCCTTCAACACCGGCGAGGACCTGATCGTCATCGAGCCGGGCGCCACCAGCGCCACCACGCTGTTCCTCAGCGCGCAGCAGGCCTGACGAAGCGTCGCACAGGGCTTCGGGCAAACCGCCGAACGGACGTCCGGTTTGCCTGAAGTCGCGTCTGTGTGCGATAATCCCGTAGGCTTATTCATCATAAGTAAAGGAGTCCATCATGGGCATGCGCGGACGCAAGCGCAAGGATCGTCGTAAGAAGGCCGCCAACCACGGCAAGCGCCCAAACGCCTGATCTTCACGCGTCAAGAAACGTGGAAACCCGCCTGAGCGAAGCCGGGCGGGTTTTTCGTATTTCATGTCTCCCGGAACAGCGGAACCAACGAGCCTTCGCGCCGCCTCTTCGACACACGCCAGGCTATTTTGCACATGGCCAGGCTATTCCTTGCAGCAGTGGTCGAGCGCGTCGCGCAGACGCGCCATCAGGCACTCGGGTGCCTGTTCGGGGCGCAGATAGGACCGCAGCGCCGCGATCAGGGCCTGTTCGCGCTCGTCGCAGCATGTGGTCGGGTCGAAACAGTCGCCTGCCCCATCCACGCGGGTGGCTTTGATCACGGTCCGCGACGCGACGCCCGCACATCCCATACGGGCGGAGTCGTCCGTCTGGTGTCGTGAATCGTGGTCACGGCGGTGATGCGCACGTCCGTATGGGTCACCGTGCCGTCCGCGTCGGTATGGGGTGATGGAGATATGACGATGACGTTCGATGGGATCGTTCATGCCCGCTCCCTTCCGCCGATGGCCGCATTGCTGCTTTCATTATCGCGGCTGCGTTCCGATTGCGCGATAGTGAACCGCGTGGGGTCCGCGTGTCGTATCCGCGCTCTTTGGCGTAGGCGGCGAGCTCGCGTTTGAGCTGCGTGCGGCGCGGTTGAGGCGGCTCATCACCGTGCCGATCTTGACGCCCTGCTCGTCGGCCACCTGCTGATAGGACTTGCCGTCGATCGCCGCGTCGATGAACACCTGACGGCGTTCCGGACTGAGTTTGGAGAGCGCGGCCATGATCTCCTCGGGGCGAAGGCGTCGAGATACTCCTGCTCGGCTGATTTCAATCCCTCCGAGGAGTGCTCGGATGCGGCGTAGATGTCCCAGTCGTCGTATTCGCCGCTGGAATCGTTGGCTCGCTGCGGACGCCGCTTCGCCTTGGCGTATTGGTTGAAATACGCGTTGCGTTCGATGGTGGTCATCCACGCCTCGAAGTTCGTGCCCGGCTCGAAGGAGTCGAAGGCCTTGAACCCCCTCTCGAAGGTGTCCTGCACCAAATCCTGCGCGTCCTCGGGGTTGTTGGTCAGCCGCATCGCCTGCCGGTAAAGCACGTCGACGGCGGGCATGGCAAGCTCCTCGAAACGCGCGCGGCGTTCGGCATGGTCTCCGTCCGTTCTTCGGTCACAATGCACCATTGTAACCCGTCGAGCGGAGGCTTCTGCCCCTTCGTCGACTCCGAATCCCCACTACCACCAAAAACGCACATGCCGGCGGGTAGAATGGCTCTTCGATATAACCGGTAAGGGAGAAAAAGAACCATGGCTTTGACACTGGCTACGGCCACCGAACTGCTCAAGCGTCACCACCTGCTCCGTGAGATCGTTCAGGGCGATATCTGGACGATGGACGCCAGCCGGATACCTCACTCCGATCGGTCTTTCGACTCCGTCACCTACGACACCCGGCAGGT